>DASQOR010000001.1:0-34869 GCA_035644395.1 Steroidobacteraceae bacterium
CTCGAGCAATCGGGCAACAAATCGAAGCCTTTCATCCATTTTGTAACACTCCTGCCACGGCATTTGCGTCTCCCGCAAATGCCCAAAAGTGTTACCTATGTGTCCGGAATGATGTGTAACCTATCTGCCCGAAAGGTCAAACAGCCAGCACATAAACGGACACGGAGTTCTCATGCGTAAAATTCTCTGGCTAAGCGCCGCCACGCTGTCGATCGCCATGATCGCGGGATGCGAGAGCGGCCCGGCGATTCGCGTCGATCACGATCCGGCCGTCGACGTCAAATCGTTCAAGACCTTCGCCTTCTTCGACAAGGTGGCGACCGATCGTGCGCAATACTCGACGATCGTCACCAACCGCCTGAAGCAGGCGACGCGCGCGCAGCTCGAGCGCGTCGGGTACACGTACAGCGAGCAGGACCCGGACCTGCGTGTCAACTTCTTCCTCAATATCGCGGACAAGCAGGACGTGCGCTCGACGCCCTCGATGAACATGGGTGTCGGTTACTACGGCTACCGCGGCGGCATGTACAGCGCGTGGGGCGGTTACCCGTACGACGTGGAAACCGTCAACTACAAGGCCGGAACGCTCAGCATCGACCTCGTCAACGTCAGGAACAATTCGCTCGTCTGGCAGGGCCTCGCCGAGGGACGCGTCCAGCAATCCGCGATCGACAATCCGGGTCCCGCGATCGATGCGGTCGTGGCCCAGATCTTTTCGAACTTCCCGAATCCGCCGGCGAAATAGTGCGGAGCTGACTTCAGGGCGAGGCCGGCATCCACCGATGCGGAAGCCGGCCCTCGTCTGATCGATCATGCTCACCGCGTCCACGGGTCGCCAACTTGCGCGGACGGCATTCGCACTCGTTGTCGTGGCGCTCGCGGCCTGTGGCCGGGACTCGCAAGCGCCATTGCCGGCGCCTGCGGTCAACCAGGTCGCGGCAACCTACCTGGGCGGTGCCGTCTGCGTCACCTGCCATGCGGCCGAAGCGGACCTCTGGCGCAAGTCCCATCATGCCCTCGCGATGCAGCCGGCCGATGCGACAACCGTCCTCGCGAACTTCGCCGATACGACATTCACCAAGGATGGCGTCGTATCGACCTTCTTCCGGCGCGACGGCGGCTACTACGTGCGCACCGACGGCGCGGACGGACGGCTTGCGGAATTTCGCGTGGCCTACACGTTCGGCGTCCAGCCCTTGCAGCAGTACCTCCTGGAGCTGCCGCAAGGCCGACTGCAGGCGCTCAGCATTGCGTGGGACGCGCGGGCGAAGGAGGCGGGCGGGCAGCGCTGGTTTCACCTGTACCCGGGCGAGAAGATCGATCATCGGGATGTCCTGCATTGGACGGGGCCGGCGCAGAACTGGAACCACATGTGCGCGGATTGCCACTCGACCCATCTCGAGAAGAACTATCGCGCCGGGGAGGATCGATTCGAAACGAAGTGGACGGACGTGAATGTCTCCTGCGAGGCCTGTCATGGCCCCGGCTCGCTGCACATGGCCTGGGCAAGGGCGAAGGACGGAATCGTCGACCCGAAACATGGATTCGCGGTCGCGCTCGAGAATCCGGTCGGCCACTGGGCCTTTCAGGACGGCGATCCGATCGCCAAGCGACAACAGGCGACCGTCTCGCCGCTCGAAGTCGATACCTGCGGCCGCTGCCATGCGCGCCGCGCGCAACTGTTGCCGGGCTATCGGCCGGGCGATCCGCTCGAGCAGGCGTATCGAGCAGCGACCCTTGACGAGGGACTCTATTTCGACGACGGCCAGAATCTCGATGAGGTCTACGAGTACGGATCCTTCCTGCAGAGCCGCATGTTCGCGCAGGGCGTCACCTGTTCGAACTGCCATGAACCGCACAGCGGGCAGCTGCGCGCCGCGGACAACGCCGTCTGTGCGCAATGTCACCAGGCGAGTCACTACGATTCACCGAAGCATCACTTTCACAACGCCGGGACGGACGCCGCGCGGTGCGTCTCGTGCCACATGGTCGAACGCAAATACATGGTGATCGACGGGCGGCGGGATCACAGTTTCCGCGTGCCGCGACCGGACTTGTCCGCCAAGGTCGGCGCGCCCGACGCATGCACCGGCTGTCACGTAAAACGGGACGCAAGCTGGGCCGCCGCGAGAATCGTGCAGTGGTACGGGCCCGACCGCCTGCGCGGCCCCCGCTATGCCGTAGCGATTCATGCCGGGCGCGTTGCGCAGTCGGGCGCCGAACAGTCACTGGCAAGCGTAGCGACGGACACGTCGATGCCGGCCGTCGCGCGCGCCACGGCGATATCACTGCTACCGCCCTACCTGAGCGCCCATTCATTGCCGGCGATCGCTGAGGCCGCCAAGGATGAACAGGCGCTCGTGCGTCGCGCTGCCATGGAGGCGATGACGGGCCTTGATCCACAAACGAAGGTACCGCTCGCGTTTCCGCTGCTCTCCGATCCTGTGCGAAGCGTACGGCTCGAAGCGCTCGGGAATCTCCTCGACAGCCCGTCAGGATCGCTCAGCGCGGGCGAGCAGAAAACATTCGACGCCGTCGTCGCGGAGTATCGCGAGGTTCAGTCATTCAACGCCGATCGCGCCGACGCCCGGGTCAACCTCGGAATGCTTGAGATGCGTCTGGGCAACGCCCAAGCCGCCGAGCAGGCGTTTGAGGCCGCCATCCGGCTGCAACCCTCGTTCGTCCCGTCGTACGTGAATCTCGCCGACCTGTACCGGAGCCAGGGCGAAGAGGGCAAGGCTGAACAGGCGTTACGTGCGGGCCTGAAAGTCGATGCGCAGACGGCGGAGCTGCATGAAGCACTCGGTCTCGCGCTCGTGCGGCAGAAGCGACTGCCGGAAGCGAGCAGCGCGCTTGCACGCGCGGCTCAACTTCAACCGGACAATGTGCGTTACGCGTATGTGCACGCGATCGCGTTGCACGAGCTCGGCGATGTTCGCGGAGCGATCCAGGTTCTCGAACAGGCGCATCGCCGGTTTGTGGAGAATCGGGACATCGTGATGGCCCTCGTCGACTACAACAGCCGGGCCGGCGATCGCGCAGCCGCCCGGCGTTGGGCGAAGACACTCGCAGCCATGTCGCCTGACGATCGCGAGGCGCAGGAACTGCTCCGCCGGCTTGGCGGTGACTAGCGCTGGGTGTTGCCGCGCGTCAGGGAGGAGGGGTTATGATCAGCCGCTCCGAGGGAACTGCCATGAAAAGAACAAGCAGACCATGGGCATTCGGCTTGAGCCTGGCGATTGCGCTCCTGGGTGTTGCCGGCTGCGGTGACAAAGCCGGGTCGCCAGCGAACGGCAGCTCGGCGCCCGCGTCCGCAGCGGCCGCAGCGGACGCGGTCACCAGCGATCTCAACGATCTCGTCGAGGGCCAGAAGCCCTGGAGCGGCGATCTCGACGGGATGATCGAGCGCGGCTATATCCGCATGCTGACCGTCCACAGCAAGACCGTGTACTTCATCGACAAGGGCGTGCCGCGGGGCACGGCCGTCGATTACGCGCGCCTGTTCGAGGACGACCTCAACACGAAGCTCAAGGCCGAAAAGAAACTCAAGAACAAGAACCTGAAGCTGCGCGTGGTGTTCCTTCCAGTGCAACGCGACCAGCTGCTGCCCGCGCTGGTGGCCGGCAAGGGCGACATCGTGGCTGCCGGCCTCACGATCACGCCCGAGCGCCAGAAGCTCGTGGACTTCAGCGCCGCCGGCATGAGCGACGTGAACGAGATCGTGGTGTCCGGACCCGCCTCCCCGGCGATCGCAAGCGTCGACGACCTTGCAGGCAAGTCGGTCTTCGTACGCAAGTCGTCGAGCTACTACGAGAATCTCACGGCGCTCAACCGGCGGTTCGCGGCCGAAAAGAAGGCGCCCGTGACCCTGACCGAGGCGCCAGAGACGCTGGAGGACGAGGACCTGCTCGAGATGCTGAATGGCGGCCTCGTCTCGCTCGTCGTCGTCAATCAATTCACCGCGGAATTCTGGAAGCAGATTTTCCCCGCGCTCACCGTGCACCCGGACGTTGCGGTTCACACCGGTGGCGAGATTGCCTGGGCGATTCGCAAGGGCACGCCGCAGCTGAAGGCAATGCTCGATGACTTCGCCCGGCGCAACAAGGTCGGAACCTCGACCGGCAACCAGCTGCTGACGCGCTACCTGAAGAACGTCACGTACGTGAAGAATGCGGCGTCGGAGTCGGAGCGCAAGAAGTTCCTGGCGCTCATCCAGTACTTCAAGAAGTATGGCGACCAATATGACGTCGACTGGCTCCTGATGGGCGCGCAGGGCTACCAGGAATCGCAGCTCAACCAGAATGCCAAGAGCGCGGTGGGCGCGATCGGCGTGATGCAGGTGATGCCTGCCACGGGCAAGGAATTGAACGTGGGCGACATCACCCAGACGGAAGCCAACATCCACGCGGGCATCAAGTACATGCGGTTCATGATGGACCGCTACTACGAAAGCGAACCGATGACGAAGCTCGACAAGGCGCTTTTCGCGTTCGCCTCGTATAACGCCGGCCCTGCGCGCGTGCGGCAGCTGCGGGCGGAAGCCGGGAAGCGCGGTCTCGACCCCAACGTCTGGTTCCAGAACGTCGAATACGTGGCCGCTGACAAGATCGGCCAGGAAACGGTGACGTACGTCAGCAACATTTACAAGTACTACATCGCCTACAAGCTGGTGATGGAGAGCCAGGCGGCGAAGCAGCAAGCCGTGGAGAAACTCAAGGGCGCGACCCCGTAGCGGCGTCGCCCGGGCCGCCGGCGCAATAGAAACAAAGTCGTATAGCCCGGGGCCTCTGGCCTATGATTACACTGTCGATCCGGCACAACTTGGCCACAGACCGAGAAGCCCCTATGAGAATGATTCGCCTGCGAATAACTAGCTGCGTGCTGGCCGTGGCGTCGTCGCTAGTCCTGATGATCTGTGCAAGCGCGTCGGGTCAGGGCACGACCCCAGCGGCGGCGCCCGCCGCGGCACCGGCAGCATCGGCGGCGCCTGCTGCCAAGCCTTTCAAGCAAGAGGAGCTGGCGTCACTCGTTGCGCCGATTGCGCTTTATCCCGACCAGGTGATCGCGCAGATCCTCATGGCATCGACGTACCCGCTGGAGGTGGTGGAAGCCTACCGCTGGGTGCAAGCGAATGCGAAACTGAAGGGCGAGGCGTTGGCGACCGAGGCTAAAAAACAATCGTGGGATGTGAGCGTGCAGGGCCTTACGGCGCTGCCGGACGTCCTCAAGATGATGGACGAGAAGCTCGATTGGACGCAGAAGCTCGGCGACGCGGTACTCGCGCAACAGGCCGATGTCCTCGCCATGGTGCAAACGCTGCGCCAGAAGGCCAAGGACGCCGGCAACCTCAAGAGCGACGAGCATCAGACCGTCAAGGTTGAGCCGGCAGCGGCGGCGACCCCCGCTGCGGCTGGCGCTGCCGCGACACCGGCCACCACGACGAGCACGACGACAATCGTCATACAGCCGACCGATCCCGAGGTCGTCTACGTTCCGACGTACAGCCCGACCGTCGTTTACGGTTCCTGGATGTATCCGGCCTATCCGCCCTATTACTACTATCCGCCCTCCTATTACCCGGGCGCTGCCTTCATGTGGGGCGTTGGCGTCGGCATCAGCATCGGCATCTGGGGCAACGTCTGGAATAACAACTGCAACTGGCACGGCGGCGATATCACGATCAACCGGGGTGACATCAATATCAACAGCGGTAACCGGGTCAACAATATCAACAGCGGTAATCGCGTCAACAATGGCAGCAGCTGGCAGCACAATCCCGACCATCGCAAGGGCGTCGACTATCGGGACAACGGCACCGCAAAGAGGTACAACAGCCCACAGAGCAACCGCGCGTCTTCAAGCGATGCCTACCGCGGCAGATCCAACTCCAGTCCGAGCGCGGGTACGCGCGACCTCGGTGGTGGCGGCGCAGGAACCCGCAACCCGGGCGGCGGCGGCACACGCGACCTTGGCGGGGGTGCCAGTGCAGGGACGCGCGATCTCGGCGGCGGCGGTGCTTCGTCGCGAACGGGTTCGTCCTCGAGCTACGGCGGCGGCTCGCGGAACACATCGAGCAGCATGTCGAGCGGCAGCCGATCGGGCGGCAGTGCATTTGGCGGCATGAGCAGCGGCTCGCGTGCGGGCAGTTACGGCTCGCGCGGTGGCGCAAGCCGAGGCGGCGGCGGGAGACGGCGATGAGCGGGAAGGCACCGGGTTCGATCATGGCGTTCACCCTGCGCCGCAGCTGGATTGCTGCGCTCGTCGCGGCCTCGATGGCCTGCGCGCTCTCGATCAGCGCGTCCGCAGCGCCGACCGGAAAAGCGTTCTCGACGCCCGAAAAGGCGGTCGAGGCGCTGGTTGGGGCGCTGCGCAAATACAATCCGAAGACCCTGCTGGCCATTTTCGGCAAGGGATCGGAGGCGCTCTATCAGTCGGTCGATCCGGTCGCGGATGAGGCCAACCGCAAGGGCTTCCTCGAACTCTACGACGCCAAGCACGAGCTCGTGCCGGGCGCGGACGAATCGATGGTGGTGACCGTGGGGACCGACCCCTGGCCTATGCCGATTCCCCTCGTGAAGACGAAGCAAGGGTGGGCGTTTGATACTGCGGCCGGAATGGACGAAATCCTCGACCGACGCATCGGGCGCAACGAACTCTCGACCATCCAGGCATGCCTCACGATCGTCGATGCGGAGCGCGAGTACTATGCGCACGACCGTGATGGCGACGGCATCCTGGAATATGCGCAGGCATTCCGCAGCGTCGTTGGCAGGCACAACGGACTGTTCTGGCCGGCCGAGGAGGGCGAGCCGGAGAGTCCGCTCGGGGAACTCGTCGCCCAGGCGGCTGCGGAAGGCTACGAGGCGCCGATCGCGGCCTTCCATGGCTACCATTACAAATTACTGACGGCGCAGGGCCCGGCCGCGAAGGGCGGTGCCTACAGCTACCTCGCCGGTGACAACCAGATAGGTGGCTTCGCCGTGATCGCCTATCCGGCAGCCTACGGTGAATTGGGCATCATGAGCTTCATCGTGAATCAGGAAGGTGTCGTCTATCAGCGCGACCTCGGCGCCGAGACGGAGGCACAGGCGAGCAAGATCACGACATTTGATCCGGTCGAGGGCTGGACGCCGGTACCGGAAAAAGACCGCGCGCCGCTACCGGCGCCCGAGGACTGATATAGGGAAGGTTGGCGATTGACATTGCTTCAGATTGATTCTTTTTCAAGGAGATTGATTGTGAATACCCAATTGAAATCGACCGCGGCCGCCGCGGTGCTGGCGATAGTCGCGGCCCTGGGCGCGACGGCAGCCGTGAGTGCCGATGAGCCCGCTGCCAAGCTCAAGTGCTCGGACATCCTGTGGAACGGCGAATTGCTTGCCAAGTATCCGAAGGCGCCGGCGGCGTGCCAGGAAGTCGCGGTGCGCGACGGCAAGAAGTACGCGCGCTTCACGGCGAACGTGACGTCGGTGAGCGCCGACACCGTGAAGTTGAAGTTTACGAACGTCGTCGGCATGGAAGGCCGCGAGCTTTCGGTCAAGCCGAAGGCCGGGGCAATGGTCACGATCGAAGGCAAGAAGATCGCCTTCGCGAAGCTCCAGAGGGGCGACGTCCTGACGTTCTGGATCGCCGAGAACCGCGTGGGAGTCATTTCGGATCCGGCGGATACCGTGGAATCCGAAATCGAGCTGAAGTAACTCTGCAAGGCCGCGCGCCTGCCTTCGATGGCGGGCGCGCGGTCGGGCGGATCTCGCCCCGCTCTAGTTCTTGATCCCGTGGGCGTTATCGAGGCCTTTCTTCAGGATCCGCGCCCAGATCGAAGCAATGGATCGCGCCTCCGAGGCATTCACCACGCTGTTGCTGAGCTCCATCATCCCCGAGTCGCTCCCCTCACGACGGTCGACCGCGCGTGCAATCACGGCGCCGGACTCCGAATCGTGCAGCTGAATGACGAGAGTCATTTCGCCAGCCGAGACCGTGTAGGTGCGTGAGCGCCCGGCGGTCATGGTGTCGGGCGCATTCACGTAGAGATTGATGATCATGGCCTCGACGCGCAGCACGTCGGGGCCCGCCTCGGTCACGATCTGGTAGCTGTTGTTCTTCTGCAGTTCCTTGACGAATTCCTCGTGAACGATCTTGCTGACACCGGTGCGGATGTTCTCCCGCTCCTCGGCGCTCAGCTTGAAGCGGCTGCCGGTCCTCTCCGGATCCCAGTCCTTGTGAAAGGCGACGTCGATCGGATCGATGATGACCTTGTTGTAGCCGGCAAGCGTTGCGCCGGGGAGCGCATAGGCGACGTCGATGCCCTTGACCTTGATCTTCTGCAGCCCATCGGCGCTCATCGCCTCGTCGAAGTCTTCCTTGGAGCCCGCCCAGGCATTCGCCATCAACAGTGCCGCCGCCGCGATGGCCGCCACCTGCAAGCATCGAGTGATCTTCATGCTGCCTCCTGCGTTACGGGGCCGGCCCGACCGAGATTGCCAGCGATTCGGTATAGGTGAGCACCACCTTGTCGTCCGCCTTCAGCGACTTGATGAACGTCTGCCCCTGCGGGGTCACGATGTTCACGGTGCGCACGACATTGTCAGGGCCGTAGAACTTAACGACATTGTTCCCGGTGTCGACCGAAGCGATGGTCACGGTGACTGTCTTGATGCTGCGGGCCGACACGCCGGGCTTCTGGCCGAGTTCGGCTCGCTCCGCGTCGAGACTCGCGGTTGGCAGTTCCGGGTCGCCCGGCTTGTGAAGCCGCGCACTCAGCGCCTGGTAGTACTTCACGCTGACGTGGTCCCCGACCTTGACCTGCGGCAGGTTTTGAACGACCGGGTCGACTTCGACCTCGAACTCCTCGCCCGAGTCCGTCTTGAGCGTCATCAGTCGATTGGGAACGTCTACCTTCATGACCTGCGCGGACGCCGTCACGGCGTCCTCGATACTCACGGGCTTCGGCGCGCCGGCGTAGGCGGCTCCCGCCACCAGCAGCATGCCTGTCAGGGTCGCACGCAGTGTCATGTTCGCTCTCCGGTTAGAAATTGGCCGTGACATAGAGCTGGGCGCCGCCATAGCGCCACTTCAGCGATCCGTCGAAGTTCGTCTTGCCGACGTCGAGCCGGGTCGAGAAGCTGTTCCAGCCGGCACCGACGCCAAAATGGCTGCCGAACATCCGGACGACGCCGGCGCGGAAATCATTGACGTGGCCCTGGTAGTCACCGTAGCTGATGACGAAGAACTGCTCCTGGCCATCCAGGTACCACTTCGGCGCAAACTCCCACAGGGCACGGAACCCGAATACGGGCAGCGGCGCCGAGGTATTGCGGCTTTCCACCCGACCCGCGGTGGGCACGCCGTTCACCGTCGCGTCTCCTTCAAGGGTGAAATCGAACTGGATGCTGTGAATGCCGGCCGATCCGGCCAGTTCGAAAGTCGGCCGCTTCATGAAGACGTACTCGTAGGCGAGTTCGATGATCGTCGTGTCGTTCGTCGCCTTGATGCTGCCGTCGATGGGGTAGGTGGTGTCGCCAATCGTGATGTCCCGGTCAAGATCCCGGGTGCGCGACTGGCTGGTGCTGAAATACATCGCGCGCAGCTTGTGACGCTGGAAGAAGCGCCAGGTCCCGTCCACGCGAAAGCGATCGGAATCCTTCAGGCCAAGGTCCTTGTCGAAGTCGACTTCGGTCCCCGTGCTGCCCCCGGTGCCGTTGACCTGCACCTTGGTGTTGGTGCTCAGCAAGAACGTCCCAAGGGAGAGCATGAACCGGTCGTTCAGGGGTCCCGAGCCGGACTCGGCGGAGGCCTGTACGTCGTCCGCCTCGTCTGCGCGGGCAAGGCCGGGCGAGGCAATGGCCGCCGCGCTCGCGGCGAGCAGCAGGAGGACCGAAGACATTGCATTTCGAGTCATTAGTAGAGTCTCCCGTAGAGTCAGCGCAGGATTTTAGTTACAGCACTGCGTGCAGTGCGTCAGTAATGGTATCGTTTTGGCACTCGACCACCCCGGCGCGCCCCCTAGAAAGCGAAGGCAACTCCCAACGCCGGGCCGGACATCGACATATCGTACTTGAATAAGCTTGCGCCGCTACCGTTTTGATAGTCGGCGCTGAGATAGCGATACCCGCCGACGACCGACATCGTCTTGCCGGCCTGCCAACGCACGGCCGCTACCGCCTGCCAGGCGAAATCCGAGCCGATGCCGAATCCGCCGACGTCGCCGCGCAGGGCGAAGGACCAGCGCTCGGACAACGGGATCTCGGTACTGATTCCGATGAGCGGGTCGATCCAGGATTCACTGCCGCTGCCGCTGAGTGTCACCCCGCTGCCGGGCCCCGTCGTCGTAACGGCGATGTCGGGACTGATGTCGTTATAGCGCAGGCCGACGAATCCAACGGTGCGCTCGGTCAGGTGGTAGCCGACGTCCGCCTCGAAGATGGTCTCCCGCAATTTCGCCGTGGCATCGATCTGAAGCGGACCGGCGGCGGACGACTTGTCGCCTTCCAGGTCCACGTAGATGAGATCGACCATGATCGCCAGCCGCTCGTGGTCGCCGCGATACGTCAGCATGCCCCCGATCTTCAGGTTGGAGATGATGTCGCTGAATCCGACGTCGACGTCCGAGGTAATCGGTCCGACCGACGTCGTGCCAGAGATGCCCGCGCCCCACAGATACGGGGTCAGACGATGTTTCCAGGCGTCGGCGTCCGCATCACTTGCTGCGCCGAGCAAGGTGAGAGTCGAAAGGATCAGCGGCTTGTTGGATCGCACCTAGACCATCCGGACGGCCAGAGTGGGCCCATACTATCCGAACGGCCGCGGCCGCGGCATGAGTACATCAGGCAAGCGTCGCGGTCCGCCATCCGCTTGCAACGGCGGCTCGGCGACGACGATAATTTGAAGCCTGATAACGATAACGTGGGACGGGAAGGACGCCAATGAATCACGCCACTTGCAAAGTCGCAGCCACGCTCGCGCTCATGATCCCTTGCGTTGCACTGGCCGATGACCTCACCGGCAGCCAGCGATTTCTTTGCGCGGCATCGCACGTCACCCGCTGCTTCGGGCGCGGCGAGTGCGAGTCCGGTCCGCCCTGGCAGTGGAACATGCCGTCGTTCATCCAGGTCGACCTCGTCAAGAAAACACTGAGCACGCCAGCCACGAGCGCTGAACAGCGCCGCTCGCCCATCGCCCACCTGACACGCGACAATGGCGAGATCGTGATCCAGAGCTCGGAGAACGGCCGCGCCTTGAGCATGGTGATCGACGAGGAGAGCGGGCTCGCGACCATCGCCATTGCGCTCGACGGCATCATCGTCAACGTGTTTGCGGCCTGCACGCCGTCGCCGTAGAGCCGCAAGCTCAGGCAATCGTTCAAGAGGAATCAAGCCATGCGCACCCCGACAGCCCTAGCCTGCATCGCCACGGTTGCTGCCTTCGCGACAGTGCTCGCACAGTCGCCACCACCCGTCAGCGCACCGACGGGACAAAAGACGCTGGCAGCCACCTTGGGCGTCTATGCGTTCCCGGGTGCGGGGCAGGACTCCAGCCAGCAGTCCAAGGACGAGACCGAGTGCTACAACTGGGCCGTGCAGAACACCGGCACCGATCCCTTCCAAGCCGCCAAGCAGGCCGATCAGCAGAAACAGCAAGCCGCTCAGCAGCAGCAACAAACTGCACAGGCGACACAAGGCTCCGGGGCGCGCGGCGCGGTCCGCGGAGCTGCGACGGGCGCACTGGTCGGTGAAATCGCAAACAACGATGCGGGCAACGGCGCGGCTTGGGGTGCGGCGGCGGGCGCGGTCCATGGGCGCAACAAGTCACGCCGTGCAAACGAGCAGGCCGCTCAGCAGGCCGCACAACAGTCGCAGGCGGCCGATCAGAACGCGGCGCAATCCATCGATGCCTTCAAGAAGGCTTTCGGCGCGTGCCTGGAAGCGAAGAAGTACACGGTGAAGTAGGAGAGGCGCCCGCAGGCGGCGATCCTCGAGCGCCTCCGTACCGCCGCACTTTCCATTTGCTGCGTGCCGTTGGCCGGCCTCGGAATCCGGCGAGTCTCTGGTCGTTAGTGGGATCCCTCAGTGGACCAGCGCGCCGAGTCCGCTCCACGTGAGCCTGGCACCGACCAGGACGAGCAACAGGTACATCGCGAAATAGAAGCGTGGGCCTGAAATCCGCCGGATGACCCAGACGCCACCGATGGTCGAGGCGACCGCAAGCGGCAGCAGGACAGCGGCCGTGTGCAGATTCTGCGATGTGAACTGGCCGAGCGCGACATAGGCCGGCACCTTCAGCCAGTTCACGACGGCGAAGAAGATCGCCGACGTGCCGACGAAGACATCGCGCGGCAGGTGCTTCGGCAGCATGTAGAGCTGAAAGGGCGGACCGCCGGCGTGGGCGATCTGGCTGGTGAAGCCGGCGCCGACCCCGCAGGCGACGCCAATCCAGTCCGAGGCGTGCCTGGGTTCGAGGGCGCCGCGCCAGGTCTTCCATAGCTGTTGCAGCCCGAAAACGATCGAGGTAAGGCCGACCGCGAACTCGACCGCCGCCGTCGACACCCGTGCCGCGAGCAGGTATCCGAGTCCGATACCCACCGCGGCACCCGGAAGCATGATGGCGAGGCTCCGTCCGTCCCAGGCCTTGCGAAACGCCCAGACGCTCACGACGTCCTGTACCAGCAGGATGGGCAATACGATCGTTGCCGCTTCGACCGGCGAAACAACGAGTGACATGAGCGGCACCGCCAGCATGCCAAGTCCCGCCAGGCCACCCTTGGCGAGCCCGAGAATGATGACCGCCGGCACCGCGACGGCGTAGAAGAGCGGATCGGTATGCATTCGTCGCCGAGGTCAGGCAATCGAAGCGCCGCCGTCGACGGCGATGTATTGGCCAGTGACGTGGCGCGACGCGTCAGAGGCAAGAAACACCGCGACACCCTTGAGATCTTCGTCCCCGCCCAATCGGTGCAGCGGCGTGCGGGCGATCACGCCTGCCGCCAGCTTTTCGAGTGCGCCCTGGCTCATTTTCGAGGGAAAGAATCCCGGGCAGATCGCATTCACGTTGATATTGAAGCGGCCCCATTCGGTGGCGAGCGCACGCGTCAGATTGATGAGCGCGGCCTTGGATGTCTTGTAGGCGGCGGCCATGAAGTCGACGCTGCCGCCCGACAGTCCCGCGATCGAGGCCATGTTGATGATCTTGCCGCTCGCGCGTGGAATCATGCAGCGCCGCGCGGTTTCCTGGCTGAGGAAGAAGCTCGCGTTGACATTGAGGTCCATCACCTTCATCCACGCATCGGCGGGATGGCTCTCCGCGGGGGCGCCCCAGGTCGTCCCCGCGTTGTTGACCAGGATATCGATCGGCCCGGCATTGCTCACCACATCGTCGACCAGCCGCGGGATGACGGCGAAGTCCGCAAGGTCGGCGGTGACCGAATGACAGCGAACACCGGCACTTGCCAGCCGTGCCGCCGCCGCTGCCAGTTCCTCCGGCTTGCGAGCGGTGATGGCGATGGTTGCGCCGAGTTCACCCAGCGCCTCCGCGACTTGCAGGCCGAGACCGCGCGACCCGCCGGTGACGAGCGCCACCTTGCCGGTGAGGTCAAACAGGTCTCGGACATGCATGCGTGTCACCTGGCTGATGTGCCCGCTAGCCGTTCAGATTGCTGAAGCCCGGCTGAACGAAACGGCCACTCTTATATACACTGTTGGCAGGCAACGGAAGGATCGGGGCAGGTGAACGAATCCACTCAGGTCGGCATCGTCGGCGCGGGGCCCTCGGGCCTGCTGCTGTCGCAGCTCCTGAGTCAGAGCGGCGTCGACAACATCGTCGTCGAGCAGCGCAGCCGAGAGTACGTGCAGAGCCGCATCCGCGCAGGGGTGCTGGAACAGGGTACGGTCGATCTCTTGAAGCAGGCCGGCGTCAGCACGCGTCTCGATCGCGAGCGCCTCGTCCACGACGGCTTTGAAGTCGCATTCGACGGCCGGCGTGCCCGTGTCGACGTCAGGAAGTACGCGGGCAGACCGATGACGGTCTACGGGCAGACCGAGGTGACCAAGGACCTGGTCGACGCGCGCCTCGAGAGCGGCGGCAAGCTGCGCTTCGAATGCGACCAGACCAGCATCCACGACTTCGATTCGGACCAGCCGCGCATCCGCTATCGCAAGGGCGGACGTGATCAGGAGATCGCCTGCGAGTTCATCGCCGGCTGCGACGGCTTTCACGGCGTGTGCCGCAAGAGTGTCCCGGTCCATGCGCTCACGACGTTCGAGCGCGTCTATCCCTTCGGCTGGCTCGGCGTCCTGAGCGATACGCCGCCCGTGGCCCACGAACTGATCTACGCGAATCACGCTCGCGGTTTCGCCCTCTGCAGCATGCGGTCGGCCACGCGCAGCCGCTACTACGTGCAATGCCCGGCCGACGAGCAGGTCGAGCGCTGGCCCGATGCCCGCTTCTGGGACGAATTGCGTGCACGCTTGCCGCCGGAAACGGCCGAAGGTCTCGTCACCGGCGCGTCGATCGAAAAGAGCGTGGCGCCGCTGCGCAGCTTCGTCGCGGAGCCGATGCGCTTCGGGCGGCTCTGCCTCGCGGGCGACGCCGCGCACATCGTGCCGCCAACCGGGGCCAAGGGCCTGAACCTCGCCGCAGCGGACGTGCGGATTCTGTATCGCGCGCTGCTCGAATTCTTCCGCAACCGCGATTCGACGTTGATCGATCGGTATTCCGAAACCTGTCTGCGCCGCGTGTGGAAGGCGGTGCGTTTTTCCTGGTGGTTCACCTCGATGACCCATCGATTCTCCGACGATGCCTTCGCCTACCGCCTGCAGCTCGCCGAGCTCGACTACTTCACGAGTTCGGCCGCGGGGCTCACGACGATCGCGGAGAACTACGCGGGCCTGCCGTTCGAGGCCGGGCAGTGACCGGGCTTGCGCAGAAGATCCGCGCGCGCCGCTTCGTCGTCACCACCGAGCTCAACCCGCCGAAAGGGATCGATCTCAGTGACCTCTACGCCAAGGCGGATGCGCTCAGGGGCGTGGTCGACGCCTTCAACCTGACGGAATCGCCGCGTGCGCGCATGGCCATCGATCCCCGTTCGGTCGGACGCTTGCTGCAGGACCGTGGTGTCGAGCCGATCGTGCAGGTGACCGCGCGCGACCGCAATCGCATCGCCATCCAGGCGGACCTCCTCGGAGCGGCCGCGCTCGGACTTGGCAACTTCGTCTTCATGAGCGGCGACTCGCCCAGGAACGGCGATCACCCGGACGCGAAGCCGGTGTTCGATCTCACGGCCTCCGACATGCTGCGCGCGGCGCGCTCGCTGACACAGGGTAAGGACCTCACCGGCAACGAGCTCAAGGGCACGCCGTCGCTGTTCATCGGCGCAACGGTCAATCCGGCTTCCTCGAAGTTCACCGACGAAGTGGAGAACACCCGGCGCAAGATCGATGCGGGCGCCGAGTTCTTCCAGACGCAGGCGATCTACGATCCGGCGCTGCTCGAGAAATTCCTCGACGCCGCGAAGCCGGACGGCGTCGCGATTCTCGCCGGCATCATTCCCCTGAAGTCCATCAAGATGGCGACCTGGCTCAACACCCATGTGCCGGGGATCGTGGTGCCACAGGCGCTCCTCGACGAACTGGCGTCGGTGTCCGGCGCCGAGGCCGAGCTCGCGAAGGGCATCGAGATCGCGCAGCGCTCGATCCGCAGCGTCCGCAGCCTCTGCTCGGGCGTGCACATGATGGCGCTCGGCTGGGAAGCGCACATCCCGGCGATCCTGGGCGGCAGCGGCGCAGGGAGCTAGGGAATCGGTTGATTGCAGGGATGCCGGGGCCGCTCGCCGCGCAGCACGCGCACCACTTCATCCGCGGAGCGGCGGCATAGCTCGGCGATCGACGTCGCGGACGCGAACGCGATGTGCGGCGTCACAGTGACGTCCGGCCGCGCAATGAGGTCGGCGGGCGGGGCGGGTTCCCCTTCGATCACGTCCAGCGCCGCACCGCTGATCAAGCCCCGATCCAGCGCCTGTAGCAGTGCGCCATTGTCGACGAGCGCGCCGCGGCTGACATTGACGAGAAGCGGCTTGCGCCGGCAAGCCGCCAGGAACGCGGCGTTCACCAGATGGACTGTTTGCGGTCGCATTGGCAGGTGCAGCGTAATGGCGTCGGCCTCGCGCTGGATCGTTGCGAGCTCCGCCACGAAGACATGCGGTTCAAGCTCACGTCCCGGAGGCCCCGTCGCGAGCAGCGAGGGGCTTGTCACCAGCACGCGGCAGCCGAAGCCACGCGCAAGCTTTCGCGCGGTCGCGCTACCGATGCGGCCGTGACCGACGATGCCGATCGTCGTCTGCGAGAGGCGCCGGTTGCTCGCCGTGGCCGGCCGCCAGTGGCCGGTCTTGACGTCACGGTCGAAATGCCCGACACCCCGCCAGGCATTGAGGAGCAGGGCAATGACGTGATCGGAGACCTCCTCGGTGCAGTAGTCGGGAATATTCGTGACCCAGGCACCGCGCTTCGTAGCTGCGTCGATCGCGATGTTGTCGAGCCCAACCCCCATGCGGGTCACGACTTTCAGGATCGAAGGCAGGGCGATGGCTTGCGCGGAGATCTGCGCCCAGCACGTCATGATACCGACCGGATCGTGCAGGGCGATGAGCGCCTCCACCTCGGCGGCGGTGCCGGTTTCGGTGGGTCCCGCGATGAGTTCAAAGCCTGCGGCCTCGATGATCGACCGTTCGACCTCGATCCCGGGCCACGGATGATCGACGAGCACGACCCGGGATCGTGAGCGCCTTGAATCTGCGTTTATCTCGTGGGCGGGCATGGTCAGACTGCGGCGGATAAGATACCACCCCATGAAAATCGCGCTGCCAGCCCGTGCGAAGCCTTTCGTCGATGGGCGACTGCCGGAAGGCGTCGAGGCCGCATGGTACGGCGAGCCGGGCGAAGCCGGCGGCGCTGCGACAGAGGCCGAGGTCGCCTGGCTCGACCTCTTCCCGCCGCATATCGGCGCCGCACTGGACGCGGGCCGTCGGTTGCGTTGGGTATCGACGATGTTTGCGGGCGTCGGCACGTTTCCGCTCGGCGTGATGCGCGAGCGCGGCATCGCGTTCACCAATGGCGCGGGCCTGCACAACGTGCCCGTCGCCGAATACGCGGTGATGGGCATGCTCGCCGCAGCCAAGAACCTGCGCGCCATCATCCACTCGCAGGACCGGCGCGAGTGGCTGGCGGATGCGCCGGGCAAGGCGGAACTCTTCGAGACCAAGGCGCTGATCCTGGGTTACGGGCAGATCGGCCGCGCCATCGGCGAACGCCTGCGCCCCTTCGGTGTCGAGGTCATCGGCGTGCGGCGCCGGGCAGCGTCCGGCGAGGCCGGTGTGCTCGGACCGGACGCCTGGCGTGCGCGGTTGCCGGAGTTCGACTGGATCATCCTGGCGGCCGCACTCACGGCGGACACGCGCCACCTGCTCGGTCCCGCGGAACTTGCGCAACTGAAGCCGACCGCCTGGATCATCAATATTGCGCGCGGCGGACTCATCGATCAGAAGGCGCTCATCGCCGCGGCGAGTCGCGGCGCGATCGGCGGAGCCTTCCTCGACGTCACGGACCCGGAGCCCGCGCCGGCCGCGGACCCCATCTGGTCGACTCCCAATGTTCTCGTGACCTCGCACGCCTCGGGCCGTGCGCAAACGCGCACCACGGAGCGCGCCGCCGGCCTCTTTCTCGAGAATTTCTCGCGTTACCGCGACTCGCAGAAGCTCGTCAATACGGTCGATTTGACGCTCGGCTACTGACGGGCGTGCGTAGCGGTGGGACAATACGCGGCCTCACCCCGGACGTCCGCGTTCGCCTTTACGAAGCATCCCACATGAGCACCAACGCCGAACTGCAGAAGCTGCGCGAGACCGCCGTCCCACGCGGCGTTTCGAACATGCTGCCCGTCTTCACCGCGCGCGCCGCGAATGCGGAGCTGTGGGACGTCGATGGCAAGCGCTACGTCGATTTCGCGGCTGGCATCGCCGTTTTGAACACCGGCCACGTGCATCCGAAGATCCGGGAAGCCGTCGAGCGGCAGTTGAAGCTCTTCACCCACACCTGCTTCCAGATCACGCAGTACGAGGTATACGTGCGCCTCGCGGATCGCATCAACCGGCTCGCATTCGGCCCGACGCCGAAGAAGACGATCTTTCTCTCGACGGGAGCCGAAGCCGTCGAGAATGCCGTCAAGATCGCGCGCGCCCATACGAAGCGCTCGGCCGTGATCTCTTTCAGCGGCAGCTTTCACGGACGCACGATGCTGGCGATGGCTCTGACCGGCAAAGTCGTGCCGTACAAGGTCGGTTTCGGGCCGTTCCCGGCGGAGGTCTTCCACGCACCATTCCCGATCGCGTATCACGGGGTCAGCGTCGAGGAATCGCTGGCGGCCCTCGATGAACTCTTCCACTCCGATGTCGAGCCCGCCCGGGTCGCGGCGATCATCATCGAGCCGGTGCAGGGCGAGGGCGGCTTCTACGTTGCGCCGTTCGAATTCATGCGCAGCCTCCGGTCGATCTGCGACAAGCACGGTATCGTCTTCATCGCGGATGAGATCCAGAGCGGCTTCGCGCGCACGGGCAAGATGTTCGCCGTGGAGCACAGCGGCGTCGAGCCGGACCTCATGACGCTCGCGAAGAGCATTGCGGGAGGATTTCCCTTGTCGGCCGTCTGCGGCAAGGCCGCCATCATGGATGCGCCGGCGCCGGGCGGTCTCGGCGGAACCTATGCGGGCTCGCCCATCGCCTGCGCGGCCGGCCTTGCGGCCATGGACGTCTATGAGGAGGAAAATCTCTGCGGCCGCGCGCATGCGATCGGCGAACTCATGCGCTCATCCCTTGCCGGCATGCGCGATCGTAACCGTCTGCGCTCGATCGGCGACATACGCGGGCTGGGCGCCATGATCGCGATGGAACTCGTCATGGACGGCGACGCCTCGCGACCGGATCCCGACCTCACGAAAGCACTGGTGCAGGCGGCGGCCCGGCGTGGACTGCTGATCCTGTCTTGCGGTGTCCGCAGCAACGTCATCCGTTTCCTCGTGCCGCTCACGGCATCGGACGAGATCGTGCGCGAAGGGCTTGGCCTTCTCGAGCAAGCGCTGCTGGAAGTCTCGCCGAAGTAGCTCCGTGCAGGCGTCGCGCCCGTGATGGCGGAGCTACCCGGGGGCGGGATCGACTGGCTGCCGATGGTCTTCGCGCTCGTCGCGACCGGTGCCATCGGCGGCATCCTCGCTGGACTCCTCGGCGTCGGGGGCGGCATCGTGATCGTGCCCATGCTCGATTACGTGCTCGGAATCGCCGGCACGGATCCCGCGGCACGCATGCATGTCGCGGTCGCCACATCGCTCGCCACCATCATTCCGACGGCGCTGTCATCGACGCGTGCGCACGAGCTGCGGGGCGCCGTGGACCGCGGGCTCGCGCGCGCCTGGGCCATTCCGATCGCCGTCGGGGCTGCGCTCGGGGCCGTGATTGCCGGCGAGGCGAGGACCGCCGTGCTCACGGCCGTTTTCGGATCGGTGGCGCTGCTTGCGGCGCTCAAGATGATCCTGCCATTCGACGAGTGGCGTCTCGGCGAGCGGGTGCCGCGCGGCTGGCGCGCCGCGCCACTGCCGTTCGGCATTGGCCTCGTGTCGAGCGTCATGGGCATCGGCGGCGGCACGGTCAGCGTGCCGGCGATGACGCTCTACGGTGAGCCCATCCATCGCGCCGTCGGTACGGCGGCGCTCTTCGGCTTGCTCATCAGCGTGCCGGGCACGGTCGCCTATCTCGTGACGAGGACCGACGTCAGCCTGCCTTGGGGGACCGTGGGGCTCGTGAGCGTTCCAGGCGTGCTCCTCATCGCACCCATGACGATGCTGTGCGCACCACTCGGGGCCAGGCTCGCGCACTCGCTGTCACGGCGGGCCCTGGCGGCAGCTTTCGGCCTTTTCCTGGCGCTGGTCGCCGCACGCATGCTCTGGCGCAGCTTCGCGATTCCCGGCTCGCCCTGAAGCGCAGACCCTGAAGCGCAGACCCTGAAGCGCAGACGTTGATTCGCGGGAATACCTCCCCCACTATCCGTACCCATTCGGGGCTGCCCCGATTTTGTGCAGAAGGAGTGCTTCATGGCTGGCTGGATCTTATTGGGCCTCATCGTCCTCTTCGTGCTGTTCCTGATCGGCATCTACAACCGGCTGGTGACGGCCCGCAACGGCTACAAGAACGCATTTGCGCAGATCGACGTGCAGCTGACGCGCCGTTACGACCTCATCCCGAACCTCGTCGAGACGGCCAGGGGCTATATCAAGCATGAGCGCGAAACGCTCGAGGCAGTGATCGCCGCGCGTAACTCCGCGGTGAGTGGCCTGAAGGCCGCTGCCGCCAATCCCGGCAGCGCCGGCGCGATCCAGACACTCGGCGGCGCCGATGCGGCCCTGAGCGGCGCACTCGGGCGCCTGTTCGCGGTGGCGGAGGCCTACCCCGACCTCAAGGCCAACCAGAACATGATGCAGCTCTCCGAAGAGCTCACCAGCACCGAAAACAAGGTCGCGTTCGCACGGCAGGCCTACAACGATTCCGTCCTCGGCTACAACAACACGCGGGAGGTGTTTCCGAACAGCGTGGTCGCCGGCATGTTCGGCTTCGCGCCCGCGGAGCCGCTCGAGATCGAATCGCCCGAGAAGCGCGCCGTGCCGAAGGTGAGCTTCTCCTGATCGGGCGATGAACTTCTTCGCCCGGCAGGCCAACGCGCGCGCGACCGCGCGCCGGCTCATCTGGCTGTTCGTCCTCGCCGTCGTCGCGGTGGTGCTCGCGGTGGACGCGATCACCCTGTTCGTGTTCTCGATGTTCGCGGCCCATCGCGAGGAGCTCACCGGCTCGTTCGCGGATTTCATGTCGGCTCCGAGCTTGTGGGTCTGGACCAGCCTGGTCGTGCTCTGCGTCATCGGCACGGGGTCGGTGTACCGCTCCTCGCAGCTGAGTGCAGGCGGTGGCGCCGTCGCCCAGCAACTCGGAGCGGAGCGCGTGCCGCACGACACACGCGATCCGCTCCGGCGGCGCCTGTGGAACGTCGTCGAGGAAATGTCCATCGCCTCCGGCGTTCCGATCCCGGCGATCTACGTGCTCGAGGATGAACACGGCATCAACGCTTTCGCTGCCGGTCATACCACTTCGGATGCGGCCATCACCGTCACGCGCGGCGCGCTCGAGCGCCTGAATCGCAGCGAACTGCAGGGGGTGATCGGCCACGAATTCAGCCACGTCCTCAATGGCGACATGCGCGTCAACATCCGCCTGATGGGCCTGCTGTTCGGGCTGCTCGTCATTGGCTACATCGGCCAGTTCGTCATGCGCGGTGCGAGCGGCAACCGCAAGGGCGGCGCCCTCGTGCTCGCGGGTCTCGGCGTGATGATCCTCGGCTACACCGGCCTTTTTTTCGGCCGGCTCATCCAGGCCGCCGTGTCCCGTCAATGCGAAAAGGTTGCCGATGCGTCGGCGGTCCAGTTCACGCGCGATCCGCAGGGGCTGCGCGACGCGCTGGTCAAGATCGGCGCACTCGAAGAGGGCTCCAGGATGCACGCCGCAGGCACGGAGGAGGTCGCTCACATGCTGTTCGCACCGGGCCTGAGCCGCGCCTTCGCAACGCATCCGCCTCTGATCGAGCGCATTCGAACGCTCGACCCGTCGTTCGATGAGAGCGAGTTTGCTCGCGTGGGCGCGAAGATGCTGGCGACGCAGGCATTGCCGGATGCGGATGCCACGGAATCGGAAATGCCCGGCGCCGCGGCTTTCGCGGGCTCGGCGGGCAAGCAGCCGATCGCCGCGGATGCGCAATCCATCACCCGGCTCGTCGGCAACCCGGCGACGAGCCACCTCGCGCTCGCGCGCGGCATTCGTGAAGCCCTGCCCGCGGAACTGCTCGAACGGGTGAACGACCCGGCTCGCGCGGTCGGCGTGCTCTGGTCGCTGCTGCTCGATGAGGATGCGGGCGTTCGGCAGAAGCAGCTCGCCGTTCTCGAGGAGAGGCTCGGAGCGCGGCACGCGGAAGTCGCGGCGTCCCACTATTTGCGGATCGCCGCCCTGGACCCTCTGCAACGCCTGCCACTCCTGATGCGCCTGTTTCCGGCGCTGCGGCGCTTGCCGCAGGTTCTGGCCCCGAAGATTCTCGACGCCGTCAGCCGCGTCGCACAGGCGGACGGGAACATCAGCGTCCACGAGTACGCGCTGGCGCGCATCGCCAGACAGGAACTCGGCGGGACGTCGGCGAATCAGCGGCGCGGTACGCTGAAGCTGAGCGACGTCACGACGGACCTGCAGACCGTCTTTTCCCTGCTCGCGCTGCAAGGTGGAGCGGACGGCACCGCTGCTCGCCGTGCCTACGAATTCGGCCTGTCCGGCCTGTTGCCGCGCGAGCGGCCAGGCTTCAGCCCGATCCCGGATTGGGTCGCGAGCCTCGACGACGCGCTCGGCCGTCTCGATCAGCTCGTGCCGGCGGCGAAGGAAGCGCTCATCGAGGCGCTGGTCAAGACGATTTCCCACGATAACGAGCTGACGATCGGCGAGGCGGAGCTGCTGCGGGCGATCTGCGCCACGATCCACTGCCCGCTGCCGCCGCTCGTCGCCTGAGCGCGCCGGCGGTTCAATCGATCCGCCATTTGAACGACCAGGCGCCGAGCACGAGAAACGTCAGTCCCGTGAGCGCCAGGTAACCGACCGGCAGCGCAATGTCGGCCGGCCCGGCGCCGTCGATCATGATCGAGCGCGCCGCATCAAGCATCTGGGTCAGCGGAAACACCTTCGCGACCAGTTGCAGCCAGTGCGGTGCCGCTTCCAGCGAGAAGAACACACCCGAAAGCATCATCATCGGCCAGGTGAGCGCATTCAGCACGCCCGCGGCAAGCTCATCGCTCGTGAAGCGGGCGACGACGAACATGCTGAGCGCGATCATGGAAAACGCGCCGAGCGCGGCGACGCAGGCGAGCAGCAGGTGGCTGCCCCGCATGTGAAAGCCGACGAGCCCGCTCGCGAGGAGATAGATGACGAGGGTCACGAGCAGGGTCAGCACCAGGCGCGACAGCACCTGAGCGCCGATAAACTCGATCGCCTTGAGCGGCGTCGCACTCAGCCGCTTGAGATACCCGGATTTGCGGTAGCGAACGACCACGTAGCCGACGCCGAACAGGCAGTTGAACATCATGTTCATGCCGATGACCCCCGGCAGGAGCCAATCGATGTAGCGCACGGCGTCGCCCGTGACCGCCTGGCGCACGATGGCGGGATCGGTTTCCTTCAGCAGCCGTTCGACGATGTAGCCCTTCGGCGAATCGGAGTTGACCCAGTAGCGCGGCGTCGAACGCAGGTCGATCAGGAGGTCGATCTGATGACGCGCGACCTTGCGGATGGCGGCCGCTTCGTCCGTCACGGTGAAGTACTTCACGTACCTGGTCGCGAGGAACGGGTGGCTCTTCAGGTCGATGTCCGTGCCGGCATGCAGCACGCCGACCTCGAAGAGCGGCCGTGCACCGCCACCGAATACGAGGCCCATGCCGACGACCACCACGACCGGGAAGAGGAAATTCCAGATCACGGTCGTGCGGTCGCGCAGGAACTCGAGGTTGCGGGCGTAGAAGACCGCGAACAGGCGTCGCATCATGCGCGCAGCTCCCGGCCCGTGAGCTCGAGGAAGAGGTCCTCGAGGTTGCGCGGGCGGATCCTCAGATTTCCGAGCGGCACGCCGAGGTCCATCAGCTGCGCGAGCGTGCGCTCGACGTTCGCCGTCGAGATTTCCACATTGCCACGCGCGTCCAGGATCTGAAACGGCAGCCGCGCGCGATCGACCGTGAAGTCGGCGGCCGGCAGTTCGAGCACCACGTCGGCGAAGTGCTCCTCGAGCAGCTGCTGCGGGGAGCCTTCGGCGATGATGCGGCCGTGATCCATGATCGCGATGCGGTCGCAGAGAAAGTAGGCCTCTTCCATGTAATGCGTCGTCAGCACGATGGTCTTGCCGCGCGCCTTGATGGTTTTCACGAGGTCCCAGAAATTGCGGCGCGCCTGCGGATCAAGCCCGGTGGTCGGCTCATCGAGGAAGAGCACCTGCGGATCGTTCACGAGCGCGAGTCCGAGGAGCAGGCGCTGCTGCTGGCCGCCGGAGATCTTGCGGTTGTCGCGGCCGGCGATGGTCTCGAGCGCGCACAGGCGGACGACTTCATCGACATCCATGCCGCGCTCATACAGCCGCCGGAACATCACGAGCGTCTCGCGCACGGTCAGGAAGTCCTGCAGCGCCGTCTTCTGGAACTGGATGCCCGCTTCCTGGCGAAAGCGCGCGCCGATCGGTTCACCGAGATAAAGCGCATCGCCGGAAGTCGGTGGTGCGATGCCTTCCATCACCTCGACCGTGGTCGTCTTGCCGGCGCCGTTCGGTCCGAGCAGGCCGAAGCAGATGCCTGCGGGCACATCGAAGGAAATGCCGTCGACGGCGACGACGTCGCGATACTTCTTGACGAGATTGCGAGCCTGGAGAATGGCGGTCATGGGCCCGTGATTGGCGACAGAGGCGGGGAATTCGGCGCATGCTAGCACACGCAATTGCTATCATTGCGCCGTGGCATCCGGTCCGTATCCGCACCTGCTAGCGCCGCTCGATCTCGGCTTCGTCACGCTTCCGAACCGCGTCCTGATGGGCTCCATGCATACGGGGCTCGAGGATCGCGCGCGCGACTATCCGCGCCTCGCCCGCTATTTTTCCGAACGCGCGCGGGGCGGCGTTGCGCTCATCGTCACCGGCGGCATTGCACCGAACCGGCGCGGCTGGGTCGCTCCGTTCGCCGGCAAGCTGAGTTCACGTCATGAACTCGCGCGTCACCGCCTGGTGACGGCAGCGGTGCATGCGGAAGGCGGGCGGATCTGCATGCAGATCCTGCACACGGGGCGCTACGCCTATCACCCGCTCGCGATTGCACCGTCCGCGATCCGCGCGCCGATCTCGCCGTTCAACCCGAAGGAGCTGAGCCGGCGCGGCGTACTCGGCCAGATCGCGGCTTTCGTCCGCTGCGCGACGCTCGCGCGCGAGGCAGGCTATGACGGCGTCGAGGTGATGGGATCCGAGGGCTACCTCATCAATCAGTTCCTGGTGAGCCGCACGAACCGGCGTGAGGACGAGTGGGGCGGGCCTTTCGAGAATCGAATCCGGTTCGCAACCGAGATCGTTCGACAGATTCGCGCGGCCGTCGGCAGCGATTTCATCATCATCTACCGGCTGTCGATGCTCGACCTGGTGGAAGGGGGGAATACCCTCGAGGAGACCCGGGCCCTGGCGAAGGCCATCGAGGCGGCCGGCGCGACGCTCATCAATACCGGCATCGGCTGGCACGAAGCCCGCATTCCAACGATTGCAACTCCGGTGCCGCGTGGGGCATTCGCCTGGGTTACCGCGATGCTCCGCAACGCGATCCGGCTGCCCCTCATCACGACCAACCGCATCAATACGCCGGAAACGGCGGACGCGATCATCCGCGACGGGCAGGCCGACATGGTGTCCATGGCGCGGCCGCTCCTTGCGGACGCCGACTTCGTGCGTAAAGCCGCGGCCGGCCGCGCGCCCGAGATCAACACCTGCATCGGTTGCAACCAGGCCTGCCTCGATCACGTATTCGAAAAGAAGACGGCTTCCTGCCTGGTCAATCCGCGGGCCTGCCGCGAGGGCGAACTCAACTACCCACGCACGGAAAGGGCTCGGCGCGTCGCCGTGATAGGTGCGGGGCCGGCCGGTCTCGCCGGTGCGTCGATTGCCGCGGCGCGCGGCCACCAGGTGACGCTCTACGACGCCGCGCCAACGATCGGCGGCCAGTTCAACATGGCGCGCCGCATACCGGGCAAGGAAGAATTCGACGAGACATTACGTTACTTCGCGACGCAACTCGCGCTCGGCGGCGTTATCCTTCGCCTCGGGGTTCGGGTCGAGCCAGGGGAAATCATCGGAAACCGCTACGACTCAGTCGCGCTCGCGACCGGCGTCACGCCTCGCGTGCCGGCCATCGAAGGGATCGAACATCGAAGTGTCCGCTACTACCCGGATGTCTTGCTGCGCTCGGCGCCTGTCGGCGGGCGCGTCGCCATCGTCGGTGCCGGCGGCATCGGCTTCGACGTCGCCATGTTCCTGTCGCAGTCGCAAGCACCGACGAGTCTTGATGTTGACGCCTTTCTCGCCTCATGGGGCATCGATCGCACGCTCGAGTCGCGGGGCGGGCTGCTGCGACATGCGGTGCCGCAAGTCCCATCGACGCGCACGATCACGTTGCTGCAACGGAAAATGGGGCGGCCAGGCGCGGACCTCGGCAAGACGACCGGCTGGATCCATCGCCTTGAACTCAAGCGCCGCGGCGTGCGCATGCTGGACGGCATTGCCTATCGCAGGATCGACGATCAGGGATTGCATATCGAGCGCGACGGCCGGCCGCAACTCCTCGAGGTCGACAACGTCGTGATCTGCGCCGGGCAGGAACCGCTGCGCGAGCTGGAAGCGCCGTTGCGGGCGGCGGGTATCGACACGTGCCTGCTCGGCGGCGCCCTGGTCGCCGCGGAACTCGACGCCAAGCGGGCGATCGAGCAGGGCAGCCGCTGGGCGGCCGCGCTTTAGCCATGGGCATGACAGACGGGCACAAGGCGGGAGAAAGCCCTCAACTCGCACTCGGGCTCGATGAGGGCGCAGCCGCGTGGCATGTCCGCCGCAGCCACCGCGCACGGCGACTGACCGTGCGCGTGTATCCCGGCGGGCGCGTCGAAGTGGTCGTGCCGCGGGGCGTCGGCGTGCGGGTCGTGCAGAGTTTTGTCATGGGCCACAGCGAATGGATAGCGCGCAAGGTCGACGAAATGCGGGCGCTCGCGCCGCCCGATCGGCAGCGGATTCCGGCGATCATCAACCTCGCGGCGATCGGCGCGACCTTCCACGTCCGTCATGAGACGAGCTGCCGCTCGTCGCTGCGCAGAGCCGGCGACTCGGAATTGATATTGATGACGCCGCCCGCCGACGAGCGAGCCGGAATGCGCCTTCTGCAGAACTGGCTGCGAGCCCGGGCGCGATCGGCGATGGGGCCCTGGCTCGCGCGGGTGGCCGGCGAAACAGGAATCGACTTTCGGCGGCTCGAAATCCGCCGCCAGCGCACGCGCTGGGGCAGCTGTTCGCGCCAGGGCGTGGTGAGCCTCAATGCCTGCCTGCTGTTTCAGCGGCCGGAAGTTGTGCGCTATCTTGTGGTGCATGAACTCTGTCATCGCGTCCATATGAATCACTCGCAGCGCTTCTGGGCGCTGGTGGCGCGCCACGAACCGCACTTCCGGACGCTCGACCGCGAGCTCGGCCAGGGCTGGCGTCACGTACCGGACTGGGTCTTTGCGGCTTGACAATCCCCGCCGGTCGCGGCGACTGTGTGCTCTCAACGGACGAGGCCCCCGATGTCATCCTTCAGTGCGAATCGCAGGATTTCCGTCGCCGATGCCGCGCGCCAGATTCCGGGCTCGTCCGGCGAGCGCTATGCCGTCGTGTTCGAACATGGGACGCTCGAAGTCGAGCTCTACCAGCCGCGCGAAGTCGACTCACAGCAGCCGCACCGGCGTGACGAGGCCTATATCGTCGCCACGGGGTCTGGAACCTTCGTGGTCGGGAGCGAACGGCTCACCTTCGGCCCGGGGGATTTCCTGTTCGCGCCGGCGGGCGTACCGCACCGGTTCGAGTATTTCTCCTCCGACTTGAGCGTCTGGGTGATCTTTTACGGGCCGGACGGCGGCGAGAAACCCTCGCCATGACCGAGCGGAGCGACACGGAGCCGCGCAGCAAGGTCGATCTTGCCGACGAGCCGGTGCACTGGGATCTCGGCCAGTCGCTTTCCTACGGCCAGTACCTGCATCTCGACCAGCTGCTCGCGGCCCAGCATCCGCTGTCCTCGCATCACGACGAAGCGCTGTTCATCGCGGCGCATCAGGTGCAGGAGCTGTGGATGAAGCTCTGCCTGCATGAACTCACGGCGGCGCTCGATTGCATCCGTCGCGATGACCTCGGGCCCTCTTTCAAGATGCTTTCGCGCTTTGCCCGCATCCAGACGCAGATGGTGCAGGCCTGGGACGTGTTGTCGACGATGACGCCGGCCGACTATTCGAGCTTTCGCAATCACCTCGGCAAGTCTTCCGGATTCCAGTCGCACCAGTACCGCGTCCTCGAATTCCTGCTCGGCAACAAGAATCCGGAGTACGTGCAGGTCTTCCAGCGGGAACCCGCGGTCCACGAGGTCGTCAACCGGGCGCTGCATAGCCCGAGCATCTACGACGAATGCCTGCGGCTCCTCAGTCGCCGTGGCTACGATATCCCGCAGGAGTACGTCGATCGCGACTGGAGCCAGCCGTATCATGCGAACAAGCAGGTCGCGGCCGCCTGGCTCTCCGTGTATCACACGGTGGATGAGCACTGGGACCTCTACGAGCTCGCGGAGAAGCTGGTCGATCTCGATCACAACTTCCAGCTCTGGCGCTTCAGCCACGTGAAGACCGTGGAACGGATCATCGGCTACAAGCGCGGCACCGGCGGCACGGGCGGCGTTTCCTATCTGATGAAGGCGCTCGAGCTGCGTCTCTTCCCGGAGCTTTGGACCGTTCGGACTTCCATGTAGATTGACGCCATGAGCCCGACCGAACAGGACCGCCTCCATAACGTCAACGTCGTCTCGAGCGATCTCCTGCCGACGCCGGAAGAGGTGAAGCGCGCGATTCCGCTGAGCGCACGTGCCGAGGAGCACGTGTATCGCTCGCGGGATGTCGTGCGAGCGATCCTCGAGCGTCGCGATCCGCGGCTCTTCATGGTCGTCGGGCCCTGCTCGATTCACGACCTCGATGCGGCACGGGAATATGCGGGGCGCCTCCGAAGCCTCGCAAAGCGCGTCGAGCGCTCGATGGTCCTCCTGATGCGCGTCTATTTCGAAAAGCCGCGCACCACGGTGGGCTGGAAGGGCCTCATCAACGATCCCTACATGGACGATTCCTTTCATATCGAGAAGGGCATTTCACTGGCGCGGCAGCTCCTCGTCGACCTGGCGGAACAGGGCCTGCCGGCCGCGACCGAGGCGCTCGATCCGATCATGCCGCAGTACCTGTCCGAGCTCATTACCTGGACCGCGATCGGCGCCCGCACGACCGAGTCGCAGACCCACCGCGAAATGGCGAGTGGCCTGTCGACGCCGATCGGATTCAAGAACGGCACGGACGGGACGCTTACGGTCGCGATCAACGCGCTGCAGTCCGTGCGCCATCCGCACCACTTCCTCGGTATTTCGCAACAGGGGCAGTCGGCCGTATTTCATACGCGCGGCAACGCCCATGGCCATATCGTGCTGCGGGGTGGCGGCGGACGGACCAACTACGATTCCGTGAGCGTCGCGCTTTGTGAGCAGGAGCTTGCCAAGGCAGGCCTTCCGGTCAACGTGATGGTCGACTGCAGCCACGGGAATTCCAACAAGGATGCGGCGCTGCAGCCGCTGGTCGCCGAGAACTGCATCAACCAGATCCTGGACGGCAACCGCTCGATCGTTGGTCTCATGCTCGAGAGCAACCTGCACGCCGGCAATCAGCCGATTCCCGCCGACCGGCGCGAGCTGCGCTACGGCGTCTCCGTGACCGACGCCTGCATCGACTGGCAAAGCACCGAGCAGCTGGTCCTCGCATTGCACGTCAGGCTTGCTGCGAGTTCGCGCCTGCAGCGCCCGCTCGCGGCCGGCAATTCCTGAGCCGGTTCGCCCGTCGGGCGTCACGCGTACGCATGACAGTGCCGCAGGCGAACGGAGCGGCGAGCCCGCATCGGCTGCTGCCGATCGCTGTCGTCGCCATTGCCGTCCTTGCCGTTTCCCATGGTGCAATCTTCGCGCGGATGGCCGCCGCGCCGGCGCTCGCCATCGCGGCCTGGCGCCTCAGCATTGCCGCAGCTTTCGTTGCGCTCATCGTTCCCTGGCATTGGCGGTCGCTGCGGGCATCCATGACGCGAAGCGCGGGCCTCGCAACCGTCGGGGCGAGCCTGTGCCTCGCGCTGCATTTCGCGACCTGGATCAGCTCGCTCAACTACACATCGGTCAGCAACAGCGTGATCCTGGTCAACACCTCGCCCATCTGGGTGGCGCTCTTCGGCTGGCTATCGCGGGCCGACCGTCCGGCGCCGCGAACCCTGCTTGCGATCGCACTCGCCGTCGCCGGTGCCGCCATCATCGGTCTTGCCAGCGGTCGAGACACTCACGCAGGGGCGCTCGGCGACCTGCTCGCGCTCGCGGGCGGAGCGGCCATGGGTGGCTATTTGCTGTTCGCACGGGTCGCTCGCCTGCAACTGCCGCTGGTGCCATATCTCTTTTGCTGTTACTCGGCCGCGGCGGTCGTCCTTTGGATGGTGGCGCTAGGGTCCGGCGCCGCCATGAACGGCTATGACGCCGCCACCTGGCTCGCATTGCTCGGTATCGCGGTGATCCCGCAGCTCATCGGCCACTCGGGCTACAACTGGTCGCTGCGATTCCTGCACCCATCGACCGTGAGCGTGACGCTCCTCGGAGAAGGGGTCATCGGTTCGGCGCTCGCCTTCATCTACTTCGGCGAAGCGGTGCCCGGGGCGACGTGGGTGGGCGGACCTCTCGTCCTGGTTGCGATCTGGCTGGCAACCACGGCGGAGCGAAGCGCCCGGGCGCAGGACCGGCGCCGTTAACGCTTTCCGGGTCGGCCTTACTGGTCGACGTGAAAGCGATGCAGGAGGCGATGAACCGCCGGCGCGATCACGATGCCCGCCGTCAGCAACAGCACGAGGCCGCTGTAAAGCGCGTAAGCCGTCGCGAAGAGCTTGCCGCCCGTCGTGTGCAGGCTGTCGACGGGTCCCATGCCGCCCAGGATCATCGAAGCATTGAGGAACGCGTCGATCCAGGGCAGGCTTTCAAAGCCGTGATAGCCGAGCGCCCCGATGCCGAGCGACACCAGCACGAGAACGCCACCCGTCGCGATGCTTCGGCGCAGCCGGGCGTAATAGACGGAGCGCGGCGCGACCGGCTCGGTGAGCCGCTCGTACTTCAACAGGCGATCGCGCGACGCTTGCTTCATGCCCAGGCCACGGTCTTCAGACCGAGCTCCGCCGCGCGCCGAGCGAGGCTCGAGCTCTCGGTGACACACCAGCCTTCCTCCGCGAGCAGCAGATGCGGAAAATCCGACGCACTGTTGCCGTAGGCGACGACTCGCAGGCCCGGGTACCGCGAGCGAAGTCCCTCGAGCACGCGCGCCTTCTCTTCTCCGCGTCGATTGTCGGTCGTCAGGTGACCGTCGAGCCGATCGCCGTTCCACCGGACGCCCGTCGCAATGCTTTCGTCGAACATCAGGCGCTCGCCGATGCTCGTGACGTAGAGGTCGGGACTTGCCGAGAGCAGTATGAGCCGATGCTGTTCGCCGCGGTGCAGGCGAATCTGTTCGAGCGCTTGCGGCCGGCAGCGGCTTGCAACGAGCCGCTCGACGAAGATCGCCGTCCACGCCTCGAGCGCTTGCCGTTCGACGCCGTGGAGCAAGCCCCTGATCAGTGCTTCCTTGAGGCGCCCGCGATCCTGGCCGTCGATGAGAAAGTGCAGGAGCGCGCCCGGCACGCGCCAGAGACGCTGGCAGTAACGCGGATTGCGGCGAAGGAACCCCGCCACGTACGGCAGGAGGCTGTCACGCCAGGTGATCGTGCCATCGAGATCGAAGATGACCAACTGCACGGTGGAGTCGGACGCCCGGTAGCGGCGCCTATTTGCCCTTGCGCGCCTTCGTCTTCAATTTCGGACGGCGAGCGGCCGATCGCGCGCGCTTGACGGGCTTCGAGGCTGACCTGCGCGTCTTCGCTTTCGGCTTGCGGCTGGCGCCGCCCTTGCTGGCGCCCTTTCCCATGCGAGCGGTTTTCTTCACGTCATGTTTTGTCGTTGTCGTCCCTGGACGTGCGTGGGAAGTCCTTGCAAGCTGCCGCAGCACGAAATGCAGGATGCCGCCGTTCTTGAAGTACTCGCGCTCCTTCGGGGTGTCGATCCGAACCCGCACCTCGAACCGGATCGGTGTGCCGGCAGGGGGCGTTGCGATCACGGCGACGGACCTGGCATCGCCGCGCTGCAGGCCGGCGATATCGAACTTCTCGCGGCCAGTAAGGCCGAGGCCCTGCGCGGTCTGGCCATTCTTGAATTCAAGCGGCAGGACTCCCATGCCGATGAGATTCGAGCGGTGGATGCGCTCGAAGCTCTCCGCGATAACCGCGCGCACGCCGAGAAGCATCGTGCCCTTTGCCGCCCAGTCGCGCGAGGAACCGGTGCCGTATTCCTTGCCGGCCACGATCACCAGCGGCGTCCCGGATGCCTGATATTTCATGGCGGCATCGTAGATGCTCATCTGCTCGCCGCTCGGCACGTGCACCGTGACTCCGCCTTCGACGCCCGGGTTCATCAGATTGCGCAAGCGGATGTTGGCGAAGGTGCCGCGCATCATGACCTCGTGATTGCCGCGACGCGCGCCGTACGAGTTGAAATCCGCCGGCGTGACCCCGAGCGCCATCAGGTACTTCGCGGCCGGGCTCGTCTTCGAGATGTTGCCGGCCGGGGAGATGTGATCGGTCGTGACCGAATCGCCGAGCACGGCGAGCGCGTTGGCGCCAACGATGTCCTTCACGGGTGCAGGCGTCATGCTCATGCCGGCGAAGTAGGGCGGGTGCTTGACGTAGGTCGAGCCGGCGTCCCAGCGGTAGAGCTCGCCCTGCGGGATCTTGATGCTGTTCCAGTGATCGTCGCCGGCGAAGACGCTGGCATAGCTCTTGCGGAACATCTCGGAATTGATCGAGGCAGCCATCACCGCCTGGACGTCGCCCGGGCTCGGCCATACGTCCTTGAGGTACACCGGCGCGCCCGTGGTATCGGTGCCCAGCGGTTCGTTGTTCATGTCGATGTCGAGCGTGCCTGCCAGCGCGTACGCGACGACGAGCGGCGGCGACGCGAGGAAGTTCATCTTCACTTCCGGATGCACCCGCCCCTCGAAGTTCCGGTTGCCTGACAGCACCGCGCAGCCGGCGATGTCGCCCGTCTTGACGGCCTCCGAGATCTCCGGCTTGAGCGGACCGGAATTGCCGATACAGGTCGTACAGCCGTAGCCCACCGTATAGAAACCGACTGCCGCAAGATCGTCGGTGAGGTTGGCCGTCCGATAGTAGTCGGTAACGACACGCGAGCCGGGCGCGAGGCTCGTCTTGACCCAGGGCTTCGCTGTCAGACCGCGCTTGCGCGCATTGCGGGCGAGCAGGCCGGCGCCGATCATCACCGCGGGATTCGAGGTGTTGGTACAGCTCGTGATCGCGGCGATCAGGACGGCACCATCCTTGAGCTCATAGCCGGCCGAGCCATTGACGTGGGCCGTGCCGTGCGCGCCGGGGTTTTTCTGCGCGCGTTCCTCCGCCATCTTGCGCGCGCTCGTTTCGTACACGGTCTTCGCGATCCGCAAGGGCACGCGATCCTGCGGACGCTTCGGCCCCGCCATCGAGGGTTCCACGTGACCGAGATCGAGTTCGAGCACATCGGTGTAGTCGGCGGCCGGCGCGCCGTCCTTGCGCCACAGTCCCTGCGCTTCGGCATAGGCGCGCACGAGCGCGATCTGCTCGGCCGACCGACCGGACAGCTCGAGGTAGCGGATCGTCTCGTCGTCAATCGGGAAAATGGCGCAGGTGCTGCCGAACTCCGGCGACATGTTCGCGATCGTTGCCCGGTCGGCGAGCGGCAGCCGGCCGAGCCCGTCGCCGAAGAACTCGACGAACTTGTCGACGACTCCCTTCTTGCGCAGCATTTCGGTGACGGTCAGCACCAGGTCCGTGGCCGTTGCGCCCGGCGCGAGTGCGCCCGCGAGGCGAAATCCGATGACCTGCGGGATCAACATGGTGACGGGCTGACCCAGCATCGCTGCCTCCGCTTCTATACCCCCCACGCCCCAGCCAAGCACGCCGAGTGCGTTGACCATCGTCGTGTGCGAGTCGGTTCCAACCAGTGTGTCGGGATAGGCGCGTGCGAGGCCGTTCGCGCCGTCGGCGAACACCACGCGCGCGAGGTGCTCGATGTTCACCTGGTGCACGATGCCCGTGTTCGGCGGGACGACCTTGAAGTTGCGGAATGCCGTCTGACCCCAGCGCAGGAAGGAATATCGCTCGCGATTGCGGCCGAACTCGATGACGTTGTTCGCCGCGAGCGCCTGGGCCGTTCCGTATTCGTCGACCTGCACCGAGTGATCGATCACGAGTTCCACGGGAGCGAGCGGGTTGATTTCCTGGGCACGGCCGCCGAGAGCAACCATGGCATCACGCATGGCGGCGAGGTCGACGACCACAGGCACTCCCGTGAAGTCCTGGAGGATGACGCGGCTCGGCGTGAAGGAGATTTCCTGGCTCGGGGTTGCCTTTGCGTCCCAGTTGATGAGCGCTTCGACGTCCTTGCGCGTGACGTTGACCCCGTCTTCGAAGCGCAGCAGATTTTCGAGCAGGATCTTGAGGGAGAATGGCAGCCGGCCGACCAGCTTGCGATCCAGCGCCGCGAGCGAATGAATCTCGTATTCCTGCCGACCGACACTGATCTTGCGCCGTGCACCGAAGCTGTCGGTCATGTTTCCTCCAGAGAACAATGGCGAGAGGCGGGTAGAGTCAAATTATATCGCCCCGGAACGGCGGGAGACGAGTTCCTAGTGGCCTGTACCAACTGATTGTGTACTGATGTGGCGTGAAGGGTCGGCATATTTCCATTTCACGGTTCTGGGAGCTTTGTTGTAGTGGCGGATGTACTTCATGAGCTTTCTCTTCAGATCGGAGACCGAAGTGAATA
>DASQOR010000002.1:0-4690 GCA_035644395.1 Steroidobacteraceae bacterium
CGGCCCGCTGCCGCTGGTCCTCATCGGGCTCACCGCTGTCACCGGACTGGTCGACGCGGTGAGCTATCTCAAGCTCGGTCACGTGTTCGTCGCGAACATGACCGGGAACGTCGTGATCCTGGGATTCGCAGCCGGCGGCGCCGCTGAATTCTCGGTTGGCGTATCGCTCGCCGCGATCGGTTCGTTTCTGCTGGGAGCCCTTGCCGGGGGCCGCCTCGGGTCGAACACGGGCCAGCATCGTGGCCGATTTCTCGCGCTTTCAACGTACGCTCAAGCGACCGCTGTCGCTGCAGCGTTGGTCGTCTCGCTTGCATCGTTCAGCGTCGGCGACCTTGTCTCCGCCTACGCGCTCGTCGTGTTTCTTGCGTTCGCAATGGGCCTGCAGAACGCCACCGCGCGCCGCCTGGGTGTAGCCGACCTGACGACGACGGTGCTGACGATGACGATCACGGGGTTCGCCGCCGATTCGCGTCTCGCGGGCGGCACGCATCCGAATACCGGCCGCCGCCTGCTCGCGATCGCCGCGATGTTCGCGGGAGCGTTTGTGGGCGCGGTTCTCGTCTTCCGTGTCAGCGTTAGCGCCGCGCTCGGGGTTGCGCTGGTGCTGCTCTTGTCGACCGCGCTGGCGGGCTACCGCTTTTCGTCATCGACTGAAGCGTGGACTGCGGCGAAATGAGTCAAGGGAGTCTTCTCGTGGGTTTTGGACCACTTCTGAGGTGACCGCCCCGGGTCTGACTTCCCGTGGAAGGTTGAATCGTCTAGACTTCTAAGCCTCCCCTTTCGCCGCGGCTCAACCAGGGAATGACCCAGGCGCCCCAGGTCTTATGCCGAGCATGAGTCCCGTTCCGGGCGAGCCGTCGGATGACTTGCCCGATCTTGAGCCGGTCCGCGTCTCCTGGCAACGGAGCGCGGAGCGCTACCGCATTGCGCAGGGCAGCCGGGAGGCGCCGTGGATCCTGACCGCGCAGGAGCTGAGCGCGAGCCGTGCGCCGGTGGACGAGCTGATCGGCATCGCAGCTCACGAGAACGACCGGCTCTTTGCCGCCGTCGGCAAGGTGGGATACGCGCTCCTGTTCACCGCTGCCGACGGCGTGGTGGTCGATGTACGAGGCGAGCCCGCGAGGATCCAGCAGTTCAAGGACTGGGGCATCTGGCAGGGCGGTGTCTGGGCGGAAAGCGTCGAGGGCACCAACGGCATCGGCACGTGTATTGCCGAAAAAGCGCCCGTCACGATTCATCGCAGCCACCACTTCCGGGCGCGGCATTCGATGCTCAGCTGCTGTGGCGCGCCGGTGTTCGATCCAAACCAGAACCTCGTCGCAGTGGTCGACGTGAGCTCTTACGAGCCGCAGGTCTCCGATCACTCCCACGCGCTCGCTTTCGCGCTGACCGTCGCGGCGGCGCGCGCCATCGAAGAGCGGCTCTTCCGGCATGTCCATCGCCGTGCCTGGATCCTTTCCGCCATCGCGCCGACGCGCTCGCAGCCGATCTTGCTCGCGATCGAAAACGACGAACGCGTGGTCGGCGCCGACCGGCATGCGCGCGCCGCGTTGGACATCAACGACCAGCAGCTCGCCGCGGGCTTGTCCCTGTGGCGTTTTTTCTACCGTTCACCGTCGCTCTTTGCCTCGAAAGGCGGCGACGGTTTCGCCAAGCTCACGCGCCTCGGGGACCCGGCGCCGTGGCATGTGGTTTTGACTGCACCGCTGCCACCACGCGCCATTGCGCTCGACTTGCGTCCCCGCGTGCGGCGCTCCAGGGATATTCCGGCGGCGGGCGGCGCCCCGACCCTGACCGCGCGCGAGCGGGGGATCCTGGAGCTGGTGGCCCAAGGCGGGTCGAACAAGGAGATCGGACGGACCTTGGGCATCTCGCCGGAGACCGTGAAGACGCACCTGGAAAACGTCTACGGCAAGCTCGCGGTCGGGCATCGCGCGCAAGCCATCGCGCGCGCGAAGGACCTCGAGCTCCTCGCGAGCTAGAGGATTGCCGGGGAGCCGCCGGGGGCGGCCGGCGACTGCAAGTCGTCTTGCGTCGACCTGAGCGATTTGAGGAACGCCTCGTTGAGATCGAAGCGGTCCCCGCGCGGCGCCTCGTGCGGCGCGAGCCCGCCGATCCTGTCGATGATGTTGCTCGCCCGCCTGCCTTCGGCGGCGATTCGTTCGAGCGCGCGCTGTGCCCTGTTGAAATTGGGCGGCTCCGCCGAGAGCCACCGCGAGCAGGCGAAAGCGCTCGCGACTATCGCGCAGAGTGGCTGACTCAATTCATACGCGATCGCGGCATCGAGCACTCCCGAACTCATCGCGCGGTTGATGCGCGCCAGCGCTTCCTCCGCCTCGCGCAGCGCTTTGCTCACTAGCGCGCTCTCTATCCCAGTCGTTGTCATGAAAGCCTCACCTGTTGTTTAGGGCATGTCTTCGGCGAAGTTTGCGTTGAAGGCCTTGCTCGATATATCCCCTCGACGTGGGAGGCCACATCCATCCCCCGACCGGGGGATGAGGTCATACAGCTTGGGATTTGTGCGCTTGCAGCAAAGGCTGGACTACAAGTGGCACGGGCGATCTAGCATCCCCCGCGGGGATGGAGGGATCTCGCCGGACCGTGAATTCGCTCAGGCTGCGGTGAGCGTGCCGTTCTGGCGGTCGCGGATCACCTGCTCGATGTCTTCACGGCCGTCGGCTGCGTCGTCCCACGAGAACTCATCGAACATCAGGAACGGGTCGAGCGGCGCCTGCGGTGACTGGCCGAGGCTGCGCAGCTTGGCGCCGGCTCCGTCCGAGGTCGCCGTCGACTTGATGAGGTGACGCACCGTGCGAGTTGTCATGGTCGCTCCTAGATGACGGCCGGCTCCCGCTCGTTCAGCCGCGCGATGTGCGCTCGCGCCTGGGCAAGCGCCGCTTCCTTGCTCTGCGGGCTGATGGAGAGACCCTCGGCGAAGACGAACTCGACGTCGGTAAGGCCGAGAAACGCCAGGAAGTCGCGCACGTATTCCGCATGCGAATGCTCCGGGCCGTACTGGCCGCCGCGCGCAACGACCACGTACGTCTTCTTGCCGGTGAGCAGTCCCGCCGGCCCCTTGTCCGTGTACTTGAACGTCACGCCGGCACGCGCGATGTGGTCGAAATAGGCCTTGAGCGTCGAGGGCAGCGCGAAGTTGTACATCGGCAGGCCGATCACGATGATATCCGCCGCCTTGAGCTCGCCGATCAGGCGATCGGAGTAATCCACGACAGCCTGCTGCTCGGGCGCGCGCGTTCCCGGCTCGGCCAGAAACGCCTGGAAGCGCTCGGCGTTGAGGTGCGGCACGGGATCCTTCGCGAGGTCGCGGACGATCAGGCGACCGCCGAGCTGCGCGGCGAGTTCGTTGGCGAGCTGGCTGGACTGGCCGGCGTCGCCGAAAAGGCTGGTTTTGAGGAGCAGGGTGGTCATCGGGGCCTTCTTTAACGCGACAATCAGATGAAGCCGAGCGCCATCGCCCGATAGACGGCCTGCGCGCGGCTACGGACCGTCATCTTCAAGAAGATGCTTTTCGCATGCGACTTGACGGTCTCGGGCGCGATGGACAACTGGCGCGCGATTTCCTTGTTGGACAGCCCGCTGCTCATCAGAATCACGATCATGCGTTCGCGCACGGACAACTTCGCGCCTGAATCTCGAATCCCTTCCAGGTCGCTCGCGCGGCTACTGAGGACGCCATCCTGGCGGGACAGGTCGGGGAAGGACTGCTCGGAGAAAGTCACGATGGCGATGGCTCGTAGTTTCGTAGCTCGCAATCTAGCGAGGTGCTCCTGGCTACGCCATAGCGACCTTCCGTTAAGACTTTCCGTTAGGTCTGCGGCCGGGGGGCCAGTGCCTTGTCGATGGCACCGAGCAGCTCTCGTTCGCTGAAGGGCTTCAGAAGGATGGTCCTGCTCTCGCCTTGTGCTGTCGTCTGCTGGTCCTTGATCAGCTCGATCCGCCCGGTGATCAGGATGACGGGTAGCTCGGGGCGGGCAGCGTGCGCCAGCCGCTCGAGGTTGAAGCCGTCGATCGCCGGCATGCCGATGTCCGAGATGAGGCAGTCGATCTTGCCGAAGGCTTCGTCCTCCAGCAGCGCTTGAGCGGACCTGTACAAATGCACCCTGTGTCCGGCCGATTCCAGCAGGTCCTCGAGCGATTCGAGCACCCGGGTGTCGTCATCGACCACGGCGACGACAGGTTGGCGCATGGACTTCATCTCCGGGCCGGACCACGAGGGGCGGGGCCGACCTGGCATCCTCCGCCAAGCGACCCGGCTGGGGATAGGGAGATCTCGCGCAAATCCCGAATTCGCTCAGCCTGCGGCGAGCGTGCCGTTCTCGTATTCGCGGATCGCCCGCTCGATCTCTTGGCGGCTGTTCATGACGAACGGGCCGTACTGCACCACCGTCTCGCCGAGCGGCCGGCCGGCGAGCAGCAGGAAGCGGGCGCCATCGTCTCGGGCATGCACCTGCACATCGCCGGTGATCGTGAAGACGGCGGCGCTGTGCACGGGAATGTCAGCCAGTTGGCCCTCGTATACGTACGCGAACGCGTTGTAGCCATCCTTCACAGGGTGGCTGAAGGTTGCGCCCGCCGGCAGGTGAACGTCGAAGTACGTCGCGTCGGTCGCGCCCGCCTTCACCGGCGCGCGCGTGCCGGCGTACTCGCCGGCGATGACGCGCACTTTGCC
>DASQOR010000003.1:0-20761 GCA_035644395.1 Steroidobacteraceae bacterium
GTCGCAAAGGTCATCGCGTAATTAGTCAAACCGGTGCCGGTGTTGGATAACTGGGGATTTGGGTCGCTCCCACTTGCCCAAATCCCCAGTTATCCAACACCGGCACCTCTCACGGTAGAAGTAGCAACATGGCAAATCAGAACATCCGCATCCGCCTCAAAGCCTTCGATCACCGGTTGATCGACACCTCGGCGCGGGAGATCGTCGAAACGGCCAAGCGCACGGGCGCGACCGTCCGTGGGCCGGTGCCGCTGCCGACCAAGATGGAGCGTTTCACGGTCCTGGTGTCCCCCCATGCAGACAAGGACGCCCGGGACCAGTACGAGATCCGCACGCATAAGCGCTTGATGGACATACTGAATCCGACCGACAAGACGGTCGATGCCCTGATGAAGCTGGAATTGCCCGCGGGAGTCGACGTCCAGATCAAGCTGAATTAGTGCGGTGCCGGTGTTGGATAACTGGGGATTTGGGTCGTTTCCGCTTGCCCAAATCCCCAGTTATCCAACACCGGCACCGGTCAGCGCATGTTCCAGTTGAAGTCATTGAATGCGCTGATATACTTGCGCGCCTTTTTTCCCGGTCGGAACGCGTAGACGGTTGCGCCAGGCGCCTCCCAAAAGGGGCACTCGGGGCAGCTGACTAGACCGCCGGCCTAGTCGAAGCAGCGCCAGCCAATCGAAGCTGTGCGCGGTGTTGAACGAGGACATCCAATGAGCATTGGTCTGGTTGGCCGCAAGTGCGGCATGACCCGCGTTTTCACTGACGCCGGCGAAACACTGCCGGTGACGGTCATCGAGGTTCTCCCGAACCGCGTGACCCAGGTGAAGAGCGCCGACACGGACGGTTACCGCGCAGTGCAGGTGACCTTCGGCAAACGCAAGCAATCCCGTCTCTCGAAGCCCGTCGCCGGACACTACGCCAAGGCCAGTGTCGAGCCGGGTCTCGATCTCGTCGAATTCCGCCTCGCCGACGGCGAAGGCGCGGACTACAAGGCCGGCACCGAAATCAAGGTGGACCTCTTCAGCGCGGGCCAGATCGTCGACGTGACCGGCACGACCAAGGGCAAGGGCTTCGCCGGCACGATGAAGCGCCACAATTTCGCGGGCGGCTACAAGTCGCACGGCAACTCGGTGTCGCATCGCGCGCCGGGCTCGATCGGCCAGCGGCAGACGCCGGGACGCGTGTTCCTCGGCAAGCGCATGTCGGGCCACATGGGCGTCGACAACATCACCACCGAGAACCTGCGGGTGGTCGAAGTGGATCTCGAGAGGAATCTCCTCCTCATCCGCGGCGCGGTGCCGGGTTCCGAGGGCGGCAACGTCTTCGTGCGTCCGTCGGTGCGCGCCGCGCGCAAAGCGAAGCGCGTCAAGCTCGCGCCCAACAAGAAGTAAGTCATGAAACTGAAACTCGTCGGCGGCGCAGGCACGGGCCTGCAGGTTTCCGAAGCGACCTTCGGGCGCGACTACAACGAAGCGCTCGTGCACCAGGTGGTGAAGGCGTACCGCAACGCAGGCCGCTCCGGCACCAAGGCGCAGAAGACCAAGGCTGAAGTGCGCGGCGGCGGCAAGAAGCCGCATGCCCAGAAGGGCACCGGCCAGGCGCGCGCAGGCTCGAGCCGCAGCCCCATCTGGGTCGGCGGCGGCGTGACGTTTGCCGCGAAGCCGCGCAGCTTCGAGCAGAAAGTGAACCGCAAGATGTACCAGGGCGCGATCCGCTCGATGCTCTCGGAGCTCGTGCGCCAGGAGCGCCTGGTGGTCGCGGACAAGATCGAACTCGACGCGCCGAAGACGAAGCTCCTCACCTCCAAGCTCAAGGGCTGGTCGCTGGAGGAAAACCTGCTGATTGTCGTTGAAGCCGTGGACGAGAAGCTGGAGCTTGCGGCGCGGAACCTCCCCTACGTGAACGTCGTCACCGCCGCCGGGGTCGATCCCGTCTCGCTTGCCCGGCACGACAAGGTGCTGGTGACCGTCGGCGCGATCAAGCAGCTGGAAGAGAGGCTGGCATGACGAGCAAGGAATACCTGACGAATCTCATCATCGCGCCGCACGTCTCGGAGAAGACCGCGCGCGCGACCGAGCGGGCCAACCAGTACGTCTTCCGCGTCCGCCACGAAGCGACCAAAACCGAAGTGCGCGAAGCGGTGGAGCTCATGTTCTCCGTCAAGGTCGAGTCGGTGCAGACCGTGAATCGCGCGGGCAAGGCGACCGTGTTCAAGCAGAAGCGCGGCCGCCGCAACGGCATCAAGAAGGCGTACGTGCGCCTCGCGGCCGGCCAGACGATCGACTTTACCCAGTCTTCAGATAAATAAGGCCGAGAAGCAGTCATGGCTCTCATCAAAATGCGGCCGACGTCCCCGGGGACGCGCTTTGTCATCAAGGTCGACCGTTCGCACCTGCACAAGGGCGGGCCGCACAAGGCGTTGACCGAACACAAGAACAAGACGGGTGCCCGCAACCACTTCGGCCGGCAGACGGTCCGCCACATCGGGGGCGGCAGCCGGCAGAAATACCGCATCATCGACTTCAAGCGCGACAAGGACGGCATCGTCGGCGTCGTCGAGCGGCTCGAGTACGACCCGAACCGCACCGCGCATCTCGCGCTCGTCCTCTACAAGGACGGCGAGCGCCGTTACATCCTCGCGCCGAAGGGCGTGAAAGCGGGCGACGAGATCCGCGCCGGCTCCGAAGCGCCGATCAAGCCGGGCAACGCGATGGCGCTCAGGCACATCCCGGTCGGCTCGATCGTGCACAACGTCGAGATGAAACCGGGCAAGGGCGGCCAGATCGCGCGCAGCGCGGGCAGCTCGGTGTCCTACACGTCCCGCGAAGGCATCTTCGCGATGCTGCGCCTGAAGTCGGGTGAGCAGCGCAAGGTCCACGTCGACTGCCGCGCGACCATCGGTGAAGTCGGCAACGACGAACACAACCTGCGCGTCTACGGCAAGGCCGGCGCGAAGCGCTGGCGCGGCATCCGCCCGACGGTGCGCGGCGCCGCCATGAATCCGGTCGACCATCCGCACGGCGGCGGCGAAGGCAAGGCCGGCCAGGGCAATCCGCACCCGGTGAGCCCGTGGGGCTGGAACACCAAGGGCAAGAAGACCCGCCGCAACAAGCGGACCGACAACATGATGATCCAGCGCCGCAACTAGGCCAGGAATTGAAGGAGACCGATCCGTGCCACGTTCATTGAAAAAGGGCCCGTTCCTCGATCTGCACCTCGCAGCGAAGGTGCGCGTCGCGGCGGCCAAGAACGATCGCCGGCCGATCAAGACCTGGTCGCGCCGCTCGATGATCAACCCGGACATGGTGGGCTTGACGCTCGCCGTGCACAACGGGCGCCAGCACGTGCCGGTGCTCGTGTCGGAGAACATGGTCGGCCACAAGCTCGGCGAATTCGCACCGACGCGCACCTTCAAGGCGCACTCGGGCGACAAGAAGGTCGAGACGTCGGAAGCGTCCTCCTCCTAAAGAGAATCACATGCAGGTCAAAGCACAGCTTCGCTACGCACGCATCAGCCCGCAGAAATGCCGGCTGGTCGCCGACGTCATCCGCGGCAAGGAAGTCGGCAGCGCCAAGAACATCCTGAAGTTCATGCCGAAGAAGGGCGCGGACCTCGTCCTGAAGGTGCTCGAGTCCGCGATCTCCAACGCCGAGCAGAACCACGGCCTCGACATCGACGAGCTCAAGGTGTCGAGCATCTGCATCGACGCGGCGCCGATGTTCAAGCGCTTCCATGCGCGTGCCAAGGGGCGCGGCAACCGGATCCTCAAGCGCAACAGCCACATCACCATCCACGTCGGCGACGGCAAGTAGGAAGCGGCTCCATGGGTCAGAAAGTCAATCCGATCGGCATCCGCCTTGGCATCACGCGCGACTGGACCTCGAAGTGGTACGCGGGGACGAAGGCCTTCCCGGCGCACCTGGCGACGGACCATGTCGTGCGCGAGTTCCTGCAGAAGCGCCTGGTCGAGGCGTCGGTGAGCCGCATCCACATCGAGCGCGCGGCCAAGAAGGCGAACATCACGATCTCGACCGCCCGTCCCGGCATCGTGATCGGCAAGAAGGGCGAGGACATCGAGAAGCTGCGCCTGGAGGTCGCGAAGATGATGAAGATGCCGGTGCACGACGTGCGCATCAACATCGCCGAGATCAGAAAGCCCGAGCTCGACGCGCAGCTCGTCGCGGACGGTATCGCGCAGCAGCTCGAGAAGCGCGTGATGTTCCGCCGCGCCATGAAGCGCGCCGTGACGAACACGATGCGAAGCGGCGCCCTCGGCATCAAGGTGCGCCTCTCGGGGCGCCTGAACGGCGCCGAAATCGCGCGCACCGAGTGGTACCGCGAAGGCCGCATCCCGCTCCATACGTTCCGCGCGGACATCGACTACGGCCTCGGCCAGGCGTTCACGACCTACGGCGTCATCGGCGTCAAGGTGTGGATCTTCAAGGGCGAAGTGTTCGAGAAGGAAAAGGAAGTCATCGAGGCGAAGGAAGGCGAGGGTGCGCCCGAAGCCGCCGCCGCGCCTGCCGCGGCCCCGAGCGCCTGAAGACATTCTGGAAACGACGTCATGATGCAACCGAAGCGGACCAAGTACCGCAAGCAGTTCAAGGGGCGCAACGCCGGCCTCGCGCAGCGGGGCAGCAATGTCGCGTTCGGCGAGTTCGGCCTGAAGACGACCGACCGCGGCCGCATGACGGCGCGCGAGATCGAAGCCGCGCGCCGCGCGATCAGCCGCTACATCAAGCGCGGCGGGAACCTCTGGATCCGCGTCTTCCCGGACGTGCCGATCACCAAGAAGCCGCTCGAAGTGCGCATGGGCAGCGGCAAGGGCAACGTCGAGTACTACGTCGCGCGCGTGCAGCCCGGCAAGGTGCTGTTTGAAATCGAAGGGCTCGCCGAAGAGACCGCGCGCGAAGCGTTCCGCCTCGCGTCCGCCAAGCTCTCGGTGTCGACCATGTTCGTGAAACGTCAGGTGCGGTGATGAAAGCGAAAGAATTGCGCACACACAAGCGCACCGATCTCAACGGGGAGCTGATGAAGCTGCGCAGGGAGCAGTTCAACCTGCGCATGTCGGCCGCGGCGGGCGCGCCCGCGCGACCCGACCAGTGGAGCAAGGTCCGCCGCAACATCGCGCGCATCAAGACCGTGCTCGGCGAGCTTGAGCGCAGTGGAGGTGCCAAGTGATTCCTGAAATGAAGAACGGGCCGAAGATCGAAAGGGGCATCCGCACCCTCACCGGGCGCGTGGTGAGCAACAAGATGGACAAGACCGTCGCGGTCGCCATCGAGCGCCTGATCAAGCACGAGAAGTACGGCAAGTACATCCGCCGCACCACGAAGCTCCTCGCCCACGACGAGGCGAACGAGTGCAAGGAAGGTGATCTCGTCGACATCACGCCCTGCCGGCCGCTGTCGCGCCGCAAGTCGTGGAAGCTGCTGCGCGTCGTCGAACGCGCCGGCGGCTGATGCAACGATCGCTGAAGCAACGACTGCAGAACCGAAGAATTCGAGAGTACCGCCATGATCCAGATGCGAACCATGTTGAACGCCGCCGATAACAGCGGCGCTCGGACGTTGATGTGCATCAAGGTGCTCGGCGGCTCGCGCCGCCGCTACGCGACGGTCGGGGATGTCATCAAGGTGAGCATCAAGGATGCGATCCCGCGCGGCAAAGTGAAGAAGGGCGAGGTCTATGACGCGGTGGTCGTGCGCACGCGGCGCGGCGTGCGCCGCCCCGACGGTTCGCTCATCCGGTTCGATGGCAACGCCGCGGTGCTCCTTACCCCGAAGCTCGAACCGATCGGCACCCGCATCTTCGGACCCGTGACGCGGGAGCTCAGGACCGAACGATTCATGAAGATCATCTCGTTGGCACCGGAAGTTCTCTAAATGCAGAAGATCAAGAAAGGCGACGAAGTCATCGTCATCGCCGGCAAGGACAAGGGCCGGCGCGGCAAGGTCGTGCGGATCGACGAAGGCCGCGTCGTGGTCGAGAACGTGAACGTCGCGCAGAAGCACCAGCGGCCGAGCGGCCAGCCGGGTTCGCCGAACGCGAAGGTCGGCGGCATCGTGAAGCGCGAAATGCCGCTCTCGATCTCGAACGTCCTCATCTATAACCCCGCCACCAAGAAGGGCGACCGGGTGGGCGTGCGGGAGCTGAAGGACGGGCGGCGCGTGCGCTTCTTCAAGTCCAACAAAGAACAGGTGGACGTGTAATGGCGCGGTTGCAGACGACCTATCGCGAAAAGATCGTGCCCGAGCTCAAAAAGACGCTCGAGCTCAAGAACGTCATGCAGGTACCGAAGATCACCAAGATCACGGTCAACATGGGCGTCGGCGAAGCGGTGGCCGACAAGAAGATCATGGACAACGCGGTGGGCGATCTCACGAAACTCACCGGCCAGAAGCCGCAGGTGTCGAAAGCCCGCAAGGCCATGGCGTCCTTCAAGGTGCGCGAAGGCCAGCCGATCGGCTGTTACGTGACGCTGCGCGGCGCGCGCATGTACGAGTTCCTCGATCGCCTGATCAGCATCGCGATTCCCCGCATCCGCGACTTCCGCGGTCTTTCGCCGCGCTCCTTCGACGGCCGTGGCAACTACAGCCTCGGCATCAAGGAGCAGATCATTTTCCCGGAAATCCAGTACGACCAGGTCGACCAGCTCCGTGGCATGGACATCACGATCACGACCACGGCGCGCGACAACAAACAGGGCAAGGCCCTGCTCGAAGCTTTCAACTTTCCCTTCAGGAAGTAAGGATAAGGATCGATGGCCAAGACCAGCATGGTCGAGCGCGAGAAACGCCGCGCCCGAGTCGTCAAGAAGTACGCCGCCAGGCGCGCGGAGCTGCGGGAAGCGATCCGCAACCCGCGGGCGTCCGCCGAAGTGCGCGCGCAGGCGCAGGCGAAGCTGCAGACGCTGCCGCGTGACGCGAGCCCGACCCGCAAGCGCAACCGCTGCGCGATCACGGGCCGCTCGCGCGGTGTGTACCGCAAGTTCGGGCTGTCGCGCGTGAAACTGCGCGAGGCGTTCAACCGCGGCGACATCCCGGGTTTGACCAAGGCGAGCTGGTGAGGTGACGCATGAGCATGACTGACCCAATAGCCGATCTCCTCACGCGCATCCGCAACGGCCAGAAGGCGGGCAAGCCCGAGATTTCGGTCGGCGCGTCGAAGCTCAAGGATTCGGTGCTGAAGGTGCTGAAGGACGAGGGCTTCATCGCAGGCTTTTCAACGGCGCGCGAAGGCGTGAAGGGCACGATCACGATCGAGCTCAAGTATCACGACGGGCGCCCGGTGATCGACAAGCTCGAGCGCGTGAGCCGGCCCGGCCTTCGCATCTATCGCGGCAAGGACGAGCTGCCGAAGGTGCTCGGCGGGCTCGGCGTCGCGATCGTCTCGACGCCGAAGGGCGTGATGACGGACAAGCAGGCGCGCGCGGCCGGCCAGGGCGGCGAAGTGCTCTGCGTGGTGTACTAGTCGACCGGTAACGTCAGTTAGCCAGGGGACAGACTTCAGTCTGTCCCCTCTTAAGAGGAAACAATGTCCCGAGTAGCCAAGAAACCGGTCGAACTCCCGCAGGGAGTCACCGCCACGCTCGCCGCCGGCAGCATCACGCTGAAGGGCGCGAAGGGCACGGTGTCGCTCGCGTTGAAGCACGGCATCACGATCGTCGCCGACAAGCAGACGCTCTCGGTCGAGGCCGACGAGAAGATCGAAGGCATCGTCCCGATCGCGGGATCGACGCGCGCGCACCTTGCAAACATGGTGCTCGGCGTCACCAAGGGTTACGAGCGCAAGCTCGAGCTGCAGGGCGTCGGCTATCGCGCGACGATGCAGGGCAAGACGCTGAACCTCACGCTTGGTTTCTCGCACCCGGTGAACTACCCGGTGCCCGAGGGCATCAGCATCGAGACGCCGAGCCAGACGGAAATCATCGTGAAGGGGAGCGACCGGCAGAAGGTCGGCCAGGTCGCCGCTGAAATTCGCCACTTCCGGCCGCCGGAACCCTACAAGGGCAAGGGTGTGCGGTACTCGGGCGAGCAGATCACCCTGAAAGAGACCAAGAAGAAGTAGAGCGTCATGCAAAGCAAGATTGACAAGAAGTCCAAGCGCCTGCGCCGCGCCGTCAAGACGCGCGCGGTCATCCGCGGCCTTGCGGTTGCACGCCTCTCGGTGCATCGCACGCCGCGGCACATCTATGCCCAGGTGCTCGCGGCCGACGGCGGCACGGTCATTGCGGCCGCATCGACCGTGCAGGAAGCCGTGCGCGAGGGTTTGAAATCGACCGGCAACGTCGCGGCGGCGCAGGCGGTCGGCAAAGCGATCGCCGAGCGCGCGCAAGCGGCCGGCATCAAGGACGTCGCATTCGATCGCTCGGGATTCCGGTATCACGGGCGCATCAAGGCCCTCGCCGACGCGGCACGCGCGGCGGGACTCAAGTTTTAACCCCCACACGTACTTCAAGCGAAGGTTCGCGATATGGCGAGAGTCGACAAGCCGCAAAGTGGAGACGATCTTCTCGAGAAGCTCGTTGCGGTCAACCGCGTGGCCAAGGTCGTCAAGGGCGGCCGGCAGTTCGGGTTCACCGCGCTCACGGTCGTGGGCGATGGCGCAGGTCGCGTCGGCTTCGGTTACGGCAAGGCGCGTGAAGTGCCGGTCGCGATCGCGAAAGCCATGCAGGCCGCGCGCAAGAACATGTTCAACGTGTCGTTGCGCAACGACACGTTGTGGTACGCGATCAAGGGCGCGCACGGCGCGACGCGCGTGTACATGCAGCCCGCCGCGGACGGCACGGGCGTCATCGCCGGCGGCGGCATGCGCGCCGTGTTCGAGTGCGCGGGCGTGCGCAACGTGCTCGCCAAGAGCTACGGCTCGCGCAACCCGATCAACGTGGTGCGCGCGACGCTCGAAGCGCTGGCGCGCGTGCGCTCGCCGGACCAGATCGCGGCGAAGCGCGGCAAGACGGTCGAGGAACTCGCGAGCTAACGCCCATGACCAAAGCAAACGCCAAGGACAACGCATCGAAAGGGAAGCTGAAGATCACGATGATCAAGAGCCGCCACGGGCAGCTCAGGAACATCGCGGCCTCCGCGCAGGGCCTGGGGCTGCGTCGCATCGGCCAGTCGGTCGTTGTCGATGACACGCCCGAGAATCGCGGCATGATCCACGCGGCGACCCACATGCTGAAGGTGGAAAACGCATGAAGCTGAATACGATGAGCCCGGCACCGGGATCGAGGCGGCTGCGCCTGCGCGTCGGTCGCGGAGCATCGGCGGGCCAGGGCAAGACTTGCGGCCGCGGCACCAAGGGCCAGCGCGCGCGCAAGGGCGGCTACCACAAGGTCGGCTTCGAAGGCGGCCAGATGCCGCTGCAGCGGCGCATGCCGAAGACGGGCTTCCGCTCGAAGATGAAGTCCTCGCGCGCGGAAGTGACGCTCGGCGCGCTTGGCCGCATGGCGGCATCGCCGATCGACCTCGCCTCGCTGATCGCGGCGAACGTCGTTCCGGCGGATACCGAGAAGGCGAAGGTCATTCTCTCGGGCAAGATCGAAAAGGCCGTGATGCTGAAGGGCATCGCGGTCACCAAGGGCGCGCGCGCGGCGATCGAAGCCGCCGGCGGCAAGATCGAAGAATAGCGGGCTCGGGGGCAAGTCAAGGAACATGGCGGATATCAGCAACAATCTGACGGCGGCACTCGGCCAGGCAACGCGCCTCGCCGATATGCGCCGGCGCCTGCTGTTCCTGCTCGGCGGCCTCATCGTGTTTCGCGTCGGCAGCTACATCCCGGTGCCGGGCATCGACTCCGTGGCGGCCGCGAACTTCTTCTCGAGCAACTCGGGCACCATCCTCGGGCTCGCGAACATGTTCACGGGCGGGGCGCTCGCGCGCCTGTCGATCTTCGCGATGGGCGTGATGCCCTACATTTCCGCGTCCATCATCGTGCAGATGATGTCGATGGTGATCCCGCAGCTGCAGGCGCTGCGCAAGGAAGGCGAGTCGGGCCGGCGCAAGATCACGCAGTACACCCGCTATCTCACCGTGCCGCTCGCGATGTTCCAGGCCTACGGCGCGGCGCTCGCGATCCAGAGCGGCAAGTTCGTCTACGCACCCGGCTTCCAGTTCCTGTTCGTCGCGACGGTCACCATGACGGCGGGCACCGTGTTCCTCATGTGGCTCGGCGAGCAGATCACCGAGCGCGGCATGGGCAACGGTATCTCGATGATCATCCTCACGGGGATAGTCGCGAACATTCCGCTCGCCATCGGCAACACGCTCGATCGCGTATCTTCGGGCGAGATGGGCGCCCCGTTCTTCATCCTCCTGATCGCGGTGATCGTGATGGTCACGGGCTTCTGCGTCTTCATGGAGCGCGCGCAGCGGCGCATCGCCGTGAACTACGCCAAGCGCCAGGTGGGCCGGCGCGTATTCGCCGGGCAGGTGAGCCACCTGCCGTTCAAGCTCAACATGTCGGGCGTGATCCCGCCGATCTTTGCCTCGAGCATCCTGGTGTTTCCGGCGACCATCGCGCAGTTCTTCGCGCAGAGCCCGGATCCGACCTGGTGGCAGAAGGGGCTGCAGGACGTGTCGCAGGCGCTCAACTCCGGCCAGCCGCTGCACATCATCCTGTACGCGGCGCTCATCATCTTCTTCTGCTTCTTCTACACCGCGCTCATGATCAATTCGCGCGAGACGGCCGAGAACCTGCAGAAGTCGGGCGCCTTCATCCCCGGCATCCGGCCGGGCCAGCAGACCGCGAGCTACATCGACAAGGTGCTGACGCGCCTCACCATGTGGGGCGGCTTCTACGTGATGGCGGTCTGCATCCTGCCCGAGATCCTGCGTGCATCGAGCAACGTCCCCTTCGCCTTCGGCGGCACGTCGCTCCTCATCGTCGTGGTCGTGATCATGGATTTCATCGCGCAGATGTCGGCGCACCTGATGTCGCACCAGTACGAGAGCCTGCTCAAGAAGGCAAACCTGAGCGGGCGCAAGAGTTAAGAGGAAACGGCAATGAAAGTTCGACCGTCGGTGAAGAAGATCTGCAAGGACTGCAAGGTGGTGCGGCGCCGTCGCGTCGTCTACATCATCTGCAAGGACCAGCGGCACAAACAGAGGCAGGGTTAAGACATGGCGCGTATCGCCGGCATCAACATCCCGATGAACAAGCACGTGGTCATCGGCCTCACGAGCATCTACGGGCTCGGGCGTTCCCGTGCGGCGCGCGTGGTCTCGGCCGCGGGCATCGCACCGACGACGCTCGTGAAGAACCTCACGGAGCCGGAAGTCGCCGCGCTGCGCTCGCAGGTCGCGAAGTTCGTGGTCGAAGGGGACCTGCGCCGCGAAGTGTCGATGAGCATCAAGCGCCTGATGGATCTCGGCTGCCATCGCGGCATCCGGCATCGCAAGGGCCTGCCGGTGCGCGGCCAGCGTACGCGCACGAATGCGCGCACCCGCAAGGGCCCGCGCAAGGCGGCGGTCAAGCTGAACGCGCCCCCGGGCAAGATATAAACGTATGGGGACAGGTTTTAACCTGTCCCCATTCAGAACCGACAGAGGACTTATCGAATGGCAGAGCAGAAACCCGCGGCCCCCGCACCCGCAGCAGCAACACCGGCTGCCGCTCCCGGCGCCGCTGCCGGAGCCGCCGCCGCCCCGGCGAAGCGCCCCAAGAAGGCGCGTCGCCAGGTCACGGATGCGGTTGCGCACGTGCATGCCTCCTTCAACAACACGATCGTCACGATCACCGACCGCCAGGGCAACACCCTGTCCTGGGCAACGTCGGGCGGTTGCGGCTTTCGGGGCTCGCGCAAGTCGACGCCTTTTGCCGCGCAGGTCGCCGCGGAGAAGGCAGGCGTCGCCGCGCAGGAATACGGCGTGAAGAGCGTCGAGGTGAAGGTGATGGGCCCGGGACCCGGCCGCGAGTCCGCGGTCCGCGCCCTGAACGCCTGCGGTCTGAAGATCACGAACATCGCGGATGTGACGCCCATTCCGCACAACGGCTGCCGCCCGCCCAAAAAGCGGCGCGTGTAAGCCGCGAAAGCACCGCACAGGACTTGAACGGAGAGCACAGTGGCTCGATATCTTGGACCCAAATGTAAACTGTCCCGCCGCGAGGGGACGGACCTGTTTCTGAAGTCGAGCACGAAGTCGCTCGAGACCAAGTGCAAGCTCGAAGTGCCGCCGGGCGGCATCAAGGGCGAGCGCAGGAGCCGGCTGTCGGACTACGGCCTGCAGCTGCGCGAGAAGCAGAAGCTGCGCCGCATGTACGGCGTGCTCGAGCGCCAGTTCTCGAACTACTACAAGCGCGCGGCCGGCCGTCCGGGCGCCACCGGCGAGACGCTGCTGAAGCTCCTCGAGTGCCGGCTCGACAACGTGGTCTACCGCATGGGTTTCGCGGTCACGCGCGCGGAAGCGCGCCAGCTGGTGAGCCACAAGGCGGTGGAAGTGAACGGCGAGACGGTGAACGTGCCCTCGTACCAGGTGCGTGCCGGCGACAAGGTGGAAATTCGCGAAGTCTCGAAGAAGCAGATCCGCATCGCGGCCGCGCTGGCGGTCGCCGCCCAGGTCGGTTTCCCGGACTGGGTCGAGGTGGACGACAAGAAGTTCACCGGCCTCTTCAAGTCGGTACCCGACCGCGACGAGATCCTCCCGGACATCAACGAGAGCCTCGTCGTCGAACTCTATTCGAAGTAAGTCATTCTTTTTTTTGCAGGCCGTTCACGGCCTGAAGGTAAGTGCCCATGCAGGGATCAGTGACGGAATTCTTGAAGCCCCGCGTCGTCAAGGTGCAGCCGGTGTCGCCGCGCCATGCGCGCATCGTCATCGAACCGTTCGAGCGCGGCTTCGGCCATACGCTCGGCAACGCACTGCGCCGCGTGCTGCTCTCGTCCATGCCGGGCGCCGCGGTGACGGAAGTGGAAATCGACGGCGTACTCCATGAGTACACCAGCATCGAAGGCGTGCAGGAAGACGTGGTCGACATCCTGCTGAACCTGAAGCTGCTCGCGATCCGCATGCATGCGCGCGACACGGCTGAAGTGCGTCTGCAGAAGAAGGGCCCGGGCCCGGTCACCGCCGGCGACATCCAGGGCGATCATGACGTCGAGGTGCTGAACCCCGACCTCGTCATCGCGAACCTCACCAAGGCGGGCGAGCTCTCGATGCTCCTCAAGATCGAGCGCGGCCGCGGCTACCGTCCGGCCGTGCAGCGCGCGGCGTTCGAGGAGCAGAGCCGGCCGATAGGGCGCCTCCAGCTCGATGCCTCGTTCTCGCCGGTCCGCCGCGTGACGTACAACGTGGAAAGCGCGCGCGTCGAGCAGCGCACCGACCTCGACAAGCTGATCATCGACATCGAGACCAACGGCACGATCGATCCGGAAGAGGCCATTCGCCGCGCGGGCGGGATCCTGAAGGATCAGCTCTCGGTGTTCGTGGACCTTCAGGGCCAGGACGAAGCCGTCACCAAGACTGCCGAAGCCCAGTTCGATCCGATCCTGCTGCGCCCGGTCGACGAGCTCGAACTCACGGTGCGCAGCGCCAACTGCCTCAAGGCCGAGAACATCCATTACATCGGCGACCTCGTGCAGCGCACCGAGGTCGAGCTCCTGCGCACGCCGAACCTCGGCAAGAAGTCGCTCACCGAGATCAAGGAGGTCCTGGAGAGCCACGGCCTCACCCTCGGCATGCGTCTCGACAACTGGCCGCCCGCGGGCCTGAAGCGCGACGACGAGCGCGAACTGGTCTGAAGCTCAAGGTCTCAAAGAAAGAAAAGTCATGCGTCATCGTCTTTCCGGGCGGCAACTGAGCCGCAACAGCTCGCACCGTTACGCCATGCTGAAGAACATGGCGACCTCGCTCCTGCGCCATGAAACGATCCGTACGACGGTCGAGAAGGCGAAGGAACTGCGGCGCGTCGTCGAACCGCTCATCACGCTCGGGAAGGACGATACCCAGGCGCACCGCCGGCTGGCGTTCGCGCGCCTGCGCGACGCGGAAATCGTCGAGAAGCTCTTCGGTGATCTCGGCCCCCGCTTCAAGACGCGACCGGGCGGCTACACGCGGATCCTGCGCATGATGCCGCGCCCCGGCGACAACGCCGACATGGCGCTGATGCAGCTCGTCGAGCTCGCCGCGCCGGTTACCGCCGAAACGGCGGCGCCGGCCGATGATGGCAAGGCCCGGAACAAGGACAATGACAAGAAGGCGGCGAAGCGCGCCAAGGCCGAAGCGGCCGAAGCGGCCAAGGCCGCGAAGGCCGCGAAGCCGGTGAAGGAAAGGACAGCCGCGAAGAAGAAGGCGGCGGACAAGGACGAGAAGGCCGAAAAGCCGGCGAAGAAGGCCGCGTCGAAGGAAGACGGCGCGAAGCAGACCAAGAAGAAGGCCGCGAAGAAGTCGCGCGACTGATCCGCGCCTCTCGCGGCCGGAGGCCTTGCATGCCCCTCGAGCACCGTGTGCGCTGGCGGGCCGCCGCCGTCCTGATGCTGTCGCTCGCGAGCGGAGGGTTCGCGCATGCCGGCGTACTCGACCCGGAGTCGCTGAACGGCTGGCGTTTCGTCAGCGATCCCGAGATTTCCCCCGACGGGTCGCGAATCGTGTACGTGCTCTCCCGGTTCGATACCGAGAAAGACGATTACGAGAGCGACCTCTGGGCGATCGACGGCGACGGCGAGCCGCGGCCATTTGTCACCACGGCCGGCCCCGAGCTGAATCCGCGCTGGTCGCCGGACGGCAAGCGCCTCGCCTTCCTCTCCGCGCGCGCCGGCAAGCCGCAGGTCTTCGTGATGGAAATGACGGGCGGCGAGGCCTGGCAACTGACGAAGGAAACCGAAGGCGTCTCCGGATTTTCCTGGTCGCCCGATGGCGCGCGCATCGCCTACCTCGCGAAGGCGCGCGTCGATCAGCCGGCGGCGCCAGCTTCCGGCCGGGCGCGCATCACGGAGAAACTCGTCTATCGCAACGACGGCGCCCCGGGTTTTGCGGCCGAGATGCGCCCACAGCTTTGGGTCGTCGACGTGAAGAGCGACGCCGGCGCGGCGCTGGGGCCGCTCACCGACGGCAGCGTGGATGTATCGACGCCTGCCTGGTCCGCGGACGGCAAGTTCCTGTTGTTCAGCGCGGCGAACGAGCCGGATGCGGGCGATCTCGGCGAAACCACGGATCTTTACCGTGTCGCCGTCGAACGCGGCGCCAGGGCGGAGCCCGTCACGCGCCGCAAGGGACCGGACGACGGGCCGGTCGTCGCGGCGAACGGCGCCCTCGCCTGGACGGGCTACGACCTCGCGACGCCGCTGCGCAGTTCGACGACGCGCCGGCTCTACACGATGGCCGCCAGGGCGACGGAGCCGCAACTCCTGACGGCGTCCTTCGATCGCAACGTCGGCGAACAGCTGCTCACGGACGTCAGCGCACCACGCGGCGGCGCCGCGCAGCTTGCGTTCGCGCCCGGCGGCAAGGAGCTCCTGTTCGTGGCGGCCGACAGCGGCCGCACGCGGCTGTACTCCGTGCCGGTGCGCGGCGGCGGCGTGCGATCCCTCTCGGATTCACTGGCCGGAGACCTCCGCGAATTTTCTGTCGCGAAGAACGGCCGCATTGCCGCCGTGTTCAGCTCCCCGACCGCGCCCTACGACGTCTGGATCGTCGATCGCGCCGGCGGGAAATGGCGCCAGGCGTCGCATCACGGCGAGCAGAGCCTGCATGGCTTCGCGCCTGCACCGTACGAAGGGCTTCGCGTGGACTCGTTCGACGGGCAGAAAATCCAGGCCTGGCTACTGAAGCCGCCCGGCTTCGATGCCGCGAAGCAGTACCCGCTGCTGCTCTACATCCACGGCGGGCCACACACGCTCTACGGCGAGAGCTTCTTCCACGAGATGCAGGTCCACGCTTCGCACGGGTTCCTGGTGCTCCTCGCCAATCCGCGCGGCAGCACGGGCTACGGCGAAGCGTTCGCCAACTCCGTGCAGTACCGCTACCCGGGCGACGACTTCCGGGACCTCACCGCGGTGCTCGACAGCGTGATCGCGCGGGGCTACGTTGACGACGAGCGCCTCGGGGTCGGCGGCGGGAGCGGCGGCGGGCTCCTCACGAGCTGGATCGTCGGGCACACCACGCGATTCTCGGCGGCGCTCGTCGAGCGGCCGGTCGTCAACTGGATCACGGAAGCGACGGTCGCCGACATCCACAGCTACGTCGCGACGCGCTGGTTTCGCGACTTTCCCTGGCGCGATCCCGCGGACTACCTGGCGCGCTCGCCGATCTTCTTCGTCGACAAGGTCGAGACGCCCGTGCTCGTGATACAGAGCGAGCAGGACTACCGCACGCCCTTCGACCAGGGCATCCAGTTCTACACGGCGCTCAGGATGCTCGGCAAGCCCGCGAAGCTCGCGCTCTTCCCGACCTCATCGCACGGCCTGTCCCGCAACGGCCCGCCCGCGCAGCGGGTCGAGCGCCTGAAGATCATCCTCGACTGGTTCCAGACAAAACTTGAAGGAGTTCAACCGTGAAAATTTCGATGTACGCGCTCTCCGCAGGCCAGTTCCTGCCGATGCTCGGCAGTCTCCGTCTTTTTATCGAGAAGGCGGAAGCGAGCGCCAAGGCCCGCAACTTCGACGTCGGCGTGCTGATGGCGGCCCGCCTCGCACCCGACATGTTTCCCTTCAACCGCCAGGTGCAGCTCACCTGCGATTTCGCCAAGAATTCCTGCGCTCGACTCGCGGGGCTCGAGGCGCCGCGCTTCGAGGATACGGAGACGACCGCCGAGGAACTCAAGGCGCGAATCGACAAGACCATCGCCTACGTGAAGACGGTTCCCGCGACCGCATTCGAAGGCCAGGAAGACCGGGACATCAAGATTCCGCTCCGCGACCGCACGCTCGAGATGAAGGGGCTGCCGTTCCTGCAGAACTGGGCGCTGACGAATTTCTATTTCCACGCGACCACCGCCTACAACATCCTGCGCCACAGCGGCGTCGATCTCGGCAAGCGCGATTTTCTCGGCACCTGAGACGGGGGTCGAGCTCACCCGGACCGAGCCGGCTCAAGCCTCCACATCCATACAAAGACAAGAGGAGCTCCCCATGGGTATCGCTTCGGAATTCAAGCAATTTGCCATGAAGGGCAGCGTGGTCGACATGGCCGTCGGCGTCGTGATCGGCGCCGCCTTCGGCAAGATCGTGTCCTCGCTCGTCGAGAACGTCGTCATGCCGCCGCTCGGCATGGTCATCGGCGGCATCAGCTTCAGTGAATTCGGCGTGGTGCTCGGGACCGCCGCGGACGGCAAAGAGGTCCTGCTCAAGTACGGCGCTTTCATCCAGACCGTCATCGACTTCACGATCATCGCGTTCGTGCTGTTCCTCGCGCTGAAGGGCATCAACAAGCTGAAGTCGCCGCCGGCCGCCGCTGCGCCTGGCGCGCCGCCCCGGCAGGAAGTGCTGCTGCAGGAAATCCGCGACCTGCTCGCGAAGCGCTAGCGGTATCGCATCCGCGTGCCCACCGCGCGGGACAGCTCGATCTCCTCGGGTGCCAGCTCCTTCGGGAAGTAGACGCCGGAAACGTTCGCGTCGTGCAGGCTCGCGCCTTCGAGCCGGCAGGTCGTGAGATTGAGCCCGCGCATGTCCGCCTGGCGGAAGTAGCAGTTCGACAGGTCGAGCCCGCCGAGGTCGAGCTTTCTCAAGTCGAGTCCACGGAAATTGTGGCCGCGCAGGTCGCACTTCTCGCCCGTGGCCTTGCGCCGGTTGAACTCGTCGAACTTCTCGTTGCGGATGAGCTGGTAGAGCGCGTCGCTTGAAATCTTCGGCGTCTCGTTCTGCATGGCCGGCCTCTAGTGCTTGAGCGCCGCGAAGGCGCTGCGGGTGAGATTGTCGCGCCCGTCAGCCGTCACCGCGACGTTGTCCTCGATACGGATGCCGCCGAACTTGCGGCAAGCGTCGACGCGCGGCCAGTTGATCCGGCCCGCAAGGCCGCTGCCGTGGGTGCCCTCGAGGAGCGAGTCGATGAAGTAGATGCCCGGTTCGATGGTCAGGACGAAGCCCGGCTCGAGCGTGCGCGTGAGCCTCAGGTTCGGATGCCCGGCGGGTTTTTCGATCAGGGCGCCGCAAGCATCGCGCATGAAGCCTCCGGCATCGTGCACCTGCAGGCCGAGCAAGTGGCCGATGCCGTGCGGAAAGAAGACGCCCGACAGCCCGCTTGCCACTGCGTCGTCGGCCGTGGCCGTGATGAAATCCGCGTCCCTGAGGAGGGCCGCCAGCTTGCGGTGGGCGAGCAGGTGGATTTCCTTGTAGTCGACGCCCGGTCCGACGGCCTGGCAGATTTCCTGCTGGGCGCGGTCGAGCCGCGCGATCAGTTCGGCGAAATCGCGATCGCGATAGGAGTAGGTGCGCGTAATGTCAGCCGCATAGCCGTTGCAGGCGGCACCCGCATCGATGAGCAGCGAATGGCGATCCGTGTCGATCGGCGGCCGGCGATCGAGAAACTGGTAGTGCAGCACGGCCGCGTGGCGATTGAACGCCACGATGTTGTTGTAGGGAAGTTCCTCCTCGCGCTGCGCGATCGCGCGGCAGTACTCCATATGCACTTCGTATTCCGATGCGCCCGCCCGATAGGCGCGCTCGGCGGCGACATGCGCGGTTGCGCCGAGCGCGTTCGCGCGGCGCATGCTTTCGATCTCGTAGGGCGTCTTGGTCGCGCGCGGAAAATGCAGCGCGTTCAGGAGTGTCGCGGGATTCACCTGCAGGAGACCCCAGCCGCCGAAGTCCGTGCGCCACTCGCCGATGAAGGCCGTGCGATCGAGTCTCGCGGGCAGCAGGTCACGCGTCGCATCGACGCTCGCGACCGGGTGCACGTCGAAGTGCTCGACCCAGTAGCCACTCGGCGCTTCCGGCGGCTTGTACCAGTAGTCTTCGGGCTGAAAGTAGACGAGCCGCGGCCTGGCGCCGGCGCTGACGATGAGGAAGCATTCCGGGACGTCGACGAGCGGCAGCCAGGCCTTGAACTGCGGGTTGACCTTGAACGGGTAGTGGTGATCGTCCAGGAACTGCAGATGCTGGCCGCCGGAGTAGATCACCAGGTGCTCGAAATCAGCGGTGGCCAGCGCGTTTTCGGTGCGCCGGACAAGCTCGGCGATATGAGCGGGATACAGAGGCGCCAGGGAATCAGACATAGGCTTGGCTCCAGCTCCGGCGGCCCGCCGGGGCCGTCAAAACCGCAGTGTAGCCGGTCGCCGAGCGTGATCGCCCGGTCCATCCGTGAGCAGGCGATTGGCCCAAGCGGGGCTCGAAAACCGGCCGTCCGCGCAGCCCTCCGCGGCCTCTTCTCACAGCACCCCCAGGTCGCCGCAGGTGCTTGTTTGCAAAGCATTAATGAGGCTGGCGGGCGATGCCGCTGGCCGGCCCCCGGATGCGGCTTCGGGACGATTGCCGCGCCAGCGTGCGTAGGGTTTGACTGGCGTCATTTCCGCCGGCCGGGCCGGCGATTCGTCGCCCGGCGTTGGCCACGGCGGGCGGTCCGGCAACGTGCGCGCGCCGCCCCCAATCTGTCGCGAAGCGCCGACGGTTTACGGCCCGGCAAAAAACTCCGGCTAATACAGGGGTTTCGCCGCCGCGATGCAGTTTGAAATCGCGCGGAAACACTCTAGAATCGCGCCCCGCGATAAGGTGAATTACCGAGACAAACTAGTTTGCCTGAGTCGTTTCGATCTCATAAATCCTTCACTTTTCTGGGGTATCGATGATGAAGACCAAACTTGCTCTGAGCGCCCTGCTCGCAGCGCTGGTTCTGAGCGCGTGCGGTGGCGGAAGCAGCGAACCGGCTGCTCCGGCTGCTGACGCCGCTGCTCCTGCTGCTGACGCTGCTGCGGCTCCGGCTGCTCCGGCTGCTGACGCTGCTGCGGCTCCGGCTGCTGACGCTGCCGCGGCTCCGGCTGCTGACGCTGCTCCTGCTCCGGCTGAACCGCCGAAGCAGTAACAGGCTGCTATTGCTCCTGATGCGCTCCGGACGGACCGGTTTCGGTCCGTCCGGTTGCGTTTAGGGCAACTCAAGACGAAGCACCGACTGGAGAGCCGACACTTCGAGGACGGTCAGTGACTGTAACGATTCGCGATGCCAAAGGGTCGGTCGCCGACCGCCAATGGATCGAGTCCGCTTACAGCGACTACCTTGAAGACCTCGCGCATCTCAACACCGGCGTCTTTCCGGTGTTCGGTGAGTTCGGCGATCGCGAACCGGACCTCATGGCCCGCTGGTTCGCCGACGACAAATCCCATCCGTTGATCGTGCTGCAGTCGGCGAAGCCCGTGGGCTTTGCGCTCGTCGTGCGTGTCACGCACCAGCCGCCCGGCCTGCCGCCGGTCGACTATCACATGTCGGAATTCTTCGTGACGCGCAAGAGCCGCAAGCTCGGCATCGGGCGCGATGCGGCGGTGCTGATGTTCAATCGCTTCGCCGGCGAGTGGGAAGTGACTGAATACCTGCGCAATCCGGGCGCCGTGCAGTTCTGGCGGCGGGTGATCGCCGCGTACACGCGCGGCCAGTTCATGGAGCGCGTGCTGAACGGCGAGGTCCGCCAGCGCTTTCGCACGTACAACAATCCGCTGCAGCGTCCGCGCCACTAACACAAAAAAGGGGACATGGTGATCTCAATCGGTCGATGCAACACCATTGCGAGGAAGGAGGGTGGGGCATATGGCGATCGTGGGTTGGAGTTTGTCGAGGGCTGAGCAGGCGGAGCTGTGGCAGCGCTGGCGACAGGGAGAATCGATCAGCGAGATCG
>DASQOR010000004.1:0-43683 GCA_035644395.1 Steroidobacteraceae bacterium
CGAACTCGCGCCGGTTCACGAGACCTGTCAGCAGGTCATGGCTCGCGTGATACGAGAGGCGGCGATTGAGCTCGCGCGACTCGCTCACGTCATGGAACACGAGCACGCCGCCGCCCACGTGGCCCGCGCCGTCGCGAATGGGAGCCGCGGTGCTCTCGACATACAGCTCGTTGCCATCGCGGCGGATCAGCAGCATCGGCCGCACGGATTTGATCGGCCGGATGCGCCGGATCGACACCGACAGCGGATTCTCGAGCGGCTCGCAGGTCTCTTCGTGGAACGCGCGGAAGATCTCTTCCACCGGACGCCCCATCGCGTCTTCGAGCCGCCAGCCGGTGAGCTCTTCGGCCACCGGGTTGATGTACTCGATGTTCGAGCGCGCGTCGGTCGTGATGACGCCATCGCCGATCGATTGCAGGGTGATCTGGGCGCTCTCCTTCTCGCGAAAGAGCGCCTCCTCGTAGAGCTTGCGCTCCGTGATGTCGAGCTCGACGCAGACGATGCGCCTGAGGCGCCCGCCTGCCTCGACCCGAGCCTTCGCGCGGCTCACCACCCAGCGCCATTCGCCGTCGCGGTGCTTCAGGCGATGCACGCTCTCGAACAGCGGCGTCTTGCCGACCGCGTGATCGCGCATGGTCGATTGCACGCGGGCAAGGTCGTCCGGATGCACGAGCTGGCGCCAGTCGGGCGAATCGTTGAGCTCATCCTGCGCGTAACCGAGCATCGCCTTCCAGCGCGGCGAGAAATAAACCGTGTTGAGGTCGGCGTCGAAGTCCCAGAGCCCGTCGTTGGCACCCGCGAGCGCGAGATCGTGGCGCTCCTGCATGTATTCGAGGTGCTCGCGCATGCGGATGCGCTCGAAACCGGTGGCGAGGCTCGTGCCGACGAGCTTCAGCAGCAGGTGCTGGCTGACGTCCCAGCCGTCGCGCGGACGGGCGGACGCGAGCCCGACGAAGCCCGCGACCTTGCCCGCGACGGCGAAGCCGATCAGCAGGAGCGATGCGATCTTCAGCTGCGCGAAGCGCAGAGCCTCGGCGCCCTGCTCGAGCTTCGGATTGCTGGTGTCGCGGATCTCGAGGATGCGCACGTGACCGAGCCGCGCGGCAAGCCATGGCATCGATTCGAGGGTCTCGGACTTGAGCACTTCGGGCGTGCACTGGGCGAACATGCCCTTCGACACGGTGATGCTCGCGATGCGCGTGCCGTCTTCGGTGAGCTGCGCCAGGAAAACCGCATCGGTCGCGGTCGCGGTCCTCAGGTCCTCGAGATTCTGGGCGATGCACGAGGTCATGTTCTCGCGCGTCATGCACTGGAATTCGACGGCGATCTTGGTGCAGGTGACGTCGAGGCCAAACGTCGGGCGCGAAGCGGAAGGAGTCCAGACCTTGGGCGAGAGAATGTCGGAGGCGGTCAGGTCGGCAGCAGTCTTGTCGACGACGGGGTCCTCCTTCTCGGTGGCCATCGGTTGTGGCACCTCTAACTGTGGCGGCAGGTTGCGCTGCATTCTGGCACAACTCTCAAGGAAAACAAGGTAAGCAACTGTATTTAAAGCGCCTCATGCATTCCCCGAACCGGCTGTCAGCGTCCGCCCACACCGACTATCGGAACACGGCGACTGCCTCGCAGCGCATGTTCCACATCACACTTGTCGCCGCTACCCGACGATTTCCGGCGTCAACGGGCAACCAATTGCGGCGTTCCAAGGCCCCGTCACGTTTTTGCAGCGGAGGCTAGAGGGCCATGATTACTTTCATTCAACAGAAGCTGGCGCCGGTGCGCCGGTTGGTAGCGTTCCTTTGCACGGCATTCGTCCTGAGCCTCGCGGCATGCGGTGGTGGCGGGTCGGGCGACAGCGCAGGCACGATGGGGCCGAGCGGCTGTAGCAGTTCGAACTGCGGCGATGTCTATGTCGGACTCACCGACGCGGACGGCGATTTCCTCACCTACACGGTGGACGTGCTGTCCCTGTCCCTCAAGAAGGCCAACGGCGCGAGCGTCGAAACCGTGCCGGCCGCCCCGCGCGTCGATTTCGCGCAGCTCGTTGACCTCACGGAATTCCTGAGCTCGGCGACGGTCCCGAACGGCGACTACGTGGAAGGCAGCATTCGTCTCGACTACACGAATGCCGATATCCAGGTGGACGTGGCCGGCACGCCAACGCCCGCCCGCGTCGTCGATGACGCCGGCAACCCCGTGGGCGTCGTCGACCTGGCGATCAAGCTCGACAACCGCAACCACCTGGTCATCGCGCCCGGCCGGCCGCGCTTCATCGAGCTCGACTTCGATCTCGCGGCCTCCAACACCGTCGGCGACCTGACGCAGTCCCCGGTGCCCGTGACCTTGCGGCCCTTTGTGGTCGCCTCGGTGGAGCCCGTCGCCAGCAAGGAGATCCGCGTCCGCGGTCCGCTGGTCAGTGCCGACACGACCGCGAACAGCTACGTCGTGGATATCCGCCCGTTTTACCGCCCGTCGGGCAACTTCGGCCGCGTGACGGTGCACACGAACGATCAGACCATGTGGGAAATCGACGGCGTCCCGCAATCGGGCGCTGCCGGCCTTGCGGCGCTCGCCGCGGAGCCCGCGGGCACGCCGACAGCGGCCTTCGGCACCTTCACGACGGCGGACCGGACCTTCACGGCGACGCGCGTCAACGCCGGAACGAGCGTCGAAAGCGCCCAGTTCGACGCGATCTCGGGCAGCGTCACCGCCCGCTCGGGGGACACGCTCACCGTCCGCGGCGTCACACTGGATCGGCGCGACGGGTCCGTGAAATTCCTGCGGGGCGATGCGACCGTTGAAATCGGCGCGAATACCAAGGTCACGGCCGAGGGCGGCCACGACATGCTGGCCATCGACACGATTTCGGTCGGCCAGCGCATCCGCGCTTTCGGTGTCGCCTCGGTCGAAGACAGCTCGGGCGACGTCACCATCGACGCGACGGCCGGCCGTGTGCGTCTGCGGTTCACGAACCTCATCGGGCTCGTGAAGAGCGCGAACCCCGGCAACCTGACGCTCGATGTGCAGGCGTTCGACGGTCACCGCGCCTCGATCTTCGACTTCACCGGCACCGGCGCAAGCGCCGCGACCGACGCCGAGGCGGACAACTACGAGATCGCCACCGGCAACCTGAATCTCGACCTGTTCACACCCGGAAGCCCGGCGCGTGCCTTCGGCTTCGTCACGCCGTTCGGCATGGCGCCGCCGGATTTCACCGGCCGGACCGTCGTCGACTTCCAGGAAGTGCCTTCGCTCCTCGGGGTCGGCTGGCTGCCGGGCGGCACGTCCGCGCCGTTTTCCAGCATGAGCCCGACGGGACTCGTGATCGACGCGCAGAATCCCGCGCTTGGCATGCGCCATCACATCGTGCTGGCGTTCCACGCGATCGACATCACGACGCTCGCGACGCCGGTGACACTCATGCCGGACGCGGCGAAGCCCGCCCTGTTCGCGATCGCCAAGCCGCATGAGGTCGAGGTGTTCGGCGAGTTCGGCGATTTCGTCGCCGCCCTGACAACGGAACTCGCGACCGCCAACGCCGTTGGCCTGAGCGCAAGCGGCCATTTCGACGCGGCGACCGGCAACTACACGACGAACCGCGTGCTGATCACGCTCAAGCCGAACAACTAGCGCTCATAGGGACCAAGGGCCCGCGTCGTGCTAGCGATGACGCGGGCCTTTTTTCATGGCTGCGGCCGATAAAGCAGCGCCGATTCCTTGCCGAGTGCCGCGCAGTGCGCGTCGGCCGGCGCCGTCACCCAGGACCAGCCGACGCCGGCCGAAAAACCGGCGAACACGGTCGACGCGGCGCCGGTGAAACACTGCGCCCGCTGCTTTTCGTTCACGAGCACGGCCCGGGCGGCGCGGTCGTTCAACCAGCGCGCGGCGTCGTAGCTTTCCTGCGGGCCTTCGCGCCAGCGGCGATGGCCGAAATTGACCATCGGCCGGTCGAGGTAGAGGAGGAACTGCTCCTTGTAAGCGACCATGCCGAGTTCATGGTCCGGCGGCGCCTTGGCAAGCGCCGCGGCCACGAAGTCGCCGCCCGAACGCACGCCATTCAGCGCCGGCGCCACCACCCAGCCCATGAAAAGCCAAAGCGATCCCAGGCAGAACGCCAGCGCGACCAGACCGGCTCGCGGCCGCCAGGCAGCGGCAGCGATGAATGCCACGACGGCGAGTGACAACATGACCGACCACGGGATCGGGCCCGCGTCGTCGGCGATCCCGGCAGCCTTGTCGGGCGCCCAGCGCGTGACGTAGAGGTAGGCCGCGGCCGCGGCTACACCGATCAGGACACTGAGGATCCAGCCCGCCCACTGCAGAGTGCGTCGTGACCAGAGATCCCGCAGGTACGGCGCCGAGGCGATCACGAGCGCGGGTATGGCGGGCACGATATAGACGCCGCGCTTGCCCGGGCTGAGGCTGAAGAAGACGACGACGAGGATGGCCCAGCTGAGCGGGAGCCATACGCGCGACTCGCGACTCGTCGAGGCCGTCCGCCAATGCGGCACGAGCCAGATGAGGAAGAGCGACACCGGCAGCCACAGCACCGGGATCACCTCGAGGACATAGAAATAGAAGGGTTGCACGTGATGCCAGGACTCGGCATAGCGCGTGACCGTCTGCTGGAAAAGAATCTCGTTCCGATAGGCGACGAGCGCGGGATCGCCGCTTGCGTCCACCGCGAGGAGCATCGGTACGAGCCACAGGGCAATGGCCGCGAACATCGTGAGAGGAGCAATCGCCCATCGCCAGCCGCCCCGCTCCACCGCAGGCAAGCTCCAGCCACGCCAGCGCATGAGCGCGTACGGCAGCAGCGCGAGCAGTGCGAGAAATCCGACGCCCTTGGTGATCACGCCAAGCCCGGCCGCGAAGCCCGCGATCGCGTACCAGGACCAGCTCGTCTTCACGAGCAGATGTCGCAGCAAGCCGTACAGCGACAGTGCGATGAAGGCCGTCACCGTCATGTCGATCTGCGCGGCGCGCGCTTGCCAGGCGAACGCGACCGTGAACGTCAGGAGGAGCGCCGCTGCGAATGCAGCCTCGCGGTCCCAGAGGCGCCGCACCAGGTCGTAGACCAGCACGATCACCGCGAGCGACGCGCAGAGCGAGGGCAGCAGAAATGCGACGCGCAAGGAACCCGTGAGGGCGTAGCAGGCCGCCATGATCCAGAAATAAAGCGGCGGCTTGTCCGGGTAGTAGTCGCCGCCGACGACTGGAATGAGCCAGCGGCCGGACTCCACCATGTCACGTGCAATCAGGGCAAAGCGCGGCTCGTCCGCCGGCCAGGGATCGCGCAGGCCGAGGCCCGCGGCGTACAGGAGGATCGCGAGTCCAAGCACGATCGCGAGATCCCGCGTTGCAGGCTTCAGTCCGGGCACACTGGCTTCCGTCATCGGTGGCACCGCAAAGAGTGAGAGAATGCCGCGTGCATGGGGTCCTGCAAGGAGCGAGCCGTGAATTCGGTACTGCTGACATTCTGGGGTGTGGTCATCACCCCGTGGAAACTCATCGGTTACTTGGGCGTCGCGCTCTTTGCCGGCCGCTGGTTCGTGCAGCTCTACGCTTCGCGCAGGGAGCGGCGGCCCGTCGTGCCGCGCCTGTTCTGGTACATGAGTATTGTTGGGAGCCTGATGCTGCTCTGCTACTTCGTGTTCGGCAAGAACGACTCGGTCGGCATCCTATCGAATGCGTTTCCGTTCGCGGTCGCCGCCTACAACCTCTACCTCGACATTCGCTCGCGGCGCGTTCATTCCTCCGTAACCTGAAGGCCGGCCCGGTAGCGTCGCTTCAGCCACATCACGCCGAAGATATCGACGATCCCGACCCAAAGCCGGTTCCAGAGCCCGTACTTGGATGTGCCGCGCGTGCGCGGCCGGTGATTGACGGGTACCGAAACGACGCGACTCCCCGCGCGCTGGTAAAGCGCCGGCAGGAAACGGTGCATGTGATCGAACATCGGCAGCGTCACATAGGTATCCCGATGCAGCAGCTTGATGCCGCAGCCGGTATCTGGCGTGCCGTCATCGAGCAAGCCGCCCCGCACGCCGTTCGCGATGCGCGACGACAGGCGCCTGAGCCAGGTGTCCCGGCGCGTCACGCGGTTGCCCATGAAGATGAGCACGCCACGGTTGGCGTCGGCGTCGCGTGCCGCGATGAGCGCAGGAATATCCGCGGGGTCGTTCTGGCCGTCGCCGTCGAGCGTCGCGATCCACGGCGCGTGCGCAGCCTGCACGCCGGTCCAGACCGCCGCGCTCTGGCCCCGGCGCATCGAATGCTTGAGCAGGCGCAGTTCGGTCAAGCCGGCAGCGCGCTCCGCCAGCACGGCCCGGACAGTGCCGTCAGTGCTGCCGTCGTCGACGAAGATCGCTTCGAAGCGCGCCCGGCCGCGCAGCGCCGCGGCGATCTCGCGAGCGAGCGGCACGACGTTGTCCTCCTCGTTGCAGACGGGAACGACGACGGAAATTTCGGGCGGGTCGGGATTGGCGTTCAAGCGCGGCTCCACGGGCAGTATACCCAAGCGGTTGGCACCGTTGGCTGCGCTTCCGTATTCTTCCTTCCATGACGCCGCATTCGCACGCGCCTCACGATCACCCGCACGACCACGAGCCGCTGCGAGACGAGCGCCGGCTGGCCTGGACGCTCGCGCTGACCGTCGGCTTCATGGCGGTGGAAGTGGTCGGCGGCTGGCTGGCTGGATCGCTCGCCTTGATAGCGGATGCGGGCCACATGCTGACCGATGCCGCTTCGATCTCGCTCGCCTGGTTCGCGCTGCGCCTGGCGCGCCTGCCTTCGGACCGGCGGCGGTCATACGGTTACCAGCGCCTCACCGTGCTCGCCGCTTTCGTCAATGGCATCGTGCTGATCGGCGCCGTCATCTGGATCGCCGTCGAGGCATTCGGGCGCCTGGCGGCGCCGGAAACGGTGAATGGCCGGCTGATGCTCGCGATCGCCGTGGGCGGCGCGCTGGTGAACCTCATCGGCATGTTCGTGCTCCGCGGGCATGGCCACGACAACCTCACCATGCGCTCGGCGTACCTGCATGTGCTGAGCGATCTGCTCGGGTCCGTCGCCGCCGTCGTCGCGGCGATCGTCATCCTCGCGACGGGCTGGGTTCGCATCGACCCGTTGCTGTCACTCCTCGTCGCCGTGCTCATCGTGCGCAGCGCCGTCGCGCTCGTGCGCGAGTCCGGCCACATCCTCATGGAGGGCGCCCCCGAAGGCTTCGACGTCGAGAAGCTGCGCACCGAGCTGCGAAGCTGCGTGACCGGGCTCATCGACATCCATCACGTGCATGCGTGGAGCCTGACGTCACGGGAGACCCTGCTGACGCTCCATGCCCGCATCGACGAGCGCGCCGACGCGGCGCAGGCGCTCGCGGCGATCAAGGTGTGCCTGGCACAGCACTTCGGCATCGAGCACTCGACGGTACAGATCGAAGCCGAGCGCTGCGCCGACGGCACCGATCCCTGCGCGTGACACGGAGAGGCCGCTAGAGCGCCGCGCGGGCGGACTCGAACAGCGCGCGCAGCTCGGATTGCAGCTCGCGTTGCCAGCGCTCGAGCGCCGCGGCGTCCAGGGTCCGCGGTACCTGGCGCGGCGCGCCGACCGCAACGACTATGCGGGTGAAGGGCACGGGAATGACGAAGCGATCCCATTTGACGAGCCACGCGCGACGCGCGGCATAGGCCATCGGCAGGATGGGCCGGTTCGACATCTGCGAAAGCAGGATGGCGCCGGGCTTGCAGACGAATGCCGGTCCGCGCGGCCCGTCCGGCGTGATGACGGGCGAGATCCCGTCGCGAGTGAGCGCTTGATAGTAGTCGCGCAGGGCGCGCGCACCCGTGTTGGTCGATGACCCGCGAATCACATGCCCGCCGACCCGCCGCACCATCATCGCGCCGATCTCGCCGTCGACCGACGGGCTGATGAGAAATCCCACCTTCAGGGGTGCGGCGCGCTGCTTGAAGAGATAGCGCCCGCAGAAGAGCTGATGCTGGTGCCAGTAGCAGGGAATGAGCGCGCCGGACTTCGCGACCGCCGCGGCGAGATTCTCCTCCCCGAGCACGCGCGCAACGCGGACGGTGAGCCACCAGAACCGGATGATGCCGAGGCCGATCGGCACCGCGATCTGATAACCGGTTCGCCGCCAGAACGTCAGCCGCCGGCTCGATCGCGTCTGCCGCTCGTAAACCGTATTGCGAGGCTCGCTGTCGGGCGGATTGGCCATGATCGCGCGGAATGCTACGCCAACTGCACGGCGAGCCGCAGGTCGACGTCGGTCCCGGGCCGTTCGGTCGCGAGCGCCATGGCGCAGCCTTCGAGCGCATCGGCGCCGCCGAAATACCAGCGCCGACCGCGAAATTCGGCGCCCGCCTCGTCGACGGCAACCGCGGCGGCATCGAAAACCGAAGCGCCCGCCGCTTTCAGGACGGCCTCCTTGCGCGTCCAGAGCACCGCCAGTCCCTGCGGCCGTGCTTCATGGAGCGCGAGCTCCCGGGCGCTTGCGATGCGCCGGAGGATTTCCCGGCGCACGCGCGCCGGGTTCTCGATATCCAGACCGACGGTCAGGGTCGCGGACACGGCGCACGCGACCCAAGCGGCCGTGTGACTGATGCTGAATGCGGGACCGCCCGGCCAGGCGGGCTTGCCGCCCTCCGGAAACTTGAGGACCGACGCATCAAGGCCGACGCCGCGGAGCGCGGCCGCGCCTTGCGCAAGGAGATCGATGCCGGCGAGCGTTGCGATGGCCGCGGGCTCGGGCGCACGCTCGACCGCCTGGCGCTTCGCATAGGGGAGCGACTGCAACCAGCGTGCGGCGAGGTCGCTCCGCGAGAGGCCTGCGAGCGACCGGTAATATACAATGACGTCCGTCACTTAAAGATCCACCTGCGCGCTCATGAGCCCGAGTCCCGAGACCGGTCCGCTAGCATCCGGGGCTGCCGATCTTCCGGCGCCTCCGGGGCCTGACGAGCCCTTCGACATCGGCTCGACGGATGATTCGATCGATCGCATGCGCGAACTCTACGCGCGCCATGGCGATCTTTATCGCGTGTACGCTCCCGGACGCAAGTCCTACACCTACGTTCTCAATGCTCCGGAGGACGTCAAGCGCGTTCTGCTCTCCAATCATCGCAACTACACCAAGGGCATCGGGCTCGATCGCGTCAAGATCCTCCTCGGCAACGGCATCATGGTGAGCGAAGGCGACTTCTGGCGCAGCCAGCGCTACATGATGCAGCCGATGTTCCACCGCAAGGTCATCGAGCGCTTCATCAACATGATCGCCGAGGCGAACGAGGCGCTGCTCGCGCGCTGGGACGCCAGAGCCACCGCCGGCGAGCCGGTCGACGTCACCGAGGAGATGAGCCTCCTGACGCTCGACATCGTGCTGAAATCGATCCTGAGCACCGACCTTGCGCGCCTCGCGCAGCGTGCCGGCGGCAATCCTTTCGAAGTCGTCACGCGCGAACAGGAACGGAACCTGCAGTTCGCCTACAAGTTCCGCCAGCTCACCAAGCTCGTCGCCGAGCTCGTCAGCCAGCGCCGCGCCGAAGGCCGGGACGAATTCGACTTCCTCGGCATGCTGATGAATGCGCGCGACAAGGCAACGGGCGAGCCCATGGGCGAGCGCGCGCTCATCGACGAGGTCATGACGCTCGTGGTCGCCGGGCATGAGACGACCGCCTCGGGCCTGAACTGGACCTGGTACCTCCTGTCGCAACACCCGGAGGTCGAAGCGCGCCTGCACGCGGAACTCGATGCGGCGAAAGACATCGGCGACCGGACGTTCAACGCGCTCGACCAGTTGCCCTATACCCAGCAGGTGATCGAGGAGGCGCTGAGGCTCTACCCGCCGGGCTGGCTGCTGTCGCGACGCACGATCGAAGCGGACCGCCTGAGCGGCTTCGAGATCCCGGCCCGCACGGACATCCTGATCAGCCCGTACTTCCTCCACCGCAACGTCGAGCACTGGCCGGACCCGGAAGCCTTCCGACCGGAGCGCTTTGCGCCGCAAGCAGTCGAAGCGCGGCACCGCTTCGCCTATATTCCCTTTGCCGTGGGGCCGCGCCACTGCATCGGCGAGAATTTCGCGTTGTTCGAGATGGTGATGCACCTTTACGAGGTCGCGCGACACTTCCGGCTGCGCTTCGAGCCTTCGGGCCCGCTCGAGGTCGAGGCGGCGATCAATCTCAGGACAAAAAAGAATCTATTCATGACGCTTGAACGACGACAGCCGCGGCACGCATGAAATTCCAGACGCTCGCCGACATGCTCGAGAACCACCGGAGCGCCGAGCGCAACATCACCTATTTCGCGGCTGAGGGCGCGGAACGCAAGGTCAGTTTCGGGCAGCTCTACGAGCGCGGCCTCGGCATTCTCCATCACCTGCAGAAGCTCGGCGCCCGACCCGGCGACAAGCTGATCCTCTTCATCGGCGACAACGAGCAGTTCATCGACGCGTTCTGGGCGGCAATCCTCGGCGGCATCATCCCGGTGCCGGTTGCGATCGGCATCAGCGACGAGCACCGGCACAAGCTCCTGAGGATCGCACGCAAGCTCGGTGCTCCTTATCTCTATAGCGACCGCAAGACGCTCGACCGCATCGCCGCCTTCACCGACAAGGCCGACGCGAAGACGGTCGACGGAGCGACCTTTGCCGCGCTCAAGGCGCGGACCTTCCTCGTCGACCAGCTCGACGACATCTCGCGCGCCGGCAAGCGCCACAAGGCGGTCTCCGGCGACACGGCGTTCGTCCAGTTTTCGTCCGGTTCGACGAGCGACCCCAAGGGCGTGGTGCTGACCCACGCGAATCTCCTCGCCAACATCCGCCAGGCAACCGAGGCGGCGGGCTTCAACGAGGACGACGTATCGCTCAGCTGGATGCCGCTCACCCACGACATGGGCCTCATCGGCATGTATCTCATCATGCTCGCGAATCGCGTCGAGATCGCGCTCATGCAGACGGAACTCTTCATTCGCCGGCCTCTCCTCTGGCTGACGCTCGCGACGCGGATCCACGCGACCGTCCTGTGTTCGCCGAACTTCGGCTACCGGCACTACCTCAAGGTGCTCGGCGAGCGCACGCCCGAGGGTCTGGACCTCAAGAGCGTGCGCGTCCTTTTCAACGGCGCGGAGCCGATCTCGGTCGAGCTCTGCAGGGAATTCGTCGAACGCATGACGCCCGTCGGCCTCGCCGCGACCGCCATGTATCCGGTCTATGGCCTCGCCGAAGCATCGCTTGCCGTCAGCTTCCCGACGCGAGGCAGCGTCTGGGAGTCCACCGCATTCGACCGCCACCAGCTGGGCGTCGGCCAGTCCGTGGCGCGGGTGGCTGCGGACAGCCGCGATGCGCTCGCGCTCGTGAGCGTTGGCCGGCCCATATCGGACTGCGAACTGCGGCTCGCCGACGACGCGGATGCCGCTGTCGGCGGCGGCCACGTGGGCCACATCCAGATCCGCGGACCGAACGTCACGGGCGGTTACTTCGAAGCACCCGAGATCAACGCGAATTCATTCGCCGCGGGCGGCTGGCTGCGCACGGGCGACCTTGGCGTCATGCTCGATGACCGACTCTTCATTACCGGGCGTGCCAAGGAGCTCATCATTCTGAACGGGCAGAACTACTACCCGCACGACCTCGAGTCGATCGCCGAGCGGGCGCCCGGCCTCGAACTCGGAAAAGTGGTCGCCACGGGCTGCCGCAGCCGCGCATCGAAGGGCGAGGATCTCGTGATCTTCGTCCTGCATCGCTCCGGCATGGCGGACTTCCTGCCGACGGCCCTTGCCGTTGCACGGCTCGTGAACGAAGAGGCCGGCCTCGAGGTGGCGGAGGTCGTGCCCGTCAAGCGCATCCCGAAAACGACCAGCGGCAAGATCCAGCGCCACCTGCTCGAGCAAAGCTACGGGGAAGGCGAGTTCGACACGGAGCTCACGGAGCTGCATGCGCTGCGCGCAGCCCACAAAGGCAGCGGCACCGACGCCGGATCGGAGGTGGCGCGCCAGCTCAAGGCCATCTGCGACACCGCGCTCGAGGGCAAGCGCGTCGATCTCGACGACAATCTGTTCGAGATCGGGGCGAGTTCGCTCAAGCTGATCGAGATCCACGAGCAGATCGACCGCATCTGGCCGGGCAAGGTCGACCTCACGGATATCTTCGACTTCCCGACCATCGCCGAGCTCGCGAAGCACCTCGAGGCCAAACTCTCCCCTCTCCCGTAGGGAGAGGGGCCTGGGGTGAGGGCCCTAATTCAGCCGCGCGCCCTTCAGGAAATACTCGACCTTGTCGCGATAGCTGCGCGAGAGCTTGAGCTCGTGCCCGCCGTCGAGCGTCAGGAAGTATTCGCCGTTCATGTGCGCCCGGAGCCGCCGCACCCGTCTCAGGTTGACGATCGTCGAGCGGTGCACCCGCTGGAAGAGTTTCGGATCGAGCGCGCTTTCGAGGTCCTTCATCGTGCCGCGCAGGACATAGGTGTTCCCGTCGGCGTGCACGCACATGTAGTCGCCCGCGGCGTCGATCCACTCGATCGAGCTCGCCGGCACGCGCACGGTCTCGCGGCCCTGGCGGATCGGCAGCATTTCGACATGCCGTCCCTTGAGCGTCTGGCCGGCATTCTGCAGCAGGTCATCGAGCGCGAGCTCGCCGGTCCCGGTGATCTCCGCGATCAGGCCGACGAGCCGGTCGCGCTGCGCGCCCGCTTGCCGCTGTTCGAAATGCTCGCGGATATGCTCGACGGCCGCGCCGAAGCGGGCATCGTCGACCGGCTTCAGGAGGTAGTCGATCGCCTGCGCTTCGAAGGCCTGGATCGCGTACTTGTCGTAGGCGGTCACGAAGACGACGAGCGGCATGGATTGCGCCGGCAGCTCCTTCAGCACGTCGAAGCCCGAGAGCCCCGGCATCTGGATGTCGAGGAACACGAGATCGGGCCGGTGTTCGCGGATCGCCTGCAGCGCTTCGCGGCCGTTCTCCGCCTCCGCCACGATCTCGAATTCACCGGCCCTCGCGAGCCGGATGACGAGGCCGCGGCGCGACAGCGCCTCGTCATCGACGATCAGTGTCCGGATGGTCCGTCTCGACTCGTTCATGCAGCACCGGTCGAATCGAAGGGCAGGCCGATCTCGATGCGAAGGCCCGGCTGGGCGCCGAGCGTCGCAAAGCGATGCGCATCGCCGTAGAGCACGGCAAGCCGCTCGCGCGTATTGCGCAGGCCTACGCCCCGGCCGTTGGCGGCTATGCCTGCGGCGCCGAGACCCGGGCCGTCATCGACCACCGCGAGCTCGAGCATGCTGCCGCGTACGCGGCCTTCGATGCGGATGAAGCCGCCGCTCTCGCGCGGCGAGATCGCGTACTTGATCGCGTTCTCGATGAGCGGCTGGAGTATCAGGCTCGGCACCAGCGCATCGAGCGCCTGCTCCTCGACGGCAAACTCGAGGCCGAGCCGCGCACCGAAGCGCAGGCGCTCGGTGCTGAGGTAGAGATTCAGCGCGTCGATCTCCTGCCGCAGCGTCACCGTCTTCATCGGATCCTGATCGAGCGTATAGCGCAGGAACTCCGAGAGGCGCATCACGGCGCTGTTCGCCGTGCGGTTCTCGTTGTCGAGGATGAGCGTCGAGATCGCATTCAGGGTGTTGAAGAGGAAGTGCGGGTTCAGCTGGTAGCGCAGCATCTTGAGCTGCGCCTCCTGCGCGAGCGTCGAGGCCTTGTGCACGGCTTCGCGCTGCTCCTGCATCCACTCGTAGTACTTGATGGCGAAGTAGAGCCCGGCCCAGCAGAGCAGCAGGTACACCGAGCTCAAGGAGCCGGCGAAGATCTCGAAGAGCGTCTTGAATTTCCATTCGGGGTCGACGAAGCGCGTGTAGCTCAGGTTGATCACGACGCGCCAGGCGAGCGCGATCGGGTAGGTGGTCGCGAGAATGCCGAGGATCATCGTGCGCGGCCGCCGTCCCCAGAGCGCCCGGAAGGCGTAGCGCATGGGCGCGCTCAGCACGAACCCGGAAACCGTCGTCACGAGCACGACCCAGGTCCAGCCCTCCGATTTCTCGTACAGCCAGAAGCCGACCGACTGCGTGAGCCCGTACGCGATCCAGCCGAGACTGTGCAGCGTCCAGAAAAGGAGGTTGCGGTTGTTGCGCAATGTGTCGAGCGTGAACATCGGATCTTTTTTCAGCCGTCGCGGCAGATTAGACGAGGCGGGGTCCCGGGCCCAACGGCTGGTCGCGCGCCCGCGTCGCTTCGTCGTGCGCTCTAGCGGGCCGCGTACATCGAACGCTTCAATTTCCAGCGCTTGTGCGACCACAGCCAGTCGCCGGGCGCCTCCACGATCTGCGCCTCGACGAGCCGGACGTAGCGCTCCGTGAAGGCGCCGGCCGGCAGCCGCTCGGCCGCCTCGGCGAGCGGCACGAACTCGATTTCATAGCGCCCGCGCGCCACGCGCCGCATCCGCAGGAAAATCGCCTGGTAGCGCGTCGCCTTGGCGATGTGCTCGGCCCCCATGAAGAACGCCGTGTCGCGATTGAGGAAGCGCGTCCAGTGCTTGTAGTCGCTCGTCTTCGGTTCCTGGTCCGCAACCATGCACACCGCGCGCACGACCTTGAGCCGCTTGAGGATGTCCCCGAGGAAATCGGCGGCCGGGACCATGCGGCTGCCGAAGCGTGCCCGGAGCTGCAGCATGAAGCGGTCGGCCCAGGCGTTGCGCAGGGGCTTGTAGGTGGCGTCGGTCGGGAACTCGAGACTGAGCGCGAGGGCGTGCAGCATCCATTCCCAGTTGCACTGGTGCGCCGTCACCACGAGCACCGGTCGCCCCGCCCGCAATGGCGCGCTGACCGCGTCGATATTGCGGATGCGCACGCGCGCGCGGATGTCCTCCGCGCTCATGCGCGGCGTCTTCGCGATCTCCACCATCACGTCGGCGAAGCCGCGGTAGTAGTCGCGCCGGATGCGCTTGCGCTCGGCGGCCGTGCGCTCGGGAAAGGCGACGTCGAGCGAGTGCGCGATGACTTTGCGCTTGTGACCAACGACGTAGTAGGCAAGGAATGCGAGAAAGCTCGCGAGGCCGTAGAGCGCCGGCCAGGGCCAGCGCGACAGGAAACGGGTCCACAGGGGCGCGATCCCGTCATCGTCATCGGCCTGGCTGTCGATTGCGGGCGTTGCGGGCCGGTGATCGGTCATGGACCCTGGGACCGCCTCGAGACGAAGGGGTGGTGCCGTCTCACGGATTCGAACCGTGGACCCCATCATTACGAATGATGTGCTCTACCAGCTGAGCTAAGACGGCGCGGGGGCCGGATTCTAAAGGAACCGCCGTGCGACTTCTAACCGGTTTTGCGCTTCACGCGGATCACGACCTCGACGCCTGCGATCTCGGTGCCGGGCGGCAGGGCCGGCAGCCGGCTCAACTCCAGGTCCGGCAGGTCGACGTCGATGAGTTCGCCCGTGTCGATGTTGTGAAAGTGCGAGTGGGCGCCCGTATTCGAATCGAAGCAGGTGCGCTCCGGATCGACGTTGATCTGCCGCACGAGGCCGCGCGCGGCGAACAGGTTCAGCGTGTTGTAGACGGTCGCCTTCGAGACGCGCAGCCCGGCGCCCGCGAGGCGCTCGAGCACCTGCTCGGCCGACAGATGCTGCGGGCAGGCGAACAGCAGCTGGCCGATTTCCACGCGCTGCGCGGTCGGGATGATGTCGAAGGACCTGAGGCGCGCAATGACGCTTGCGGCGCTGGCGAGTGCTGGAACGGAAGGCTGCGGCATGGCGTGCATTATACGAACCGTGCGCAAATCGGGGCAATCTGCGTGCAATTCCCGCTCGAAAAATGACCGCGGCCGGGCTAGCGTCGAGCGCACATTTTTTTGAGTATTGTCTCGCGGGGCAGGCCATGGACGGTCGCGGGGCGGCAAGCGCCTTTTCGCTCATCGAACTCACGGTCGCGCTCGCGGTCGTCGCCATCGTGATTGCCGCAGGCACTCCGGCATTGCGCACGACAATTCTCGACGCCCGCCGCGCGGCCGCCGTCAACGCGTTCATGCACACGCTCTACAGCGCGCGCGCCGAGTCGCTGCTGCATGTGCAGTTCGTGTCCGTCTGCGCCAGCCGTGATCAACAGCAATGCAGCACTGCGCCCGCCGACTGGTCGGAGGGCTGGATCAGCTTCGTCAACAAAGACCATGACAATCCGGCCCGGGTCGATCCCGGTGAAACCGTCGTCGAACGGCATGGCCCCGTCGCCGGAACGAGGGTGATCGCCAACCGGGACTCGCTCGTCTTCCGGCACGATTCCTTCTCCGGCACGACCGCCTCCTTCTTCTTCTGCGACGAACGCGGGGGACGCCACGCGAGAGCCGTCATCGTGAGCCAGACCGGGCGTCCTCGCCTTTCCGAATCAGACGCTTACGGCAGGCCCGTCCCGTGCGGCTAGGAGCGCGGCCGGGGCTGCCATTAAGGTAAGTCCGGGACCGGTTTTCGGCCGTTCATCGGTCACCGCCGCACGCCAATCGGAAAGCGCCGCGACCCCCAAAACCCGTCCGTATAGTGCGCCCCATGAAAAAGCGCACCCAGCTTGCCTTCACGCTCATGGAACTCATGGTCGTCCTCTCGATCGCCGGCGTCCTCCTGACGCTCGCGGTACCGAGCGTCCAGGGCTTCATCAAGAACAACAAGATGACGGGCGTCGCCAACGACATGCTGACTTCGCTCGCCATCGCCCGCAACGAATCGATCAAGCTGCAGCAGCCGGTGGCGCTGTGCGCGTCCACGAATCCGGGCGCCGCCAATCCGACCTGCACGGTCGGCACGTTTACATCCGGCTGGGTCGTGTGGGTGGACGGGAACAACAACGGCCTGCACGACAATGGCGAGCGGGTCGTCCTTTCGCACGAAGCGCTCGACCCCAAGATTTCCGCGGGCGCGAACAACGCCTATCTCGTGTCCTATGCCGGGACCGGTTTCACGCAGACGAACCCCGGCGGCCGGGTCGCGAGCACGCAAATGGCCATGTGCGATGACCGCCACAACGTGGCGACCGGCGGCATCCAGTCCGCGGCGCGTGGCGTCACGGTCAACAACACCGGCCGCGCCCGCGTGACGCGGGATATCACCGAGATCACGAACATACTCGTGGTGCTCGGCACCTTCGGAAACTGCACCTAGGAGCTTGCGATGACGCTACGGTTTTCCAACCAGCGCCGCGCGCGCGGCTTCAGCATCGTTGAAGCGATGGTCGCGCTCATCGTCATGTCGGTCGGCATGCTCGGCATCGCGGGCCTGTACGTCTCGAGCTTGAAGGCGGGGCGCACCGCGATCCTGCGTACGCAGGCAGTCAATTTCGCTTCCGATATCGCCGACCGCATCCGCGCGAACCGGACGGGCAAGAATGCCTACGACACGACGCTCTACGCCCCCTGCACCGGCGCTCCCGGCGCCGGTGCCACGGCGGCGGAGACGGCCGCGCGCAATCTCGCGGCGACGGACGTCTGCACCTGGAGAAACGCGGTCCAGGCGTCGCTCCCGCAGGCCAACATCAGCTGCGCCTTTACCGCCGGCGTTCCCGCGGGCATGCCGAACAACTACGTCGTCACCGTCACCTGGCGTGAACCGGGCGAGGCCGCGAACTTCACCTACCAGTTGCGGATACAGTCGTCATGAGACAGCGACCGAAGCATCGCTCCGCACGCCGCATCGCCGGCATGAGCATGGTGGAACTGCTGGTCGCCATGACGATCGGCACCTTCCTCATGTGGGGCGCCATTACCGTCTACTCGCGCAGCCGCACCACCTACCAGGTGAGCGAGCAGGTCTCGCGCCTGCAGGAGAATGCGCGCTACGCCGTGAGCGTGATCGAGCCCGACATCCGGCTCGCGAACTACTGGGGCCTGACGAACGACTCGACGGTGGTGACCGGCACCGCCCGGCCCGTCGATGTCGCATCGCCGCTCCAGGGCACCACGAACATCTGTGGCAACAACTTCGCCGTCAACCTCGGCGAGATCATCCGCGGCGACAACAACGGCTATGCCCTGCCCTGCGCCGCCTACACTTCGGCCGACGTCACCGGCGGCGTCGCGCAGACCGGCACCGACTCGTTGACGGTTCGACGCGTCACGGTGGCGCCGACGGCACTGGCCAACAACATGCTGCAGATGTACACGACGCGCTCCGGCCAGTTCACCCAGGTATTCAAGAACGGCGTCGCGCCGGCCGCGCTCGGTCCCAATGCCGAGATCCACGACGTGATCGTCGATACCTTCTACATCGACCGCGATTCGGTCGGACGGCCGAACATCCCCGCGCTGCGCCGCAAATTCCTGATCAGTGGCCCGGCCTTTGGCGACCAGGAGGTCATCTCGGGCGTCGAAGACATGCAGGTGCAGTTCGGCATCGACCTCGGCCGCGACGCGAACAATGACGGCGTCGTGGACGACATCGACGGCAACGGCCCGGATTCCTACACCGGTGTCGCTTCGCAGTTCGTCAATCCCAATGCGGTGCCGGCGACGGCCCTGGTCGTGGCCGTGCGCTTCTGGCTGCTCGTCCGCTCGGAAACCGCGGAACAGGGCTTCACGGACAACAACTCATATGTCTATGCCGACCGCCTGGTGGCAAACGGCACGACGAACAACCTGAACGCCGCCAACTCGACGCGGGCGTACCGGCCTGGCGACAACTTTCGACGCCTCCTCGTCATGCGCACGGTGCAGCTGCGCAACACTCTGGGTATCGCGCCATGAAGACCCGTTCAAGCTCATTCACATCGGCGCGCGCCCGTCAGACCGGCGCCGCGCTCGTCATCGGGCTGATTCTCCTGGTCGTGCTGACCCTGCTCGCGGTGTCCGGCATGAACACGGCGAATACCGAGCTCAAGATGGCCGGCAACGAGCAGTTCCGCCGGCGCGCCTTCGAGGTTTCGGAGGCCGGCATCGAGCGCAGCCTGGCGCTGGGACCCTTCAATCCGGGAGCGCCGCCCGTCACGGTAGCGAATGTCGTGGCGGATGCTGCGAACCCGGACGATCTCTATACGCTCCTCATCACGTCCGCCGGCCCCGGCCCGGCGCCCGGCTTCAGCTTCAACAAGATCTCGGCCGAGCATTTCACCGTCCAGAGCCTCGGCCAGTCGATGCGCTCGGGCAATGCCACCGCGGTGGCGACCCACCTGCAGGGTCTGTTCCTGATCGTCCCGATGCTGGATTCGACGAACTGATCGGCACTCAACACCCGTATTCGATTTCTGGAGCTCCATCATGCGTAACTCAGCACTCATCTTCCTCGCGCTTCTCGTCGCTCCTGCGCTCGCGTCGCAGGCGGCCGGCTCGCTGCCGGGCCCGCAGCACGCCGTCGAAGCCACGACGCGCTCGATCAGCCTGCCGGCCAACGATCGCGGCGTCATCGTGACGAAGCCCTGCCCGGCCTGCGGCCCGGTCGTGCTGCGCATGACACCGGCGACGACCTACCGCGTGGGCAATTCGGTGGTGAGCTTCCCGCAGCTGCAGAAATTCATCTCGACCGGCGGCGAGCGCAACCTCGTCGTCCAGTTCGACACGCGTGAACACACGATCACGCGCATCGTCATCACAGGCCAGCCGACTCAGGCGCGCCGCTAGACCCTATCCATCACGAATCGAACGTCCCCCCGCGTTCGACAGATTGAGGAATCCACCATGCGTTCCCCGAAATTCCGCGCCCTGAGTGTGCTTCTCGGCGTCCTCTATTGCCTCTTCATCGGCGCGCCGAGCTATGCCGACGACACCGAGATCTTCGGTGCGGGCATCAACCAGGCGGCGGGCTTGAAGCCCAACATCCTGTTCATCGTCGACACGTCCGGCAGCATGGACACCGACGTCATCACGATCGACAAGCCGTTCGATCCGAGCGCGACCTACACGGGCGTCTGCGACAACAGCTACACCTACTGGCGCCGCGACACGGGTGATCCGCCGGACTGCGCCACGACGCAGAAGTTTCCGAACACCTTGAACAAGTGCAAGGCCGCACGCGACGCCTTCGGCGTCAGCGGCCAGTACATCGCCCAGAAGGCGGCGATGTTCACGCCGACCATCACGAGCATCGACCGCCGCGGCCGGGTCACGGTCACGACGGTCAACAAGTGGATGAATTTCGCGGCCGGCGTCTACAACCAGCCGGTGGAATGCCAGACCGACGCCGGCATCGAAGGCAACAACGACGACGCCGGCGGCACGGCGCGCAAGTACGTGCGCAATCGTGATCCGGCGGGCAACATCTTTACGCTGTGGTCGTCGACTGCCAGCGACCAGATCTCCTACGCCGGAGCCGATAACGCCGATCGCACGTACGTGATGTACAGCGGCAAGTACCTCAACTGGTACTACGACCCGACGAACCGCACGGTGAAGTCGCGTCTGCAGATCGTGAAGGACGTGACCACCACGCTCGTGAATTCGGTCGACAACGTCAACCTCGGCCTCATGCGCTACGACAACCACGGCGGCAACGGCGAAACCGCTGCCGAGGGCGGCATGGTCGCGAAGGAAATGCAGGACATCACGGCCCCTGGCGCCCGCCAGGCGATGATCGACACCGTGAACAGCTATCAGCCGGACGGCTTCACGCCCCTCTCGGAGACGCTGTACGAGGCCGGGCAGTATTTCGCAGGACGCACGGTCGACTTCGGCTTGAACTCCCAGCCGATCGTCAGCGTCGCGGCTTCGCGCAAGGCGGCCGATCAGTCGATGTACCAGACCCCGATCAAGTATCAGTGCCAGAAGGACTACATCGTCTACCTGACGGACGGCGAACCGACGCAGGACAACAATGCGGATACCAAGATCACTTCGCTCCCGAACTTCGCGAGCCTCGTCGGCACGGCCGACTGCGACGACACGGGCCCGGGGCGCTGCCTCGACGACATGGCGAAGTACCTCTTCGAGGCGGACCTGAGCCCGCTCAACGGCAAGCAGAACGTCATCACCTACACGATCGGCTTCGGCCCCGAGGTTGCCGGTTCGACGTTCCTGACCAAAGTCGCGACGCGCGGCGGCGGCAAGGCCTACGCGGCCTCGGATACGTCGACCCTGGTGAACGCCCTGACGAACATCGTGTACTCGATCCTCGAGGAAGACACGACGTTCACGTCGCCGTCAGTGTCCGTCAACGCGTTCAACCGCACGCAGACGCTCGACGATCTCTACGTCTCGCTCTTCCGCCCGAACGACACCTATCACTGGGACGGCAACGTCAAGAAGTACAAGGTGGCGAACGGCCAGATCGTCGATTCGCTCGGCCGCCCGGCCGTCGACAATGGCTTCTTCTCGAAGACGGCACAGAGTTTCTGGTCTCCATCGGTTGACGGTGGAACGGTGACGATTGGCGGCGCGGCCAGCCAGGAGCCGCTGCCGGCCGTGCGCAAGGTCTACACGTTCCTCGGCAACAAGGTGCTCAGCGACCCGACCAATGCCGTCGACAATGGCAACGCCGCGATGACGGATCTCCTCTTCGGCCTCGGCGGCCCGGGCCTGCCGGCGCTCGATGACGTGGTCGACTGGATGCGCGGGAGCGATGTGAATGACTTCAACGGCAACAGCATCTTCGACGAGCCGCGGCTGCAGATGGGCGACCCCGTGCACGCGAAGCCCGCGGTCGTCGTCTTCGGCGGCACGTCCGCCGCGCCCGAAACGGTCGTCTTTGCGGCCACCAACGACGGCTTCCTGCACGCGATCGACGGCACCACCGGCACCGAGCTCTGGAGCTTCGTGCCCAAGGAACTCCTGCCGGTCGAGCCGCAACTCATGGCGAACGGCCCGACGCCGGACAAGCATTACGCGCTCGACGGCGACATCCGCGTGCTCAAGATCGACCGCAACTCGAACGGCATCGTCGAGAACGACCCGACTCATGACGATCACGTGTACATCTACTTCGGCATGCGCCGCGGCGGCTCGAACTACTACGCGCTCGACGTGACGCAAAAGAACAACCCCAAGTTCATGTTCATGCTGACGCCCGGCACGGGCGGCTTCGGCACGAACCAGCTCCCGGGGCTTGGGCAGACCTGGTCGACCCCGGCGGTCGCAAAAGTCAACGTGAATGCCGGCGGCACCGTTACGCAGAATGCGGACAAGCTGGTGCTCATCTTCGGCGGCGGCTACGAGGACAGCCAGGACAACGAGGCGTACAACACGGACACGAGCGGCAACCGCATTTACATGGTCGATGCGGTGAACGGCAGCCTCTTGTGGTTTGCGGGCGGCACGGCTGCTGGAACGGTCGGAACGCCGAATCTCGCCTTGGCCAAGATGAACAACTCGATCCCGGCGGACGTGCTGGTCATCGACCTGAACCAGGACGGCCTGGCGGACCGCATGTATGCAACCGACACGGGCGGACGCATCTGGCGCTTCGATATCGTCAACGGCCAGGTGCCCGCGAGTCTCGTCGCCGGTGGCGTCCTCGCCTCGCTCGGCAATGCGGATTCGGGCGGCACGCCGCTCGCCAATACGCGGCGCTTCTATAGCGCGGTGGACGCCGCGCTCGTGCGCGACCGCGGCATCACGCCGTACATCGCGCTCACGGTCGGATCGGGCTTCCGCGGCCACCCGCTGAACGTCGCGATCAAGGACCGCTTCTACATGGTCAAGGACAAGAATCCATTCACCCAGCTGAATGCGGCAGGCTACGCTGCGCTCACGATCGCTACGGACCTCGACACCGTGCAGGCGAGCAACGTGCAGGATGTGACGACGAATCTCGCCGCATCCGTCCCCACGACGACGACCGGGTGGAAGATCGAGCTCAGGGAAGGTGCGAGCACGTGGCAGGGCGAAAAGAGCCTGTCGGCGGCCACCATCTTCAACAATCGCGTGTTCTTCACGACCTACACGCCGCCCAACGCGAATACGCCGGCGGATCCCTGCGTGCCGGGTCTCGGTACGAACCGCGCCTGGGCGGTGAGCCTGCTGAACGGCGCGCCTGTGGTGAACCTTGACGGCCAGACGGCCGTGACCCAGGCTGACCGCTATCAGCAGCTCGACCAGACGGCGATCGCCTCGGAAGTCGTGCTGCTGTTCCCGGGCGGCAACCCCGGCGATCCGATTTCGGACCGGCCGCTCCTCTGCCTGTCGGGCGTCGAGGTCATTCCCGGCGTCTGCAACAACGCGGGCGCACCGGTGCGCACGTTCTGGCAGGAATCAGGTACGAACTGATGACCGCCCTCACTCGTGGAGATGTCATGAAGCAACGACAGCGTGGCGTCACGCTCATGGAGCTGCTCACCGTCATGGTGGTGCTGGCGATCATCGCCTCGATCGCCATCCCGAGCTATCGCAAGTATTTGTTGCGCGCTCAGCGCGCGGACGCCAAGACGGCGCTGCTCCAGGCACAGACGGCGCAGGAGAAATACGTCCTACAGAACAATGCGTACACGACGCTGGTCACTACCGGCACCAACGCCATCCCGCCGGGGCTCGGCCTCACGGGCGTCTCCGAGCACGGTTACTACACCATCACGGTGGACGCGGGCTTGACCAACACCGACGGGACCCCGGGCTATACCATCCGCGCCTTGCCGGTCATGGCCGGACCGACCAGCGCGCAGAAGGACGATGCCGACTGCGTCGTGTTCACGATCGACGCCGCGGGTGCGCGCACGGCATTGAATTCCGGCGGCGCCAACAACTTCACGACCTGCTGGGCGAAGTGATCAGGCGGAGCGCAACGACTTCGGCAGGCTGAAGATCACGTGTTCCGGGCGGCCGATCATCTCCTCGGCCGCCGTTCCCCCCCAGGAGCGCAGGCGCTCGACCACCTGCGCGACGAGAATCTCGGGTGCTGAGGCGCCCGCCGTGACGCCCGCCGCCTGCTTGCCATCGAACCAGGCGCGCTCCAGGTCGTCCGGCCCATCGACGAGATAGCCGGGCACGCCGGCGCGCTCCGCAAGCTCCCTCAGGCGATTGGAATTCGAGCTCGAGCGCGAGCCGACCACGATGAGCACGTCGCAGTCAGTCAGGAGCCGCTTCACGGCATCCTGGCGATTCTGCGTCGCGTAGCAGATGTCTTCCTTGCGTGGGCCGGCGAGCGCGGGAAAACGCACGCGCAGCGCATCGACCACTTCCGCCGTATCGTCGACCGAAAGCGTCGTCTGGGTGACGAAAGCGACACGTGCGGGATTGGCGATCTCGAGCCGCGCAACGTCCGCGACCGACTCCACCAGCAGGATCCGCCCGCCGAAGGACGCATCGAACTGGCCCATCGTGCCCTCGACCTCCGGATGACCCGCATGGCCGATCAGGATGACTTCGCGCGCGTCGCGTGCGTAGCGCGAAACCTCCATGTGAACCTTGGTGACGAGCGGGCAGGTGGCGTCGAATACATTGAGGCCGCGCCGCCGCGCTTCCTGCTGGACCGCGCGCGGCACGCCGTGCGCGCTGAAGATGACCGTCGCGCCGTCCGGGACCTGGTCGAGCTCGTCGACGAACACCGCGCCGAGGGCGCGCAGCCGCTCGACCACGTGGCGGTTGTGGACGACCTCGTGCCGCACGTGGATCGGCGGGCCGAAGACGCCGATCGCCCGCTCGACGATCTCGATCGCCCGGTCGACGCCGGCGCAGAAGCCCCGCGGATTCGCGAGCAGGATCTTCACGACGGCGCCGGATCCTTCGAGCCGCGCCTCACGTCGAGCGCGAGGTCGATGAGGAGCAGGATCGCTCCGAGCGTGATCGCGGAATCCGCGACGTTGAACGCCGGGAAATCGAAGCTGCGGTAATGGAAGTGCACGAAGTCGACCACGTGCCCATGCCAGACCCGGTCGATGACGTTGCCGAGCGCACCGCCGACGATGAAGGCGCAGGCCGCGGCCTGCAGCGCGTGCGGATTCTTCGCGCGCATCCACAGCGGCAGTGCGACGCTCACCGCGAGGCCGAGGCCGATGAACAGCCAGCGCTGCCAGCCCGCCGCGCCGGCGAGGAAGCTGAAGGCGGCGCCGGTGTTGTGCGTACGGATGATGTCGAGGAAGGGCGCGACCGGCAGCGCCTGGTAGAGCTCGAGGTGCGCCACGATCCAGGCCTTCGTCGCCTGGTCGAGCGCGATCACGAGCACCGAGAACCACAGCCAGCGCACGGCGGCGGGTGTCGGGGACTGAACGGGAGTCTGCTCGGTCACGTATAGCGCCTCGTTTCGCCGGGGCCGTCGACATTCGTCACGCAGCGCGAGCAGAGCTCCGGGTGCTCCGCCGCCGCGCCGACATCAGGGCGATGATGCCAGCAACGGATGCACTTCGTCTGCCCGCTTGGCGTGACGCGCAGCCAGACGCCGGGGCCGGCCGGCACCGCTCCATCGGGGGCCTTGGAGGCGCGCTCCACCCGCGCCGCCGACGTGATCAGGAAGAACCGCAGCTCCTCGCCGAGCGCATTCGCGCGGTCGAACGTCTCGGCATTGCAGCGCACCTCCACCTCGGCGTCGAGCGAGGAGCCGACGGCATCCTGGGTACGGAGCCGCTCGAGTTCACGGCCGACTTCGGCACGCAGCGCGAGGAGGAAATTCCAGTCGATTGCGCTCGCGCCGCGCGCGGCCGGCAGCTCGTGCCAGGTTGCGAAGAACACCGACTGCGGCCGCGCGCCCGGGAGCGTGCGCCAGATTTCCTCGGCCGTAAAACTCAGGATGGGCGCGAGCCAGCGCACCACGGCCTCCGCGATGTGGAACATCGCCGTCTGCGCGGAGCGGCGCGGCAGGCCAGTCGCCGGCGTCGTGTACAAGCGGTCCTTCAGGACGTCGAGATAGAAGCCGCCGAGGTCGACGGTGCAGAAGTTGTGGACCTTCTGGTAGATGAGATGAAAGGCGTTCTCGCGGTAGGCCGCGACGATTTCCTGCTGCAGCTCCGCCGTCCGGCCCAGGGCCCAGGCGTCGACCGCGACGAGTGCACCGGCCGTGATCGCATCCCGCGCGGGCTCGAATCCACCGAGATTTCCGAGCAGGAATCGCACCGTATTGCGGATACGGCGATAGGAATCCGCCATGCGCTTCAGGATCTCGTCCGAAACGCTCATCTCGTTCGCGTAGTCGGTGGCCGCCACCCAGAGCCGGAGCACGTCCGCGCCGAGCGAGCCGATGAGCTTCTGCGGGGCTATGAAATTGCCGAGCGACTTCGACAGCTTCCGGCCCTTCTCGTCGACCGTGAAACCGTGGGTCAGCACCGCGCGATAAGGCGCGTGGCCGTGCTGAGCGACCGACGTGAGGAGCGAGCTCTGGAACCAGCCGCGATGCTGGTCCGAGCCTTCCAGATACAGGTCCGCCGGCGACGAGACGTCCGGGAAGATGGCCGGCACCGCGTGATGCGCGACGCCCGAGTCGAACCACACGTCCATCACGTCGGGCGTCTTCTCGTAGTGATCAGCGTCCGCACCGAGGATCTCGCGCGCATCGAGATCGAACCAGGCATCGATCCCGCCGACATCCACCCGCTGCGCAACCGCCTCGAGCAGGTCGGTCGCCTGCGGATGCAGTTCGCCGCTCTCCTTGTGCACGAAGAGCGCGAGCGGCACGCCCCAGGTGCGCTGGCGCGAGATGCACCAGTCGGGGCGGTTCTCGATCATGCCCGCGATGCGCTCCTGGCCCCAGTCCGGCATCCAGCGGACCTTGCGGATCTCCTCGAGCGTCTTCGTTCGCAAGCCCTTGCGGTCCATGCCGATGAACCACTGCGGCGTCGCCCGGAAGATGACCGGCGTCTTGTGGCGCCAGCAATGCGGATAGCTGTGCGGATAGTCCTCGGCGTGCAGCAGCGCCTGCCGCTCGCGCAGGACATCGATGATCTTCGCATTCGCCTCGAATACGTTCTGGCCGGCAAACAGCGGTACGCGCGCAAGAAAGCGCCCGTCGGGTCCCACGGGGTTCTCGATCTCGAGCCCATAGCGGACGCCGGTGTTGTAATCGTCGAGGCCGTGGCCCGGCGCGGTATGCACGAGCCCCGTGCCCGCATCGAGCGTGACGTGCTCGCCGACGACGATCGGCACGACGCCGATCGCGCCCGCATTGAACGGGTGCGTCGCCTTCAGGTTCTCGAGATCGCGTCCCTTCAGCGTCCGCAGCGTCTTGAAGGATTCGATGCCCGCGCGCTTCATGACGGCGGCGACGAGGTCGGTTGCGAGGAGCAGCCGCTCCGCGCCGGGCGCGCCGCTCTCGACGATCGAATAGTCGAATTCCGGATGCACCGCGACGGCGCGATTGGCCGGCAACGTCCACGGCGTGGTCGTCCAGATCACGGCACTCAGCTTCTGCAGGTCCGTCGGCGCCATGCCGAGCCGCCGCGCCCATTCGCCGGGCTCGGCGATCGCGAAGCGCACGTCGATGCCCGGATCGGTGCGCTCCTCGTATTCCACTTCCGCTTCCGCGAGCGCCGAGCGGCAATCGAGGCACCAGTGCACGGGCTTGTAGCCCTTGTAGAGGTGGCCATTGCGGATGATGCCGGCGAACGCGCGCAGCTGCTCGGCTTCATAGCGCGGCAGCATCGTGAGGTAGGGATGGTCCCAGTCGCCCATCACGCCGAGGCGCTTGAAGTCCGCGCGCTGTGCATTCACCTGTTCCTCGGCGAACTGGCGGCAGGCGGCGCGGAACGCTTTCGCATCGAGCTTCGTGCCAACGCGACCGTACTTCTTCTCGACCTGGTGCTCGATCGGGAGGCCATGACAGTCCCAGCCCGGCACGTACGGTGTATCGAAGCCGTCGAGGTTGCGCGACTTGACGACGATGTCCTTCAGGACCTTGTTGACGACATGACCGAGATGGATGGCGCCGTTGGCGTACGGCGGCCCGTCGAGATACGCATAGGTCGGCCGATCCTTCGCGACCGCGCGGAGTTTTCCGTAGATGTTCTCGCGGTCCCACCAGGCGAGCGTCTCCGGTTCGCGCCGCGCGAGGTCCGCCTTCATCGGGAAATCCGTCTGCGGCAGCTGGATCGTGTCTTTGTAGTCGCGTTTCGTCACTAGTGTCTCGCAGCGGCGAGCGCCGCCTTTGCCTGTCTTGCGTCCTCATGCATCTGCACGACCATGTCTTCGAGGCTCGGAAACCTGCGCTCCTCGCGCAATTTCCGCACGAACTCGACGCGCAGATGCTCGCCGTAGAACTCACCCGCGAAGTCGAACAGGTGCACTTCGAGCACCGGTTCCTTGCCGTTCACGGTCGGGCGCGTGCCGACGCTCGCGACTCCGGGCTGCAGGGGCCCGCCTTCACGCGCGGCCCGCACCGCGAAAATGCCCCAAAGCGGAAAGCTGCGCCGCAGTTTCAGGTTGGCCGTCGCGAAGCCGAGCTTGCGTCCGAGCTGCTCCCCGCGGACCACCCGGCCCGTCGCCTGATAGCGCCGGCCCAGCAGGCGCTCCGCCGCTTCGAGGTCGCCGCGCGCGAGCGCCGCCCGCACGTTCGTGCTGCTGACGCGTTCGCCGAGCACCATCACGGGCGCCACGATCTCGACCGCGAAACCCAGCTGCGATCCCGAGCGCTCGAGCGTCGCACCCGTCGTCGCCCCGCCTGCGCCAAAGCGAAAGTCGTGCCCGATCACCACCTGCTGCGCCCCGAGCCTCGCGATCAGGAGGTCCACCACGAATTCGAGGCCCGTCATCGCCTGCAGCTTCGAATCGAACCGCAGCACCAGGAACCGGTCGAGCCCGCGCCACTCGAGGATGGCGCACTTGTCGCGCAGCCTGGTGAGCCTTGGCGGCGCATTGGCCGGGTCGAGGAATTCGCGCGGCATCGGCTCGAACGACACCAGCGTTGACGGCACGCCGAGCCGCGACGCATGGCCGCACACGCGGCGCAGGATGTCCTGGTGGCCCAGGTGCACGCCGTCGAAGGTGCCGATCGTCGCGACGCAGCCATGGTGGCGCGCGCGGAGGTTATGCAGTCCGCGGATGAGTTCCATGGGAGCCTTGAGGCGGAAGTGCGCTGAATGATAAGGGAAAACGCGGGTTTTCGCGCCCCGTTCTAGCGCGCTAGGACGTGCGGAAATGGCGGTAGCGCATGCCGAGCGCGAGCAGCACGCCGCCGTAGACGGCAGCCGCGCCGAGGATTACGGCGCTGATGCGAAACGCCCGATGCAGGCCGTCGAGCGCGAGCCATTGCTGCAGGGGTCCCGCAGCGTAGATCACGACGGCCGTCATTGCCGCCGTCGCCAGGCCTACGCGCACTGCAAAGCCCCCCCAGCCCGCCGCCGGCGCGAAAATCCCATCCTTGCGAAGGCGCCGGTAAAGGAAGGCCGCGTTCAGGCAAGCCGTGAGCGATGTGGACCCGGCCAGCACGACATGCGCGGCCTGGAACTGCACGAATCGGTGGACTGTGAGAAGCGTGAGGCTCACCGCCATGCCGATAACGAGACTGATGACCGCGTAGCGCACCGGCAGCTTCATCTCGTGCCGGGCATAGAAACCCGGCACGAGCACGCGCACCAGCGAAAAGCCGATGAACCCGACGCCGTAAGCCCACAGGGCATAGGTCGTCATGCGCACATCGTCCGTGGTGAACCGGCCGTGGCCGTAGACCGTGGCGACCAGCGGTCCCGCCAGCAGGATCAGGCCGGCGGCGGCCGGCAGGCCGACGACGAGCAGCGCCCGCAGGCTTGCATCGAGCGTCGCCGAGAAGCGCTCCGTCGACTGCGTCGCGTGATGCGCCGCGAGCGCCGGCAGGATCGCGGTGCCCATGGCGATGCTGAAGATGCCGAGCGGAAATTCCATCAGGCGATTGGCGTAATAGAGCCAGCTCACGCGGCCGTCGCCAAGATGCGTCGAGAGGTTCGTGTTGAGAAGGAGGCTCACCTGCGCGATGGAGGAGCCGATGAGCACCGGCACCATCAGCCCAACGATGCGTCGAACGCGCGGATCGCTCCAGGCCCAGCGCGGCCGCGGCAGGAGGTCGAGGCGCTTGAGCGAGGGCAGCTGGAAGAGGAACTGGAGAATGCCGGCGACGAATACGGCATAGGCGAGCACGTGCACCGAGCTCGAGTCGATGTAGATCGTCGCAATCATGCAGACGTTGAGGATCACCGGCGTGACGGCCGGGATCGCGAATCGGCCGTAGGCGTTGAGCACGCCGCCCGCGAGCGACGTGAGCGAGATGAACATGAGGTACGGAAACGTCCAGCGCAGGAGCTCCGCGCCGAGAGCGGCCTTCTGCGGGTTCGTGGCAAAGCCCGAGGCGAACAGCCAGACGAGGACCGGAGCCGCGAGGCAGCCCGCGAGCGTCACGATGCTCAGGAAGCCGCCGAGCGTCCCCATGACGACGGCGACCAGGTCGCGCGCCTCGGCGTGCGTGCCAGTCGTCTTGGTCGCCGTGAACACCGGAACGAAGGCCTGCGAGAACGCGCCCTCGGCGAACATGCGGCGCCCGAAATTCGGGATCATGAGCGCCACCAGGAAGGCATCCATGCCGCCCGTGGCGCCAAAGACCCTGGCCAGCAGGATCTCGCGCACGAATCCGAGCACCCGCGAGATGAGCGTCATCGAGCCGACCACGCCGGTATTGCGAAAGACGCTCACGAGTCAGCGCGGCGGGGGGCGGAAATGGGCGGCGACCATGCCGTCGCACTATAGCGGAAATGTGCCAGTTCCCGGGCACTTACACGTGCGCCGGGTCCCCGCCCGCGCATTGACAATTGGCAGGGCCGTCAGCACACTACGCGCCCTTTTGAGCCGCCGGCGAGCCGCGCGGCGACCGCATCCAGGAGTCGACTTTGGCCAACACGAAATCCGCCGAAAAAGCAGCGCGCCAGGCCGTGGTCCGCCGCGCCCGTAACGTTGTGCAGCGCTCGCGCCTGCGTTCGGCCCTGCGCGACGTGACGCAGGCCATCGCCAGCGGCAAGAAAGAGGCGGCGCAGGCTGCGTACCAGACGGCCGTGCCGGTCATCGACACGATGGTGACCAAGGGCATGATCCACAAGAACAAGGCCGCCCGGCACAAGAGCCGCCTCGCGCACGGCATCAAGGGACTGAAGTAGCCTCGTCGCGTTTCGCCGCGAGCGATTCCAGCTCCACCATCACCCGCGCGCAGAGCTCGCGCGTGCCGCGGCCGGTCGCCGCGGACACTTCGAATACCGGACCCTTCCAGCGTAGTCGCCGCACGATCTCGGCGGCGCGTCGCTTGGCCTCGGCCTCTTCCAGCAGATCGACCTTGTTGATGACGAGCCAGCGCTGCTTGCTTGCCAGGTCCGCGCTGAACTTCTTGAGCTCACCCGCGATGGCGCGCACGTCTTTCACTGGATCCGCTTCCGGATCGAGCGGAGCGATGTCGACGAGATGCAGCAGCACACGCGTGCGCTGCAGGTGCTTGAGAAAGCGGATGCCGAGCCCCGCGCCTTCCGCGGCGCCTTCGATGAGTCCCGGAATGTCCGCCATGACGAAGCTTCGCTGCTCGCCGACGCTGACGACACCGAGGTGCGGGTGGAGGGTGGTAAACGGGTAGTCGGCCACCTTCGGGCGCGCGGCCGACACCGCCCGGATCAGCGTCGACTTGCCTGCGTTCGGCAGCCCCAGCAGGCCGACGTCCGCGAGGACCTTCAGTTCCAGCTTGAGCGATCGCTGCTCGCCGGGCAGCCCGGTACCCGCCTTGCGTGGCGTGCGGTTGGTGCTCGACTTGAACTTGGTATTGCCCCAGCCGCCCTTGCCGCCCTGTGCGACCAGCAGGACTTGCCCGGCCGCCTTGAGGTCGCCCAGCACTTCGTCGGTTTCTGCATCCTGAATCACCGTTCCCGTTGGCACGGCCACGTAAAGATCTTCGCCCGAGCGGCCGGTGCAACCGTTGCCGCCACCGGGCTCGCCAGATTCGGCCTTGTACGTCCGCGCAATGCGGAAATCGGCAAGGGTATTGATGCCTTCCTGCGCCCGGAGGTAAACGCTGCCACCGTGACCGCCATCGCCGCCATCCGGCCCGCCGAAGGGTACGAATTTCTCGCGGCGAAAGCTCACCTTGCCGCGCCCGCCATCGCCGGCCTTGATCTTCGCCTTGGCTTCGTCAACGAATTTCATGGTTCGGAAACAAGAACGGCGCTGCTCATGCAGCGCCGCCGTGATTCTCCTGCTGGGCTCCCCCGGCGACCGGGGTGGGCCGTCAGCCCTCGTTCGGCCGGATACTGACGAAAGTCCGCTTGTCCTTGCCGCGCTGCTTGAATTCGACCTTGCCGGAGACCTTGGCGAACAGCGTGTGATCGCGTCCCATGCCGACATTCGTGCCCGGGTGCCATTCCGTGCCGCGCTGGCGAATGAGGATATTGCCCGCGAGCACGTCCTGCCCGCCGAACCGCTTCACGCCAAGGCGCTTGCTCTCCGAGTCGCGCCCGTTCCGGGTACTGCCGCCTGCTTTCTTATGTGCCATGAACCGATCTCCGCCTCAGCCTACGATCTTCGTGATTTTCACTTCCGTGAACCGCTGGCGATGGCCCTTGTTGCGCATGTAGTGCGCGCGGCGCTTGAATTTGATGATGCTGACCTTGTCAGCCTTGCCCTGCGCCTGGACCGTCGCCGTGACCTTGCCGCCGGCGACATAAGGAGCGCCGATCTTGATGCTCGCGCCTTCGCCGACGACCAGCACCTGGTCGAAGTCGACAGAGGCTCCCGCTTCGGCCTCGAGCTTCTCGATGCGAAGCACGCTGCCCTCTTCCACGCGGTACTGTTTTCCGCCGGTGGCAATCACCGCAAACATTTGAATTCTCCAGAAAAATTCGGGGTCTGGCCCGAAAAGGCGCGCCATTCTACGGGGCGCGCCCGGGACGGTCAAACGGCATTCGGAATGCGGCCCGGGAGCGGCCCTGTCGCGCTATCCTTAGCGATCAATCGGGAACTTTGGTTTTTTAGCGGGGAACTAACGGACGCCCGCGGTTCGACCGCGCGGCTCGTCGAAAGAACATTTCAAATGATCAAAACATCCAAGCTCGGCCAACGCACCGACTCCCGTTCACGACCCCTCTCCCTGGCAGTCTCGGTCCTGCTGGCGGTGGTCACGTCCGGGGTCCTCATCGGTTGCAGCTTCGGCGGCGGCGCGACGAAACCGAAGATCACCGATCAGCCGAAGGATCTGATCGTCTTCCGGGGCCAGCTGGCGCGCTTCGCCGTCGGCGCCGAAGGCAAGGCGCCGCTCGCGTTTCAGTGGCTGCGCGACGGCGTAGCAATCGCCGGCGCGACCGAGGTAACGTATTCGACCGCCCCGGTCGACCCCGATGCCGACCCCACCGACGTCGGGCACGAATTCTCCGTCACGGTCACGAACGAGAAAGGCAGCGTGACGAGCGAGCCGGCCACGCTCTCCATGTACGCGGCCCCGACCATCACGACGAATCCAACCGATCAGTCCGTGGCTGTCGGCGCGACCGCGACCTTCACCGTGGTTGGCGACGGCAATCTGCTCCGCTACCAGTGGTACCGGAACGATATCGCCATCGCCGGCGCCGCGAGCGCAAGCTACACCACCGCGGCCACCGTCGCGGCCGACGACGGGGCCGTCTTCACGGTTGACGTCTATAACGGCTCCGGCCTCGTGACGAGCACGGCCGCGACGCTGAACGTAACCGGGGTCTTAACTCTCGTCACGCCCCCGGTCCGCCAGTCCGTGAATGTCGGCCAGCCTGCGATCTTCAGCGTCGTTGCGTTCGGCGACCATCTCACGCGGACCTACCAGTGGCGCAAGAACGGCGTGGATATCGCCGGCGCAACGGGCTCGATCTACATCACGCCTGCCGCCGTGCTCGGCGACAGCGGCACGAGCTTCGACGTCGTAGTGACGAATGCCTTCGGCACGGCAACCAGCGCCGCTGCTGTGTTGACCGTGGTATCGCTCGCGAATTCTCCGCCGCCGGTCCTGCCAGCGCTGCTCGCAACGGACAAGTCGTCGAATCCCGCGGTCAGCTTCACCGCCGTCCTCAAGAGCGACGGCACGGTCGTCACCTGGGGTGACAATTCCATTGGCCAATCGGGCACGGGTACGGCTGGTACGGGCAGCGAGACGCCGAAATCGGCGAACCTCCCCGCAGGGTCCCACGCGGTCGATCTGGCCGTCGGCGCCGCGCATGTGCTCGCGCTGCTCGATGACGGGACCGTTTATTCGTGGGGACTCAATGGTAGCGGTCAGCTCGGACTCGGCGACGCCGTTCCGCGCCTCACGCCCACCCTCGTCACCCTGCCGCATCCCGCGGTCGCCATTGCGGCCGGCCTCGCCCACTCCGTGGCAGTACTCAACGACGGCACTGTCTACACCTGGGGCACTGACGTGAACGGCGAACTCGGCAATGGTCCGCGAGGACCCGTCGTCGCGAACGCCAACCCGTTGCCGGTCACGGGCATCACCAACGCCATTGCAGTCGCAGCCGGCAACGACCACACGCTCGTCCTGCTCGCCGACGGCACAGTCGTCGCCTGGGGCGCGAACGGATCCGGCCAGATCGGCAACGGCCAGCTCACCAGCAGCCATGTGCCCGTCTCGATCGGCCTCACGGGCGTTTCACACATTGCCGCGGGCGGCGACATGTCGATGGCGGTCACCGACCATCGCATCGTGCTCGCCTGGGGCGAGAACTCCGACAGCCAGCTCGGCCTCGGCGGCTCGGTCACGACCGACGTGCCAACGCCGGCCGGCGTGTTCGTCGACGGCGTCGACGCAGCTGCCAGCAATCGGCTGCTGCTCGTCGTAGCAAGCGACGGGCACGTGGCGGGCGCGGGCTTCAACGAAGCGGGCTCGCTCGGCGACACGACGACGACGGCGCGCAACGTCTTCACACCCGCGACGGGGCTTGCCGGCATTCTCGGCGTCACCAGCGGCGGCAAGTCGTTCTCGCTCGCATTGCAATCCGACGGCAGCGTCTTTTCCTGGGGCGACAACACGGCCAAGCAGCTTGGCAATACCGCGCTCGCCGCCGCCGGAACGGCAACACCGACCCTGGTGCCGGGCTTCGACGCGATTCCCTGAAGGGCCACCACGGAGTCCGGTGTGACGCTCGAGGCATTGAGGGCACTCGTCGCGGCCGACCTCGAGGCGGTCGACCGTGCGATCGCATCGCAGCTTGCGAGCGACGTCGCGCTCGTCGGCGAAGTCGCGAAGTACCTGATCTATGCGGGCGGCAAGCGGCTGCGCCCGCTGCTCGTGCTGCTCGCGGCGCGCGCCTGCAATTGCCGCGACAACCGCCACGTCGAGGCGGCGGCGCTCATCGAATTCATCCACACGGCGACGCTCCTGCACGACGACGTCGTCGATGCCTCGTCCAAGCGCCGCGGCCGCGACACGGCCAACGAGGTATTCGGCAACGAAGCGAGCGTGCTGGTCGGCGATTTCCTCTACTCGCGCGCGTTCCAGATGATGGTGGCGCTCGAAGCGCCGCGCGTGATGGCGGTGCTGGCGAACGCGACCAACACAATCGCCGAAGGCGAAGTGCTGCAGCTCATGAATGCGCACGATCCCGCGACCACCGAGGATCGCTACTTCAGCGTGATCTACCGCAAGACCGCGAAGCTCTTCGAAGCCGGCGCACAGATTGCCGGCATCCTCGCGGGCGTTGCCGCGCCCGTCGAAGCCGCGCTCGTCGCGTATGGGCGGCATGTCGGCACCGCCTTCCAGCTCGTCGACGACTACCTCGACTATCGCTCGTCCGCGGAAGAACTCGGCAAGAATCTCGGCGATGACCTCGCCGAAGGCAAGCCGACGCTGCCCCTGATCTACGCCCTGCGCACCGGGACGCCGGCGCAGCAGGCTCTCATCCGCGAAGCGATCGAGCACGGCGGGCTCGACCAGCTCGATGCGATCACGCAGGCGATCGAAGCGACCGGCGGTCTCGAATACACGGCGTCGCTCGCGCGGCGCGAAGCGGGTCTCGCGCTTGCTGCCCTCGACGCATTGCCGGAGACCGCGCACAAGACAGCGTTGCGGAGTTTTGCGGAATTCGCCGTCCAGCGCTCACACTAGCGACACAAGAAGGACAAGAACCATGAAAAACCTGCACCTGATCCTCGCCACGGCGGCGCTCGCCTGCTTCGGCGCCGCCCACGCGGCGGATGCCCCGGTCATCGCACTCAAGGCCGCACGCCTGTTCGATGCCGTCAACGGTTCGCTGCGCACGGATGCCGTGGTTGTCGTGCAAGGGACGAAGATTCTTTCGGTCGGCGGCGAAGTGCCGGCAGGCGCACAAGTCATCGACCTTGGCAACGCGACGCTCCTGCCCGGCTTCATCGATGCGCACACCCATCTCACGCAGGAATACAACCCCGACTACTACAAGGAGTTCTACAAGGAGCTGTTCCGCTTTCCGGCCGAGCAGTCGTTCTATGCCGCGGTGTATGCGAAGCACACGCTCGAAGCGGGCTTCACGACCGTGCGCAACGTCGGCGCGAATGACTGGGTCGACGTCGGATTACGCAACGCGATCAACGCCGGCGTGACCGAGGGGCCGCATGTTCTCACGGCGATTCACGCCATCGGCGTGACCGGCGGTCACTGCGATCAGTCGCCCTTCCCGCCCGAATGGCGCAAGCCCGTCGGCCCGATCGAAGGCGTCTGCGACAGCGCCGACTCCTGCCGCGAAGCGGTGCGCGACCAGATGAAGTGGGGCGCGGACGTCATCAAGATCTGCGCTTCGGGCGGCGTGCTCTCGGAATCGGACCCGGTCGACGTGCCGCAGCTCACGCCCGCGGAGCTCGATGCGATCGTGAGCGAGGCACACCGGTGGAAGCGCAAGGTCGCGGCCCATTGCCACGGCGACGTCGCCGCGCGCCAGGCCATCGAAGCGGGCGTCGATTCCATCGAGCACGGCACCTTCCTCACCGAAGACACGCTGAAGCTCATGAAGAAGAAGGGCGTGTACCTCGTGCCGACGCGCATGGCAGCGTACTGGGTCGGCAAGAACGCGGATGTTTTCCCGCCGCAGATCGCGGCCAAGGCCCGCGCCGTCGGCGGCGCGCATGCCGCGATGTTCAAGATGGCGCTGAACGTCGGCGTCAACATTGCGTTCGGCACGGATGCGGGCGTGTATCCGCACGGAATGAACGCGATGGAGTTCGCCCTGATGACGGATCTCGGCATGGCACCCTCGGCGGCGCTCCTCTCCGGCACGCGCGATGCGGCGAGGCTCCTCGGCGTTGACTCGACGACGGGCACTTTGGAAGCCGGCAAAACGGCGGACATCGTCGCCGTTCCGGGCAACGTGCTCGAAGACATCCACGCCACCGAGCATCCGGTGTTCGTGATGAAGGACGGCCAGGTCTACCTGCGCAAGTAGCGAGCGCTTAGCGTCGGAGGATGCGGTTCTCGCGCCACGGCGGCCGGATGAGCGTGCCGTCGCTTGCGGCGAGCGAACCCACCGGCTTCGCGGGACCGGCGGCGCCGGTCGGCCCGGTCGGGCAGTTCGCATTCGCACGATAGAAGAGTGCCGATGCGAGCCGGCCCTCCGTCGGATCGCCGAGCGGCTTGCTGAAATCGTCGGCGACCGAACAGCCCGGTATGAGCGCACCGACCGTGCCGGCGGAATTCTGCGGCGAGAATCCGTCGCTGTAGTCGCCGAAGCCCGCCGCATTGACGCCGCGGAACTCGATCGAGAAATAGGTCGTGCCGCAATTGTCGTCGGGGTAGAAGCCATAGGGCTTGCCGCAGGTCGTCGAACCGACTTCGATCACATCGACGCCGACGCCGCGCAGGCTGTTGATGATCGATTCGCTCGCCGAGCAGGTGCCGGTGCCGCTCAGCACGTAGACGCGCGGCAGGTTCAGCGTCGGCAGCGCCTGGCCGGCCGGCGCGGAAAAACCCTGCGCCGTCGCATGGAATGTCGTCGGCGTCAGCGGCCCGCCTGCGATCGGATTCGTGGTCGGGTACTTGTCATTGAATTGCAGCTCTTCGAAGGTCTGGCCGGCCGTGTGCGCGGGACCCGCGATCATGTAGGCCATTTCGCTCGCGATATCGAGATAGCCGCCGCCGTTGTAACGGATATCGAGCACGAGGTCGGAGATCCCCGCGTTCTTGAGCGTCGTCACCGCATCGATCAGCTGCGACTCGGCCGTGGCGATGTGGTCGTTGAAGAGGATGTAGCCGACGAGGCCGGCGCTTCCGGTATCGATCGTTCCGACGTTCTGCACCGGCACCGAAACGACATTGGCGGAGGTCAGCGACACGTTGCGCGTGCCCGCCGCCCCCGCATCCTGCACGACGAACTGGTGCACCTCGCCCACGGTCGCCGGCGCGATCCCCGCATTCAGCGTATCCACGCCCGCCTGCGTGTTGTCATCCACGAGATCGACGCCGTCAATGAAGAGCACTTGCGCTCCGCGCGCGAGATTCGCCGGCGCAACGGCGGCCGGTGAACCGGGATCCGTATAGGCGATGACGAGCTGGCGCGGCGGCGTACCCGAGAGAATGACCCACTGCGCGCCGTAACCCAGCTGGCTGCCCGATTGCGAGAGCGCGATCCAGTCCGAGGTCGCATAGGTGAAGTGAAACTTGTCCTTGGGCTGGCCCGAGGCGGTGGTCGCCGAGGTCTTCAGCACGCCGAAATATGCGGCCGTAGCAAAGTTCGCGGGATTCTGGTCCGGCACTTCGCGATACCAGAGGTAGAAATCGTTGGTCCAGGAGCGCAGCCAGTTGTTTTCGTCCGTGGCCGTTCCCTGCCGGTCCAGGTAAGGCTGGCCGGTCGTCGGATCGATGCCCGAGCGAGGCGTTGCGCACTTCGCCTCGAAGTTGGCCCGCGGTGGAAACATGCCTGCGGTCCAGCCGCTGGTCGGGGGCGGATTGTTGCCGCCGCCGCCACCGCCGCAGCCTGTGAGTGCCGCGAGCGAAAAAACCAAGGTGATCGCCGCTGGAAATCCTGTCGCGCTGTTGAGGTGTCGCATACGTGACCCCCCCTGCTGTTATTGTCGTGCCATCGATCGTCCGACGCTCGCGTCCCTCCGATCAAGATCGCACGGAATCGCGAATGGCTCAATTAAGAAGGCGCGACAGAACGGGAACCTCATGACCTCGCCCGGCTACTCCTTCTGAGGAGCCTGCTCGAAGCTGCCGCCGAGCACGAGGTGCAGGTTCACTCGCTGACTTAGCTGCTCGCTCTGCACGCGAAGCAGCGCAAGCCGTGCCGAGTCGACGCCGAGTTGCTGCTGGTTGACTGCGCGCAGATCGCTGCGACCGATGCGCTGGCTCGATTGCACGAGGTCGAGCGCATGCTGGTTGTCGGACACGATGCGCTTGAGGATTTGCTCGCGGTCTTCGAGCGAGTTCGCGGCGGCGAGCGTGTTCTCCACATCGCCGAGGGCCCGCAAGGCGAGGCGCGCGTAATCCGCCGCGGCCTCTTTTTGTTCCAATGTGCGAATCTCCACCTGCGTGTTGAGCGCGCCGCCCTGATAGATCGGCGCAACCAGCCGCGCGCCGACGCCGCCCGTCGGATTCGAGAAATCGTCCTTGAGCTGGAGAATGTCGCTGCTGAGGGCGGCGATATTGGCGTTGAGCGTAATACTGGGCAGTCGCGCGGCCTTCGCTTCACCGACGCGATTGAAGGCGGCGGCGACCCGCCGTTCGGCCGCGATCAAGTCGGGCCGTCGTTCCAGCATTTCCAGCGGCAGGCCGGCAGGAATGGGACCCGGCAATGCGGGAAGGTCCCGCCGCGCCTGAATTTCAGCGCCGGGGTAACGGCCGAGCAGCAATTCGAGCGCGCGCCGCGCCTGCCCGTCGGCGAGCCGCACCTGTTTCTCGGCGTCCTGAAAGCTGCCGAGGGTGGCACTCGCGAGCGCAATGTCCTGATCACTCCCGGGGCCAATCTGTCGCCGCTTCTGCGCGAGTGACACCAGTGCTTCGGCCGATTTGACCATCTCCTCGGCGATCTCAAGCTGCAGCGATGTCTCGCTCGCGGTGAACCAGCTTTTTGCCATCGTGGCTGCAAGCGACTGCCGCGCATACTCGAAGTCAGACTGCGCCGAGGCGTAAGACTCCCGATAGGCATTGCGTCCGTAGCGAATCCGTCCCCAGAGGTCCGGTTCCCAGGATGCTCCGAGCGATATGGCCTTCAGGGCGTCGCCGCCGCCCATGTTGACGCCGCCGGTGCCCAGGATAGTGACGGCAGGACGCATGGCGGAATTGGCGAGTTCGACGTATTGCGCGGCCTGCTCCACCCGCACGGCCGTGACGCGCAGATCGGCATTGTTGGCGAGCGCTTCGGTGACAAGACTGTTCAGCTGAGCATCGTCGAACGTAGCGAGCCAGTTGTCTGCAACCGGGCCAGCGGCGGCGCCCGCCTTCCAGGCTTCGTTCAACGTCATATTGCCGAACGCGCCGGACTGCGTGCGTACTTCGTCACTCGACGGCGGGTCCAGTGTCTTGCACCCTGCGATCAGGAGCACCAGAACCGCGCAAGACACGGCGACGACCGGGCGCGCATTGCTCACCGGCGGCTCGCATTGGCGACCATGCGCGTGCATTCGTGCCCTTGGTCTCAGTGCAACTTGAGAATGAGCCAGTCGAGCTTGGCGCCGACCCGGATGATGATCTTGCGCAGGATCTGGATCGCCTTGCCGCTGTCGCTGTAGATCGCGGCCCCGCCGTGCGCGCCGGACGCCAGGAAAATTCCCTTGTCCTTGCCGTCGATGAGCAATCGAACGGCGAGTGAATTCGGGGGAATGGGCGCAATACCCGCAGTGATGTACATCCCGCCGATTGGCAACTGCCCCTGGGCGGTTGCCCACATGATCGAGTCCACCTTGCACTTGATGATGCGCCCCGGGTACATCGCCATCGCGATCTCGGCCTCCTGCCCGGGCTTCACCTTGCGCACTTCATTCTGCTCATAGACGGCAAGCACCCATTGCTCGTCCTCGACGAATGTCATGACCGGCGCCAGCGGCAGCTGGCTCGCGATAGCACCTGGACGCAGCGCGAGCGAGACCACGGTGCCGTTGGCCGGCGCGTAGTACACCGTTTGATCGAGCTGCCACTGGGCATCGGCCAGCTGCGATTGCGCCTGAATGATCTGCGCCTTGACCTGCGAGACGTCGGCGACGCTCCCGGCAAGCTGGCCGGTGAGCTGGGCGAGGTCGGCATTGGCCTGTTCCAGGTCGAAACTGTTGCCCGCACCGGATTCGGCGAGCTCTTTGAATTGCGGCACCCGCTTGCGCGCAAGCTCGATCTTGGCGTTGAGCGCCTGCACCTGGCTGCTGCTCGACTTCAGCTGCTGCTCCAGCTTGTGGAGATTCGCCTCGTTCCCTTTCACAGCGATCTGGAACGGCACCGGATCGATCTTGAAGAGCACGTCACCCTTCTTGATCGGGCGATTCGGCTCTACCGGAACCTCGGTGACACGCCCCGTGACGCGCGGCACCACCGGCACGACGTAGTTGATGACGCGGACATCATGCGAGGACGGCGCAACGATGTTGAGGACCAGAATGAGAGCGGTCAGCCCGATGATGGGAATCGTCGCGACGATGACCTGGCTGATGATGTTCCAGGGCAGCAGCTTGAACTTGATGAAGATCAGCCAGATGAAGAACGCATAGATGCCGAGAAGAATAATTTCCATCTGTCAGGTCCTTCAGGTATCGCGCGCCGCACGGCCTGTCGACCTGGCCTCGAGCTCCGCAACACGCTCACGCAATTGCAGGAGTTCTGCCGCTTCGTCCGTGTGCGGGGCAGCTTCGTCCGTGTGCGGGGCAGCTTCGTCCGTAAGCGCGGCAGCCTCAGCGGAGTCGTCATGGCCGTGCGGCACTTTGTCGGTGCCGTAGGCCATCTTGTAGAGAACGGGCTTCGAGTAGGCCCAGAGCCAGGCGATGGGCCAGAGCAGACCGCCGAACACGAGCGAGAGCAGGCACAAGGTCTGGATGGCGCCGGTCTGAGGATGCTGTCTCTTCTCGGCGATCTTCTCCGGGAGGATGTGGACCAGCCAGAAGACGACGATGCCAACAGTGGGCGCAATGATGAGTACGACCCACGCCATCACGTCGGCCACGGTGTCGAGCGCCTCGCCGTGCAGGAACGAGGCGTGAGCGTGAGTCGGCACGAACAGGAGCGACGTCAGCAACGGCCCTGTCAGCCAGCGACCGGAAGGGCATCGCCACTTTCTCGCCGACACGGATTGCTCTATTGTTTTCATTGCTGGTCCCATCCCGGGCGTGTGCCCGGCAAGATGGACGGATCCCGTCAATGGATGCTCTTGACTTGAATCAGGCAGGTGGAAGCAGTCCCTCGCTGACTCGACGTAATACGGGATACATCGGGGATGTAGTTCTTGTGCTTAACTACTGTAGCCACTATGTTTTTTGATATCAATGCGCACCGCTGCCATTATCAGGTTTCGAATGAGGAGTCGTATGAGTACAAGGGCTGATTTCGCAATGTTCTTCATGATGCTAGCGCTGGCCCAGGCGCCTTCGCTGGCCGCCGTCCCTGCAGTGCAGAAGCAGTATCAGCTCGTCAATCCGGGACCGGCCGGCTTCACGTTGAAACTCGCCGACGCTGCCGTGCGGACTCCCGTTGCCAATGAAGTACTTGTGCGAGTGCGGGCCGCATCGCTCAATCGCCGCGACATCTATGTCATCGACGGCCAGTATCCGATCGGCTCGCGCACGAGCCTCGTGCCCTTGTCGGATGGCGCGGGCGAAGTGGCCGCAGTCGGGCCCGGCGTCAAACGATTCCGCGTCGGCGACCGCGTCGCGGCGAACTTTTTTCAGAGCTGGGTGCGCGGGAACCCGGCTGCGGATACGCCAACGACTGCGCTCGGCGGTGCGCTTGACGGCATGCTCACGGAGTACGTCACGCTGAACGAAGCGGGCCTCGTGAAGATCCCGGCGAATCTCTCGTTCGAGGAAGCGGCGACCCTGCCGTGCGCAGGGGTCACTGCCTGGAATGGGCTTGTCACGCGAGGCCACACTCAGGCCGGCGATTATGTCTTGCTCGAGGGCACCGGTGGCGTGTCGATGTTCGGCTTGCAGTTCGCAGCCGCGCTAGGCGCGAAGCCGATCATCACGAGCTCGAGCGATACGAAACTGGAGCGTGCGAAGGCTCTCGGCGCCGTCGGGCTCATCAATTACAAGAAGAATCCGGATTGGGAGAAGTCGGTGATGGAGCTCACCGGCGGCGCGGGCGCGCAGCACATCCTCGATGTCGGCGGAAAAGACACCTTGCCCCACGCACTTGCGAGCCTCGGATCCGGCGGCAATCTCGCTCTCATCGGCGGGCTCGGCGGCTTCGGCGGCGACATTCCGAGCTTTGCCCTCATGGGCCGCAACGCTTCGGCGTTCGGCATCTATGTCGGCTCGGTCGAGAATTTCGAGGCAATGAATGCCTTCATCGAGAAGCACAAGATGAAGCCGGTGATCGACCGGACCTTCGACTACCAGGACGCCAAGGGCGCCTTCGATCTCATGAGATCCGGCGATTTCGTCGGGAAAATCGTCATCCGGATCAATGGCATTTGATGCTTTTGGGGCGCTTCAGTACACTGCGCGCCCCCTGCCGGTTCGCTCCGGTTCCGGGGCTTTCGGGGTGTAGCTCAGCCTGGTAGAGCGCTACGTTCGGGACGTATAGGTCGCAGGTTCAAATCCTGTCACCCCGACCAAGTAATTCAAGGTCCATTCCGGTCACATGGGTAACGGTTTATACCGGAGACATGGGTAACACTTTAGCCTGGAACGGATTGGGGGCGCATTCGACGCGCGTGAATTGGTCATCGAAGAAGCCCAGGTCATAGTGCATGAAGCTGATGAGCCAGATGTGGTCGGCGACTTCTCGGACGCCGACGTTCTGAC
>DASQOR010000005.1:0-36079 GCA_035644395.1 Steroidobacteraceae bacterium
GCGCCCGGAGGCACGACGCATGGCACTGATCCTGATCGTCGACGACTCGCCGACCGAAGTGCACGTGATGCAGAAGGCGCTCGAACGCCACGGTTACCAGACCGCGGCGGCCGAGAACGGCGCCGAAGGCATCCGCAAGGCACGCGAGATGAAGCCCGACCTCATCTTCATGGACGTGGTCATGCCGGTGCTCAACGGCTTCCAGGCGACGCGCACGCTCGCGAACGACCCGGCCACGCGCTCGATCCCGGTGATCATGGTGACCACCAAGGGCCAGGAAACCGATCGCATCTGGGGCATGCGCCAGGGTGCGGTCGACTATCTCGTGAAGCCCGTGACGCCCGACAAGCTGGTCGAGAAGGCGCAAGCGGCGCTTTCCGCCTGAGCGCAGCCGAGAGAGCTTCACATCGAGCCTATGGATCAGCCGGTCGCCCTCAAGTCCCTCAAGGATCGCCCGTTCGAACTCCTCGTCGAGATCGAGCGACGCAGCCGCGCGGCCGTCGCCGGCGGCCGCGCGGGTGCGCAGGGCCGCGAGTGGGTCGGTGTCGCATTCCGCATGGCGGCCGAAACATTCCTGGTTGCGCGCGACGAAACGCGCGAGGTGCTGGGCTTTCCGACGACCGTGACGCGCGTGCCGGGAGCGCGCAGCTGGATCAAGGGACTCGCGAACGTGCGCGGGCAGCTCCTGCCGATCCTCGACTTGCGGCAGTACCTCGGCAGCGGCGTGACCGTGCAGGGGCGCAACACGCGCGTGATCGTCGTCAACCATCGCGAGATTCCGGCCGGGCTCATGGTCGATGAAGTGTTCGGCTTCCGCCGCTTCATCGAATCCGAATTCCACGCCGATGTGCCGGCGACCGTGATCCGCTGCGAACGCTACCTCGCCGGCGCCTTCCGGCGCGGCACCGAACACTGGCCGGTCTTCAGCCTGCGCAGTCTGGTCGAAAGTCCGAATTTCCTGCAGGCCGCGGCCTGAGTTGAGGCGCCGCCCAAGGGGAAGGATGAGAACATGAACAATACAACGGACAAACTCCGGGGAACGCGCGCGCTGCCGGTCTTTCTCTGGCTCGGACTGCTCGCGACGCTCGCCGCGGCCGCGCTCTACTGGTTCAGCACGCAATCGACGGTCAGCGCGTCAGCGCCGGGCGCCGGCTCACAGCTCGCCGCAATGTCGCAGAATCTGCCGCTCGAGGCGGCTGCCGCCGCGCGCGGCGTGCCGGGCGCCATCGACCAGCTCGGCAAGGACGTCGACGAACTCGACACGGCCCGCGAGCGGGCCGGCTCGCCCGGCGCCGCCGCCGCCTGGAAAACACTGCTCGAAGGCGGTCGCACGGTCGCCGCCGGCGGCGATTCGGTCGACGCGGTCACCGCCGGCGCGCGCGAAGTGCATGCGCAGATGCCCCGGCTTGCGGCCGATGTCGCAAATCTCGTGAGCAGCGTCGGCTCCGCGCGGGTCGACAGCTACACCAGGGCGCTCGAGCGCTTCGAGATGACGAGCGAGCGGCTGCAGCAGGATATCGACGCGCTCGCGAGCGGCGTCGGCGATACCCCGGCGATCGCGACGCGGCTCGCGGCGAGCACCGACGACCTCGACCAGTTCATGCACGGCCTCGCCGGCGGCGAGACGGGCCTCGGCCTGCCGCGCATCAGCGGTGCGGACGCGCAGGAGAAATTGCGGGCGGTGATGGCCCAGTACGACAAGATCGGCGCGAAGATCCGCGCCGCGGTTGACGCCTCGAAGGCCTTCGTCGACGTACAGGGTGCGAGCCGCTCGATGGTGGACGCGGCGCGCACGCTCTATCCGCAGCTTGCCACGGGGAGCGCAGCCGCGGCACCGGTGGGCGGTTCGAGTCTCGGCAGGATCGCGCTGATCCTCGCGCTGCTCGGCGTCCTCGCCGCCGCCGCCGCGGTCGTCATCCATCACTCCTCGGCGAACGCACGCAAGCTCGCCGAGCAGCAGGGCAAGCAGAACGAACGCAACCAGGAGGCGATCCTGCGGCTCCTCGATGAGCTCTCGAGCCTCGCGGACGGCGATCTCACGGTGCAGGCGACGGTCACGGAAGACATCACGGGTGCGATCGCCGATTCGATCAACTACGCGATCGAGGCGCTGCGTGAGCTGGTCGCGACGATCAACGACACCTCCGGCCAGCTCGATGGGGCCGCGAAGCAGACCCAGGCGCTCGCCGCGCATCTCGCCAAGGCGAGCGGGGCCCAGTCAAAGCAGATCGGTTCGGCGACGGAGTCGATCGGCGCGATGGCGTCGTCGACGGAAGAAGTGTCGGGCAACGCCGAGCGCGCCTCGGACGTAGCGCGCCACTCGGTGGATATCGCGCACAAGGGCGGCGATGCCGTGCGCCGCACGATCGACGGCATGAACGCGATCCGCGAGACGATCCAGGAGACCTCGAAGCGCATCAAGCGTCTCGGCGAAAGCTCGCAGGAGATCGGCAACATCGTCGAGCTCATCAACGACATCGCCGAGCAGACCAACATTCTCGCGCTGAACGCATCGATCCAGGCGTCGATGGCGGGTGAAGCGGGACGCGGCTTCGCCGTCGTCGCGGACGAGGTGCAGCGGCTCGCCGAGCGCGCGGCCAATGCCACGAAGCAGATCGAAGTGCTGGTGCGCACGATCCAGACCGACACGAACGAAGCGGTCGTGTCGATGGAGCGCAGCACGACGGACGTCGTCGGCGGAGCGCTGCTCGCGGAGAACGCGGGCGCCGCGCTCGAGGAAATCGAGCAGGTGTCGAACCAGATCGCAAGCCTCGTGCAGAACATTTCCGCGAGTTCGCGCGGGCAGGCCTCGGCGGCTGGCGCCATGGCGCGCAACATGCAGGTGCTGCGCGAAATCAGCTCGCAGACCGCGGACTCGACCAGCGCCACCTCGAACTCCATCGGCAAGCTCGCCGAGCTGTCGGCGCAGCTGCGCAAGTCCGTGTCCGGCTTCCGGCTGCCGGCGGGTCTCGCGACCAATTCCACGTCGACCCGGCTGCCGAAGCTCACGCCCGAGGCTCCGAGCCCGAGGCCGCAGTCCGCCAGCCGCAAGCTGTCGGCGGCCGGCGGTGCTTGAAGCGCGCGCCGTTGAGAGCCGAATGAGCCCGAGCGCAGCGGAATGAGCGAAGTCTCCTCGCAAACCCTGCATCTGGTCGCCAAGGAGCTGGGCACCACGCTCAACGAGGCGCGGGTCGCGCTCGAGAATTTCGCCGAGCACGGCGACAACATCGACCTCCTCAACCAGTGCGCGAACCGCCTGCACGAGGCCTACGGCGTGCTGCGCGTCGTCGAGGTCTATGGCGCGGCGCTGCTCGCCGAAGAGATGGAGCACAGCGCGCGCTACCTGATCGAAGCCGGGGGCGATGAGCGTCACCGCGTCGACGGTCTCGACGCCCTGATGCGCGCGATGGTGCAGCTGCCGACTTACCTGGAACGGGTGCTGAACGGCGGGCGCGATCTCGCGCTCGTCCTGCTGCCGCTCCTGAACGACCTGCGGGCCGTGCGTGGCAACGCGCTGCTGTCCGAGGGCACGCTCCTGCTCCTGAACCTGAGGTCGGACCAGCAGGCCGCGCCTCAGCCGCTGCAGCCCGGTGAACCGCCGCTCACGGTCGAGCAATGGGCGCGGCGCCTGAGAACCCGTTACCAGATGGGCCTGCTCGGCTGGATCCGCGGCGAACGGCCGGAACAGAACCTCGAGATCATGGGACGCGTCGCCGAGCGTCTCGAGCAGATCGCGACGACGCAGCCGGTGTTCCAGCTGTGGTGGGTGGTCGGCGCCATTGTCGAAGGCCTGCGCAACGGCGGCCTCGACGGCGGCGCGAGCATCAAGCGCCTCCTCGGCATCGCCGACCGCGAGATGCGCCGCCTCTACAGCCAGGGCGAGGCGCGCTACAGCGACACGCCGTCGCTCGAGCTCCTGAACAATCTCCTTTACTACGTGGCGCGCGCGACCAATCCGGGTCCGCGCATCAGCGCCGTGCGGGCGTCGTTCCGGCTCGGCGACCTGCTGCCGGTCGACAACACCATCGAGCAGGAGCGCGAGCGCCTCTCGGCGCCGAGCGTCAAGCTCATGCGCACGGTGGCGGCGGCGATCAAGGAGGACCTGTCGCGCGTGAAGGACGTGCTCGACATCTTCGTGCGCAAGGGCGGCGCGCAGCTCGAAGAACTCGCGCCGCAGCTCGAGCTCCTGAAAAAGATCAGCGACACGCTCGGCGTGCTCGGGCTCGGCGGCCTGCGCGCGAGCGTGCAGGAGGAAATCGCGGTCCTCGGCGACATCGTCGCGCGCAAGGAACCGGCGAACGAGGATTCCCTGGTACGCATGGCGGCGACGCTCATCAGCGTCGAGGACGCGCTCGACGATCAGCTGGTGAAGCTCATCCTGCCGCAGGACGGCGCGACGACGGGCTCGATGCCGGTGACGTCCGAAGGGGTCGAGGACAGCGAATTCCGCCAGGTCACCGAGGCGGTGCTGCGCGAATGCATCGTGAACCTCGCGCGCATCAAGGAGACGGTGACGCACGTCATCCAGAAGCCCGAGGAAACACAAGGCGTCGACGCCATCCCGGGCCTGCTGCGCGGCATTACCTCGGGACTGCTGATGCTGGGCAAGAACCGGGCGGTGGAAACCATCGAATCGATTTCGCGCCACCTGCAGGCCGTGATCCGGCCGGGTTCGGGAGCGCCACCCGCGGACCGGCTCGACCGGCTGGCGGACGCGATCGTGAGCGTCGAGTACTACATGGAGACCGTGCAAGGCGGCAGGGCGGATCCCTGGTACATGCTCGACAACGCCGACAGCTGCCTCAAGGCGCTCGCCGATGAGCCGCTGCCGGCGCCGGCGGTCGAAGCGGACGAGCCGGATGCGTTTGCGCGTACCCTGAAGATCGACGGACCGGCGGCGGCACAGACGGCGGCCGCCCGTGCGGCCGCGGCCGATTCGCCCGAGAAGCACATCCAGACGCATCCGGTGGTCGAAGCGCCGCCGAGCGGCGATCCCGATCCCGAGTTCCTCGAGCTCTTCATCGAGGAAGCCCGCGAAGAAGTCACCAGTATCCAGACCAATTTCCCGGCCTGGGAGCAGAACCCGCACGACGCGGATGCGCTCGTCACCCTGCGTCGCTCCTTCCATACCCTGAAGGGAAGCGGCCGCATGGTGGGCGCGAAACTCATCGGCGAATTCAGCTGGTCGATCGAGAGCCTGCTCAACCGCGTCATCAACAAGACCCTCAGCCGCAGTCCCGCCATCGTCGCGGTGCTGCGCGAAGCCGTGGCGGTGCTGCCCGAACTCGTCGAGCAGCTTGAAGTGGGACGCGCGGCGACGGTCGACGTGCCGTCGATCATGGAGCGCGCGCACGCGCTCGCCGAAGGCCGCGAGGCCGAGAGCGCGGCGGCGGCCGCCGCCGCGGAACCGACGATGGTCGAGACTCATGTCGCCGCGCCGGCGCCGCAACCGGTCGCGCCTGCCGTTCCCGTCCCACGAGCTGCGCCACCGCCGCCGGCGGCACCAAAGGCCGAGGCGCCCGGCCCGCGCCTGATGGATCCGCAGCTGCACGAGATCTACAGCAAGGAAACGGCCGGCCATCTCGCGGTCATCCGCGATTACCTCAAGCGTTGCGCGGGCCTCGCGCCGCCCTATGAAGTTCCGGAAGCGGTCTATCGCGCCTGCCACACGCTGAGCGGCAGCTCGAAGATGGCCGAAGCCCGGCAGGGCATCAAGGTCGCCGAGCCGCTCAATCGGTACCTGCGAAAAGTTTTCGACAGCGGCCGCGGTCTCGATGCCGCCGGCCTCCAGGTGCTCGGGGACGCAGTGACGGCCATGGAAGAGGTGGTCACCCACATCAACGAGACGAGCGGCTATTTCGTCGGCCAGCCGGCGCTCATCCAGCGCATCGACGCGCTCGACCGCAAATTCGACGAGGAGCCGGTCAGCGACACGACGCTCGACCCGTCGATCATTGCGCCCGCACTGCAACTTTCCCTGGCGCCGGAGCCCGCGTCCGAAGCGCCCGCGGACGAGGAGGAAGGCGAATCCTTCGATGTGGAAGTCGCCGCCATCTTCAGCGAGGAAGCCACGGAGCTCCTCGAATCCGCCGACTCCGCGCTCAACGCCTGGAACCAGGAGCGCACCAATCAGCAGCACGTCGCCGAACTGCAGCGGCCGCTGCACACGCTCAAAGGCGGTGCGCGCATGGCCGGCATCACGGCGATGGGCGACCTCAGCCACGAGCTTGAAACGCTGGTCCTGCAGATCAACAGCGGACTGATTGCGGCCGATGACCGCTCCTATGAAATCGTGCAGGCGAGCCTCGATGAGCTGTCGCGCATGCGCGATGCGGTCAGCAGCGGGCGGCGGGTAGCGCCGGCCCGTGCGCTCATGGAACGCATTCGCGCGCTCGGGCGACCTGCGGCCGCACCCACGGCAATGCCTCCGGCTCCTGCCGCAGCGCCAGCGGCTCCGGCTGTGCAGCCCGCGATCGCCAGGCCGGCTCCAGCGGCTGCAGTGCCGGCGCCGACACCGGCGCCCGTACCGAAGCCGACAGCACCGCCGCCGCCGATCGTTCAGGCAAAACCCGTTGAACCCGCTGCAGCGCGCGTGGCTCCCACGCCGCCGCCGCCACCACCACCACCCGCAGTGCCGGCCACGGCTGCGCTCGAGATTGAGGATGAACCCCTGACCGAGTCCGCGCCGGCCGCCATTCCGCCCGGCCGGGACGCACCACCGCTGGGCGACCGGCCGGAACTCGCGCGCGTCGACGCGGAACTGCTCGACAACATGCTGAACAACGCGGGCGAAGTCAGCATCTTCCGCTCTCGCCTCGAGCAGCAGATCAGCTCGATCGATTTCAATCTCGGCGAACTCGCGCGCACGGTCACGCGGCTCAAGGAGCAGCTGCGCAAGCTCGAGATCGAGACGGAAACGCAGATCCTCGCGCGCCATCACGAAGAGAGCTCGCGCAAGGACGAGTTCGATCCGCTCGAACTCGACCGCTATTCCTCGATCCAGCAGTTCTCGCGCGCGCTCGCGGAATCCTCGAGCGACGTCGCGAGCCTGCAGGGCCTTCTGGAGAACCTGACGCGCGAAGCGCAGAACCTCCTCATGCAGCAGGCGCGCGTCATCACCGAACTGCAGAACGGGCTCATGCGCACGCGCATGGTGCCGTTCCAGCGGCACGTGCCGCGCCTGAGCCGCCTCGTGCGCCAGACGGCGACCGACGCAGGCAAGCGCGTCGAACTCGTCGTCGAAGGCGCCTCCGGCGAACTCGACCGGCAGGTGCTCGAGCGCATGCTGCCGCCGTTCGAGCACATGCTGCGCAACGCCGTCGTGCACGGGCTCGAGACGCCCGCGGCGCGGGCCGCGGCCGGCAAGGCGGAGCAGGGCCGCATCCAGCTCTCGCTACGCCGCGAAGGCGCCGAGGTCGTGATCGATCTCGCCGACGACGGCGCGGGCATGAACCTGCGGGCCATCCGCGACAAGGCCGTGAAGATGGGCCTCGTCGATCCGCGCCAGACGCTGACCGACGAGCAGGCGATGCAGCTCATCCTCGAGCCGGGATTCAGCACGGCCGGACAGATCACGCAGGCCGCGGGCCGCGGCGTCGGCATGGACGTCGTCGCGACCGAGGTCAAGAAGCTCGGCGGCGCGCTCTTCATCGAATCGCAGGCGGGGCACGGCACGAAATTCACGGTGCGCCTGCCGTTCACGCTCGCGATCAGCCAGGCGCTGATCGTGCGCCTCAACGACGAGTACTACGCGCTGCCGCTGCCGACGGTCGAAGGCGTCGTTCGCCTCACCAAGGCGCAAGTGAACGAGCACCTGGCGCATGACTCGGCTCCCTATGAATACGGCGGGCAGAAGTACCGCTTCCAGCAGCTCGGCAGCTTCCTCGGCGCGGGCCCGGCGGTCCTGCCGGAGCAGGACGTCGCGGTGCCCGTGATCCTGATCCGCGCGGCCGAGCACTCGACGGCGCTCGTCGCGGACGAACTCATCGGCAGCCGCGAGATCGTCGTCAAGTCGGTCGGACCGCAAGTCGCGGGCATCCGCGGCATCGCCGGAGCGACCATCCTCGGGGACGGCCGCATCGTCATCATTCTCGACATGGGTGCGCTCGTGCGCTCCGAGTGGCGCGCGCGCCCGGCCGCGGAACTCGCCGGCCGCGAACGGGAAGACCGCCGCGTGTTCGCGCTCGTGGTCGACGACTCGATCACCGTGCGCCGAGTGACGCAGCGCCTGCTCGAGCGCAACGGCATGCGCGTGCTCACCGCCCGCGACGGCATGGATGCGCTCACGTTGCTGCAGGAACATACGCCGGACATCATCCTGCTCGACATCGAAATGCCGCGCATGGACGGCTACGAAGTCGCCGCGCATGTGCGCAACGACCCCCGCATCAACGACGTGCCGATCGTGATGATCACCTCGCGCGTCGGCGAGAAACACCGCGCCCGAGCCATCGAACTCGGCGTCAACGACTACCTCGGCAAGCCCTACCAGGAAAGCCAGCTGCTCGATGCCATCGAACCGCTGGTGCGCGCGCGCCGCAGCCGCATCGCCGCGGCGAACACGGGCTGAGGACCACTGGCATCATGGAGACCGCCGTCACCGAACTTTACAGCCTCCTGATTCCGCTCGCGGGCGAGCGCCTGATCATGCCGCGCGCGTCGGTCGCCGAAGTGATCGCGTACCAGGTGCCTTCCGAGATGACGGGCGCACCGCCCTGGTACCTCGGCACCATCAGCTGGAGCGGACGGAATCTCCCGGTGGTGTCGTTCGAGGGCGCCTGCGGGCAGACCATACCGGTCGCGAGCGGCCGCACCCGTATTGTCGTGGTCCACTGCCTCGGCCAGAAGCTGAACGGCGGCTGCTTCGGCATCATGACCCAGGGCTTTCCGCAGCTCGTGCGGGTGAACCCGGACGTGCTGAAGTCCGATCACCTGCGCAGCTTCCCCGACCGCCAGCCCGTGCTCTGCCAGGTGCGCATGGTGAACGAGACGCCGCTCATTCCCGACCTCGAGCGGCTCGAAGACCTGATCGCCGAAGAGACGAGCGCCGTCGGCAACGACGGCTAAAAATCCCCGAACTCGCTTTGCAGTGCTGCGAGCGCGGCGAGCGCCGCCGTTTCGGTCCGCAGGATTCGCGGGCCGAGCCGGGCGGACAGAAACCCGGCGTCGCGCACGGCCTTTTCCTCGTCCGGCGCGAGTCCTCCCTCCGGCCCGACCAGGAGCTCGATCGACCGCGCCCCGCGCGCCACGCTACGCAACGTTGCATCAGCGCGCGGCGACAGCATCAGTGCGACATCGACCGCGGGGCGCGAGCAAAGCCAGGCGGCAAGCATGGTCGGCGGGTCGATCGCCGGCAGGCGATTGCGGCCGCACTGCTCGCAGGCCGCGATGGCGATCGACCGCCAGTGCGCCGCTTTGCGCCCGGCCTTCTGCTCATCCGTCCGTACGACGCTGCGCTCCGCCTGGATCGGCACGATGCGCGCGACGCCGAGTTCGGTCGCCTTCTGCAGCACGAGGTCCATGCGTTCGGCGCGCGAGATGCCCTGCACAAGCGTGATGGGCAGCGCCGATTCCCGCTCGAGCGGCGAATGGCCGCCGATCGCCACGGCGACGCGATCCTTGCGCAGCGACTCGACCGTGGCGGCGTACTCACCGCCGCGACCGTCGAACAGGACGAGCGGATCGCCGGCACGGGCGCGCAGTACCCGCGCAATGTGATTCGCCGCGTCGCCCTGCAGTTCGCAGTTGCGGCGGCCGGCGAGCGGGCTCTCGACATAGACGCGGTTCACTCGCAAGTGGCCGCCTCGATGCCGGTGCGCGCGACCTCGACCATGTGGTCGATGTCATCGGCGGTCACGACGTACGGCGGCATGAAATAGATGACGTTGCCGATCGGCCGGAGCAATACGCCGCGCTCGAGCGCATGCTGGTAGACCCGCAAGCCGCGTCGTTCGCGCCAGTCGTAGGGCGTGCGGCTTTTCTTGTCCTGAACCATCTCCGCGGCGACGATCAGGCCGCACTGGCGGACTTCCGCGACGTGTTCGAGCGACTCGAGCGTGCGGGCGCGGTCGCCGAGATGACGGGCGAGCGGCACATTGCGAGCGAGCACGTCGTCTTCCTTGAATATGCGCAGGCTTGCTAGGGCCGCCGCGCAGGCGAGAGTGTTGCCGGTGTAGCTGTGCGAGTGCAGGAATGCGTTCAGACGGACGTACTCGTCGTAGAACGCCTGGTAGATCGCTTCCGTGGCGAGCACCGCGGACAGCGGCAGGTAGCCGCCGGTGAGTCCCTTCGACACGCACATGAGATCCGGGCGGATGCCCGCCTGCTCGCTGGCGAACATCGTGCCCGTCCGCCCGAAGCCGACCGCAATTTCATCGGCGATCAGGTGCACATCGAACCGGTCGCAGGCCTTGCGCAGCAGCTTCAGGTACTCGGCGTGATACATGCGCATGCCGGCCGCGCATTGCACGAGGGGTTCGACGATGACGGCCGCGATTTCGCCCGAGCGCTCCGCGAGCAGGCTTTCAAGCGCGGCGAAGCGGCGGCGCGCGTGTGCTTCCCAGGATTCGCCCGGCGCACGCTCGAAGGCATCGGGCGACGGTACGGTAAAGACCTCCATCAGGAGCGGCTGGTAGATTTCCCGGTAGAGCTCGACGTTGCCGACCGCGAGCGCGCCGAGGGTTTCTCCGTGATAGCTGCCGCTGAGCGTGACGAAGCGCTTCTTGCCGTGCCGGCCGAGGTTGCGCCAGTAGTGAAAACTCATCTTGATGGCGACTTCGACCGCCGCCGAGCCGTTGTCCGCGAAGAAGCAGCGCGTGAGTCCCGCGGGTGCGATCCCGACGAGCGCCTCGGCGAGCTCGATACCGGGCTCGTGCGTGAAGCCGGCGAAGATCACGTGCTCGAGGCGGTCGAGCTGGGCCTTGAGGGCGGCGTTGATGCGCGGATTCGCGTGACCGAAGAGGTTCACCCACCAGGAACTGACGGCGTCGAGATAGCGCTTGCCGTCGAAATCCTCGAGGTAGGCGCCGCTGCCGCCGCGGATTGGAACCGGCGGCAGCCACTCGTGATCCTTCATCTGCGTACAGGGATGCCAGACGACCGAGAGGTCGCGCCGGATGAGCGCCGAATTGCGTGAGCCGGGCGGCGAGTCGGGCATGGAAGAATTCTGGCATGATGCCGGGCGCCGTGACGACCGGGAAACGAAAAAGAAGGGGCGCGAGCGCGCGGGCCTGGCATGTCGATCGCGTCCGCGGCCGCTTGCCGGCGGCGCGGCAGGTGCCGAGCCCCAATTGCGATGCACGGCCGGGCGGCGCGAAGCCGAGCCTCATCGTGATCCACGGCATCAGCCTGCCGCCCGGAAAATTCGGCGGGCCCTGGATCGAGCGCCTCTTCACGAACCGCCTGCCCGCCGATCGGCACCCGTTCTTTCGCGGCATCGCGACGCTCAGGGTTTCCTCGCATCTCGTCATCCGGCGCGGCGGCCGCATCCTGCAGTTCGTGCCGTTTCACCGGCGCGCCTGGCATGCCGGCATCTCGAGCTACGAGGGACGCGGGCGCTGCAACGACTTTTCCATCGGTATCGAGCTCGAGGGCACCGACCGGCGCGCCTACACCGATGCGCAGTACCGTGTGCTGACGCGAGTGTTGCGCACCCTGCTCGCGAGCTACCCGGGACTTGCCGCCGGCCGGATCGTGGGTCATAGCGACATCGCGCCGGGGCGCAAGACCGATCCCGGCCCTGCCTTCGACTGGAAGAGACTGCGCGCCGCGCTCGAGAGCGGGCCGGCCGGATGAACCTTGTCGCACTGATCCTTGCGCTGATCGTGGAGCGGCTGACGACGCGCTGGCTGCACCTGCGCGAGGCGCACTGGTTCGACGGGTATTTCGAATGGTCGCTTGGCAGGGTGGCAAAGCTCCGCGGCGCGCGCGTCGTCGCGATCGCGCTCGTCTTCACGCTGTTGCCGGTGCTGCCGGTCGCGGCGGTGGCAGTCATTTTTTCCGAATGGCTGTCCGGATTCGCGTACGTCGGATTTGCAATGTTCGTGCTCATCTTCTCGTTCGGGCCGCGCGACCTCAAAGAGGAGACCGACGAATACCTGGCCGCGCTCGCCCGCGGCGACAACGAGCGTGCCCAGCGCGCGGCGCGGGCGCTCATGGAGCACGACGCGCGACAGCGCATGCACGCGGCACCGAACACGATCGAAGACGCCATCTTCGTGCAGGCCAACAACCGCGTATTCGGCGTCGCGTTCTGGTTCCTGGTCGCGGGGCCCGCCGGCGCGTGGCTCTTCCGGGTAACCGATCTCATGCGGCGGCACGCAGTGATGGAACACCGGGACCTCTTCGAGCGGGAAGCGCGCGGGATCGACTTCGTGCGCGCCGTGCAGGCGATCCACGGCGTGCTCGCCTGGCTGCCCGCGCGCCTGCTCGCCATCGGCTTTGCGCTGGCCGGCAGCTTCGATGACGCGTTCGCGAGCTGGCGGGCGGTGGTGCGCGATCGGCTCACGGGTTTCTTCGAGCGCAACGACGAGGTGCTGATGCACGTCGGCCGCGGTGCGCTCGGTGCGATCGATTCACACCGCGGTAGTGATCACCGCTGCCGGGCGGCAGTGCAACTCGTTTGGCGCGCGGCGCTCATCTGGCTGGTCGGCGTGTCGCTGCTGGTCCTCTTCGGGCGGATCGTCTGATGCGTCGCCTGCTGGCTCTCGTGCTTGCGCTCGCCGCGGTGCCATGTGAAGCCGGCACGGCGCCCGCACGGCGCATCGTGAGTCTCGCGCCGAACATCACGGAGCTCCTCTATACGGCGGGCGCCGGCGATCGCATCGTGGCCGCCGTCGAATTCAGCGACTACCCCGCGGCCGCGAAGCAGTTGCCACGCATCGGTGACGCCTTTCGCATCGACTACGAGCGCCTGCTCGCACTCGAGCCGGATCTCGTCATTGCGTGGCGCGACGGAACTCCGGGTGCGATGGTCAATGAGCTGCGCCGGCTCAAGCAGCCGGTACGCGAGCTCAGGATCGCGGGGCTCGACGATGTCGCAACCGCCCTGCGCGAGCTCGGCTCCTGGACGGGCACCGCAGCTACAGCCGATCGGGCGGCGGTCGAGTACCTCGCCCGCCTCGAATCGCTGCGTGCCCGCCACCGCGGGGACGCACCGCTCAGCGTGTTCTTCGAAATATCCGCGACGCCGCTCTACACCGTGAACGATCGCCATCCGATCAGCGAGGTGATTCGCCTGTGCGGCGGGTCGAACATCTTTGCCGATCTCGGCCAGCTCGCGCCCGCGGTCGGCATCGAATCGGTGCTGGCCCGCAACCCCGAGGTCATCCTTTTCGCCGACGACGAACCGGCCTCGCTCGAATACTGGGAACGCTGGCCGCAACTGACCGCCGTCCGCGAACACAATCTCTACGCGGTGAGCTCGGACCGGATTTCACGCACGACGGTGCGGATCCTCGAAGGAGCGGAGCAGGTGTGCGAACGGCTCGCCGATGTCAGGCGACGCCGGGCAGCGGCGCATTGACGATCGGGCCGCGATCCGGCTGACTCCAATGCGCGACAATCGCAACGCGGCCCGGGCCAATGTCATACTTTCGGCAGCCATCAGGAGAATCGATGTCGACAGCATCCGCAGTTCGCGGCCGGCGCGCGGCAATGGGCAGCGTGGCGGCGGCACTGCTCGCCACGGTCGTGCTCGCCGGTTGCAAGAGCTGGCACATGCCCGACATGCACATGCCGAACTGGTTGTGGTGGAAGAAGCCACCGCCGGAGCTGCCGCTCGTCGAGGAATTCAAGATCGTTTCCGCGACGCCGGGCGCCGCGGGCGAGAAGTTCGAGCAGCGGCGCGACTACGAAACGCTGGTGCTCGACGTCTACAGCGGCGGTGCGGGCAGCGTCACCATGACGCGCAACGATGCGGACCGGCCGTGGCCGTTCCATCTCATCCTGCGGTTTCACCTGTCGGCGGTCGCCGTGCTCGACATCTACGGCGATCAGCACCTGCACATGACCCCGGGCGCGCCGAACAAGGACGGCCTGGTCGTGATCACCGTCCCCACTCATATCTATTCCCGGACAACCGACGAGGTTCGCCTGCAATGGTCTCCCGACGGCCCTCCGCCGCCGCAACCTGATCCGCCACCGCAGACGTAACCGCTCTTCCGGCGGAGCCAGGTACCGGGAGGTGCCGTGGCGGCGGCCGGCGCCAGCGCGAAGGGTGTCCGTATCGGGAGGTCCTTTCGGGATCGTAAAAAAAACAGGACGTTTTTTCCGAAGCCTCCAGGGGCGCGAAATATATTTCGCGCGGGTCGCCACGATGGCGACCCTGGTCCGCCGACGGAGCACGGATAGCACAGTCGGCGGGAATTACGGCGGTCCGGCGCATCGCCAGACCGTCCTTGCCAGACACCATCCCGGTACTTGGCTCCGCCGGAAGGGCGCCGGCTAGTCGTCGGAGGGAGCGCCGCCGGTGGCTGCGATCTGGTCGGCCTTGACCTTGCCGGTGTCGAGCTTGCGGGCCGAGGCGAGCATCTTGTCGAAGGTGTCGTCCCAGTCGGGTGGCGTCGTGCTACGAACGAAACGGATCGGGTTGACGCGCGCGACGACGAACGCCTTGAGATAGGGGCTCGTGAGGCCGCGTGCCTTGAGTTCCGCGACCCGCTCCGACACGGCCTGGTCGAGCTCGATGAGCTTGCCTGCACGCTTCGTGCGTAGCTCGAGCGCGGCCGGCAATTTCGTCGCGAGGAAGGCTTCGCAGCGCTTCAGCACCGGGTTGTAGGCGCCGCCCGCGAAGCGGCCGTTCTGCTCGTAGCAGATCCCGAGCGTGATCAGGCCCGGCTCCTCGAATTCGAGTGCGTAGTCCTTCTCCGGGCGCGGATCGAGTTTCGCGAGTTCGCGCGCCATGCGCACGACCTCCATCGCCTTCTCGCGCAGGTTGTGCGCCTTCTCGGTGTTGAGCGCGAGGATCTTGAAGGCGATCTCGCGCTCCGGCACGACCAGGGCGACGATCGAGCGCGCGCCAAGATGCGTCAGGCTCGCGCGACGGTGATTGCCGTTCGGCGTCCAGTACGTGCCGTCGTCGTTGCGCACGGCAATGATCGGGTCGAGAAAGCGGCCGATCTGGTCGATGCGGTCCGTCAGCCGCTTGACGTGGGCCTCCGACAGGTCGCGCTGGAAGGGAGTCGGCGCAACTTTTGCCAGCGGCAGCGCCGCGAGACACTGCCAGGAGCCGCCGAGTGGATCGCGGTACGAGCCGATCACCTGGCCGCCGTCGCCTTCAATAGCGGCAATGAGTGCGCGGACCGCAGCCGGCGCCTCGGTGTCCGCGACCTGCTTTGCCGTCAGGCCGCGCGAGGACTGTTCCGCGGCGGCGCGTTTCTTGCGGGGTTTGCGGGCGGCTGCCATGTCATCAGCTCCTTGCGGACTTGCGGCGGGCGGTGTGCTTGCGATCCGATGCGACCGAGCGTTTCCACACAACCTCGCCCTTGCGGCTGCGGCGGGCGAGTACGCGCGCCACGACGAACAGCAGATCCGACAGCCGGTTGAGGTAGCGAATGACCTCAGGCGCCACGGCTTCGTCGCGCGCCAGCGAACAGCAGCGGCGCTCGGCACGGCGCGTGATCGTGCGCGCAAGGTGGCAGGCGGCGCCCGCCGGGCCGCCGCCCGGCAGGATGAAATCCTTGAGTGCCGGGAGCTTTGCGTTGAAGGCGTCGAGTTCGCGCTCCAGCCGGACGACGTGTCCATCGCCGATGATGCGCAACCCGGGGATGCAGAGTTCGCCGCCGAGATCGAACAGGTCGTGCTGAACCTGTGTCAGGCAGGCAATCACGTTCCGCGGAAGGCCGCGCGTCGCGAGCGTCACGCCGATGGCGCTGTTGGCCTCATCGACCGAGCCATAAGCTTCGACGCGCGGTGAGTCTTTCGCCGCGCGCTGGCCGTCGCCAAGGCCGGTCGTGCCGTCGTCGCCCGTGCGCGTGTAGATCTTGCTGAGTCGATTGCCCACGGCGAAAGCCTAACCATACCGGAGAGCCGGCGGAAGATGCGCGCCACACTACCTTTCGGACGCGCCGCCCGCCAGAATCCGTCGACGCATGAACACGACCGTCCTCATCGTCCTCATCGCCGTGCTGATCGCGGCGACCTTTCTCGGCTACCGCAGGGCTTCCGGCCATGCGGAACGCGCACGACGCATTGCCGCGAGCCAGGCCGAGCCGGTTGCGGCCGCCGACTTTACGACCCCTCAAGGCGCCATCCTCATGCTCGAGGACGCCTTCCGGAGGCGCGACCTCGCCGCCGCGGTTGCCGCAAAGGACTTTCGCGTCGAGGCGGAGCTTGCACTCAACGCGCAGCCCCCGGCGCAGGCGCCGACGGAATCTGCGATCGTGACGCGCGCGGCGGAACTTGAACGGGAGTTCCGCGAGCTCATGCAGTCGAGCTGGCCGGATTTCGCCGATGTCACGACCGTTTTCACCGGCTGCGAACCCTATCCACCGCCGCCGGGAAACTTCAGCGCTTCCGCCCTTGCGGTGGTCACCGAGGTGAACCGTTTCACCGGCGGCGGCTTTTCGGAGCACCGCATCCTCGTGGCCGAGACCCCCGCCGGCTGGCGCGTGCTGAATCCCGTCTAGCGGCCGCCAAAGCGGTAGCGCGCCCCCACGTAGAGCCCGCGGCGCGGCGTGTTGTAGCCAGCCGCCAGCTCGTAGTCCTCATCGAGCGCATTCTCGAGGCGCGCGTCGACATCGAACTGCGGCGTGATCGCAAAGCGGCCCGTCAGGTTCACCAGGGTATAGGGCGAGAGCGTCACGTCGGCCGGGAAACCGAAGTCCTTGCGCTCGCCTGCCGTGAGCACGTCGATCCCGAACTGCCCGCGGCTGAAGGATTTCACGAAGGAGAGGCTCAGGCTTGCGCGCGTGCGCCTGAGCAGCTGCGAATTTTCGGTGACATTGCGCGGATCCTGCAGGCTTGCAGCGACCTGCAGGTGCCAGCCGGTACCGGTCAATCGGTACGCGGCCTCGATGCCATCGATGCGTGCCCGCTCGACGTTCTCGTTGATGCCGTCGAAGGTCACGGGGTCGAGGACCACGAACTCGATGAGGTCCTCGATGTCGTTGCGAAAGGCGTTGACGGTCAGCCGTTGCGCGGGGCTGATCCGCCACTGCACGCCGACCTCCAGATTGCGCGACGACTCGGGCTTGAGGTCCGGATTTCCGCCGAAGCCGAAGCGGTCGGTGGCGTCCGGCGCGCGAAATGCCGTTCCCGCCGTCGCGACCAGGCGCAGGCCCGGGCTCACGTCGAAACCGTAGTCGACGTTCCACGTGCCCTTGCTGCCCGCGGTGTCGTGATCCGTGTAACCGGCGGCGAGCAACAGGTGATTGCGGCCGAACTCCAGCCGATCTTCCACGTAGGCCATGAGCACGTCGGTGCCGACATCGAACGGCAGGCCGAACGAGAGGGAGTCCGTGTGCTCGCGGCTCGCGATGGCGCCGAATGCGAACGAGTTGTGCGAACCGACAGCCAGCTCGTTCAGCCATTCGAGGGAATAGCGACGCGTGTGCGCGAAGTCGGGCGACTGGTGCTGGTCGATGTCGTTCTGCATGAGTGTCGTGCGCAGGCGCATGCGCCACGCATCGCTGACGTTGAACGCGCCTTCAAGCGCCGCGGAATCGTCGTCGTAGTCCGAATCCGCGGGCGTGCCGGCAAAAGCGTCCGTGTACTGCGCGTTGCCGTCGGCATGCCAGGCGCTTGCGCGCAGTTCGACCGCGCCCGCTTGCAGATGGCCCTGCAGGCCGAGGGACAGGTTTCGATAGCCGCGATCGTCGTCGCTGGTCTCGAGCGTCGGAAAGCCCGCGCTGTCGAGCCAGGAACCATTGAAGGCCAATCCGCCGCGCTCGCCCTGCATTCCGGCAGAGAGGCTGGCGGTTTGCGTGTCGTAACGGCCGTACCCGGCGTAGGTTTCGACGCCCTGGATGTTCGCACCGCGCGTGAAGATGTTGACGACGCCACCGATGGCATCCGAACCGTAGAGCGCGGAGCGCGGGCCGCGCACCAGCTCGATGCGCTCGATCGACTCGGCGTTGAGGTTCTCGAGCGCGGCGCCGCCGATCGTGCCCGGGTTCACGCGGACGCCGTCGATGAGAATGATGGTGTGATTGCTTTCCGTGCCGCGCAGGAAGAGCGAAGCCGGCTGGCCGGGGCCGCCGTTGCGGCCGATGTCGAGGCCGGCCTGAAATCGCAGTACGTCGGCGGCGTCGGAGGCAAGCGAACGCGCGAGGTCGTCGCGAGTGATGACCGTGACCGGCACCAGGATGTCGCTCTCGGGGACCGGGGTGCGGGTGGCCGTGACCAGCACTTCGTCCTTCGGCGCGTCGCTCGCCGCCGCGGCGGATGCAAGGCTGATGGGGATGGGCAATGAAAGCGCGACCACGAAGGCCGCAAGGCATCTTGCTGACATGAATGTGCTCCGCCTGCACGCCCGCAGGCTCGTGTACATGAATGAACAGCGTGCGGGGGATGCAGCGGGGAGCGATCTCCCAGGCCGTCGCCCACCGCGACACTGGCTGATGCTCGAGTCGGTCTCCGGGCTTACGAGGGTTGCGCAGGGAAGCGCAAACCGCCGACATCGCCTTCCCGCGCCGCCAGGCGGTGCAGTGGCTTGGGCCTCGTCGGCCCGTGATGTCGGATTGACTCGATTACCGTTGCGGGGGCAGCGCCGGTTTCACACCGGCTTCCCATTACTCAAGCAGCGGGCGGCAATGTAGGAGGCGCGCTCGACCCTTGTCAAGAATCGGGCACGACTCGTCAGGGTCTTGCGGGCCCGGCTGCCTTCTCGTCCGCCACGCCGGTTTCGACGAGGCGCTTCAGCCGCGCCATCTGCGATTGCAGGACCTCGTCGACGCTGGCCGCGATCGACGGCAGGCCGTTCGGATAGGAGCCGGCGAAGTTGTAGACGAGCACGAGTTCGGTGGCGGCGTCTTTCGGCACGAAGGAAAACGTCATCGAGCCCGCGATGCCTGCGCTCTGCAAGGGACCGAGCGCGCCGCTCAAGGTCACGCGCTGGTTCGGAGCGACGTAGACAACCGTCATGTGCTGAACGCCGCCGCCGCCTGGCAGCGATTCGCAGAAGCACCCGCCGGGCGTTGCGGTCAGCTTGAGGTTCGCGGCGTCGCCCGAATACGTGTGTTCCTTGTTCCACCAGCGGCCGATCGCGAGGAACGATGCATAGACCTTGCCGGGTGGCGCGGCGATCGGCACCGCGATCCGGATACTTGCGGCATTCGCCGATGTTGCCACCACTTCCGATCGCGCCGCGACCGCGAGCAGTGCAGCCGTCGTCATGAATGCCGTCGCAACGCTGTGTCGCATGCTGGGTTCTCCTGAAATTTGCGTAGCGGCCCTAGTGCCAGAGCCCCAGGATCAGTCCGTACCGGGTGAACTGCAGCGTGTGATAGCCGCCGGGCAGGAAGGCGGAAAGACCCGCCGTCAGGATGGCCCGGAAATTCATTTCGCTCATGAGATCTCCCCGTGGCGCTGGCCCGCTGGCTGGTTGTTGTTGCTGGTGGTAGCGGCTTCGAGAAGAAGCCGGTCGAAAAACATCCGCAATTGCCTTACACCCGTGTCGAACTGCGCGACATCGCGATAGGTGCGGGCAAGCATCACGCCGCCCTCCATCGTCGTCAGCACGAACTGGGCGAGCTCGCGGCGATTGATCGTCGCTGGCAGCCGCTCGCCGGCTTCCCGGAGGCACCCTTCGACGGCCTCGACCCAGCCGGCAAAGTTATTGACGAGTTGCTCGCGGATGACGGGATCCGGTTCGTGGATTTCGAGTGCGAGGCTGCCGATGGGGCAGCCATAAGTGCAGTCGGTTTCGATGATGCTGCGCCGGTAGCGGTCGAGCAGCCGGAAGATGCGCTCGATCGGGTCGGTGACGCCCTCCCAGGCGGGATTCAGCAGCATATTCCCAAGGCCGTTCTGGTAGTCCTCGAGTACAGCCAGCAATACGTCCTGCTTGCCGGGGAAATAGTGATAGAGGCTCCCGCTGTTGATGTCCGCCGACTTGAGGATGTCGGACACGCTGGTGGATCCGTAGCCCTTCTCCCAGAAGAGGTGCATGGCGGCCAGAACGATGCGCTGTCGGGTGTCCAAGGCGCGTGACAGTACGCTTACTTGAATGACCAATCAACTCTTGGGTCGGCGATAGCCCATTGAGATACCTTGCTTTTTCAGCTGCCCCGCGTAGGACCAGCCGAGGGCATGCCGTACTATGGCCGGCATGTCACCGTTCCTGTCCGCCGCTCTGGATGCTGCCCGCGCCGCAGGCCAGATCATCACGCGCCTGTATCACGCGGGCGTCGATGTCAGCTACAAGGCCGATCATTCGCCAGTGACCCGCGCGGACGTGGAAGCGGAGCGCGCGATCCGTTCCCTCCTCACGGAACGCTTTCCCGATCACGGCTTTTACGGCGAAGAAACGGGTCGCGAGCGCGCGACGGCCGAATACGTCTGGCTGGTGGATCCGATCGACGGTACGAAGGCTTTCGTGCGTCGCTATCCGATGTTCTCGACGCAGATCGCACTCATGCGGCGCGGCGAACTCGTGGTCGGCGTGTCGAGCGCGCCGCTCTACGGCGATCTCGCATACGCAGAAAAAGGGAGCGGCGCATCGCTCAACGGCGAGCCGGCACGCATCTCAGCCATCGATCGGATCGAGGAATGCGCCCTGTCCGCCGGCAACCTGCGCACGCTCGCCGCCGGCGCGCGCTGGCCCGCGTATGGCCGGATCGTGAGCCGGGTCAACCGTATCCGCGGCTACGGTGACTTTCTCCACTACCACCTGCTCGCGAGCGGACGGATCGACGCCGTGCTCGAATCCGACGTGAATATTCTCGACATCGCGGCGCTGGTCGTGATCGTGCGCGAAGCCGGCGGGACGGTGTCGGACCTCGACGGCGGCGACATCACGCTCGCAACGACGAGCGTGCTCGCCGCCAACCGGATCCTGCACCGCAAGATCCTCGCCGAACTGACCGCAGACTAGCTCGCTATCCGGCTGCGCATGTAGTCGACGGCACGCTTCATCTGCGAGCGCAGATCGTCCGTGAGCCGCTGCAACTGCTCCACCGATCCAGAGCCCGCGGCCTCTTCGAGGCGCGCGGCGGCGGCGTTCGCGCCGGTTGCATGGAGATTGGCGCTCGCGCCCTTGATCGAGTGCGCCTGGCTTCTCACCGCGGCGCAATCGCCCCGGCCGAGCGCGGCGGCGATCACGCCGAGCGCCTCATCGCCGCTCGAGACGAAGAGGTCGACGAGTTCCTGGGTCATCTCGCTGTCGTTGTCGGTTGCCGCCATCAGGGCCTGCCAGTCGACCGGTGCATCGGCATCGGCAGGGACGGTGGCGACTGTCGGGTTGGCCGGATTTCTGGTGATGCGTGTCATGGGTTTCAGGTGACGCTCGAGCGCGGCGAGGAGTTTCGCGCGATCGAGAGGCTTGGTGAGATAGTCGTCCATGCCCGCGGCGCGGCACTTCATGTCGTCGCCCTTCATCGCATGCGCAGTGAGCGCGATGATCGGGGTGCGCCGTCCGGTCTGCTCGAGTCTGCGGATTTCGCTGGTGGCGCCATAGCCATCGAGATTCGGCATCTGGCAGTCCATCAGCACGAGGTCGTAGCGGCCGCTCTTCCACGCCTCGACGGCCTCGCGGCCGTCGGTTGCGACATCCACGTCGAAACCAAGTCGCTCGAGCGTCGCGCGCGCCACTTTCTGGTTCACGAGATTGTCCTCGGCGAGCAGGATGCGGCTGTTGCCGCCGACGCGCAGGGCCCGGACCTGGTGACGCGTCACGAGCGGCTGCGTGCGCTGGTGCCAGGCCTCGGCGCTGTTCGCGAGCACGAGGCTGAGGCAGCCGATGAGTTCGCGCTGGGTGATGGGCTTCAGCAGGTACGCGGCGAAGCCAAGCTCCGCGAACCGCTGCGCGTCGCCGCGGTAGCCCGCGGAAGTCAGGAGTACGAGACGCGTCGCGCCGAGCCGGCCATCGACGTTGATGCGTTGTGCGAGTTCGGCGCCGTCGCAGTCGGGCATGTGAAAGTCCAGAAAGGCGACCTCGAACGGGCGGTTCTCGATCGCCGCTGAATTCATGGCCTCGAGGGCGTCGCTGGCGTTGGCCGCCACGCGTGCCTCGATGCCGCAGACCGCAAGCTGCCCGGCCAGCACGCGCCGGTTGGTCGCGTTGTCGTCCACCACCAGCACGCGCAAGCCCCGGAATGCGGCCTCCTGCGCACCGCGGTCGAATTCCCTGCGGGTCGCGTGGCCGAGGCGGGCCGTGAACCAGAATGTCGATCCGGCGCCTTCCCCGGTTTCGACGCCGACCTCGCCACCCATCATCTCGATGAGCCGGCGCACGATGGAAAGACCGAGGCCCGTGCCGCCGAAGCGGCGCGTCGTCGATGCATCGATCTGGGCGAACGGCCGGAAGAGCTTGTCCCGCTGCGACTTCGAAATGCCGGGGCCGGTGTCGCGAATCTCGCAGCGCACGCGCGTGCCCCGCTCGTCGGCGTCGAGCGTGCGGATGTCGATCGACACCTCGCCCTGTTCGGTGAACTTCACGGCGTTGTTGCCGAGGTTCACCAGGACCTGTCGCAGGCGGCCCGGATCGCCTTTCACGAGGTCGGGCACGTTGCTGTCGACGTGCACGGTCAGTTCCAGGCCCTTGCCATGCGCCTGCAAGGCAAGCAGGCGTCCGACATCGTCCACCGTGTCCCTCAGGTCCATGTCGATCTCCTCGAGATCGAGCTTGCCGGCCTCGATCTTGGAGAAGTCGAGAATGTCGTTGATGACCGTGAGCAGCGCCGTCGCGCTGTCGCGGATCGTTTCCGTGTAGTCGCGCTGGGTCGTTTCGAGCTCGGTGTCGAGCAGCAGCTCCGTCATCCCGATGACGCCGTTCATCGGCGTACGGATCTCGTGGCTCATGTTGGCGAGGAACTCGCCTTTGGCGCGATTGGCCGCGGCCGCCGTCTCGGTGGCCTCGATGAGAGCCTGCTGGTATTGCCTGCGCTCGGTCACATCCTGCAGCGCCCCGGAGACCCGCATCGGATGGCCTGCGGCATCGCGCTCGCAGGTCGCGCGGGAGCGAAACCAGCGGTAGTCACCGGTCTTGGTCAGGATGCGGAATTCGACGTCGTAGACCGGGGCGCCTGCGAGGTGCCGCTCGAATTCCCGCTCCACGTATTGCGCGTCGTCGGGATGAACGATCGCGCTCTTGAATGCGCGCGTCGGCGCCACTTCATCCGGTTCATAGCCGAGGAGTTCCAGGAATTGCGGCGTGAACCAGTATTGCTTGCTGGCAACCTCGTACTCCCACGGCCCGACCCGCGTGCCGCGCACGGCGCGGTCGAGGCGCGCTTCGGCCAGGCGCTGCGCCGCCTGGGCTCTTTTCTGCTCCGTGATGTCGACGACGCAGCCGATCGCACGCAGCGCGGTGCCCGAGTCTTCCGTGATGACCATCCGCCGGCTGAGGACGTCCAGGTAGTTGCCCTGTGCGTCGCGCAGCCGGTATTCGATCCCGCGGATCGACGTGTCGTGACGTGCATCGCGCAGATATTGCGCGACCCGGTCGCGATCCTCCGGATGGATCAGGGCATGGAGGTCCGAGCCCTCGATGCCGTCGCTGATCGAGTTGCGCAGCCCCAGCTGATCGAGCAGGCGGCCGACGCGAATGGTGCGGCCGGTCGCGAATTCCCGCTCGAACACGAAACAGTTGAGGGCATCCGTTGCGAGCCGATAGCGCTGTTCGCTCGCCCGCAAGGCTTCCTCGGTTTTCTCCCGCGCAGACCGCCGGCGGCCGAGACAAGCCGCAACGGTCAGCCAGACAACCGTCGCGACGACGAACATGTCCAGGAGCGCGTAGCTCGATCCACTTTGCGTCGGAGCCAGCAGCGCGTTGGCGACGAGCAGCAGCGTCGCCAAGGATCCGGAGAGATACAGGTCGACCGGCCGCGGCGACCAGAGGCTCAGCAGCACCACGACGACGTAGGCGGCGCTCAGCAGGCTTCCGGCAGGGGCGAAGTATTCGGCGGTGAAGATCGCGAGTCCGAATCCCGCCATGACCGAGCGGTTGTACCGGGTCAGCCAGCTCACTCCGCGTGCCGGGCCATGGCCGGCCACGGCGGATGCTGGAATGGACATGGAATAGGCGCCTCGTGCCGAGTCCCGGCACCGGCTTATCGGTTACGGCAGGTGATTCTGAAGACGCCGCGACGCGGCAGGGCCGCGCGAAGGTCCTGGGCCGGCGGGAGTTGTGGCCCGGTTGGCATTCCGCGAGGGCTTTTGCCATGCACAAAGCCCGGCGACGGAGCTAGGCATCGATGAAAACGCGGCGCTTGCCGGCCTGCAATTGAGCGATTGGTGTGCGATAGATCCGGGTGAGGCTCTCCGCGCTGACCACGTCCCGGGTCGGGCCGAATTGCCACGCGCCGGTGCTCTCGAGCAGCAACACCTGGTCAGCGAATCGCTCCGCCTGATTGGCATCGTGCAAGCTTGCGATCACGCACGCGCCCGCGTCGACTCGACGGCGGAAAAGTTTCAGCGTGTCGACAGCGTGATGCGGATCGAGATGATTCGTGGGCTCGTCCAGCAAGTACACGGCGGGCGCCTGCACGAGGACGGTGGCGATGGCGAGCCGGCGCCGTTCGCCGCCGGAAAGCGTCCCGACTTCCCGCAAGTCGAAATCCGCGAGGTCCACGTCCGCGAGCGCGTGCCGCGCGATCTCGACGTCCGTGCGCGACTCCCAGTCCCAGAGTCCCAGGTGTGGATGGCGGCCGACCAGCGCCGTCTCGAGCACGGTCGAGGGAAACGGGTCCTCATCGGACTGTGCGAGCAGGGCCAGCCGCCGGGCGCGAGCGCGCCGCGGCCATTCGTGGAGCAATCGCTCTTCGAGCAACACCGCGCCCTTCGCCGGCGTGCGCAGGCCGGCGAGCGAATGCAAAGTCAGCGTCTTGCCGACGCCATTCTCGCCGAGGATGGCGATGAAGCTGCCCGGCCGCGCGACCAGCGCCAGCCCGCGCACCAGCATCCGGCCGGCGACTTGGACATCGAGGTCCCTGCATTCGAGTGCAGTGTGCGGCATCAGCGCTTCCAGTGGATCTCGCGTGCGGATTCGGCTCCGAGCACGACATCGTCGAGCGACTCCGGCATGTCCCAGCTGCTTGCCGAAGTCATCATGCGACCGGCCATGATTTCCGCGCGCAGCTGCGGGATCGGGGGTCTGCGGTCGGGCTCCGCATAGCCCTCGGGAAATCTCGGGGCATCCGTTTCGGGATCGTATTTGTCCGACGCGCCGAGGGTGTGCATGAGCTCGTGCGTGATGACGATGTCGTTCGGCGCCGAGGCCTGCCGGGCCGCGAACGCATAGACGACGCCGAGCATGCCTTTTTCAAGGCCCAGCGAATGCGGGACGCTCAGCGTCACGGCCGGATCGTGATACAGGACGAACACCTGTACGTCCGGCGTCGTCTCGTCCCGACCGCGTGTCACGCGCCACGCCCAATAGCGGAGCTTCAGGCTCCACCACATGGACGCGAGCGGGCCGGCTCCCTCGGCAAGCTCCGGCGGCCGCTCCACGATCGGTGCATAGAGATGGGTTTCAACCGGGTGGGGCAGGCTGGCGGAGTATCTCGCGGACTCGCGCGCGAAGAATGCGTCGATGGGCGCGAACGCGACGGCGTCGAGCGTTGCGATGTAACGGCGGCTGGTCTCGCGCCCGTCGGCGTTGATCGGATAAATCGCGACCCACAGCGGCCGCTGCCAGCTTGCCGTACGCGACTTGGTGAGCCACGCGCTCATGCCCGCCAATACCAGGATGAAGCCAAGCACGATGAGCCGCAGCGCGCGCCACGGAAACCCGCGGCGGTCGACCGGCAGCGCGGCCTTGCCCCGTTGACGCACGGTCACTCGGCGCTTTCGACGCTGATGGAGGCGAGTTCGCCGTCGACGACGGTGTAGCTCACGGTCATCGGGCGGCAGCACACGGGGCAATCCTCGATGTAGCTCTGCTCATCGATGGACAGGTCGATCTCGAGCGGCACCGTCTCCCAGCAACAGGGGCACTCGACATCCTGCTCGGTCAGGAATCCGCGCATGCTATGCGTCACTCAGGGTTGCAGCCGACTCAAGGTCCATGTCCCGGCGGAAAACCCCTCGCCCTGCGGCGTGAGCCCGCGCGCGTAGCGAACCCGGTCATGGATGCGGAACTCGCCTTCGGTCCAGAACTCGACCGCCTCGACCCAGAAGCGGAATCCGCCCCAATGCGCCGGACGCGGCACGGAACGGCCAATGACGGCCTGGGCACCGAAGCGCGCCGCCACCTTGGCAACTTCGACCAGCAGCGCCGCCCGCGATGCAATCGGACGGCTCTGCCGGCTTGCCCATGCGCCCAGACGGCTGCCCCAGGAGCGGGTCGCGAAGTACCGGTCACTCTCGTGCGGCGGCGAACGCACAACGCGTCCCTCGACGCGCAGTTGCCGGTGCATATCGTCCCAATGAAAGACGGCCGCCGCGCGTCCGGTCGCGGCGAGCTCTTCGCCTTTGCGCGACTCGTAGTTCGTATAGAAGAGAAGATAACCCGGTTCGCGCACCCAGTCCTTGCACAGCACGACCCTGGCCGACGGTTTGCCAGCCGCATCGACGGTCGCGAGCACCATGGCGTTCGGATTCGGTTGCGCGCTGCGTGCGACCGCCGCTGCCAGCCAATCGGCGATCAGCGCATCAGGTTCCGCGGGCAGCGGATCGGGCAGCAATTCATCCGGAGCGGACATGCCGGCAATAGTACCGGCGGCATGCGCTTCGAGACCACTCGCGCATGACAGGAACGGCGCGCTCTTGCGCGAGCCGGCCGCGCGCCTCTATATAGAGGCGCTTTTCACCTCAGGTCGCCAACAATGAATCTTGCTGAACTCAGAACCCGGCTGAATGCCATCGACCGGCGTCTCATCGAGCTGATCGCCGAGCGCCAGGGCCTCGCCACGCGAGTCGCCGAGGTGAAGCGCGCAACCGGTTATCCAACACGCGACTACCAGCGCGAGCGGGAGGTACTGCTGGCGGCGCGCACCGCGGCCGAGGCGCTCGGTGTTTCGCCGGCGACGGCAGAGTCGATCCTCACCATCCTCATCCGTTCGTCGCTCGCGACGCAGGAACAGGCGAAGGTCTCGGCCGAGGGGCACGGGTCCGGGAAATCGGCGCTCGTGATCGGCGGTTCGGGAAAGATGGGCCGATGGTTCGCGGATTTCATCGCCTCGCAGGGATTTTCTGTCGAGGTGGCCGACCCATTGCCGGCTGCGCCCGGTCATCGGCACCGTCCGCGCTGGCAGGACGGCCCGCTCGATCACGATCTCATCGTCGTCGCCACGCCGCTCGGCATCACCGATTCGATTCTTGCCGACCTTGCCGGGCGTCGCCCGCAAGGTGTCGTCTTCGATATCGGGTCGCTCAAGACGCCGCTTCGCTCCGGGCTTGCCCGCCTGATTGAAGCGGGTTGCAATGCCACCTCGCTCCACCCGATGTTCGGGCCGACGACGGAATTGCTGTCGGGACGCCACGTGATCTTCATCGACCTCGGCGATGCCAAGGCACTTGCTGCCGCACAGTCGCTGTTCGCCTCGACGATGGCCGAGCGCGTCGTGATGGGCCTCGAGGAGCACGACCGGCTGATCTCCTACGTGCTCGGACTCTCGCACGCGCTCAACATTGCATTCTTCAGCGCGCTCGCGGCGAGCGGGGAAGCCGCGCCGCGGCTCGCGCAGCTGTCGAGCACGACCTTCGATGCGCAGCTCGAAGTCGCGACGCTCGTCGCTTCGGAAAGTCCCGAGCTCTATTTCGAGATCCAGAGTCTCAACGATTTCGGCGTTGCCTCGCTCGACGCTTTGGCGGCCGCGGTCGACCGCCTCAGGGACGCGGTGCGCAGCGGAAACGAGACCTCGTTCATTGACATGATGCGCAGGGGCCGCGAGTATCTCGCGGGCCGCACGGCGGGTCGCCAGCCTGCGGCGACAGGGAGTTAGAACGCGGGAGTGCCCAGTGCGGAGCGGGATATTCACTCGGCAGTCGACTCACGCCGCCGCGGAGCGGCGCTCGGCCGAACTCGAAACGGAAATCGAGTCGTTGCGCGGCCAGCTGGGCCAATGGGCCCGGCAGGCCGACGACAACGCCCTCATCCTTTCACGCATGCAGGAACGCGAGCTCGCTCTCCTGCGGGCGGACACGCTCGCGGAGCTCCTGCGCCAGCTCGTCGACGGCCTCGCGACGTCCTTTGAAATTCCCCACGTGACGGTCGCACTGTGGGACCCGCACCACGAGATACGGCACCTGCTCATCGGCTCCGGGGAGCGCCTGCAGGACCATCCTTCGGTGCTGTTCGCCGACAACCTCATCGGACTGGCGCCGCAATTCAACTCGCTGCACCGGCCGTGGCTCGGGGCCTATCAAGCGCACGAGCACGCGACACTGATGCGCGGCGCGGCGCGCATCGCCAGCGTCGCGATCATTCCGCTCGTGCGGCAGGACCGCCTGATCGGCAGCGTCAATCTCGGCAGCAACGACGCCGAGCGCTTCACGCGCCGCCATGCAACTGAATTTCTCGCGCACCTCGGCGTGATCGCCGCCTTGTGTATCGAGAACGCCGTGAACCAGGCGCGCCTGATGCGCAGCGGCTTCACCGATTTCCTCACGGGCTGGCACAACAAACGTTACCTGCATACGAGGCTCAAGGAGGAGCTCGCGCGGGCGCAGCGGCGCGGCGGCACGGTGGCGTGCCTCATGGTCGATCTCGATCATTTCAAGAAGGTCAACGACACCTACGGCCATCTGGTCGGCGATCAGGTGCTGCGCGAGATCGCGCAACGCATCGACGGGGAGATCCGCGACAGTGACGTGGCCGCGCGCTTCGGTGGCGATGAGTTCGCGATCCTGATGCCCGACACCGATGCAACGCAGGCGCAGAAACTCGCACAGCGCGTTCTGCACGCGGTCTGCGCCACCACGGTCGCCGTGACATCGACCGCGACCCAGTCGGTGAAGGTCACGCTGTCGATCGGTATCGCCGCGGTGAAGCCGCAACGCTCCGATCAGGACCTGAAGTCGCTCGCCGACCGCCTGCTCGCCGAGGCGGATGCCGGTCTCTACCGTGCCAAGTCCGGCGGCCGCCATCGAATCGAAGCCGCCTTCGGCTAGCGGGCAACGGGACGACGAGGCTTGGCCGTCAACCGACGACGCGGCGCCGTTTCATCAAAGCGAGAAACAGCGGCACACCGACCATGGCCGTCAGCGCGCCGACCGGCAATTGCCTCGGCGCGAGCAGGGTCCGCGACAGCAGGTCCGCGAACATCAGCAGGCTTCCGCCGAGCAAGGCAGCGCCTGGCACGACGACCCGATGATTGCTGCCGGCGATCAACCGCACGATGTGCGGGGTGACGAGCCCGACGAATCCGATGCTGCCCGCGGTTGTCACGGCTATGGCAGTCAATAGCGATGCCGTGCCGAAGATCGCCATGCGCAGCATGCGCACCGGGGCGCCGAGCATCTCGGCCTGCAACTCGCCCCGGGCCATGACGTCGAGATGACGCGCAACCAGCCAGCCGCCGAATACCGCCGCGAGGGCGACCCAGAGCGCGACATTGGATTGCGGTGCGAGCGCCAGGTCTCCCATCAGCCAGAACAGCATGCCGCGCAGCCGCACGTCATCGCTCAACGCGAGCATGAGGCTGACGATGGCGCTGGTGCCGGCCGCGACGACAACGCCCGTCAGGAGCAGCCGCAACGGCGTCCAGCCGCCGGTGCCATGCGCAAGAACGAATACCGTAAGGATGCTGAGCAACGCGCCGAGCGTCGCGAACGCCGGAACCCAGCTCGCGGCAAGGCCGAGCAGCATTGCGCCCAAAGCCGCGACCGCCGCACCGCCTGACAGTCCGAGGACATAAGGATCGGCCAGGGGATTTCGCAGCAACACCTGCATGAGCACGCCGGCGGTCCCGAGCAGGGCCCCCACGGCAAATGCATTCAGCGCGCGAGGCAATCGCAGGTCGAACAGGAGCTGGTGCGCGAGCAGATCGTGGTCGACGAGCGCGCCGCGCCACAGCTCGGCCGGATGGATCGCAGCACTGCCGAATGACAGCGAACACGCGAGCGCCACCAGAGCGAGCATCGCTGTCAACGTGAGACACGGGAGGGGACGCAGGGTCTGCACTGGAAAGATTCCGTCGGAAGTCGGCAGCCCATTCGGGCCCGTCATCAAGACTACGCTTCTCGGTAGTTCCGGTCAGGCGGTTATGGAACAATGCCAGCGAGGCCTGATCATGAACGATTTCATCGACAACCACGGTTACCGTGCGAACGTCGGCATCGTGCTGATGAACGACCGCAATCAGCTGTTCCTGGGCGGCCGGTCGGGCGGGCGTGGCTGGCAGTTTCCCCAGGGCGGCATCCGCCAGAACGAGGAGCTCATCGATGCGCTCTTTCGTGAATTGACCGAGGAGATCGGCCTCGGACGCGAGGACGTCGCGGTGCTCGGCTCGACCCAGAGCTGGATGCACTATCGTCTGCCCGATCGTTACGTCCGCCACGGCTCGCAACCGCTTTGCATCGGACAGAAGCAGCGCTGGTTCCTGCTGCGCCTGGTGCGCGGCGAAGAGCACATTCGATTCGATACGACGGAGCAGCCGGAATTCGAACGCTCGCGCTGGGTCGACTACTGGGACCCGGTGCGGGAAGTCATCTTCTTCAAGCGCCGTGTATACGCCCGCGCGTTGCAGGAACTCGGTCGTCACGCGTTCCCGCAAGGCCTGCCGCCCTATCCGGACTGGTGGGGCAACCATGGCGATGACGGAGCTGCGCGCTCGCCGGGCGAACTGGCACGCGGCACAGGCGCCGACGGCTAAGTTGCACCGGCATGGCTTCCAACATGAGTAGGCACGTCGTCCGGACGCATACGCCCTGGCGCCGGGCCGTGACATGGTTCGGCATCGCGTTCGGCGCCGTGCTCGCCTTGTATATCGTCTACGAGCTCGGTCGTCTCGATGGCGGCTACGACGTGTTCGCCGCGCGGCAGGACCGTCGCGACGCCAATGCGGAGATCGAACGCCAGGAGCACAACATCGCAGTCCTGCGACAGCAGCTCGCCGACCTGGAAACATCGCGGGTCTCGAGCCAGAAGGAGCGCGATGAGCTCGCGCGGACCATCGGATCGCAGCAGGATCAGCTCGCGCGGCTCAGCCAGGATCTCAGTTTCTATCGCGGCATCGTCGCGAACGGCGATGCCGCGCCCGGCATCAAGATCGAGCGCTTCGATCTGGCGCCGGTCGAGGACGGCAAGCGTTTTCGGCTGCGCTTTGCGCTGATGCAGACGGCGCGCGCCGAAGGGACGGTGTCGGGCACGCTGCAGATTTCCCTGCAAGGAACCTCGTCCGGCCGTCCGGCGACGCTCGCGATGCAGGACATCGCGCCCGACAAGCGCGCGGTGACTTCATTTTCCTTCCGGCTGTTTCAGGACATCGAGCAGGTGCTCGCGACGCCGGCGGGCTTCGTGCCCGCCGACATCGTCGTTGAAGCGCGGGTGAACCGGGCCGGGGCCATGCCCCTGCGACAGGTCTTCCCGTGGGACGCCCACTAGCATTGAAACCCGATCCGAGGTTCGCATGTTCAAGCGCAATCCCGCCAAGTCCGCCGCGATCAGTACCCTGATCGGCGCCCACACGACGGTGCAGGGCGACCTGCAATTCGCCGGCGGTTGTCATGTCGATGGCCGGGTCGTCGGCAATGTCACGACCGCCGCGGGCGCCGAGGCGTTCCTGAGCGTCAGCGAGCAGGGCGCGATCGAGGGTTCGGTGAAGGTGGCCCACGTGCTGCTCAACGGCCTCGTGAACGGCGATATCCTGGCGCGCGACCGCGTGGAACTCGGCCCCAAGGCGCGGGTCATGGGCAACGTCCAGTACGGCATCATCGAAATGGCGCTGGGCGCCGAGATCAATGGCAAGCTGATCCACCTGGCGCCCGGCAAGGCCGACGATGCCAAGTTGTGAACCCCGTTTTTGACCCCATGGATGGGCGGACGTAGACTTTTCCCGCGACTTTCCGCAAATGACCCAGGGCCCAATGGAAACATCCGCACAGGCACCGACGCTGCAGTTCACCGACGCGGCGGCAACCAAGGTCGGCGAGCTGATCAAGGGCGAGGACAATCCGCGCCTGAAGCTGCGCGTTTTCGTGCAGGGGGGCGGCTGCTCGGGATTCCAGTACGGGTTTACCTTCGACGAGGACGAGCAGGACGGCGATACCTGCGTCGAAAATCAGGGCGTAAAGCTGCTGGTCGACCCGATGAGCTTTCAATACCTGATGGGGGCCGAGATCGACTACAAGGAAGATCTCGAAGGCGCGCAGTTCATCATCCGCAACCCGAACGCCAAGACGACCTGCGGCTGCGGCTCATCGTTCTCGGCCTGACGGCCGGCTCGGCAAGGGTTTCGCGGGCGCGGCGCTAGTTGATCGATGCGACGCGAACGCGCTCGAGCAACTCGAGCTCCGCAAGCTCCGGCGCGGTCTTCGCGACGAAGTCATCCCTGAGATCGGCACCGACCGGCGATGCGTCCGCGAATTTGACGCGCTGCGGATTTACGTGCGCGCCATTCACGCGGTATTCGTAGTGCAGGTGCGGACCTGTCGCGAGGCCGCTCATCCCGACATAACCGATGACTTCACCCTGCGTGACGCGCCTGCCGACATTGACGTTGGCCGCGAATCGCGAAAGGTGGCCGTAGAGCGTCGAGATCCCGTTGCCGTGCTCGAGCACCACGACCCGGCCATAGCCGCCCTTCATCCCGCGAGTCACCACCCGGCCGTCGCCCGCCGCCCTGACCGGCGTGCCGGTCGGCGCTGCGTAGTCGACTCCCTTGTGCGCACGGATGCGATTGAGGATCGGGTGCATGCGACCCGGATTGAAGCGTGAGCTGATGCGGCTGAATTCAACGGGTGCGCGCAAGAATGCCTTGCGCATCGACCGGCCATCCGGCGTGTAGTACGACTTGCTGCCGTCCGGCAGCTGATAGCGCACGGCGCGAAATACGCGGCCGCCATTGATGAACTGGGCCGCGATGATCTCGCCGTCGCGCAAGTAGCGCCCGCTCTGCCAGATCTGCTCGTAGGTCACCAGGAATTCGTCGCCGTGACGAATATCGAGGACGAAGTCGATATCCCAGCCGAAGATGCCGGCGAGCGTCATCGCGGTCTGATCGGAAATGCCGGCCTCGTCCGCGGCCTCGAACAGCGACGAATCGATTCTGCCGTACCCATGTGCCACCCGGGTCTCGAGCGGCTCTTCGATGATGTTGCTGCGAAAGCCGTCGTTCTCACGCGTGACCGACAGTGTCTCCGTCTCATTGAGCCGGCGCACGAAGCTCTGCACGTCGCCGTTCATATGAGTGAGGTGAATGGCATCACCCGGCCGCAGTACGTCGAGCGACTCGCGCAGCGCCGGTTCCGCACGCAGGGCGGCGAGGTCATCGAGATTGAGCTTCAGGCGGCGAAAGATTCCGTCGAGCGTGTCATTGCGGCGGACGACGATCTCGATTTGCGACAACGCGATGCTTGCCTGTTCCACCGGTGAGCGCAGGACCTCTGCGACCGGTACCGGCGCTGCCGCCGGGATCTCGGCGACGACGGGGGCAGCCATTGTCGCCGGCATGGCAAGCGGTGCGACGGCGGCCGGCGAGTCCATCCAGCTGCTCGACGCAAGCGCGGTCATTGCGACCGCCGTGAGCAGCAGGCCGAAGTACTTGGATCCAATGAGGCTTTTGATGGCCGGGCCGCTGAAGCCGGAGCGCTGGCGATTCTGCACGACGGATGCGATTCCCGGACCAAAAACAGGCGCTTACACTAGCCATCACCCCCGGCAGGGTCAACAATAAACGCCGTATTACGTGAAGGCATGCAATCATTCCGGCGCGCCGGTGCGAGCCATTCCTCATATTGCAGTGAGTGGGCAGCACCAATTTGCGCGCTGCAGCGAGGCCTCTTGGAATGTCGTCGACGATGAGTAGCCAGGCGCAGATGGTTGAGCTGCGCCGAGGCGCGGAGGAGATCCTGCTCGAATCGGATCTCGCGAAAAAGCTCGCGCGGGAGCAGCCGCTCAGGGTGAAGACCGGATTCGATCCGACGGCGCCTGACCTGCACCTCGGCCACACGGTCCTCATCAACAAGATGCGGCAGTTCCAGGACCTCGGCCACGAGGTAATTTTCCTGATCGGCGATTTCACGGGCATGATCGGTGACCCGAGCGGCAAGAATGCGACCCGGCCGCGCCTCGGCCCCGAGGAAATCGCCGTCAACGCGCAGACCTACCAGCAGCAGATCTACAAGATCCTGGACGAGAAGCGCACACGCATCGACTTCAATTCACGCTGGATGGGATCGATGACGGCCGCGGGCCTCATCGAGCTCGCGGCCCGGAGCACGGTCGCGCGCATGCTCGAGCGCGAGGATTTTTCCAAGCGCCACAAGCAGGGCCAGCCGATCTCGATACACGAATTCCTCTATCCGCTGGTGCAGGGCTACGACTCCGTTGCGCTCAAGGCGGATGTCGAGCTCGGCGGTACCGATCAGAAATTCAATCTGCTGGTCGGGCGACAGCTGCAGGAGCAATACGGCCAGGAACCGCAGGTCGTGATGACGATGCCGCTCCTCGAGGGCCTGGATGGCGTGCAGAAGATGTCGAAGTCCCTCGGCAACTACATTGGCATCACCGATGCGCCGGGCGAAATGTTCGGCAAGCTGATGTCGATCTCGGACACGCTGATGTGGCGCTATTTCGAACTGCTGAGCTTGCGTCCGGGCGCGCAACTCGCGCGGCTCAAGTCGGATGCGGACGGCGGCAGGAATCCACGCGACATCAAGATGGAGCTGGCGGCGGAAATCGTCGGGCGTTTCCACGGGGCGCCAGCGGCTGACAAGGCGCAATCCGAATTCATCGCGCGCTTCCAGCGCGGTGACTTGCCGCAGGATCTGCCGCTCGTGACGGTAAAGGTGGCCGGCGACAGCGAGAAGCTCGCAAACGTCCTCAAGGAGACGCAACTGAGCGCGAGCGCATCAGCCGCCTACCGCGATATCGAGGGCGGCGGCGTGCGCATCGGCGGCGAGCGCGTGACCGACAAGAACAGGGTCCTGCCCGCCGACGGCGTGGAATTGATCCTGCAGGTCGGCAAGCGAAAGTACGCCCGGATACGCGTCATCAGGGGCTGATCGGGCCCGCGGCCCGGGCCGCTATTGCAGTGCTTTTTGCATTGCTTCGAAGATATTTGACACGGCGCATCACCTGACTATACTGCGCGCCCTCTCGACGCCTCCAAGGCTAATTGGTCACCGATTCCAAGCGACGGGTTGCGTATCGCCCGTTGACGCGTCGGTGACCGACTGTATACTTGCGCGTCTTGTTGCTCGGACCCGAGCGGTCCGAGTTCGCTCTTTAAAAATGCAAACAGGTAATTTGTGTGGGGACTCGCGTCATCCGCTTTTGAAGCGTTGATTCGAGTGACCAAAAGATGATTTAGCTAGCGCTAATGGAGCTTTTGGGTCATCTCTAGTCGAAGTCTCGAAGACTTTAATTGAAGAGTTTGATCCTGGCTCAGATTGAACGCTGGCGGCGTGCCTAACACATGCAAGTCGAGCGGTAACAGGTGTAGCAATACATGCTGACGAGCGGCAGACGGGTGAGTAACGCTTGGGTATCTGCCCAATAGTGGGGAATAACCAGTCGAAAGACTGGCTAATACCGCATACGCCCCCTTTTCTTCGGAAGAGGGGGGAAAGCGGGGGATCGCAAGACCTCGCGCTAATGGATGAGCCCAAGTCGGATTAGCTAGTTGGTGAGGTAACGGCTCACCAAGGCGACGATCCGTAGCTGGTCTGAGAGGACGACCAGCCACACCGGAACTGAGACACGGTCCGGACTCCTACGGGAGGCAGCAGTGGGGAATATTGGACAATGGGGGAAACCCTGATCCAGCGACGCCGCGTGTGTGAAGAAGGCCTGCGGGTTGTAAAGCACTTTTAGTGGGGA
>DASQOR010000006.1:0-10124 GCA_035644395.1 Steroidobacteraceae bacterium
CCAGCGCCAGTTGTCGATGAAGCATCTGAGCGCAATGAAGGTCTCCGTATCCGAATCGCCGGACACCCCCTCTTCCGACCGGTATCCCGTGTACTGTCCGCGGATGACATCGGACGGCTTGATCGGCAACATGCTGCGAAAGACCTTGTTCTTCTCCTCGCTGATGGGAGTGGGCTCTAAGGAGGTCGGCGCCTCCATGGCCATGAAGCCAAGAATCTGGAACAAGTGGGTTACCACCATGTCTCGATAGGCACCGGTCTGCTCGTAGAAGCCGGAGCGCTTGCCGAGACCCAGGGTCTCCGGCACGTCGATCTGCACGTGGTCGATGAAATTGCGGTTCCAGATCGGCTCGAACAATCCATTGGCGAAGCGAAAAGCCAGAATGTTCTGCGCCGCTTCCTTGCCGAGGAAGTGATCGATTCGGAAGATCCGGTCCTCGTCGAAAACCTCGTGCAGTCTGGCGTTCAGCGTAACCGCGCTCGCCAAGTCGGTGCCGAACGGCTTTTCCATGATAATCCGGGAGCGCTCGACCAAGCCGGCTTCTCCCAGCAAGCGTACCGCGGACAACGCCGCGTTCGGCGGCACGCTGAGGTAGTGAAGCCGGCGACTCTCGCCGTTGAAGGCCCGCTCCGCCTCGATTACCGCCGCCTTGAGGGCATCGGCGCCGCGGGCCATCGGCACGTATTGCAAGCTGTTCGCAAAGTCTGCCCAGGCCGCTTCGTCGACCTTGCGCGTCGAGAACTCGGCGAGCGCTCCGCGCGCGATCTTGCGGAAATCGTCCGCGCTGAGATCGTCCAGGGATGTCCCAATGATCCGGCAGCCGGGGATGAACCCCGAACTCCACAGATAAAACATGCCGGGCAACAATTTGCGACGAGCAAGATCGCCGGTCGCACCCACGAGAACGACGACTTGCGGAAACTGGGGACCTACGCCGGGATGTATCTTTGTCACCATTCACATCCTATATGCCGGAGGGCCGCCAAGTCGAGCCGGCACGCTGCGGATCGGCAACCAAGGCGAGCCACCCTGGCAAGCGGGAGTTCAGCCCAGGTCGACCTCGCGCTTCGACGCCGAGCGCGTGCCCGCCTTCGGCGCGTTGCTTCTGCCGTGATAGGAGTAGACCAGCGAGAACTTCACCGCGACGCTGCGGTTCTTGCCGGCCGAGTGCAGGGTATTGCAATGAAAGAACACCGCATCGCCCGGCGCGAGCCGCGGCGATTCGGCGGCGCGGATGACCTCGGCGTTGTCCGCTCGATCGGCGCGGAAGAACCTCGCTGCGTCGAACCGATCGGCATCGAACACCATCCGGTGTGAACCCGGCACGAACCAGAGCGCGCCATTATTGGTCTCCTCCTGGCCGAGCGCGAGCCATACCGAGACGAGATCCTCGCGCTCGAACGACCAATAGCGAATGTCGCGATGCCAGTTGGTCAGACTTCCGTAGAGCGGATGCTTGGTCATCAGGCAATTGTGATGGGTGCGCGACATCAGCACGCCTTCACCGAAATACTCTTTCATCCATTCGCGCAGCGCGGGCGCCGTGCCCCATCGGGCGAACACGGGGTCGCGAGCATAGGCGTCGAGCAGCCGGCGCACGGTCTCGCCGCCGGCCGCCGTACGCGACGGCGGTGCACCGGGATATTGAAGATCGGCTTCGAATTCGAGCGGGTCCGCGCGGAGGGCAAGTTGTGTCCGCGCGGCTTCGTTGAGCTTCGTGAGTTCGTCGACCGGCACGAACCGCGGGACGACGACATAACCCCTGTCACGCAGCTGTTCGATTTGCTCCTGCCAAACCGGACGCGCCGGCATCGCCCTACTCATGCGCGAGCCTCCGGACTCCCATCTCGCACAGGACGTCGGCGACGGCGGACACGGCCTGTGTCATGGTGTCGGCGCCGATCGCGCCGATACAGCCGATGCGGAAGGTATCGACGGCCGTCAGCTTGCCCGGATACAGAATGAATCCGCGGCCGCGCACCCGGCGATAGAAGTCGGTGAAGTCGTACTTGGAATCGGGCGGAGAGTGAAACGTGACGATGACCGGAGCCTGCAAGGCGTCCGGCAGGAATGTCTTGAAGCCCAACGCCCGCATGCCGGATACCAGCGCGGCGCAGTTCTCCGTGTAGCGCGCCAGCCGGGCCGCCGGGCCGCCCTGCGCCTGGTATTGGTCGATGGCGGCGCGTAGAGCGGCCACGACATGCGTCGGCGGCGTGAACCGCCACTGCCCTGTCTTCTGCATGTACTGCCACTGGTCGAGCAAGTCCATGGCGAGCGAACAACTGTTGCCGGCGGAGCCCTGCAGGGTCGTCCGCCGGGCGATGACGAAACCCATGCCAGGCACGCCCTCGAGACATTTCCCCGACGCCGCAATGAGAGCGTCGAAGCGGATGGTCCGAGCGTCGATGGGTATGGCTCCGTAGGAGCTCATCGCATCGACGATCAGGCCGCGGCCGTGATTCGCGACGATCGCCGCGATTTCCGGCAGCGGATTCAGGATTCCCGTCCCGGTCTCGCAGTGCACTTGAGCGACATGGGAGATCGAGGTATCCGCGGTCAACGCGGCGTCGATCCGCGCCGGGTCAGCCGGCTCGTCCTCGGCGTGCGGCAGCACGACCGCTTCGCGGCCCAGATAGCTCAAGATCCGCACGATACGCTTGCAGTAGCTGCCATTGTCCGGCACGAGCACCTTGCCGCCCTTGGGAACGAGCGTGCCGAGCGCCGCTTCGACGCTGAACGTCCCGCTGCCCTGCAGCGGGACACAGACATGGTCGTCTTGCGCGTTGACGAAGGCAGCGAGATCACGGCACACCGATGCGGTCAATTCGTTGAAGGCGCTGTCCCACGATCCCCAGTCCGAGAGCATCGCCAACTTGGTCTCCGCAGAGGTCGTCAGAGGGCCTGGCGTCAGCAGTATCGGGTCGGACATGACATCCTCATTTGGCAGGGAGTCGGTTTGCCGGGGCTTTGCGCCGGCTCGACACGGGGTCCTTGAGACGGCTGGGCTGCAGCGCTCCCGCGCGTTCGAGGACGGGATAGGCAGCCGAACACAGGTGCGAGTGCACACGCTTGAGATCGCGCAGAATGTCCAAATCCAGCGAGTACGACTCGATCGTTTCCGGCGTTCCCTCCCGCAGGCGCACCAGGTAGCGTTCTGCAGCGGCAAATTCCTTCTCGCGCAACTGCGCTTTTGCCGCGACCAGCTGGCGGGCGACGTTCATGTCGCCCGACATGAAAATTCCCACCGCGAGCTTGAGGCTATCGATGACTTGCCGGTGAAACTCGACCAGATCAGCCTCGCCCTCCTTCGAGAACGTGATGCCGCGCCTGATTTTCTTGGACGCAAGGTCCATCAGATTCTTGTCGATGATGTCGCCGACGTGCTCGAGGTTGATCGAGAACGAAACGATCTCCATCGCACGATAGCCGTCGCGGTCATCGAGGGCGTCGCGTGTCAGGCGCGTGACGTACAGTTTCACCGCCTCATTGAGGCTGTCGACGGCGTCGTCCATGTTGCTGATCTCGGCGACCAGTTTGCGGTCATTGGTCAGCAGCGCCGTCATCGCCTGCCGCAGCATGGTTTCGACCAGGTCGCCCATCCGCAGGACCTCGCGGGCGGCGCAGACCAGCGCGACGGCGGGAGCGCCGGAGGCGGCGGCGTCGAGATAGACCGGAGTGCCCGGGTCCGCGGACTTCTGCTGGTCGGGCAACCGGCGTGTGAGTTGTTTGGCCAAGAGATCGAGAGGGCCGATGAAGACCAGCGCCAGCAGTATGTTGAAGGCGGTGTGAAAATCGGCGGCCAGGCGCGCAGGATTCGGCTCGTACCGCTGAAGTGTGTCCGCGATCGGATCCAGAAACGGAAGTACCAGCGCGCAGCCGACGAGGCGCGTCAGGAGATTGCCGATCGGAAGCCGCCGGCTGGCCAGGTTCCCCCGTTGACTGGTCTCGATCAGCGGGTTGAGAGCGCTGCCGACGTTCGCGCCGAGCACCATGGCGAGCACCGCTGTCGGGGGGATGAGGTGGGCGGCCCCGAGCGACATGACGACCAGCACCACCGCCACGCTCGAGTGTACCGCCCAGGTCAGGGCTGCCACGACCACCAAGCACAGAAACGGCTGATTCGTGATCGCGCCCAGCAATGCGCGCGAGATGGGCACGCTTTCCGTCGTCACCAGAGCGCCGAGAAAGATGTGCAGCGCCAGCAGCATCAACCCGATCCCGATCACGGCCCGGCCCAGATCGCGCGTCCGGGTTCTGCCGCCGCGCTTGAAGGCGATCACACCGGTCAGCAGCAGGACGGGCGTCACGACGGCGATGTTGAACGACAGAATCTGTACGACCAGCGTGGTGCCCACGTTGGCGCCGAGCATGACGGCGAGCGCGGGCACCAGATCCAAAGTACCGCCGGTAACGAACGAGGCGGCCATCAAGCCCGTCGCCGTGCTGCTCTGGAGAAGGGCCGTGACGAAGGCGCCCGCCAGAAATGCGCGAAACCTGTTCTGCAGGGCAATTCCAAGCAGACGCCGGAGATCGGCGCCGAAGGCGCGCACGACGCCGCTGTGGACCATGTGCAGTCCCCAGAGGAGCAGCGCGACTCCGCCCATCAGGTCAAGAATGACTGTGCTGCCCATGCTGGTTCGTGCTCTATGCTGCGATTCGCATCGATTACCAAGGCAGAGAATACGTCTTGGTGTTGCAGAAGCTCTTCATGGACTCTAATACGCCCTCCTTATAGCCGAGCCCGGAGTCCTTGACGCCTCCGAACGGCGTCATCTCCAGGCGGTAGCCCGGGACCTCGCGCACGTTCACGCTGCCGACATGCAGCTCCCGGATGAAGCGGGTGATCAGGTCGATGCGGTTGGTGCAGAGCGACGAGGATAGGCCGTAGGCGGTTCCGTTCGAGATGCTGATCGCCTCCTCCACGGTCTTGAAGCGGATGACCGGCGAGACGGGGCCGAAAGTCTCATGCCGCACGACCCTCATAGTCGGTGTGACCCGGTCGAGCACGGTCGGTGAATACAGCGCGCCGCGGCGGACGTTGCCGATCAGCAGTCTGGCGCCACCCGCCACGGCTTCGTTCACCACCGCCTCGAATCGCTTCGCCGACGGCTCGTCGATCACCGTGCCCATATCCATCGTGGGATCGAACGGATCGCCGTACCTGACGGCACGCGTCTTCTCCACGAGCAGTTCGACGAAACGGTCGGCCACGCTCTCCTGAACCAACATGCGCTTGACGGCGGTGCATCGCTGGCCCGAGTTCTTGTAGGAACCGCTCGCCGCCAGTGCGGCCGCCTCTTCGAGGTCCGCATCCTCGAGCACGATGATCGGATCGTTTCCGCCCAATTCCAGCACCTGGCGTTTATATACCGCCTTGGCTGCAATGTACTTGCCCACCGACACGCCGCCGGTGAAGGTGACGAGATCAACGTCCTCGTTGGTCAGCAGTTCATCGGCGATCTCAGCGGGATCGCCCGTCAGCACCGAAAGCATTTCCGGGGGCAGCCCCGCTTCATAAAAAATGTCCGCGAGGGCAAACGCGGTCAGCGGAGTCTTCTCGCTGGGCTTGAGCACGACACGGTTGTTGGTGGCCACCGCGGGCGCCACCTTGTGGATCACTTGATTCAGTGGATGGTTGAACGGAGTGATCGCGGAGATTGCGCCGAGCAGCGGCTCCCTCATGGTGTAGACCTTGCGGCTCTTTCCATGGGCGGTGAGATCGCACGAGAACACTTCGCCATCGTCGACCAGTGATTGGTTGGCGGCGAATAGCAGAACATCGGAGGCACGTCCGACCTCGTACTCGGAATCCTTGAGACAGAGGCCCGACTCGAGCGTGATCAGGCGCGCGAGATCGGCGCGCTTCGAAGCGATGATGGCGCCCGCCTTCATGAGGATCTGGTAGCGGTCGTGGCGCGTGAGAGTGGACCTGAAGCTGCGCGCGATCCGCAGCGCCCGTTTGACATCGTCGAGGGTGGCTTTGGGAACGGTACCGGCGAGCGCGCCGCTATACGGGTGATGAACCTCGATGACCCGGTCGCGCGATACCTTCTCGCCTGCGATTCGCAGCGACTCGCGAATCAGCTCGCGCGGTGCGGACGGGATGGCGCCGGCGGACATCGCATGCTCCTATGAGGGTCGGGTCACGAGGTTCAGCCCGAGGTCGAAGGCATCGAAGTTGCGCCAACGGCGCGCTTCAGGCTGTTTGCTCACGCTGCGATTGACGAGCAGCGGCACCTTCTGTTCCGACAAGCCGCCGTGTGAGCGCAACGGAACGTCGAGCCCGGACAGGTCGTGCCGATCGCGGCTGGTGCCGATGACCGTGTCCAGCCGAGACACAACCACGAGGTCGCCGATACGGTCCGACGGCAGCTCGAACTTCGCCGCAGCTTCGGCACGCGTCAGAACCATTTCGATTCCGCGAAGCGCCGCGATCCGCTCCGCTGCCGCGCGCTGGGCCGCCGGTTCCGGCAGGTACACCAGCGCGAAGGAGCCGAGGGCGCCGTGATGCACGACATACGGGTCGGTGATCGGCAGGATCACCCGCGCCTTGGACGCGCCGAGCCAAGCATCGAGGGTGTCCTGCAGGTAAATCACGTTGGGCTGACCATCGTCGCCGTGCTTGGCGTTCATACCGTGATCGGCGGTAAGGACGATCGTGGCCCCCAGCGCGTCGAGCCGCGCGAGATTGCGGTCGATCATCGCGTAAAAATCGTTCGCCACGGGCGTCCCGGGCGCGGCCTTGTGCTGGATGTAGTCGGTCGTGGACAAGTACATGAGGTCAGGCCGCTCGCGCTCCATCAGCTTCACGCCCGCCACGAAGACGAATTCCGACAGCTCCGCGCTGTATACGGATGGAACAGGCATGCCGACGCGGCCCTGCACGTTCTCTATGCCGTTCTCCGCCAAGGTGGCCTGGTCGGCCTTCTCGGAGGAGAAGCAAATACCCGTCATCCGGTGCCCCAGGAGTTTGCGCAGCTTGTCCTTCGCCGTAATCACGGCGACCTTCGCACCGGCGTTGGAAAACGCCGCCAGGATGGTTCCGACCCGCAGATGGCGCGGGTCGTTCATCATCACTTCCTCGCCTCGCTCGGGGTCGAAGAAGTAGTTGCCGCAGATCCCGTGCACCGAGGGCGGCACACCGGTGACGATGGACAGGTTGTTGGGGTTGGTGAAGCTCGGCATCACGCAGTCGGCGATCAGACTGGTCCCTGCGCCTGCGAGCAGCCGGCCGAGAAAGGGGGCCGCTCCCGCTGCCACGGCGGCCGTGATGTACTCGTACTGGCAGCCGTCCACGCAGACGACGACCAGCGGACGGTCCATCCAGCGGTAGGTTCGGCCGTTTACAGTGATGTCGGTCGGCACGTTCTCTACTCCGATGTCGCCGCAGCCCAAAGCACCCTGCAGCGGTGGCCGAGGGTCATTTTGCGCTCGCGACCGCGGCCGCCCTGTGCATTCGGGCGCGGCTCTCCGACGCATGTTGGCGCAGCAAGTGACCGGCCCGGGCGCCATCGCGTGCGGCCACCGCTTCCACCACGGCCCTGTGCTCGGTGTTGGACACCGCGAACCCGCCGCCGTCCTGGAGGCCGCGAAGGCGGAACAGCAGCAGCCCCTTCGTCAGCAGGCGGTAACTTTCGGTGAGGCGGGCATTTCCGGCGAAGGCGACGAGCATGTCATGAAACCTCAAATTCAGCGCATGGTAGGTCTTGATATCCTTCTTGGCCGTCGCCTCGTCCATGTCGGCGAGGACCGCCTCCAGGCCGCGAAGCTGCTCCGGCGTGGCGCGCTCGGCGACGCGCCGGCCGATCAACTGGTCGAGCGCTTCGCGGACGTCGTAGATTTCGTCCGCTTCAGCGACCGATATTTCACGGACGAAGACGCCGCGATTCTTCTCAGAGCGTACCAGCCGGGATTCCTCGAGAGCCCGCAAGGCTTCCCGTATCGGACCGCGGCTCGTCCCGAATCGCGCCGCCAGTTCGCTCTCATTGATGCGTTGGCCGATGGCGAGATCTCCACGCAGGATCAATTGCTCGATCTCGACCTGCACCAGCGCCGGCAGCGAGTTCGACTGCACCAGTTGGAGTGTGGTGGGAGCGGCGGCCTGGGGCATCGGCGTGTTCGATTGCTGAGGAGTAGCAACGCTAACATAACTGCAGATTGTTGACAATAATCAGTTGACAGCGCTCCCTTACCCGGACACCGAACTGAAAGGCTCGGCAGGTTGCTCCCTAACGCCGGTAACGCTCCAGTGCATCGCCCAGCGCGTCCTTGAGAGAGCCCAGCCAAGGCTCGTAGTTCTTCCACTGATCGAGCCCTTCGCGGAAGATCGGCTGGCGCACCTGCTCGGAGCTTGCGGTGCGGACGCTTCGCTCGGTGCGGTGGAACTCAAGGCACGCCGGCTCGAAGGCCAGTTCACAGAAGCCGAGGATCCGCCGGACGCTGCCCTCGAGATCGTCGACCACATCCTCGTGGTAGACGCGCAGCACCCGGCCCGGCAGCACCGCATCCCAGTGCTCCATGAGCTCCAGGTAGGTGCGGTAGTAGCGGGCGATGTCCTCGACGCTGTACACGAACTCCTGGCCGCGCGCGTACAGCTGCTTGAGGTTCCCGAAGCAGCACGCCATCGGCTCGCGGCGCGCGTCGATGATCTTCGCGTTCGGCAGCATCAGGTGGATGAGACCAATATGCCGGAAGTTGTTGGGCATCTTGTCAATGAAGTGCGGTTTGCCGGTGCGATAAATCCAGGTGTCCGCAAGATACTTCTCGCCGAGGGCGCGGACCTCGTCCGCCGACATCGCCACCAGACACCCCGGATAGCGCGGGTTGTTCAGGTCCGGGTTGTAGCCCTGCAGATCGAGAACCGCGCGCGGCACGTTGGCGAGTTCCTGCGTCCCCTCGACCTGCGAATGCGAGGCGAGGATCTGCTCGAGCAGTGTCGAGCCCGCCCGCGGCAGCCCGAGGATGAAGATCGGTTCGCGGCTGACGGCGCCGTAGCCGGTTCGCTCGAGGAAGAACTCCCGCGTGCAGATCCGCTTCTGGTTGGCGGTGTTCTGCTCCAGCAGCTCCGCCCGGTAACGGCTCTCGGCGCGCTTCAGCGCGTTGCCGCGCTCGTAGAAGCGGAAGGATAGGTCGTAGGCCTTGCGGTCCTCGTAGGCTTTGCCGAGCGCGAAGCACAGGTGGTAGCGGTCGATCAAAGCGGTGGACGGGTCCGCCTCGGCCGCCTCGAGCTGCGTGATCTCCTCGGCGGAGAACTGGTAGGTCTTGAGATTTGCAAGGCTCCAATACGCGTCGCCGAAGTTCGGCCGGACCTCGATCGCTTTCCGGTACTCTTCAATCGACTCGGCGCGGCGGCCGAGCGTCTTCAGAGAATGGGCGATCGACAGATGGAGGTCGGCCGCCAGCCGCGACTCCGGGCTCGTGTCCGCGAGCACGTCGGCGAAGCCGCGGACCCCGCCTTCATGGTCTCCGAGCCCTACGGTCGCCGTGGCCCGAAGGGTCCTGTAGTCGATATTTTTCGGGTCGAGCTTCAACAGGCCGTCGAGTTGGGCAATCGCCTCCGCGTGCTTGTGACGGTCGAGCAGGACGCAGGCGTAGTCGCGTCGCAATTCGATGTAATCCGGGGCCATCTTCAGAGCCGCGGCCAGAAGGATCTCGGCATCGTCGAGCACCTCGCGCGCGACACCGATGCGGGCGAGCAGCCGCATCGCCTCGACATGATCGCCGTGGCGCAGTAGGAACTCTCGGATGAGCTTTTCGGAAGCCGAGAGGTCGCCTTCGCAGAAAAGGCCAGTCGCCGTGATGACCTCGGTCGGAACTGACTTCAGTTTCTTCGCGTGCGCGGCGGCAACCTGCCGGTGCTCATCGTCACCGACCATCTTGTAGAGCCCCTCGAGCATGCCCCAGGCGGCCGGCAGAGCGGGATTGATCCCAATCGCGCGTTCGTACGCCTCGATCGCGCGCGGCGCATCCTTGAGCGCGACGTGGCAGTGACCGCGCTCCTGATAGAGACGGCTCGCGCCCGGGTGGTAGCGCTCCATGTCCGAGAGCGTGTCGAGGGCGTCCGCGATCCGTCCCGTGTGCCGCTGTCCGACGGCGAGCAGGTACAGCACGTCCCGGTTCTCGGG
>DASQOR010000007.1:0-2402 GCA_035644395.1 Steroidobacteraceae bacterium
CCGACCACGCTGGGCAACGCGCCCTCCATGCCCGCGACGACGATGATGACGCCGGCCGAGCGCAGCACGTCGGTCTGGGTGAGGAGGCGGTGAATCCCGGCGACGCCGACGTCGGTGAGCCGTTCAACAGAGTTCTTGAGCGCCCGCGCGCTCACCGCCGCTTCCTCGGCGACCGCGAGGTCACTGGTACCGGCGGTGCAGATGAGGACGGTGCCCCGCCCCGTCGGCGCCGGCTCAGGATCGGGCGGAAGGTAGGCGGTTCGGCCCAGCTCGTTGATCTCCACTCGCGGGAACCGCGCCGCCAGCGCTTGCGACTGCGCCGGATCGGCGCGCGTTGCCAGAAAGCTTCCCCCTGCCACCTCGAGGCGCTCAGCGATTGCGACGACTTGCCCGACCGTTTTGCCCGGACAAAAGATCACCTCCTGATGCCCCTGGGTGATGGGCCGGAGGTGATCGATCGTGGCGAACGGCAGCCGCTCGAAGCTCATGCAGCCACAGATCGCGCAGATCCGAACAGATATTCGCTGAAGATCTCCTCGGCCTCCCCCATTGATTCAATGGCGAAGAGGCGTTGGCGCAGCTCGGACGCACCCGGCAGGCCTTTTGTATACCAGCCGAAATGCTTGCGGAACTCGAGCGCCGTCTTGCGCGTGTCACCCTGGAGCCGCAGCGCCAGCCGGGCATGATCCAGCGCTGTGGCGAACCGCTCCTCGGGTGTCGGATCGGGCCGCTTGGTGCGCCCTCCCCCGTCGAGCAGGTCGCGCGCCTGGGCGAACAGCCACGGATTCCCGAACGAGCCGCGGGCAATCATGATGCCGGCGCACCCGGTGTGGTTTCGCATCGCCACCACGTCTTCGGGTGTGCGAATGTCGCCATTGCCGATGACCGGGATCGTGAGCGCCTGGGCAAGTCGTGCGATCTCATCCCAGTTCGCGGCGCCCTGATACATCTGCGTCCGGGTGCGCGGATGGAGCGTGAGCGCCTGCGCCCCGGCCTCCTGACAGCGCAGCCCGATTTCCACAGGATCACGCTGCGACTCGTCCCAGCCGCTACGAATCTTGACCGTCACCGGGAGCCGCGTGGCCTCTCGCACCGCCCGGATGATGCCGCGCACCAGGGTCATGTCTTTCAGGCAGCCCGAGCCACCGTTGTTCTTCACGACCTTCTTCACCGGGCATCCGAAATTGATGTCCACAAAGTCGGGCTCGAACAGCTCCGTTACCATTGCGGCGGCTTTCGCCATAATGCCGGCGTCGGCACCGTAGATCTGGATACCGATGGGCCGCTCGCAGGGCTCGAACCGCATCTCGGCCAGGACGCGCTCGATCCCTAGGGAAATGCCTACGGACGAAATGAACTCCGACACGACGACGTCCGCCCCGTACCGCCGGCAAATCTGCCGGAACGGCGACTCCGATACCCCCGCCATGGGGGCGAGGTAGAGCGGGACGTCTTGCGTGACCGAGTACGGGAAGTCCATGCGCTGGAACGTAATAGCGCGTTGCGCACGGAGCAACCAAGATTTACCTTTCGCGCGCGAATGCGCCTGCGCGAGTTCTTTTCCGATGATGCCATCACGCTCGAGCTTCAGAGCACCACGAAGGACGCGGTGCTCAAGGAGCTCGTCGGGCTCCTCAAGCTCGACGAAAAGTCGCAGGGGATGCTGTTCAAGATGCTGAAGCGGCGCGAGACGCTCGGCTCGACCGGCATCGGCCAGCACATCGCGATCCCGCACTGCCGCTCACTGGTCGTGACCCGCCTGCGCTGTGCGTTTGGCCGCAGCATGAAGGGGATCGACTTCAAGGCGATCGACGACCAACCCGTCAATTACTTCTTCCTGATCGTTGCGCCGCCCTTGGAAGTCTCGAACCAATACCTGCCGGTGCTCGGAAAGATCGCGCAGTTCGCCAAGGAGGCGGACGTGCCGGCGCGGCTAGCGAAACTGAAGGAACCGAAGGAATTCCTGGAATTACTCGAGGAGAAGAATATCTAGCTTCCTACTCCCACTCTATGGTGGCAGGCGGCTTCGAGCTGACGTCGTACGTGACCCGGTTGACCCCCTTTACCTCGTTAATAATTCGGTTACTGATTCGGCCCAAGACCTCGTGCGGAAATTGAAACCAATCTGCCGTCATTCCATCACGACTCGTCACGGCACGCAATGCAACCACGTTGTCGTACGTGCGCCCATCACCCATGACGCCGACCGACTTGATCGGCAGTAGTACCGCGAACGCCTGCCAGATCTGATCATATAAACCCGCTGCGCGAATCTCATCCAGATAAATCGCGTCGACGCGACGAAGCACGTCCAGGCGTGCTTCATTCACCGGCCCCAGCACTCGAATCGCCAGACCCGGCCCGGGGAACGGATGGCGCCCCACGATCTCCTCGGGCAGCCC
>DASQOR010000008.1:0-93135 GCA_035644395.1 Steroidobacteraceae bacterium
CGCGACGACGCCGCTCAACGCCTGGACGTACGTGACGGTGACGTACGACGGCACGTCGCTGCGTCACTACCTCAATGGCGTGCTCGATCGCACGACCGCGGTCACCTGTGCGGTGGCGAACACGAGTTCCCAGCCGATTCGTCTCGGTGCGAACGGCGGCAACGGCGAGGTGATGAATGGGTTGATCGATGACGTGCGTGTATACAACCGGGTCCTGACGGCTGCCGAGGTCCAGGCGGACATGGGTACGGCATTGGGCGGCTCTTCCTCGGGGCCCGACACGACCGCGCCGACGGTGTCGATCAGCGCACCGGCGAACGGTGCGACGGTGAGCGGCACGGTGACGGTGACGGCGGGCGCGGCGGACAACGTGGGCGTGGCCGGCGTGCAGTTCCGGATCGATGGGGCGAATTTCGGCGCCGAGGATACGAGCGCGCCGTACTCGATCGCGTGGTCCACGGCGGGCGCGGTGCCGAACGGCGCGCACGTGCTGGCCGCTGTGGCGAGCGATGCGGCGGGCAATGTCGCCACCTCGAGCGCGGTAACGGTGACGGTCGCCAATGCCGCGCCGACGCTGGGAGTGGCGCTGGGTGCGGCGCCGGCCGCTGGCAATGCGCCGCTCGCGGGCGTTGACCTGACGGCGAGCGTGAGCGGCACGGCGACGGGTCTGATCACCTATACCTTCTATTGCAATCGATCCGACACGGGCACGAGCGTGTCGCAGCCGTGGGATCTGCAGCTGGTCGACACGACGCAGACGGCGCCGAGCGCCGCGGACGTGTGCAATTACGACCAACCGGGCCTGTACACCGCCAAGGTGATCGCCCAGCGCGATATCCTGGCCGCGGAGGCGCGCACGGCCGTCAGCGTCAGTGCGCCGTCCGCGCCCGTGCAGGTCTTGCTCGACGCGAGCCCCCCGAGCGTTACGAGCGGTGGGATGTCGAGCCTGACCTGGTCGTCGGTCAATGCGAGCGATTGCGTCGCGGGCGGCGCCTGGGCGGGGCAGCGACCCACTGCGGGATCCGCTGCCACCGGACCGCTGTTCGCTGCCAGCTCGATCTTCACAATTGCCTGCACCGGGCTCAACGGAACCGCCATTGCGACCGCGACGGTGACCGTGGACGGGGTGACCGCGGACACCGGGCTGGACTTTCCGGGCAGCGCGGCGACGGAAGCCACCGTGCGCTTGCGCTTCCGCAATCCCCTGGCGATCTACCCGGCAACCTATATCTGGCGGGTCTTCCCGCGACTGCAGGATGGGTACTACACAACCTTCTTCTGGGGCAACGACGACGACGTTGGAAATATCGATACGTTTGAATGGGACCACGGCGACTCGAACACCTATTACGGAGCCCATCCGTATCCGATCTATCCCAATTTCCTCAACCACAAGTGGGAGATTGCGACCGATCGCGGCGGCGACTACGTCAGCTCCCAGAGCGTGACGTACGGGCGCTGGTACACGCAGGCGCTCGTCGCCTGGTCGGACGGCGACGGCAAGCACACGCTCTTTTATTGGGACCTGCCCGACGCGACGAAGGTCATCGAGCACGTCGCGCCGGCGAGCTACGGCAACGTCAATCCGCCGGCGCCGGCACTGACCTTTGGCGACGCGCCCTGGAATCCCTCGAACGAGGTCATGGATGGCGTCCTGCGCGGTATCCAGATCTATTCGGTCAATCTGTCGTTGAGCGACGTGCTCGCGGAAATCGGCCAGCCGCTGTCGACAGGGCCGGGTGCGTCGAATATCTGGTATCTGAACCTCAATCCGACACCGAGCGACATCGCCGACAAATCCGGAGCCGGGCACGATCCACAATGGATTGGCGGCGAGCGCCCGCTGCTTTGGAGCGGGCAGCAGCCCTAGAGCGTGAACTTCATCGGGGTTTGACCGCACAGCATCACCGGCACCGCCGCAAGCCCTATACAATCGATGCATGGGCATTTCGGATGAGAAGCCGAACGGGTCACACACCCATTTCAAGGTCGGCGTTTTCGGCCACTATGGCCGGCAGAATCTGGGCGATGAGTCGCTGACGGCGGCGGTCATCGCGAACGTGCGGCGCATCGCGCCGGACGCCGAGATCATGGGCTTCAGCCTGGATCCCAACGACACCACGAAGCGCTATGGCGTGCCCGCGGCCGCGATCCGCAGCTCTGTGACGCGCTTGCCGGCGAAGGAACAGACGAAAGGGGCCACCGCTCTTGCGGCCGAGCAAACGTCCGGGAAAGGCCTGGTCGCGGCCCTGAAGCGCGTCGGCTGGCTGCGACGTACCTACGAAATCCTGCACCACCTGCCGGCGACCCTTGCCGGTGTCGGGCGCGAGTGCTGGTTCGTCGGCTACATGTGGCAGTCGCTGAGCGACGTCGACCTGCTGGTGATCGCCGGCTCCAATCAGATGTTCGACTTCGTCGGCGGAGCCTGGGAGTTCCCGTACACGCTCTTCAAGTGGACGGCGATCGCAGCCTTGAGGAACGTGAAGGTCGCCCTGGTGAGCGTCGGCGCGGGGCCACTGGACGGGAAGCTCGCGCGCTTCTTCGTTCGCGGCTGTCTCGCGCGCGCCCAGTTCGTGTCCGTACGCGACGAGGGCTCACGCGAACTGGTCGAAGGCCTTGGCTACGAGCGCACGTTGCAGGTGAGTCCCGACCTCGCTTTCAGCCTGCCGACCGGCCGGGGATTCCGGCCGCAGGTTGCCGGCACCCAGGGCCTGGTCGCAATCAACCCGATGCCCGTATTCGATCCACGCTACTGGCCGGAATCCGATCCGGAGAAATATCGCCGCTACGTGCGGGAGCTCGCGGCGGTGTGCTCGACACTCGTCCGCGGCGGTCGGCGCGTTGTCCTTTTTGGAACGCATCCCGCCGACGAGTGGGCGGCGGAGGACGTGCTTGCCGAGATCGGGCCGGATGTCCTGCCGGCCGGCAGCATCGAACTCATACGCGCGCGCTCACTCGATGAAGTGCTCGATCTCATCGAGCGCAGCGAAGCCGTGGTCGCGACCCGCTTTCACGGCATCGTTCTCAGCCTCCTGATGGGAACTCCCACGGTCGGCGTCTGCTACTACCGCAAGTCGCGTGAGCTCATGGGGTCGGTGGGCGTCGGCGAGTATGCCGTCGACTTCGATGACGTCACCGCGACTGGCGTGCTGTCGCAGCTCGACTCGGCGATCCGCCTGCGGCCGCAGATCGTCGAGACCTTGCGTCGCACGGTGTCCGAAAATCGCAGCCGACTCGAACGGCAGTACCAGGACGTGCTGGGTGTTTCCGGCTTGCCGCGCCCCGCGCCGGTGCTCAGCCGCTAGCCGCAGGACGCCGTTTCGCGAGCAGACTCTTCGCGCGCTCGATCACCGCTCTCTCCGACCCGGCCGGACTGCCGGCGAGACGCCAGCACAACGCGACGCATGCGATGTACACGATCGCTCCGCAGGCGACGCTCAGGAGGAGCGCAATGAGGCCGGGCACGACCGGCGCCAGCAGCGCAGTGACCGCGCGCGTGGCGTAAAACATGACACAGGCGGCGCTTGCGGGCCGCCAGATCACCGCGAGGAACCGGCTGACGGGCAGGTCGAGCTTGCGCAACAGGACGAAATAGTTGACCGGGGCGAATACCGCCGCGGTGACCAGGCAGGCGATCGCCGCCCCGGTGATACCCTTCGAGGCCGTCAACGCTGCCGAGAGCGGCAGCAGCATGATGACGTACCCGGCCGTGATGCGCGTCGCGAGATCCGCGCGGCCGAGCGCGAGGTAGACGGCGAAACCATTCGATTGCAGCGCCGTGATCGCGCCCTGAATGGCGACGATCTCGATGATCGGAATCGCGCCGAGCCAGTTGGGCCCGAGCAGCACCTGGCACGCGATGGGTGCGACGGCCGCGAGTCCGATTCCCGCCGGTATCGCGAAGAGCGTGACGACGGCGATCACATCGAGGAATCCCTTGCGCAGCCCCTCCGCATCTGCGGCTACCTTCGCGTAGCCGGGAAAGGCCGCGCGGTTGATCGGCGCGACGAGCTCGGTCGTCGGCAGGTTCGCGATCTCGTAGCCGACGTTATAGAGCCCGAGCGCCGAACGCCCCGCGAGCCGGCCGATGATGAAGTCGGATCCGCGCTCCTTGAAGAAAAAGAGGAAGTTGTTGAGCAGCAGCCACTTCGAAAAGCCGATCAATTCGCGCGCCGCCCCGAGCGAGAAGCGCGGCCGGTACGGGTGAACGTAGTAGCTCCAGGTGGTCGAGGCGATGCGGCTCGTCAGCATGCCGGCGACCAGCGCCCAGTGATTTCTCAGCGTAAACGCGAGTGGCACGGTGATCATGAACGCGGCCACCTTCTTCGCGATCTGAAAGCGGAACTCGCGGCCGAACTCGAGCTTGCGCCTGAATTCCACCACCCCGATGTTCTCGAACGCGGTGGCGATGGAACCGCAGGCGAGAATGAAAATGACCGGTGGCAGCCGCGCTTCGCCGTAGAAGTGCGAGAGCGGAACGGCGGCCCCCAGCATGCAGATCGCGAGCAGCGTCCCCACCGCGACGTTCAACGTCCACGCGGTGTCGTAGTGCACGCGCTCGGCGCGCTCGAGCCGGATGAGTGAAATGTCGAAGCCGAAGGCGCCCATCAGCTCGATGAGCGTGATGAAGGAGGTCGCCATCGCGACCAGGCCGAAATCGCCCGGCACCAGCAGGCGCGCGAGGATCAGCGTGCTGATGAAGCCGAGCCCGCGCTCGACGAGCTTGAACAGCACCATCAGCGTGGCGCCGCGCGCGATGCTTCCCGAGACGTTCATCGCGCGACGTGCTGCATGGTCAATGTGATCCCCCGGTCCTCGAGCGAGGCCGAATCATGCTCGTCGGCCTGAGGAGGGTAAAGGATGCAGGTCGCGCCGCGCCGCTCGGGGGAGCGGATCGATCGGGGAGGCCGCAAAAACTGTCAAGGAATCCGACACGGATCCGCAGGCCCCGGGAGCCGTCCCCGCGGCATCTACTGTGCGGGGTGTCACATAAGTCAAAGGACGAACCGTCGACACGGCGCGTACCGCATGCGTGTCGGATTACATCGTCGCGTGACGCGCTTTTTTGGCCGCGAGTACTATTGACGGGTCCGGTCGCGAAGCGCATATATACGCGCGGCCGACAAGACGAAATACAAGAGCGGCCCTGCGCAAGTGGAAGCGGGGTGGACTGGCAAGCCTAAGGTCGTGACAAGGACGATTCATGCGCATGAATACATCTGCGGCCAGGGCCGCGTCGCCGCGCAAGACTGACAAAATCAAGGTACTCCGAACATGATTCGCCGCTTTGGCGCCGCACTGGTCTGCGGCTTGATCCTGTCCGCGTGGATGGGAAGTTCCGCGGTCGCGCAAGTGCAGTGTCCGAATGCCTGCGACGATTCGAATCCCTGCACCGACGATCTGTGCGACCCCGACCTCGGCTGCGTGCATGCCAACAACAGCATGCAATGTTCCGACGGCAATTCCTGCACGACCAACGATGTTTGCAATGCCGGCACCTGCGTCGGCGGCGACCGCTCGAGCACCTGCACGGCCTGTAACGCGGTTGCGAACCTGCCGGCGCAAGGCGGAACGTTCGTCGGCACCACGACCGGCAACAGCACGATTGCCGGCACCTGCGCCTCGAGCGATCAGGCGCCGGAGAGGGTGTACCGCTGGGTTCCGACGAGTTCAGGCGTCGCGACGATCAGCACCTGTGGACTCAACACGCGCTTCGACACCGTCGTCTACGTGCGTACCGGCAGCTGCACGGGCACACAGCTGACCTGCAACGACGACACCACCGGCTGCTTGACGACGACGTCGGATCACCACGGTTCGAAGGTCACGCCAACGGTGGTCGCAGGCCAGGCCTACTACATCGTCGTCGACGGCTACAGCCGATCGAGTGGCGCGTTTTCGCTGTCCGTGCAGCCGCCGTCGACTTGCGGGAACGGCGTGCGCGAAGGCACCGAGCAGTGTGACAGTGCGGATCTCGGCCAGTGTGTCGCGGGTCCGTGCAGTGCCCAATGCACCTGCGCGGTCCCGCCGGCGGGCCTGCCCGACATGTCGCCGATCATCACCGACTGGTCGATCCAGAGAAACGCGACGGTCGCCGCGGGCGACGTCTCCGAGGGCTGCGCGGAAAGCACGACCGGGGTAGACCTGCTCCGCTTCGGCGTGCAGGCGAACAACCTCGGCACGGCGGACCTCGTGCTCGGCGATCCGCAGTGCCCGAACTGCATCACGCATCCGCTGGAGATCTGCGGCAACCAGAATTTCATCTGCAGTCCCGCCCAGGGCCACAATCATGCGCACTACAACAACTACGCCCGTTATGAGCTGCTGGACGCCACCGGCCAGGCGGTCGTCGTCGGGCACAAGCAAGGCTTCTGCCTTGCCGACAGCAATTGCGCGCACCCGCAGTACAGCTGTTCGTTCCAGGGCATCTCGGCGGGCTGCTCGGACGTCTACGGCTCGAGCCTCGGCTGCCAGTATCTCGACATCACGGGCCTGCCGGCCGCGAACTACGTCCTGCGCGTGACCGTCGATCCGTTCAACCGCTTCGTCGAACTCGACGAGACGAACAACGCGGTGACCGTCCCCGTGACGATTCCAGGCTCGACCCCGCCGCCGCCGACGGGCGATGCCTGCGCGACTCCGACGACGATTCCCGCCGCGGGCGGCTCCTTTACCGGAACCACCGCCGGGTCGAGCACGCAGAGCAGCAGTTGCGCGACGACGACCAATTCTCCCGAAAAGGTATTCGCGTGGACACCGGCCGTATCCGGCACCGCGACGATCCAGACTTGCGGCGCGGCGGCCACGGCCTTTGACACCGTCCTCTACATGCGAAGCGGGACCTGCACCGGCAGCCAGGTCGCCTGCAACGACGACACGTCGGGCTGCGCCACGGGAACCTCCGATCACCACGGGTCGCGCATCACGCCGGCTGTGACCGCGGGCCAGACCTATTACATCCTGGTCGACGGCTACGATGGTGCGAACGGCAATTTCAACCTGTCGGTGACGCCGCCGTCCGGCACGACGCCGCCGCCACCGCCGCCGCCGCCACCGCCGCCGCCCGGGGGCGCGTGCGCTGCTCCGACTGTTATTGCCGGTGCCGGCGGAGTCTTCACCGGTACGACGAGTGGCACGAGTTCCCTCAGCGGGACCTGCGCGAGTTCGAATACCTCGCCGGAGAAGGTGTTTCAGTGGACGCCGACGCGCTCGGGCACGGCGTCGATATCGACTTGCGGAGCGACGGCGACGTCCTATGACACGGTCGTGTATCTGCGCAGCGGCGCTTGCAGCACCGGAACCCAGGTTGCGTGCAATGACGACACGGCTGGCTGTGCAACGGGAACGTCGGATCACCATGGATCGCGGATCGCGCCGACGGTGACCGCGGGCCAGACGTACTACATCGTCGTGGACGGCTACGGCGGGGCGAACGGCAACTTCACGCTGACCGTGACGGGCCCGCCGTGAAGCGCGACTCATCGGCGTCTTCGAGGATGGGCAGTGAAAACCAGGCAGGTTGCGGGAAAAAGGTGGCCGCGATGAAGATGACAGTGACGACGGCTGTGACGATTCTCGCGGCGCTTGCGCTGGGCAGCGCGCGGGCCGGCTTGCTCGATGGCGGGCCGGGCGCGATCGACGGCGTGCCAAGCCAGGTCGTGTACCGCATCGCCCCGGTGTACGTCGAACCGGGCCTTGCCGACACGCTGGTCTCGTGCACGAATCACGACATCGCTGCAGCGCACGTCGCCCTTGAGTGGTTCGACGACAACGACCGGCCGGCGGGCCGGCTGGTTTCGGCGAACGTGGCGGCGGAGGCGACGGTGACCTTCGCATCCTCGCAGATCTCGGGTCGGGCAAATGTCGTGGTCGTGTCGACGGAAGGGCGCATCGGCCATGGCAAGGCGCGCATCAGCGCCACCACGACGCGCCTCGCGTGCACCGCCTTCCACCACGTTTCGATGCCGGACGGCGGCATCAAGGAAGACGCCGTCAGCCTGGTCAAATACGTCGCACACAACACGAACTACTGATCGGGAATCATCCATGAGAGTGAACCAATGCCTGCCGGTCGCGGCGTGGACCGCTGCAATGCTGCTGTCCGGCTTCACTGGCGTCGCTGTCGCGCATGACGAGGACAACGACACGCAGTACATCAAGAAGGAGCTCGAGACACTCAGGAACGGGCAGGCCGCGATTCAGAAGCAGCTCGATGAGCTGAAAGCCCTCATTGCCGCGAAACAGCTCGCCAACACCAGCGCGCCGGCCGCGGTCGAAGAGCAGAACATCTCCGTCGCGATCAAGGGCGCGCCTTTCATCGGCAGGAACGATGCCAATCTCGTGCTGGTCGAGTTCTTCGATTACGACTGTCCCTTCTGTGCCCGGCACGTGAAGCAGACGATGCCGCAGATCAAGCAGGACTACGTCGACACCGGCAAGCTCAAGTACGTCGTGCGGGACTATCCCATCGATTCACTGCATCCGGATTCCTTCAGGAAGCACGAGGCGGCGCTTTGTGCCGGGGATCAGGGCAAATACTGGGAAATGCGGGCGAGCCTGTTCGGCAAGCCCGTCGACGCGGCGGACAAGGACTTCTCGCAGCTCGCGAAGTCGCTGAACCTCAACGCCGCGCAACTGAGTCAGTGCGTTGCGAACGAGAAGCACGCGCCGGACATTCGTACCGACGTCGCCGACGGCGGCCGCGCGGGCGTGACGGGTTCCCCGACTTTTTTCCTCGGAACGGTGGATCCGAAGACTGCCGAACTGCGCGTGTTGCGCGTGATTCGAGGAGCGCGCCCCTACCAGGACTTCAAGGAAGCCATCGATGCGGCACTGGTGGCATCGGTGAACGGCAAGTCCTGAGGCGTCGCGAAGGTCCGCAGGCGCCCAGGGCGCCGAGGCGACTTTCAGCCGGCCGATACCTGGCCGGTGACGTACTCCCCCAGCGCGAGTGCCGAGGTCAGGCCCGGGCTCTCAATACCCAGCAGATTGACGAGCCCCGCCACGCCATGCCGGGCGGGCAGGTCGACGTGAAAATCCGCGGCAGCGACTCCGGCTCCGACCAGCTTGGGCCGAATGCCTGCGTACGCCGGCTCGAGGGCGGCGTCGGCAAGTCCGGGCCAGTACACGCGAATGGCTTCGTAGAAACCCGCCGCGCGTGCAGCGCTGACCTGGTACTCGTCCGGCCGCTCGACCCACTCGACGTCGGGACCGAAGCGCACGCGGCCGGCGAGATCGAGCGTCGCGTGCACGCCAAGCCCGCCCGGCACCGGCATCGGGTACACCAGGTGCGTGAAGGGCGAGCGCCCGCGCAACGAAAAATAATTGCCCTTGGCGTAGAAGCGCTGCGGTATCCGGTCGCGCGGGTAGCCGGCGATCCGCTCGAGCAGTTCGACGGCGTGCAGACCGGCGGCGTTGACGAGCAGTTCGCAGTCGAGAAGCGTGCTGTCGATTCCGGACTGCAGCGTGAGCTCCCAGCCGCCGGCACGCGCGGACGCGCTCGCAAGCTCGGTGCCGAAAGCGACATTGCCGCCGGCCGCGTCGAGATCGCCGTGCAGGGCGGTCATCAGCTCGTGCGGATCGACGATACCCGTGCTCGGGCACCATAGGCCGCCGGCGCACCGCAGCTGCGGTTCGAGCTGGCGGACTCGCTCAGCGTCGAGGCGCTCGAGGTCGTGCACGCCGTTGTTGCGCGCCGCTTCGTGGAGGCCGTCAAGCGCAGGCAATTCGCGCTCCTGCGCGACGATGAGCTTGCCGCAGCGGCGATGGGCAACGCCCTTTTCGGCGCAGTAGGCGTACAGGAGGCCGCGGCCCCGCACGCAGAGCCTCGCCTTGAGGCTGCCCTGCGGATAATAGATCCCCGAGTGAATGACTCCGGAGTTGCGCGAGGAAGTCTCCTCGCCGACGCGGCGGTGACGCTCGATGGCGATGACGCTGCGACCGGATTGCGCGAGCGCGCGTGCGACGGCAAGACCCACCACCCCGGCACCGACCACGACGACGTCGATCCGATCGGTCATGGGCGCGCCGGGCTCAACGCGGCTTGAAGTCGTCCGGCGTCAGCTGGTGACGCCCGAGGAGCTTGTAGAAGTCCGTGCGATTGCGCTTGGCGAGACGGGCCGCCTGGCTCACGTTGCCGCCCGTGATCTGCAGGATCTGCGCGAGATAATTGCGCGTGAACTCGTCGCGCGCTTCGTCGAAGGACGGGAGCTTCGACGGGCCGCCGCCGAGCGCCTGCTGCACGAGTTCCGCATTGATGATCGGATTCCTCGACAGCGCGACGTTGTGCCGCACGACGTTGTAGAGCTGGCGGATGTTGCCGGGCCATTCGGCCGTGGCGAGCAGTTCGACCGCCTCCGGCGCATAGATCTTGCGCTGGTTGCTGTCGCGCGCGATGAGCTCGAGGAAATGCGCGACCAGCAGTGGAATGTCCTCGCGCCGCTTCGTGAGCGGCGGCACGTCGATGTGCACGACGTTCAGGCGGTAGTAGAGATCCTCGCGAAAGACGCCGCTCACCATGAGCTGCGTGAGGTCGCGATGCGTCGCCGAGATCACGCGCACGTTCACCGGGATCGCATCGGTGCTGCCGACGGGGCGGATCTGGTTTTCCTGCAGCACGCGCAGGAGCTTCACCTGCAGGCGCATCGGCATGTCGCCGATCTCATCCAGCATCAGCGTGCCGCCGTCCGCGGCATGGAAGAGGCCCCTGTGCGTGCGGATGGCGCCCGTGAAGGCGCCCTTCTCGTGGCCGAAGAGTTCGCTTTCGAGGAGGTCCTCGGTCATCGCGCTGCAATTGATCGCGACGAAGGGATGCTCGCGGCGCACGCTCGCCTTGTGGATCGCGCGCGCGAGCAGCTCCTTGCCCGTCCCGCTCTCGCCCGTGATGAGCACGCGCGCGTCCGTGCCCGCGACCATGTGCGCCTGCGCGAGCCTCTCCTCCATCAGGGCGCTGCGCGTGATGATCTCGGAGCGCCAGTCCTCATCGCTCTGACGGATGCCCGAAATGCGCAGCGCCTTCTCGACCTGGTCCAGGAGCTCCTGTTTGTCGATCGGCTTCGTGAGAAAGCCGAAGGCGCCGCTCTGCGTGGCATGCACGGCGTCGGGGATCGTGCCGTGCGCGGTGAGAATGATCACCCTCAAGCCCGGCCAGCGGCTCTGCAGCTCCTTCAGGAGCCCCATGCCGTCCATCTGGTCCATGCGCAGGTCCGTGATCACGAGGTCGGGACGAAAGCGGGCGGCGGCGTTCAGCGCCGCCAGCGCGCTTTCCACGGCTTCGACGTCGTAGTTCTCGGCGCGCAGGCGAATGGTGAGCAGGCGCAGGAGCCCCGGGTCGTCGTCGACCACCAGGATCTTCGCCTTGCGTTTCGCGGGTGTGTTCACTGCTGGTTGCCGTTCGGATTGCGGTCGATGGCGGAGCGCTCGATGTGGGTCACGGCGTCGAGCTTAGCCTGTGCTTCCTCGAGTTGCTTGCGCAAGCGCTTGTTTTCGTCGACCTCGGCCTGCAGCCGGCGCGCCGCCGCCGCCGTGCGTTCGCGGTCGTTGCGTGCGGACTCCTGCTGCAGCCGCCGGTTCTCTTCGGTCAGCACGATCCTGAGTTCGACCTGGCGCAATTCGACCTGCGCGAGCGCCTGTTCCGGCGGCAGCAGCAGCTCGGGCGAGGCCAGCAACTGCGCGAGGAGTTTCTGGGCGGCCGCTGGATCGCTGCCGCCGTGGCCCGGCGTCGCGAGCGCGAGGGCAAAGCGCAGCCGATTGGCGGTCGTCGGCGTGAGCTGGGCCGCGTCGCGCGCGGCCTGGAAAGTTTCCGCCTGCACGGCTGGGTCGCTCTGGCCGAGCTTGCGCATGGTTTCGAGATAACCGCCGAGCACACCGACATCCGCGCGCGGCTTGGCGGCCTCGGGTTCGACGTGCTCGGGCGCGCCGAGCATGTTGCCGAGGCTGCAGCCGGTGATGAGAGCGGCGAGCGCTCCTGCCGCGATCAGCCGTTCATGCCGCATGCGCCCGTTCCTTCGGTTCACCCGCGAGCTGGCGCATCGGCAGGCGCAGGCGAAAGTGGGCGCCGGCGAATTCGCCGTCGACGATCTCGACGGTGCCGCCGTGTGCGTGCGCGAACTCGAGCACGACCGACAGGCCGATGCCCGTGCCCTTCAGGTGACCGCCCTGCGGCGTGCGCCCCTGGTAGAAGGCTTCGAAGATGCGCGAGCGGTCCTCGGCGGCGATGCCGGGCCCGGTGTCGGCAACGTCAAGCTGCAGCTGCTCGCGCTCGCTGCGGGCGTGCAGGTAGATCGATCCGCCGCGCGGCGTGAACTTGATCGCGTTCGACAGCAGGTTGTCGAGGATCAGCCGGACCTTGGCGCGATCGGCGATCACGACGAGATCGTCGATCTGCACATCGAGGCGCACGCGCTGCCCGATGAGCGTGAGCTGCTGCGCCTCGATCACGTTCTTCACGAGCGGGCGGAGACGGAATTCCGAGAGCTCGAGCCCCGTGCTCTGCGCCTGCCAGGCGCTGAAGCTCAGCAGGTTCTCGATCAGGCGCTGCAGCTTCATGCCGTTTTCGCGCAGAATGGCCGTCACCTCCCGCTGGCCGCTTTGCAGTTCTCCGACGGCCCCGTCCATCAAGAGTTCGGTGCCCTCGCGGATATTCGCGAGCGGCGTCTTGAGCTCGTGCGACATGTGGCGCAGGAAGCGGTTCTTCTCCTGGGCGAGTTCGAGGAGCCTCAGGCGCAGCCATTCGAGCTGGCGACCGAGGGCCTCGAGGTCGCTCGGGCCCTGCACGGCGATTGCACGCGAGAACGTGCCGCGGCCGAGCTCGCCGATGGCGCGGTCGATCTGCCGGAGCGGCCGCGCGAGTCGCAGCGTGACGAAGGCCACGATGACGATGGTGATCGGGAGCAGCATCGCCGATTGCCAGAAAAGCGTCCGCTGCGCCCGTTCGGTCGCCGCCTGCAGCTTGTTGAGCTGCACTTCGATCAGCTGGTTGGTGCCCTGCGCGTAGGCGCGCGCGCTGTCCGCGAGCTGTGTGAAACCGCTGACGACGCGGCTCACCGCGGCCGGATCCGACCCCGCCGAGCGCAGCGCGGCGTCGAGACTGATGCCGGCGGCGCCGATCGCTTCCAGCGTGTCGCGGTTGGCTTGCGGCTGCGGCAAAGCCTTGAGATCGGTGATCGTCGCGAGAAAACGCTGATGATTGTCGCGAAAGACCTCGAGCAGGTCCGGCCGGCCGAGCACCTGGTAGAGGCGTGCCGTCCGTTCGAGCGCCGCGATTTCCTCAAACAGCATCTGGTTGTGCCGCGTGATGTCCACGCCCTGGCGCACCAGCGTCTTGCTTTCGTCAGCGAGCGAGCGGATCTGCACCGCCGCATTGACCACCGCGACGAATAACGGCAACGCAACCAGCGAAAATCCGATGAGCAGCAGGCCGCTGAGGGAGCGGGGGCGGGCGAGGCGCATGGCCGGCATTCTAGCAGTCCGAGGTAGGCGGGGAACCGGTTTCTCGTCGAGCTTTACTTTGTCAATCAAAGACCTGCAATCCAACCGGCCGGACCGCTCAAGGGCTCTTCCAGGGCTCGACGAGGAGCTTCTGCTCCCAGGCGTAGGAGCTGCGCACGATCTCCGCGAGGTCCTCGTAACGGGGCGTCCAGCCGAGAGTCGAACGCACGCGCGAAGCCTGCGCAACGAGCACCGGCGGGTCGCCTGCGCGCCGCGGCCCGACGATCGTATTGAGCTTTCGGCCGGCCGTTTTTTCCACCATGGCGAGCACCTCGCGCACGCTGAAGCCGCGCCCATAGCCGCAATTGAGTGTGACCGAGGCGCCCCCGTCGCGCAGGTAGTCGAGCGCTTTGAGATGGGCGTCGGCCAGGTCCTCGACATGGATATAGTCCCGCACGCCGGTGCCGTCGGGAGTCGGATAGTCGGTGCCGAAGATGGACACGGAGGGCCGTTTGCCGACCGCCGCTTCGCACGCCACCTTGACGAGGAGCGTTGCGTTCGGGGTCGCCTGGCCGATGCGCGTCTTCGGATCCGATCCCGCGACGTTGAAGTAGCGCAAGGCTACGTGCCGGAGTGCGCTCGCGGCGGACAGGTCCCTCAAGATCCATTCGCTCATGAGCTTGGACGTGCCGTAGGGATTGATCGGGGCGGTCGCGGTGTCTTCCGCGGCGTAGCCGCCTGCCGGTATGCCGTAGACCGCGGCCGTCGATGAGAAGACGAAGTTCCGCACGCCCGCGCGATCGCAGCACTCGAGGAGCGTGCGCGTGGCCGCCGTGTTGTTGCCGTAGTACTTGAGCGGCCGCTCCACCGATTCCGGCACTATCGTGTGCGCCGCGAAGTGCAGGACCGTTCCGATGCGCTGGTCGGCGAGCAGCCGGCTGACGAGTGCCGCGTCGCCCGTGTCGCCGACGCAGAGTTCGGCGCCTTGGACCGCCTGGCGGAAGCCCGTGACCAGATTGTCGAGCACGACGACCCGCTCGCCGCGTTCGAGGAGCTGGCGTACGACATGGCTGCCGATGTAACCGGCGCCGCCCGTTACGAGAATGGTGGTTCGCTGCAAGCTGCCTTACTCCTTCGGATACACAGGCCAAACTGCAATAATAGCCAAGGACAGGGAAGGACGAACGAGATTGCGGTCATAGCACATGCAGCCCGACGCATCCGAGCAGGCGACGCCGTTCGCCGAACTCTCGCCCGACCTCGTGATCGCGGCCATCGAACGCCTGGGACTGGCCTGCGACGGGCGCGTGCTCGCCCTCAACAGCTATGAGAATCGCGTGTACCAGATCGGGGTGGAATCACAGGACCCGGTCGTCGCGAAGTTCTACCGGCCCGGCCGGTGGTCCAGGGACGCCATCCTCGAAGAGCATGAGTTCTCCCTGGGCCTCGCGGCGGCTGATGTGCCGGTCGTCGCTCCCACGGTGATCGAGGGGCGCACCCTGCACGACATCGGGGACTATGGCTATGCCGTATTTCCCCGGCGTGGCGGCCGGTGGCCCGAACTCGGTGTCACCGACGATCGCGTGCTCATGGGGAGGTTTCTCGCGCGCCTGCACCTGACAGGCGCGGCGGCCCGGTTCCAGCATCGGCGGCGCCTGACGAGCGAGATTTTCGGCTGGGACGCACGCTCGATCGTCCTCGACTGCCCGCTGGTGCCGGGGTACGTCGTCGACAAATACGCGGATCTCACGCAGGCGCTGCTCGAGCGCACCGACGCCGTGCTCGAAGCCTGCAATTTCGTCGCCAGCCTGCGCATCCATGGCGACTGCCACCGGGGCAACATCCTGTGGACCGACACCGGGGCGCATTTCGTCGATCTCGACGATTGCATGACGGGACCCGCGATCCAGGACCTCTGGATGCTGCTGGCGGGCTCGCGTGAGGAGATGCGCCGCCAGATGGCGGACTACGTCGAAGGCTACGAACAGTTTCGCCCGTTCGATCGGGCGGAGCTCGGCCTCATCGAGCCGTTGCGGGCCCTGAGGCTCGTGCACTATTCGGGATGGCTCGCGGCTCGCTGGCTCGATCCCGCGTTCCCGCGCGCCTTTCCGTGGTTTGGTGAACCGCGTTACTGGGAAAACCACCTGACCGCCCTGCGGGAGCAGCTCGATGCGATGGACCAGGATGCGCTGACGCTCTGACGCATGGTAAGTTCTACCCGTATGCATCGGATCCTGCTCCCGTTCCCGGCACTGGCAGCCTGTGCGTTCCTCTGCGCGGGTTGCAACAACGACACGCCCGCGCCCACTGCCGCCGCGGGGGAGACCCCTGCGACGAAGCCGAATGCGGCGGGCGATGACGATGAAAGCGTCGCCGACGCCGCCAGCGTGGAAGATGCGAACAAGCAGACGGCCGACATGACGCGCGCGGTGAGCGCCGGCAAGGCGACCGCGCCGGTCGATCTCAAGTTCACCGTCACATCGAAACCCGTGCTGGGCGCGCCCGTCGCCATCGATCTGGCCGTGATCTCGCTGGCGAGCGCCGAGTCGATGACCTTGTCGGTGCAAGGCGGCGACGGCATCGACGTGGATTCCGCGACCAGCCTCGAGAGTTTCCAGAAGTCGCCGCCAGGCTCGCTCCATCACCACAAGCTGCGGGTGACTCCGCGCGCGGAGGGCGCTTTCAACGTCGCGGTGCTGGTGACGATGGTGGTGCCCGGGTCGGGTCTTCAGTCGCGCACCTTCGCGATTCCGCTGCTGGTCGGGGGCCTTGCCGCCCTCGAAAAGTCCGGGGCCGGCCCGACGGCCGGCACGGAGTAGGCCAGGGCACGCGTAAGTCATTCTCCGGCAAGAGAAAATCCCAGCCTTGCCGCCCGGCGGGATTCGTTTGCGAATGGACGTGACGGCGGCGGTTCGGCCGCTATAATGCGCGGCCTTTTTGGGCGCAAGCCGGCTTCCCAGTGCAAGACAAACTTCGCAACATCGCGATCATCGCCCATGTCGATCATGGCAAGACGACGCTCGTCGACCAGTTGCTGAAGCAGTCCGGAACCTTCAGCGCGCGTACGATCGTGCCCGACCGCGTGATGGATTCGAATGCGCTCGAGCGCGAGCGCGGCATCACCATCCTCGCGAAGAACACGGCCATCCGCTGGCGCGATTACCGCATCAACATCGTCGACACACCGGGCCACGCGGACTTCGGCGGCGAGGTTGAGCGGGTCCTGTCGATGGTTGACAGCGTGCTGCTGCTCGTCGATGCGGTCGATGGACCCATGCCGCAAACGCGATTCGTGACGCAGAAGGCCTTTGCGCACGGCCTGCGCCCGATCGTCGTCATCAACAAGGTCGATCGCCCCGAAGCGCGGCCGCACTGGGTCCTCGACCAGACCTTCGACCTCTTCGACCGGCTCGGCGCGACCCACGAGCAGCTCGATTTCCCGGTGGTCTACGCCTCGGCACTGCTGGGCGTCGCGGCACTCGACATCGAGACGGAAGCCGAGGACATGACGGCGCTCTTCCAGGCCATCATCGAGCACTGCCCACCGCCGGACGTTTCGGCCGTCGGCCCCCTGCAGCTGCAGATCAGCCAGCTCGACTACTCGAGCTATGTCGGCGCGATCGCCATCGGCCGGATCAAGCGCGGGACTTTGCGTCGCAGTTCCAATGTCACGGTCGTCGACCGCGATGGCAAGGAACGCGCCGAGCGGGTCACGCAGGTATTCGGCTTCATCGGGCTCGACCGCATCGATGTGGAATCGGCGGACGCGGGCGATATCGTCGCTTTTGCGGGCATCCCGGAACCGAAGATCTCGGACACGATCTGCGATCCCGAGCGGCCGGAAGGCCTCCCGGCGATGACCGTGGACGAGCCGACCATCAGCATGACGTTCGAGGTGAATACGTCGCCGTTCTTCGGCCGCGAAGGCAAGTTCGTCACGAGTCGCCAGCTGAAGGAGCGACTCGAGCGCGAAACGCTGTCGAACGTCGCGATGCGGCTCGAGCCGACGGAGGATCCGGACAAGTTCGTCGTGTACGGTCGCGGCGAGCTGCACCTTGGGGTGCTGCTGGAGAACATGCGGCGGGAGGGCTACGAGATTGCGGTCTCGCGCCCGCACGTCGTCGTGAAGGAAGTCGGCGGCGAGCGCCACGAGCCGATCGAGCAGCTCACGGTGGACGTGGAGGCGGACGCGCAGGGCGCGGTGATGACGGCGCTCGGCGAGCGCGGCGCGAGTCTCACGAACATGCAGCCGGACGGCCGCGGCCGCGTGCGGCTCGACTACATGATCCCCTCGCGCGGCCTCATCGGATTTCAGACCGATTTCCGCACCCTGACCTCGGGCACGGGCCTCATCTACCACGTGTTCGATCACTTCGGCCCGATGATCGATCGGGAACTCGCCCAACGCATCAACGGTGTCCTGATCTCGAACGGCGAGGGCAAGTCGCTCGCGTATTCGTTGTTCGCGCTGCAGGAGCGCGGCCGGCTCTTCATCGGCCCGGGCGAAGACATCTACGAGGGCCAGGTCATCGGCATCCACAGCCGTGAAAACGACCTGACCGTGAACCCGCTCAAGGGCAAGAAGCTCACCAACATCCGCACGCAGAGCAAGGACGAAAACGTCGTGCTGACGCCGCCCATCCGCATGTCCCTCGAGCAGGCCATGGAGTTCATCGACGAGGATGAACTCGTCGAAATCACGCCGCGGGCGATTCGCCTGCGCAAGCGCCAGCTCACGGAAAGCCAGCGAAAACAGGCGGACCGGCGCAGCAAGGAAGCCTGATCGCCTCATCCGAGACCCGAGTCACGTAGGTCCCGGTTGGTCTTACCTAATATGCCGGGCGTCGCGTCAGCAGTGGCCGGTCCCCGCTATACCTTATGTCAAATAAGAGCGCCAAAACCGCGGTCGACCGGCCGGCGCTCGAGCCTACGCTCAATGACGCCCAGACCACGGTTGTCGCCCTCAATCCGGACTCCCGCCGGCCCACATTCAATCGCTTGCTGGAGCGGCAGTTGCGGGACGCGACCGGCCCCGATGGCCGCGTCGTGCTCGAGCGCCTGATCGAGGCCATCAGCCGCCACTACGATTCGACGGAAGAGGAGCGGCGCAGCGTCGTTCGCTCGATGCAGATGATGTCGGACGAAGCGCAGGCGATGAACCGCGAGATCCAGGAACAGAACGCAAGCCAGCTGCAGGCCATCGTCGATCATGTGAAGGACGTGATCCTCACGGTGGATGAGTCCGGCCACATCGAGACCTTCAATCCGACCGGCGAGCGGGTTTTCGGCCTGACGCAGCCGGAAATCGTCGGCCGGCGCATCGACTACCTCATTCCGGAAGCAGGCACGCAGGGGAGCATCGGCGCTTACCTCGAGCGCCTCGCCTCGCGCATCGAAGACACGCAGGCGGACCTCGCGGCCCACGAAACGCAATGCCGGCGCGAAAACGGCCAGCAGTTCCCCGCGGAAATCGCGGTGAGCAAGGCGCGCGTCAACCGGCGTACCGTCTACATCCTCTGCCTGCGCGATACGACCGAGCGCTACAACGCCGAGCAGGCGATGCGCGAGAGCGAAGCGCGCTACAAGACGCTGGTCGAAAACGCGCCGGAAGCCATCGTGGTCCTCGATGTCGAGGTCGGGCGCTTCGTCGACGTCAACGAGAACGCGGCGCGCTTCTTCAAGATGGATCGCGAGGCGCTCCTCAAAATCGGCCCCGAGCAGGCGAGCCCGCCCGTGCAGGCGGACGGCACGCCCTCGTTCGGATCGGCGCGCGGCTTCATCGCGCGTGCGCTCGCCGGCGAAACGCCGGTCTTCGAGTGGCTGCATCGCGACGCGCTCGGCCGCGACATTCCCTGCGAGGTGCGCCTGGTGCGCCTGCCGAGTTCCACGCGCCAGCTGGTCCGCGGCAGCATCACCGATATCACCGAGCGCAAGCGCGGCGATCTGATCGCGGCGGGCGAGCGCCGGGTGTTCGAGAGGATGAGCGCGAACGCCCAGCTCTCGGTGACGCTCGAGACGATCATCGGCGTGATCGAGAAGGTTTCGCCCGATTCACACTGCTGCGTCAGTCTCCTGAGTGCCGACGGCAAGTCGCTGACGCCCGCGGCCGCGCCGCGGCTCGCGGCCGCCTTCGTGCGCGACATGGACGGCCTGGAAATCGGGCCGCGCAAGGGATCCTGCTCGGCGGCGGTTTTTCTCGGCCGCCAGGTGATCGTCGCGGATATCGCCAAGGACGCCTTGTGGGAGGAGACGCGCGAGCTCGCCCTGCGCCAGGGCTGGCGGGCATGCTGGTCGACTCCGATCGTCGTTTCGGACGGCCGTGTCGTCGGCACGCTCGCCGTTTACCGCCAGCAGCCGGGCACGCCCGGCCGGCGGGATTTCGAGTTGATGGCCCGCATGACCCAGATCGCCGGCATCGCCATCGAGCGGCGCCGCGCGGAGGATGCCCTGCGCACGAGCGAGGCGAAATTCCGCGGCCTCTTCGAGAACGTCGTCGAGGGTGTCTATCAGTCGAATCGCGAGGGACGGATGATCTCGGTGAACCCCGCGTTCGTGCAGATGCTGGGCTTTGCGAACGCCGAAGAGGTCTATGCGCTGCCGAGCGCGGTGGACCTGTACGTCGAGCCGGGCGATCGCGAGCGCTTCTGGGGCGAGCTCGAAAGTCGCGGCGAAGTGCGCAACGCCGAATTCCGCTTCAAGCGCAAGGATGGCGGCGTCGTGGTCGCGCTCGAGAGCGGGCGGCTGTTGCGTGACGAGCGCGGCCGCGTCATCGCGTGCGAGGGCACGATCACCGACATCACGGAACGCAAGAAGGCCGAGACGGCGGTGTTCGAGGAGAAGGAACGCGCGCAGGTGACGCTGCAGTCGATCGGTGACGCGGTCATCACGACCGACGCCTCGGGCCGCATCGATTACCTCAACCCGGTGGCCGAGGCGCTCACCGGCTGGACCAACGGGGAAGCGCAGGGCAAGCCGATCGCCCAGGTGCTGAATCTCGTGCACGAGGCGTCGCGCGAGGTCAGCGAGAACCCCGTCATGCGCTGCCTGCGGGAAGGCAAGGTCATCGGCGTTTCGGACCTCACGGTGCTCGTGAACCGCGCCAGCCGCGAAATCGCGATCCAGGACTCGGCGGCGCCGATCCGCGACCGCGCGGGCGGCGTCATCGGCGCGGTCATGGTGTTTCACGACGTGAGCAAGGAGCGGCGACTGCGCCGCGCGCTCTCCTACCAGGCGAGTCACGATGCGCTCACCGGGCTCATCAACCGGCGGGAATTCGAGAACCGGCTGGCGGACGCGGTGGCGAGCGCACGCGGCGAGCACACGCCGAAGCATGCGCTCATCTACGTCGATCTCGACCAGTTCAAGCTGGTGAACGACACCTGCGGCCACCCGGCGGGCGATCGCCTGCTGAAGCAGATCACGGGCCTCCTGCAGACGCGCATCCGCACGAGCGACATCCTCGCGCGGCTCGGCGGCGATGAGTTCGGGATCCTGCTCGAGAACTGCACGCCGGAGCAGGCGATGCGCATCGCCGATGCGCTGCGCCAGGCGATCCGCGAGTATCGCTTCGTCTGGAACGACAACGCCATCAACGTCGGCGCGAGCATCGGCATCGTCGAGATCACGAGCGGCACCGAGAGCGTCGCGAACCTCATGAGCGCCGCCGATGTCGCCTGCTACGCCGCGAAGGACGAGGGCCGCAACCGCGTGCACGTCTACCAGCAGGACAACGTGCCGGAACGTCACAAGGAAATGCAGTGGGTCTCGCGCCTGACGCGGGCAACCGAGGAGAACCGGCTGGAGCTCTTCTTCCAGCCGATCGTGCCGATCGGCACGAACCGCGACGCCCATCCGCACTTCGAGCTCATGCTGAGGCTGCGCGAAGAGAACGGCACGCTGGTGCAGCCCATCGAATTCATTCCGGCCGCCGAACGCTACAACGTGATGCCGTCCATCGACCGCTGGGTGGTCGAGCGCGCGCTCGGGACGCTCGCGCACCACCGCGGCGCAACCACGCAGCCGTTCTTCACGCTCGCCATCAATCTCTCGGGCACTTCGCTCAACGACGAGCGCTTCCTCGAGTTCCTCATCGCCCAGCTCGCGGTCCACGACCTGACGCCGGGGGCGATCTGCTTCGAGATCACGGAGACCGCGGCGATCGCCAACCTCGCGAACGTCGTCTATTTCATGCGCGAGCTCAAGGCCCGCGGCTGCAGCTTCTCGCTCGATGACTTCGGCAGCGGACTCTCCTCGTTCACCTACCTGAAGACGCTGCCGGTCGATTACCTCAAGATCGACGGCCAGTTCGTGCAGGGCGTCACGCGCGATGCCATCGACCGCAGCATGGTGGAGGCCATCAGCCAGATCGGCCGCTCGATGGGCATCAAGACGGTTGCCGAACGCGTCGAATCGTCCGAGGTGCTCGCGGAACTTGCGCGGCTCGGCGTCGGCTTTGCACAAGGTTTCTACATCGCGGCGCCGGATTCGGTTGCGCATTTCCCCTATCGGCCCGGATCACGGGCCACCGCAGCAAGCTGACGGGCAGAGCGCTCGTGTAGAATCCCGCGCCATCGGGTACTCGCCCGGGCCAGTCGAGAGAACGCTCATCGTGAGTCGAACCGCGACGGTTGCATCGCCCCTGGTCGGCGATTCAGACGCGCCTCCCTTCTCGCACTTCAACGCGGCCGGCCGCGCACCGGCGCTCATCGTCTGCGATCACGCAAGCCGCATCATCCCGGCATCGCTCCAGGATCTGGGACTGCCGCGGTCCGCGCTTGAACGCCACATCGCGTGGGACATCGGCGCGGCCGACCTCGCGCGCAGCCTTGCTCTGCGGCTCGACGCTCCGGCGGTGCTCGCGGGGTTCTCGCGCCTCGTCATCGATTGCAATCGCCGCCTCGATGACCCGACGCTCATCGTCGCGGAAAGTGACGGCCAGGCGATTCCGGGGAACATCGGGCTGAGTGCGGCGGCGCGCGCCGAACGCGTTCGCGCCTGCCACGCTCCGTATCACGAAGCGGTCGCTGGACGGCTGGCCGCATTTGCCAGGGCCGGGGTCGTGCCTGCGGTGATTTCCATCCACAGCTTCACTCCGGTCTTTGGCGGCACCGCGCGACCGTGGCACGTCGGCGTGCTCTGGGATACCGACGGCCGGATGGCGAAGCCCATGCTGGCGGCGTTGCGGGTGCTGCCGGAGCTCTGCGTCGGCGACAACCTGCCGTACTCCGGGCGCCACCCGGCGGACTACACGGTCGATCGGCATGCCGAGAGCGTGGGCCTGCCGCACCTGTGTCTCGAGGTCCGCCAGGATCTGCTCGCGACCGCGGAAGGTGTCGAGCGCTGGAGCGAAATCATCGCAGGTCCCGCGCGTAACCTCATCAATGACAAGGAGTTGCACCAGCCCTTGCACGCCTGAGGTCGGTCGCCGACCATGGGCGCACGAAGAACTAGAAGAAGCCAGGACGCCATGACCCCATGACCCTCAAAGAGCCATCCTTCACCGTCGGCATCGAGGAGGAGTACCTCCTGGTCGACCGGTCGACGCGCGACCTCGATTCCGATCCGCCGGCGAGCCTCCTGCAGGAGTGCACCGAACTCGGCGGCGGCCAGATCACGCCGGAGTTCCTGCGCTCGCAGATCGAGGTCGGCACGCGTGTGTGCCGCACGATGCAGGAAGCGCGGGCCGATCTTGGGCGCCTGCGCGGCATCATCGTAACAGTCGCGAAAAAGCACGCACTGTCGCCGATCGCGGCGTCGACGCACCCGTTCGCGCGCGCGATCATGCAGCGGCACACCGACAAGGATCGCTACTTCGCCCTCGCGAAGGAGATGCAGGCGGCGGCGCGCCGCATGGTGATCTGCGGCATGCACGTGCACGTCGGCATCGACGACGACGAGCTGCGCATCGATCTCATGAGCCAGCTCTCCTATTTCCTGCCGCACCTGCTGGCGCTGTCCTGCTCCTCGCCTTTCTGGGAAGGGGAGCTGACGGGATTGAAATCGTTCCGCCTCACCGTCTTCAACGCGCTACCCCGCACGGGACTCCCCGAACATTTCGCGAGCTACGCCGAGTACCAGCGCCACATCAACACTCTCATCACCAACGGGCTCATCCAGGACACATCGAAGATCTGGTGGGACTTGCGGCCGAGCTGGCGCTATCCGACGCTCGAAACGCGGATCATGGACTGCTGCACGAGCGTCGATGATTCCATCGCGCTCGCTTCGCTGGTCGTGTGCCTCCTGCGCATGCTCTACCGGCTGCGCCGTCGCAATCAGCGCTGGCGAATCTACGCGGACATGCTGGTCGCGGAGAACCGCTGGCGCGCGATGCGCTACAGCTTCGATGAAGGATTGCTCGATCTTGCGAAGGGACAGGTCGTGCCTTTCCCGGAGCTGCTGGAGGAGCTCCTCGAGCTCGTGCGCGAGGATGCCGAGACCATGGGATGCGAACGCGAAGTCGCGCATACCCGCGAGATCCTCAAGCGCGGCACCAGCGCGCACCGCCAGGTCAGCGTGTACGAAGCCGCACGCGCCCGGGGCGCGAGCGAGCGCGAAGCCATGAAGGCGGTTGTCGACTGGCTGGTGGCCGAAACGGCGGCGGGCCTCGAGGGCTGACCGCCACGCAGGGTCGCCAGGCCCTACGGCGCCGCGCGTCCCGGATACTTCGCGAACATGCTGGCGATCACCGTGCTGACCGCTGTCCGCGGATCCGCCATCATCTTGTCGGTCAGGGTGCCCTCGGCGACGCCTTCCCAGACCATCTGCTTCCTGGCGGAATCCACCACGTCGACATTGGCCGTGCCGACCTTGTAGCGCACGGTCTCGACCTCGGGCGCTCCTGCGACCATGAACGCAGGCCCGGCGCCATAAAGGCCGCCGCGATAGCCGTAGTATCCGCCGCCGTAGCCGTACGTTGGGCCGGGTGTCGACCGCACGTCGACTTGTTCGTGCGCGTTGGCGCTGAAATTCACCAGGAGTTCCGCGTCGCCCGCTTCGACGAACTTGTAGCCGCGCGCATCCATCTCGCGGCGGATCGCTTCCTTGAAGTAACCGGTGATCGGCGTCGAGTAGCCCGCACGATTGGTTCCGGGGTTGGCTGCGAACGTGTAGGTGTGATACGCGGACAGATTGGCCGCGGGATCGGCGTTGGTATGGATCTTCGGCGCCGAAGCGCACGCGACGAGCAGCGTGAATGCGCTCAACACCGCCGCATGACGTAATTTCATCTGATCGACTCCTGCAGTAAGTGCCTGAAAGATCGAGAGACGCAGCCGCTCCCGCGCAAAGCTAGCAGTGCCCGCCGGCTGGGCCAATGCAACCAAGGTCTCATGCGCGATCAGGCCGGCGGATAACCGACGGCGCTGCGGATCGAGCCGAGTAATGCGTCGCCGACGAGCGGCTTGCGCAAATAGGCGGTCGCGCCGTCCGCCATGCACTGTTCGCGCAACAGGGGCTCGTCGTGGGCCGTCATGATGATGACGGGGAATGCCAGCTTGGCGGCGGCGATGTGCCGCTGCACGTCACGGCCCGTCAGGCCGACCATGTGCAGGTCGAGCACCAGGCAGTCGGGCTGGCGTATCGCGAGGGAGTTCAGGAACGCCTGGCCGCTTGCAAAGGCTTCCACGTCCAGATCCCAGGCCCGCAGCAGCCTAACGAGCGCTTTGCGCACGGATTCTTCGTCATCGACAACGGCGATCATGGGTCGCGGCCTCTCCATGGTGGAGAGTACGCGCCGTAGCGATGCAAATGCCTAGTGGACCTTCGTCTCATTCCACCGTTGGGGCTGGTGCGTGTCGCGGCGCCACCTGGGATGTGAATGTCACGAGTTCCGCCACCGACCGCGCCTGCATCTTGAGCATGACCCGCCCGCGGTGAACCTTGATCGTCTTTTCCGCCGCGCCAAGCTCAGCCGCGATCTGCTTGTTCATCCGCCCCGCGACGACGAGGTCGAGGACCTCGCGCTCGCGCGCGGTCAGGAGCTTCAGGCGGGCTTGCACCAAGGCGCGACGCGCGCGCGCAAACCGGATGAGGCGGTCCTGCTCGAGTGCCTCGCGCACGGCGGCCACCAGCTCCTCGAGGCGCACCGGCTTCGACAAGAAATTCACGGCGCCGGCCCGGATGGCGCGCACCGACATTGGAATGCTGCCGCGGCCGGTCACGAAGACGATCGGCCGGTCGCAGCCGCTGAGCGAGAGACGGGTCTGCAGCTCGAGGCCGTCGACTCCCGGCATGGCAACGTCCGCGACGAGACAGCCCGGACTGTCGGGCTCGTGCTCGCGCAGGAATGCGTCCGCACTTTCCCAGGAACGGACTCCGAAACCCTCCGCCGTGAGCCCCCGGGTCAGGGCCGTGCGCACCCCCGGGTCATCGTCGACGAGGAACACGCTGGGCTTTTCATCCGTGGCGCTCATGCAAGAACTCCCTCGACCGGCACCGTCAGGTGAAAGACGGCCCCGCTTGTGTCGCCGTTTTCCGCCCACAGCCTTGCGCCGTGGGATTCCGCGACGGACCGGCAGATCGCCAGTCCGAGGCCCATACCATGGGCCTTCGTTGTGACAAAGGGTTGAAAGATCCGCTCGAGGTCCGATGGCGGGATACCGCCGCCGCCGTCGGTCACCGCGACATCGACACTGGTCCGGTCCGCGACAAAGCGCGTGCTGATCGAGACTCTGCGCTCGGCCACCGGCACGCTCGCCATCGCCTCGCATGCGTTCATCAGGAGGTTGAGCACGACCTGCTGCAACTGCACCCGATCGGCCATGACGGGCGGCGCGAAGCGGTCGTAGCTTGCGCTGACCTGCACGTTGCGCGCGATCAGTTCGCTGCGGGCGAGATCGAGCACTTCGCCGACGGCTGTGTTGAGGTCGACTGCGCGGCGTTGAATGTCGCCTTTGTCGAGCAGTGCCCGCAGGCGCTGGATGACCTGCGATGCACGCTCGTTGTCGTGAACGATGTCGCGCAGGATCTCCTTGACCTCCGCGGTCTCGTCGGTCCCGCGCGCCAGCATTTTGAGGGCCGCCTCGGCGTTGCCGAGGATCGACGTGAGCGGTTGATTGAGCTCGTGGGCGAAAGCGCCCGACAGCTGGCCGAGCACCGCGACGCGGCCAAGATGGGTGAGCTGCTGCCGCTGGTTGCGCGCGTCGAGCTCCGCTTGCTTGCGCGCCGTGACATCCGTACGCGTGATGACGGCGCCGCCCTCCGGGCGGCGCAGACGCTCGACGGATACTTCGATCCAGCTCGGTTCCTGCGCGGACGTACCGGAATACTCGAGATGACGGTGCATCGCCGCTCCATCGAGCACCGCGCGCAGGGCGTCGAGATGCTCCCGGGCGGCCCGGTTGCCGTCGCCGGCCGCACGCTCGCAAGCCTGGAGATAACTCTCCCCGGCCACCACGCGATCGAAGCGCGCCGGTGAATCGCTTTGCGCGGCACGGCGCCAGGACTCGTTCATCTCGATGACGGTGCCGGCGCTGTCGAGGATCGCGATCTGATCGTGCAGGGAGCCAAGCACGGCCGCATGCAGGTTTTCGGCGCACAGCCGCTGCGCTTCGGCCCGGCGGAAGGCGGAAAGGTCGAGCGCGTAGATCACTCCACCCGATTCGCCGGCGAACTGGCTGTGGCGGATGACGACCGGCACCCGGCGTCCGTCGCGCAAGGTGAGCTCGTTGTCGGTCGAGGTGAATCGCTCGAAGAGGTCCGCCTGGCGGGCTGGCGTCGCGCCCGCATCGCGGGTCCGTGCCGTCAGTTCGTCGACGCGCAGCACGCCGCCTTCGATATCCGCCGGGGTATAGCCCGTGAGCCTGAGGAACGCATCGTTCGCCTCGCTGATGCGAAAGTGATCGCGCCAGATGAGCGTCGGGATGATGTTGTCCTCGAAGATGCTGCGAAAGCGCAACTCGCTCCGGCGCAGCGCCTCGACAGCTTGCCGCCATTCATTGCGGAGCGCGGCGAACAGCAGCAGCGCCGCGCCGGCCATGACCTGGAACGAAACCACAGACAGGGCGTTCTGTACGGGATCGCGGACGGCGAACGGCCCGCTGCCGTTCAGCACGCCCCAGGTCGACACCGCGCCGACGATGAGCGCCAGGCCACAGGCGCCGCCGACGCCGAACCGCATCACGCCCCAGGCGAGCAGCGGCAGCGGCGCGTACAGCCACAGCGGCGAGCGCTCGTGGGGCTCGAGTGGCAGCACGAACACCGCGATGCAGATCGCAGTCGTGCAGAGCGCGAGCGCCACGGCTTCGGCGGCGCGTGCCAGCGAGACTTCCTTGCGTCCGCGTCGCAAGCGCTCGACGCTGTGCACGATGAGCGGCACGAGCGCGATCACCGCGAACGCGTTGGTAATCGTGCGCGCAATCACCGTGAGCCAGAACTCGTTCGTGATGCCGATCGCGACGAACGCGCCAGCCAGCATGAGGCTCGTGGCAAGCGGGGCGAGAATGCCGCCGCAGACGACCAGCACGACACTGGTGCGGACCTGGTCGAACTGGCGGGGAAGCGGACAGAACTTCCCGATGGCGAGAGCGCCGATCAGGGCGAGGCCGACGTTCATCAGATACTGGACGATCACCTGCGCGAACGGATACACGGGGAACTGCGCGTAGAAGTGAACCGGTACGATCGCCGCGAGAAATGCCCACCAGCGGCTGCGCGGCGCCAGCAGGAGCGTCGCGAACACGATCGCATTGGGCGCCCACAGGGCCGAGACCGGGGCGGCGGGGAAGGCCAGATAGCCGCCGAGTTTCGCCGCAGCGAAATACAGCGCGGCGACGGCCAGCGGCGCGCCGAAAGAGCGGTAGCTTGCTCCCGCCTTGAGCGCGGACAACCCCTCAGCGAAGCCGCTGTCGGCCGTCTTGAAACGGTCAAGCGGTACCGCGAGTGGCTCGACTCGTGCTGCGGATTCGCGCATATCCCTGGAACGACCCCCGGCCGGGCATCCAAGCCCGCCCGAACATTATTATTGCAGTACCTCGGTGCCTGCCCTCGGAAGGAGCTTACACCCGGGCGCGCAGCCAGCGCCTGAATTATGACGCACCCGGGGTCGTCGATGCCACAGTGCAGCAACCCGATGGGACCAAAGTCCAATACACACCCCGGCAGCCGGTATCCAGAGTACCGGCCGGTGGTTTTGCTTGCCGCAATCGCCGCCCGCAGCGTCCTTCGTCCCTGGGAGAATCAGAATGAATGTCCTTCGCTTCGGCGCCAGCTGCGCCGTCCTGCTGATGCTCGCGTCCGAAGCCGGGGCGCAGCAGCCGGCCGCCTGCCAGACAGTTCAGTTCAGTGCCGAAGTCCTGGCGCGGTTTCCGCGGATCCGCGACGCCTGCCTCGACGTCATCAGCCGCGATGGCGTGCAGTACGCCGTCGTCAAGGTGTACCTCGTGCGCACCAGCTCGAGCGGCGTCACCGTGCGCGTCAATCTTCCGGACGGCACGCGCTCGGAACCGCGTTTCATCAAGACCGATCCGAAGTTCCGCGTGCTGGTCGACAAGCAGCCGACGCGCGTGCAGGACCTGGCGGTCGGCCAGGAATTGAGCACGTATATCAAGGTGACCGATCCGATGATCGCGCTCGAGCCGGCGGAGGCGACCGAACCGGTCGCGCTCACGCCGCTCGCCGACACACCGCCGCCAGCGCCGGAGGGTGCGCCACTCCCCGTCACGGGAAGCTTGATGCCGACGCTCGGTCTTGCCGGCGCGATCCTGCTTTGCCTCGCTCTCGCGCTGCGAGTTTTTCGCCGCCGCACACGTCACTGACCGGGACCCATCCATGAACCCCATGATTCGAACGAGGACCGCCGCGCTCGCGCTCATCGCCGCGCTCGTGCTTGCCGCGTGCGCGAGTGAACCGCCGAAGCCCATCGTCAAGGAGAAACTGTCGGAAAGGTCGGCGACCGTGACGGCGATCGACTATCAGACCCGCCTCATCACCCTGCGGGGCACGAGCGGCAATAGCCTCACGCTGGTCGTCGATGACAGCGCGAAGAATTTCAATCAGGTCAAGGTCGACGACAAGGTTACCGTCAGCTACTACCAGGGCTTCGCGGCCGAAGTGAAGAAGCCGGGCACGGGAGTCAAAGGCGTAGAGGAGACGGCTACCGGTGGCATCGCGGATCCAGGCGAACGGCCTGCCGCCGGCGTCGGCGCCATGATCCGCACGACCGTCATCATCGAATCGGTCGACACGTCGTTCGACACCGTGACCTTCCGTCGCCACGACGGCGCGGTGCGCACGATCGCCATCAGCGATCCGAACATCCGCAAGGCGATCCACGACCTCAAGAAGGGCGATGAAGTCGAAGTGACCTACGTCGAAGCGGTCGCTATTGAAGTGACGCCGGCCGGGGAGTAGTGGCGCGGCTACCGGCAGCCCGCAGGCGGCCGCGGCAGCGGGTCGCGGCGGGTGCGCGCAACCGACGGGGCATTCCCCTGGCCTTAGGGGGCCGCCCGGCCGGGGAATAAGGCACCTGGCCCCGATTATTCCCCGATACGACCAAAGGGCAATTGCCGCCGGGCCACCACAAGCGGAGATTGGACGCGCCCCCCGAGGAAGGCCGGCGCGACAGGGCAAGAGGTTTTCACGGGCGGCGTACCGCTTTCGGGACCGATCGAACCACCCCTTCGATTCGTTCCTTTCGACAAGAGCGGCAGCGTTGCGAAAGCCCTGACTGTCGCGTCGGCCCGCCCCGAAGTCCTGCAGAAGGTCGATGAACGGAAGGCGCCGCTCTCAAGGCGCTGCAATCGAACTACGCCAGCGACGGCTCCCGCAGTTCGCCTCGGTGTCCGCGGCACGCGGGGTGCTTCGAGTAAAAAAACCGTCGACGCCTGGTGGGCGAGCGCGTGGCTGCCGGCTCACGAACCCTGGGGTTTTCCAATTGCGCTCCAGCGGCAGCCGCAAGTGCGCTGCCCGTAATGGGCCACATGCTCCATGGGCGCCCCGGGATACTCAGCAGGCCTGAGGTCGGACACGCCGGTTGCACGACGGGTCAAGCTTCAAGTCCCCGGAAGGGAATCCTGTCGACCCTGTTTCGGTCGCGTGCGCTCGTTGCACTCGCCGTCTGCGTATCGATCATGCTGGGTTCGGCGGCCCTGTCCCGCGCGGACCCGGCGCCTGCCGCAGGTCGTCCCCGGATCGGGCTGGTACTCGCGGGCGGTGGCGCCAAGGGCGGCGCCCACGCTTCCGGCATACCGGCAGCGGAGCTCGAAGAGTTTCTGCAGGGCATTGACTGGAAGACAGTTGTGGGGAGCCAGGGGCGACGCGGGCTCGAGCCGATCGAGCAGAAACGGGCCGGGGCGACCTGCAGCAACGATTTCGAATTCGGCGTCAATGCGGACGGCATCATCGCGCCCGGCGGACTTGTCAACACGAGCAATATCGAAGACCTGCTGCGTGTCTCTTTTGCGACGGCACGGCTCGAATCCGACTTCAGCAAGTTGCCGATTCCCTTTCGTGTGGTTGCGACGGACATGGTCTCGGGCAAGATGGTCGTCCTTGACCAGGGGGATCGCGCGACCGCCATGCGCGCGAGCTCTGCGCGGACGTCGTGATCGTCGTGAACCTCGTCGAACCGCCTGCGGACCCCGCGAAGCTGCACAGCGCAACGCAGCTCCGGAGCCGCACGATGGACGTGATGATCGAGGCCAACGAGACCCTGCCGCTCAATTCGATCGGACCCGATGACATCCGCATTGACGTCTTCATGGGCGATATCACGACGTCCGACTTCGAACGCGTCCCGGAGACCATCCCGCTCGGCGAGTCCGCCGCGCGCTCCATGGTGGGTGCGCTGTCACGCTACTCGGTGCCGGAGCCCGAATACCTGGCGTGGCGCAAGTCCGTCACGGCTTCGCAGCAGCTGGAGGCGCGAGTGGCCGGTGTGCGCTTCGAAGGACTGAAGCACGTCAACCCGGAATTCCTCGCCAGCATCGGTACCGTCAAGGCGGGTGACGTCGTCGACGCTTCGCGCGTCAGCGGCGAGGCGCAGCGCATGTCGGCGCTGCGGGATTTCGACTCCGTCGGCCATCGGCTGGACGGCGACCCTGATTCGCCGACCCTCACGTGGCGCCCGCGTGACAAGAATTGGGGGCCGAACTATCTCAAGCTCGACCTCGGCCTCTATGCCTCGGAGGATGGCGACCTCACGTTTGCGCTGTACGGCAGGCACGTGCGGACCCGGGTGAATTCGCGCGGAGCCGAGTGGCGCAACGAGGTACTGCTGGGGGGCCTTACGCCCAGGCGCGGATCGGCTACGTCTATTCAAGGCGCAAGATTGAAGTCGACATCGGCTCGACGCTGCTGCCGGAGGGCTCGCTGAATGATGCAGGTGTCACCAGCTCCATCGCGTACGACAGTCGCGACACCGCTTTCAATCCGACCCGCGGTCTTGCGCTGGCGCTCGAGTACATGCGCAGCGACGACTCGCTCGGCGGTCCCGGCAGCTTTCCCGGCCTCGATCTGGGGGAACGACGCGCCGGCCGTTACTGGACGGTGGGCACGAGCCACCTCTGGCGAGTCAAGGACATGCTCCCGATCAAGAACCTTGCGCTCTACGCGGGGGTGCGGCTTGCGGCTGGCGCAACCTACGATCGGTTCGACGCCGCGCAGGATGGTGACTTCTACGGCGGCTCGGTATTTCTGACCGGCCGCACGCTCGTCGGTCCCTGACCGTCGGCATCGGCGCGACATCCACCGATTCCTGGAGTCTCTGGATCAGCGTGGGCCGGCCGATCGGCCACGGGACGATCCTCGAGAAAGGCATCTTCCGCTAGTTGCGCCCGTTGCGGGCGAATCTAAGGCGTGGTGTGCGTCAGCACGGCGGACATGCGCTCGTCGTTGTCGATGATGCGATAGAACTCGCGCAGCTCGTTCGCCTTCGCGACCGGAACGCTGAGGTCCTTGATTTCGAGCGTGCGGGTGTAGCGCAGGCTGCGGCCGACGAGTTGCGTCGAGCTCTGATAGGAAGCGAATCCATAGTCGACCTTGACCGGCGGCGGCAGCTCCTCGACCTGGTAGCCCACCGGCAGGGCGATTTCGAAAGTATCCGCATCGCGCGCGGGTCCGTCGAATTCGATCGGGTACTTGCGCGCTTCGCGGGTCTCGAGGATGGCGCTCGATTTGCTGCCGATGACGCGGGGCCGCACCAGCATCAGCATCCCGTTGACCTTCGCGTACTGCTCTGCCTCGAGCGTGTAGGTCCATTCGAGCGGCATCTGGATTGCCGGCAGGTTGTGCACCGAGGCGTTCATGATCTGGAACTTCGTGAGCGAGTGCGAGAGCACCGCCTCGATCGGGCGGATCCTGTCCGTATCCTGGCTCGCGGAGCGGAGCGAGTAGCGCTGGATCGCCGCCATGTCGCCGCTCCAGACCTCGTGCACGTCGCCGCGCAGCGTGCCGCTTGCATCGAGCGTGAGTTTGGCCGAGCGCTCGACGGAGTTCGAACTGGCCGGCAGCTGGGGCAGGGCGAGCAATTCGCCGCCGTCCGGTGTCACGAGCAGGCCGTAGTTCGCCTGCAGCGAACCCGACAGCCGGCCGAACGGCGTGAGCGGGTCCGTCGGGTCGAAGAACACCAGCCGGCCGAGCTTCGCATGCTTGATCTCGGCGAGCTCGGGTGGCGCGTCCCAGGCAGCCGGCAGCTGCACGGCGAGGATCACGTGATTGAAGCCAAGGTTCGGTGGAGTCGACGCCGTGATGGAGCCGCGGCTCGTATTGATGATGACGTAGTGCGAGTCGACGCCGATTTGCTTCAGCATCGAGCTGAGCAGCGTCACCTTGTCCTTGCAGTCACCGAACCGGTTCGAGAAGACGTCGATCGCCGGATGCGGCTGCATGCCGCCGATGCCGAGTTCGATCGCCACGTAACGGATGTCCCGCTGCACGAAGGCCGCGAGTGCCTGCACCTTGGCCGGCAGTGTCGGCGCTTGCGCCGTCAGTTCGCCGACTTTCTGCTGGATAGCAGGGGAAGGATCGCGGCGGCCCAGCGTGAGGGCGGTGTACCACGTGCCCAATTCCTGCCAGCTCTGAAAGCCACGCGCCTGGCCGTTGGCGGGCTCGAGCGAGAGCACGAGCTTCGCCGCGATGCCTCTCCACGGCGGCATGTCCCTTTCGATCTTGATCGGCGCGACGTCGGTGACGGTCCAGCGCCACTGGCCGGCCGCTGGCGTTGCGGGCGTCTCGGCCGCGTGATTGAGCCACGTGGCCTTGTAGCTCCAGGCGGGCGGCAGCACGAGGGTGTAGTGAGCCTCGCGGACGGGAATCGTGTCCTGAAACTCCCATTCGTCGGCCATGACGTAGGGGTGCTCTTCCTGCTGCACTTCGAATCCGACGAGGCTGCCCGGCACGGCTGCGGGAACTGTCAGGAGCTTCGTACGCACGTCGCTCACGAGTTCGCCGCCGTCGACGCCGGGAAGCGCGGACTCGATGGCTTCGCGCGCCTTGACTTCGTAGTCCTTGCCCTCGGCGGGAATGCACCAGCCGTGGATGTCGGTAACCCGGGTCTGCGAGTCGAAGTCGACCCGCAGCGTGCCGTACGACTCGCCGCTCGGCCTGAGGATCTTGTAGACCTTGCGGTCGAGCCGCTTGATGAGTCCCGATGGCTGCACTGCCACCGTGGATTCCGAGTAGAGGAGCACCGCTTCCGTCTTGTCGTCGTGCGCCGGCTCAGCGGCGCCCACTTGCGCATGCATCCAAGGCGGGGCCGTGACGGCGAAGGCGGTGCGCCAACCGAGGACCACGCAAGTCGCGGCGGCCAGGCAGGCCGCGCGCCGTGCCGATGGCCGTCGACTACGGTCGTTTCGGCGGCTCGCCGGATTGCAGGACAACTTGTTCCTCATCGCCGGTCCTCACCGTTTGAAAGAAGCCGCGCATGGCGTTGTAGGATTTCGCATCCGCGAGCGTGAGATTGATGGTGATCTTGCGGTTGAGGTGCAGCGAGCCGCCGCCGGTCTCGCTCACCATCATGTAGTCCATGACGCCGAGGTTCGAACCGCGGGGCGCCGGCGAGCTCGAGACCTTGATACCCGCCGGCAGTTCGACCGTCACGAAGTCGGCGTGCTGATAGGGAAAGGAGAAATAGATGGGATGCACGCGCACGGCATGCTCGAACGTGTGCTTCTCGCCCGCGCTGAAGAGGCCGACCGGAAGGAGCGCGCGCCGGCCGGTGGCCGCCGCCCAGCCAGGCACCTTGACGTCGTACTCGGCAACCAGGGCGGGGTCGGCGCTTTTCCACGCCGGCTCATTGCTGAGCTTCACTTCGATGCCGGTGGGAATGTCGCCCTCGAGGTCGTTCTCCAGGAACTCCTTGCGATCGGTGTCGTCCTCGTTGCGCTCCTGCAGCCGCCGCCACAGGGCTTCAAGGCCCGTGTAACGTACGGTCACCTTGCCCTCGAGCGTGCCCGACATCGACAGCTTGAAGTCCGCGCGGCGCTCGATGCGCGACTCCGATGCGTCGGGGAGCGGTGTCTTGATCCAGCTGCCGCCCTTGTTGTCGAGCTTGAGACCCTGGACGGAGGTCTCTTCCCAGGGGAGGAGACCGAATGGCGTGAAGGGCGTGCCCGGGTCGAGGAAAACTTCCTTGCCGTCGAGTTTCACCAGCACCGCATACGAATTGAGCTGACCGGCATTCATGAAGCGGTAGTCGAAGAAATAGTCGTCGCGGGTCGCGAGCAGCAGCGGATCCGCCTCGAATCCCGCGGTCCGCGCGAGCGCCAGGAAGAGCCACGTCAGTTCGGTCGAATCGCCGTAGCCGTGCTTCCATACGTCCGCGACGGTGTTCGCGTCCCGCTGCTTTTCCCGGCGGATCTCCTGCTCCGACTTCTGGCGGTCGTAGCTCGTGTTGCGCAGCTCCTGCGTGCGCGCATAGATCTTGCGGAGCTTCTCCTCGGCGCCGTCACCGGGCGCGACGATCTGCGCCAGCGCTTCTTCCATGGGCTTGCGGCGATCCACGAAGTCGTCGATGCCGGAGTACAGGTCCTTGCTGTACTTCTTCCAGAATTTCTCCGGGTTGGTTTCCGCGTCCGAGCCCCAGGAGTAGACGAAATCGACCCGGTACTTGAGCACGTCCTCCGGCGGCATGTGCTCCTCGCTGACGAAGGCCGGTATGTCGTAGGTCTCGAGGCGGATCACGCCGTGATCGGACTTCGGCGCCTGGGTGTTGTCCGGAAGGCCCCTCGGCCAGCTCCAGGTGAGCGCGTAGTAGGGCGAGGGCCGGAGCGAGAATTTTGCGTGCCGGGTGTAGAGATCCTTGCTCAGGACCCAGCGCGAATCGAAGACGTAACCCGAGGCGAGCCGGTGGCGGTAGCGGTATTCGATGATGCTGCCGACCTCGACGCTCGGCAGCGTGAAGGTCTTGGCAACGAGCTTCAGGCCCTTCGTCTTGAGGATCGGCTTGTCGTAGATCGTGCCGCTGAAGTTGACGATGGACCCGTCGGTGCGGATCGTGCGCGCCTCGATGTCCCGCACGCTCTGGCTGTCCTTGAGGTAGGGAATCTCGACGTCGGCGAACTTGCGACCCTCCTCCGTGAGGATCTTGATGCGCAGGTACTCGACGACGTCCGGCTCCCGGTCGTCGCGGTCCACCTGTCGATACAGATAGACGGCGGCCGCCGCCGGTGCCTTCGGCTCGCTGCGCATCGCAAGCTCTTCCGGGGAAACCGGCAGCCAGTCGGCCGCGTGGGCCGGTGCCGTGAGCGCGCACTGGGAAAAAACCAGGATCAGCGCGGTCAGCCCGCGCGGCAGTGATCCGGTGTCGCCGCTGTTCATCGGCGCCGAATATGACATTCCGCACCGTGCCGCGCTACTGCAGCAAGCCTAGAATCACCCGCGATGTCGCAATTGAATGCCGGAATCGATCGCAGGGTGTCGGTCGCACCCATGATGGATTGGACGGACGAGCGCTACATCGGTTTGTGCATCAATAGTTTGGCGTCAGAGGAGAAGCCTTGTCTCCTTTACGTCTCCTCAAGATCAGGCTCTCAATGCCCTGATCCTCTCGGCGATATACGCCTGCCGACCGGACGACTTAACCAAGGCCGTGTATTCCTTCAGGCGCTGCCACTGGAAGCGCCGCGGAATCGTGAGCTCGGGCAGGTTCGAGAACACGCGCGATCTTCCTGGCGCGAGATAAAGCAGATCGAACAGCGCCTTCTCGGGTGTGGCGATCTTTGCATCGGATTGCGATGACAACTCGAAGCCCCTGAACAATTCCGGCGGCATGCGATGAAAGGAGATAGTACCGAGCGGAGTCTCAAGACGACGCGGACGTGCAGGCGTGATGGCATAGATGATCGAGGGAATCTGCTCGATCAGACCATGGTGAAACAACGCCGATTGCAGAGAGATGTAGGCCGGGTAGGGGGCCAGGATCAGCTCAGGCAACGCGAAGCGGTCTATCTTCTCGTTCACCAGCCATCGGCCGCGACTGAGGTGGACGATCAACCCATTGCGTGCGAGCCGTCGAAGGATGGTGGTTGCATTGCTGGTCGAGACCTGCAATAGCGCGGCAATGTCACGCGTCTCAACGACCGCGGCCGCGAGCGTTCGCAGTCTTTGCAAGGCTTCGATCTGATTCATTTTCGCAGCGACTCCAGGCCCTCGACGACCCGCTCCTGCAGTTCGGCCCACGCTTTTCGGGTGCCGTAGTGCTCTTGGTAATCGGGTTCCAGATATGCCACGACCTGGCCGGCGAACGCGTCGTAGTCGACCGCCCGCGCATTGTCGATGGCAGTGGACAGGTTCGCGGCGGCTGTCGCCGGCAGTGTGTGCTTGGCGCCTCCGGCATCCAGCAGCAATTTCAGATCGAACACATCTCTCGATTGAACCTCGTCGCGCAGCGCAAGAGCTGAAACCTTCTGCGTGAACGCTGTATGCACGGAGTAGCGTTGCACGATCACTGGATAGAGACGGTATGCGCGAATGACCTCCGCATCCACGGGCTCCACCGCCATCTCGCCGTCCAGTCCGCGCCGCGAGAATTCGATCTTCGTCGGCGCCTCTGCGCCGGATTCGGTGATGCGCAGGATCAATTTCCAGCGCTGAGTCGTTTCGGTCTGTTTGGGACGTGAGGTCCTGACTATCTCGATGCCCTGTGCTCGCAGCGCCTGCGCGAATGCCGGCGCTTCCAGCAGGCGGCTGACGTTGTTCCGGAGTGTGCTGACGGACATCGTGCGGATGTCGATATCCATGTCTTCCGAATAACGAATGCTCTTGAAGAAGAACCGCAGATTGCAGCCGCCTTTGAGGACGAAGAGAGCCTTGTCCACGCGCGCGCCGAATGCCCGCAGGAAAAGCAGGTGAAAGATCTCGATGGTCTGGCGCTTGGTCCACATGGCGCTACATTACGAGTAATCGACGCATATGTCGACTAAGCGTAATGTGAAGTGGGGTTGCGGCTATCCGTTCCGGCGACACATCCGCCGGATTGAGATGGGTTCCTCCGCCACAGACGCTACTTATGCGTTGATTTGCGACATTTGTGGCCGACTACGACCAGTTGTGCAGAGAAAAGCGACATGCCATGCCGCTGTCAGGCGTCATCGTGGCCGTCTCCGAATCGCTCCGCAAATTCCCGCCGCGCTTCTCCAATGAAGATGAGCACTTCGCTTTCCAGGACGCTTACCACATGGATCTTCTGTCGCAGCGCTTCCTCGACCAGAACTTCGGCGATGTCCCCCTTCGGGACGAACAGCGTTTCAGGAAGTTGCTGCTTGTGGCGCTTCGCTTGTGTCAGCAGACGTCGGACTGGCAACTGATCGGCGTCCGCGATGCTCAGAGGAAAGAGGTCGGAGCTGAGAATGAAACAACTCGCCGCGTCCATGAGCGCGATGCAATTGAAATCGCCGTCCGCAACCGTCCGGATTGGCGCGCCGTTGAGCCGGAACGCTATCCATGCTTCGTCGACCACAAACTGTTTCGGATGAAGCATGTGCATTCGCGTCCATGGCGCCCCATAAGAATGAGCGGCCGATGATGCCCGGCGCGTTCCGCGCCGGCAATGCCGCGAAGCTTTGAACCCCACTGGAGCTTATCTCTGCCAACGCTTCGCGAGATTTGCAGTGCACGGTCGCAATTGTTGAGCTCGGCTGATTGCTGGAATCGGTGTCGGCTGATTGCAAGAATAGAATTGGTGTCTGCGCCACGCATCACCGCGACATCATCTCAATGGGTACGGGCCGCTCCAGGAATTCCAAATGGGCCTGTTTGCTCCGCTGCCAGCGCGAGATCGTCTCGAAGGTGTCGATGTACCAACGGATCAATTCTGCAAGCGTCGGTGTGCTGAGCCGCAGGCGAGCCAGCTCCGCCGGATCTTCGAGCGCGACTTCGCGGTGCTTTGCCCAGCTCAAGGCTGCTGAGCGGTGGGTCAATGTCCGGCTTTCCCGGTGCAGGATGGTCCCTTGGCGACGCAGCCGCACTTGGCCGTGTAACGCGTGGCACCGTCGGCCTGCTTGCGTATTGTGATCGTCGGCATGATCGAAAATCCGGGGAGACATGAAGGGTGAAAAGGATCATGTCTCCTTTACGTCTCCCCGACAAACGATAAACTCCCCGAAATCCGCAGGAATCCCGCAGTAACGCCACAAGTGGAAAACGCTACAAAAATAGGCATTTCCGTCGAGAAAAGCAGTAAATCCCTCGACCGGAGAGTCTCGGTCGCACCCATGATGGATTGGACGGACCGGCACTGCCGGTTCTTCCTGCGCCTCTTTGCCCCCGGCACTCTTCTTTATACGGAGATGATCACGGCGGCAGCGATCCTGCGCGGCAATCGGCGGCGGCTGCTTGCCTTCGACCCGGCCGAGCACCCTGTGGCGCTGCAAGTCGGAGGCTCGGAGCCGGACCAGCTTGCGCTCGCCGCCCGGGCCGGTGCCGACGCCGGCTATGACGAGATCAATCTCAACGTTGGCTGCCCGAGCGAGCGCGTGCAGTCCGGTGCCTTCGGTGCGTGCCTCATGGCGGAGCCCGAGCTCGTCGCGCGCTGCGTCGATGCGATGCGCGCAGCGGTCAGCGTGCCGGTGACCGTCAAGTGCCGCATCGGCATCGATTCACACGACGAATTTTCCTATCTCCGCAACTTCGTGGACAGCGTTGCGGCAGCAGGCTGCCGCGTCTTCATCGTGCACGCGCGCAAGGCCATCCTCAAAGGACTGAGCCCCAAGCAGAACCGGGAAATTCCGCCGCTTCGTCATGATTACGTGGAACGCCTCAAGTGCGAACGGCCTGACCTGACGATCGTCCTGAATGGCGGCTTGCGCCTGCCGGACGATGTCGTGCGTGCGCTTGCGACAGTCGATGGCGTGATGCTCGGTCGCGAGGCGTATCACAATCCGTATGTGCTCTCGCAATTGCAGGCGCGCTTGGGGCACGATGCCAGCTGGTGCGCGCCGACGCCCGCGCAGGTGATGGAGCGCCTGATTCCCTACGTGGCCGAGCGCTGCGCCGCGGGCGATCCGCTCGCATCGATTACTCGTCACATACTCGGGCTCTTTGCCGGCCGCGCCGGTGCGCGAGCCTGGCGGCGCTACTTCACCGACGTCGCGCGTCAGCCCGGGGCGGGCGCGCAGTTGCTCGTCCAGGCGCGGGACCGGTTGCTCGCCGAGCCGACGTGCGCCCCGACAGGAACCCGCTAGGCCCCGCTATTAATAGAATCGCGGCTGCGGCCGATAGCACTTCTGTCGCCGCCCGGAGACGGGGCGGGGCGGCGGGTATCCGGCGAAGGGATCATCTCGTATACTTTCTGCGCCGCAAGGATCCGCCCCCACCCGTGTGAATTCGTAACGCCGTCAAGACCATGGGCAAAGATATCGAGCTCGCCATCCTGTTTGCCGACGTCGTCGGCAGCACCAAGCTCTACGAGCAGATCGGCGACATCAAGGCGCGTGAAATGGTAGCCGCGTGCATCGAAATCATGCGCACCGCGACCGACGCCCACAGCGGCACCGTCATCAAGACCATGGGCGATGAGGTGATGTCGACGTTCCCGACGCCGGACGACGCCCTGAATGCGGCCGCCCAGATGCAGCACGCGATTTCGACCCACCCCGAGCTCACCGTCGACGGTTCGCCGGTTGCCATCCGCATCGGCTGCCATTTCGGACCGGTGGTGCTCGAAAATCGCGACGTCTTCGGCTCGGCCGTGCACACGGCGAACCGCATGACGAGCCAGGCGAAGGCCGGCCAGATCATGACGACCACGACCATGGTCGAGAAACTGTCGCCGGAATGGCGCGCCTCGGTGCGGCAGATCGATGTGGCGCAGCTCAAGGGCAAGTCGAGCGAAGTCGCGCTCTTCGAAGTGCTGTGGCAGACCGAGGATGTGACGAGCATGTTGCCGGCCATCGCGATGCAGAGCCGCGATTCGAAGAAGGTGGCGCGCCTGCGGCTGAGGTTTCAGGGCCAGGACCTGGTGCTCGATGAGGGGCGCACGCAGATCACCATCGGCCGCGCGGAAGACAACGACATCGTGATCAAGGGCAATCTCATTTCGCGCCTGCACGCACGCATCGAGGTCAACCGCGGCAAGTTCGTGCTGATCGACCAGAGCACGAACGGGACCTTCGTGCAGTCGACCGACGGTGAAGAGGCCTTCGTGCGCCGCGACAGCATGCAACTGAAGGGCGAAGGCCACATCGGGCTCGGCAAGGCGCCGGAGTCGACGTCGCCCCAATCGATCCGCTTCGCCTGCGAGGGCTGATGACTCCGCTCCCTCTTGCTCCCTCTCCCACGTAGTGGGAGAGGGTCGGGGTGAGGGTTCTTAAGCCTCGCGCAATCGATCGAGCTGCGCCCGATGCTCCGCGAGCAGCCGCTTCGGCAAACGCTCGCCGAAACTCTCGAGATAGCTTCCCACGTCGTCGAGCTCCGCACGCCAGAGAGCGGCATCGACACGCAGCAGTTCCGCCATCGCTTCCGTGCCGACGTCCGTGCCCGCCAGATCGACGTCCGCGGCGTTCGGCAACGAGCCGATCGGCGTTTCGCGCGCACCGACGCGGCCCTTGCAGCGGTCGATCATCCAGCGCAGGACGCGCAGGTTGTCGCCAAATCCCGGCCACAGGAACTTGCCGTTGCGATCCTGGCGGAACCAGTTGACCTGGAAGATCTTCGGCAGCCGCGAAGCGCGCTGGTCGAATGACAACCAGTGATTCCAGTAGTCCCCGAAGTTGTAGCCGCAGAAAGGCTTCATCGCCATCGGGTCGCGGCGTACGACCCCGACCTCGCCGACCGCGGCCGCGGTCGTTTCCGAGCCCATCGACGCACCGACCAGCACGCCATGCGCCCAGTTGCGGGCCTGCAGTACGAGCGGCGTCAGTTCGCGCCGCCGGCCGCCAAAGACGATGGCGCTGAGCGGCACTCCGGTCGGGTCGTCGGCGTGCGGCGAATAGCAGGGATTCTGCCGCGCGGAAACGGTGAATCGCGAGTTCGGGTGGGCGGCGGGGCCGAGCTTCGGATCGTAGGGCTTGCCGGTCCAGTCGATGACGGGTTTCCCCGTTTCCAGGCCCTCCCACCACGGTTCGTTGTCGGCCGTGAGCGCGACGTTCGTGAACAACGTGTCCCTGCGGATCATGTCGTACGCGTTGCGATTGGTCTTGCGGTTGGTGCCGGGGACCACGCCGAAGTAACCCGACTCCGGATTGATGGCCCAGAGCCGCCCATCGCTTCCCGCGTGGAGCCACGCGATGTCATCGCCCACCGTCCAGATCTTCCAGCCGCGATAGCTTTCCGGCGCAATCAGCATCGCAAGATTGGTCTTGCCGCAGGCCGAGGGGAATGCCGCGGCGATGTAATGGGTCTCGCCCTCGGGATTCTCGATGCCGACGATCAGCATGTGCTCGGCGAGCCAGCCCTCATCGCGCGCCTGCCAGCTCGCGATGCGCAGCGCATGGCACTTCTTGCCGAGGAGCGCGTTGCCGCCGTAGCCCGAGCCGAAACTCTGGATTGAGAGCTCCTCCGGAAAATGCATGATGAAGCGGCGCTCGGGATTCAGGTCGCCGGTCGAATGCAGCCCCTTGACAAAGCGGCCCTCGCGGGCGATGCGCTCGAGCGCGGGCCGGCCCATCCGCGTCATCAACTGCATGTTGACGACGACGTAGGCGCTGTCCGTGATCTCGATGCCGCAGCGCGAGTCCGGTGAATCGATCGGGCCCATGCAGTACGGCACGACGTAGAGGGTGCGGCCCTTCATGCAGCCACGGAAGAGGTCGTCCATGCGCTTGTGCGCTTCGCCCGGATTCATCCAGTAATTGTTCGAGCCCGCATCGTCGCGGTCGCGCGTGCAGACATAGGTCAGGTGTTCGACGCGTGCTACGTCTGAGGGGTGCGAGCGGGCGAGGTGGCAGCCGGGGAAGCTCTTCGCATTGAGCGGCAGCAGTTCCTTGCGGCCCTCGAGGTCGGCGATCAGCGCGCGGTATTCGGCGTCCGACCCGTCACACCAGTAGACGCGGTCCGGCGTCGTCAGCCGGCGCACCTCATCGACCCAGTCCCGCGCGGAACTCGACAGTCGGTGCAAATCGGTGAGCTGCTCTGCGGGCGATGCCATGGGAGCCTTCGAATGCCGGACCTTGTGCTTTGCCGGGCATTATAGCCAGCGCGGTCCGAATCGACAGATCGCGCGGCACATCCGTGCCGCGCGTCCGTTTTCTTGCCGGATACCCGCTATCGAGCCGCGGTTGACTTCACAGTCGAACGCCGGCGGCGCTTCGGGGACGCAGTCGTCCGGCCCCGCGTGGGCGGTGCGATCACGGCGAGGCCCGAGCGCTGCAAGTCCGCGAATGCCTTGTCGAGCGTCGCGCGAATGGCGCCGATGCCGGCGACCAGGCGCTCGCGCGTTGCGGGCCATGCATCGACCTGGCTGCGAAACGCAGCGCCGACGGACCCGGCGGCGGCGGCTTGCTCCACGCGCGATCGCACGCCGCGCACCAGCTCGCGACCGAGCTTGAAGTTGCAGGCGGTGAGCTCGCGCGATCCACGCACGGCAGTCGATCCGAATTCGGCGGCGAGCAGCGCGCGCGCGCGAGCAGCTTTGGCAAAGCGATTCATCTGGCGATTAACGTCCTTGGAAAGGGTCATTGGAAACTCCGGTGGCTGCGTCGCAGCAAATTGACGCGGCGCACCATACCGGGTGTCTCCGAGGAGGTCAAGGACTTCGCATCGGGCGCACTGCCGGCCGGTCAAGGAACTCGCAAATCAAGGGCACCACGTCGTCGAGCCGATGGAGCATGAAGAGGTGACCGCCGCCTGGAATGATGTGCAAGCGGTTGTTTGGTATGAGAAGTGCCAGCAGCCTCGCATTGATTGGCGGCACCAGCCGGTCGTCGGATCCGGCCAGGATCAGGGTCGGTTGGCGAAGCCGATGCAGCCACCAGAGGCTGGTCCAGCCGAGGCCGGCCAGCAATTGATAGAGGTAGCCCTGCGTCGTGGGAGGCACGATCCGGCTGCTGTGTGCCCGGATCAGCTCGGGCTGATCGCGGATTTCGCCGCCGTAGATCTCCGGCGCGGCCCGGTGCATGTAGTCGCGCGACAGATAGCGGCGCGGCGTGATGAGTTTCGCGAGCACGCTGAGCTTCGCAGGCACCATGACTGCGCCAGCCGACGTTGCGCAAAGCACGAGCCGGCGGCAACGCCGCGGGTACTGGCGCGCGAACTGCTGCGCCAGCGCGCCGCCCCAGGAGACACCGGCGACATCGACCTCGAGGTAACCGAGCCGGTCGAGAAAGCATGCGGCGAGCCGCGCGATTCCACCGAACCTGCGCGGCACCCAGCTGTGCGGCGAGCCACCGGTGCCCGGCATATCGAAAATGAGGATCTCGCGGCCCTGGATAGCGTCGATGAAGGGCAGCACGACCTCGAGGTTCGCGCCGATACCGTTGAAGATGAGGAGCGGCGTGCCGCCAGCACCGGCGCGGACGGCATACCTCAGACGCACGCCGTCGACGTCGATGTAATCGATCTGCGCTGGCGTCGGAATCTGCGCTCGCGACGCGGCTGTCATCGCTGATGGACGTAGCGGCCAGGCGCCGGGTCGCCCGCGGGATACCTGGCACTGCCGAGCTGCTCCGGCGCGGCTCGAGTGCCGCCCCCGCGTTCGGTCAGCCACCCGAGCCAATGCGTCCACCACGAACCGGGCTGCAGCGTCGAGCGGGCGAGCCAGTCATCCGCCGCGAGCGACAGATCGGCACCCGTGCGAAAGCTCGCCTTCGGATTCGAAGGCGGATTCACGATGCTCTGGATATGGCCGCTCGAGCTCAGGATGAACTGCATGCGTTTCGCCGGCAGGATGGCGCGTGACTCATAGCAGGCCTGCCACGGCGTGATGTGATCCGTGACGCCCGCGACTACGTAGGTGTCGAGGTCGACCTTGCGCATGTCGATCGCGGTTCCCAGCGCGGTCGTCGCGCCCGGCGTCTTCAGCGGGTTGGCCGTGAAGATCCTCAGGAGATCGGAGTGGAACGCCGCTGGCAGGCGCGTGGTGTCGGAATTCCAGTAGAGGATGTCGAAGGCGGGCGGCCGATTGCCCATGACCCAGTTATTGGCGACGAACAGCCACACGAGATCGTTCGGCCTCAACCAGGAGAATGCGCGCGCCATTTCGCGACCTTCGAGGACGCCGCTGTGCCGCGACCGGGCGAGGGCGGCGGCCATGGCGGTGCGCGACGCGAAGAGTCCGAGCAGCGTCGGACACTCCGTGTCGAGCACAGTCACCAGCAACGTCGTCGAATGCACGCGCCGGTCGTCGTTCGCGGCGAGGTGACCCAGGAGCGTCGCAAGCGTGAAACCGCCCGCGCAGGCGGCCATCGCATTGACACTGTCGGAACCGCTGATGTCACGGGCGCAATCGATCGCTTCGAGCGTCGCCGACAGATAGGTCTCGAGATTCCAGTCGCGCTCGGCGGCGGTCGGATTGCGCCAGCTGATCGCGAATACGGGCACCCCGTTCGCCGTCGCGAACTCCGCGAAGCTGCGGCCGGGACTCAAGTCGAGCGCGTAGAACTTGTTGATCTGCGGCGGCACGATGACGAGCGGCCGGCGGTGAACGGTCGGCGTCGTCGGCCGGTACTGGATGAGTTCGAACACCGGCGTGCGCAGCACGACGGCGCCCGGCGTAACGCCGAGGTTCTTGCCGACGTGGAACTTGCGGTCATCGACCTGGCTCGGCATGCCGCCGTTGTTCGCGACGTCGCTCAGGAAATTCCTGAGGCCGTAGATGAGGCTCTTGCCCCGGGTTTCGACGATACGCCGGGCGGCGCCCGGATTGCCGATGAGGGAATTCGTCGGTGCGAAGGCCTCCGTCACCATCTGCAACGCAAAGCGCGCGCGCTCCAGGTCCTCGCCTGACGCCGAACTCTGCTCGAGCATGTTATTGAGGCTCTGCCGCCAGGCGAGATAGCCCTGCATGAGGCGCTTGTAGAACCCGTGCTTGCGCCAGACGTCGTGACTGAAGCGCCGGTCCTTCGGGTCGGGGGCTACCGTCGATGAGCCGCCGGCCACGGCCGCCAGTTCCTTCAGGAGCGCGAGTGCTTCCTTCACGACGATCTCCGGACGCATCACGATGAGTCCCGCGAGTCGCCTGAGGCCGTCGAGAATCTCCTTCGCATCGAAACCGATCAGCGGATTGGCGCCGAGGATCTGCTGGGCCGCGTAGTTGGCGTCCGCGTGATCGAGTTCGGGAGCCGCATCGGCCGAGGGCGCGAAACCGTCGCTTGCCGGCAGCGGATTGTCCGGTGTGTCCGCTTCCTCACTCGGCTCTTCGCGGCGTGAATTCATGAACCTGTTATCACTTTCGGTCGCGGGCGGGGCGCCCCACTTTAGGTGCTGTCGCGGCGCTTGCGCAATCGTGAATCGGGTCGCTCGGGGCGGCGGCCCGCTGTGATTGCAGTCACAAGAACCCCAGGCGATTCAGCCTATTATCGCGACGGCATTATGGTCAACGTGCAGTTCTTGAGCTGGCGCAACGCGCGGACTGGCACTCACTTGATCTAATGCGCTCGTGCATGGGCACGCGCCCGCATCCGCGATTTCCCCTGGTCGCGGACGTCCTGCGGGAGCCCGGGTTGTCACCCGGGATTTCACGACTGCAACCGGGGCCGCGCATGAAGTGCGGCGTACCGAACGGAGACGACGTAATGACACGTTTGCAACTCGCCCTGGCGAGCTGCCTCGTCCTGCTTGTGGCCCGGCCGGCCTTCGCGGCCGGCACGCCCGCAGGCACGATCATTCCGAATACGGCCCAGGTCACCTACACCGTCGGCGGTTCGCAGGTGACGACGCCGTCGAACACCAACACGATCACCGTCGATGAACGGCTCGACGTCGTCGTGACCCTCCAGAGTCCCCCGCTGCCGGTCCAGGGCGGAGACACGCGCCGCGGGCTCCTGCTGCGGGTGACCAACATCGGCAACGGCGACGAGGTGTTCAGCCTTGCGATGACGAGTGCGATCGCGGGCGATGACTTCGACCCGATCCCGTCGATTCCGGCGATCTACTTCGACACCGATGCGAGCGGCGACCTGTCCGCCGCGGACACGCCGTATGTGGCAGGCAGTAACGATCCGCTGCTCGTGGCCGATGCGTTCGTGACGGTCATCGTCGCCAACGACATTCCGACCGGCCTCGTGAACGGCGCGATCGGCCGCACCCGCCTCACGGCGACCTCGAAGACGGGTGCCGGTCCGCCCGGAGCGATCTTCGCGGGCCTCGGCAAGACGGGCGTGAACGCGGTGGTCGGCGTCTCCGGCGGGGTCGCGAATGCCGTCGGCGTTTACGTCGTGTCCGACGTGAGCCTGAGCAACGTGAAATCGGCGACCGTGCAGGACCCGTTCGGCGGCAGCGAGCCCGTACCGGGCGCCCGCATCACGTACCAGATCGTCGTCGCGGCGACCGGTACGGGCACGGCGGCGAACGCCGTGCTCGACGATCCGATTCCCGCCAACACCACATTCGTCGCCGGCAGCCTGCGCCTGAACGCCGTCGCCCTGAGCGACGCCGCGGACGCGGACGCCGGCGAATTCATTGCGGGCGCGAGTCCCGCGATTCGCGTACGCCTCGGCAGCCTCGCGGCGGCCGCGGGCAATCAGACCATCGTGTTTCAAGTGACGATCAACTGATCGGATCAACTGATCGATAGCACCGACAGGAGTAGCGAACATGAAAATTGTGAAGGGGTGGTTTCTGGCATCCGCGCTCACGCTCGTGGCCGGCGAGGCACCGGCGGCCGATCCCGGCTGCATCGTCGTGCAGAACGTCGCGGAGATGGAGCAGCTGACGAGCGACGCCGCCGGCAAGCAGAGCGTGAAGCTCGTGCCGGCGACCAAGGTCGTGCCAGGCGACACCGTCATCTACACGGTGAAGTTCCGTAACCGCTGCGACAAGCCGGCCGACAACGTTTCCGTCGACAACCCGGTGCCCGAGCACATGGTGTACGTCGCCGATTCGGCGATCGGGCCGAATACCGACGTCTCGTTCTCGGTGGACGGTGGCTACCACTTCGGCAAGCCGGAGACGCTGCGCAAGAAGGACGCGGACGGCACGGAGCGCGCGGCGCGCGCGAACGAGTACACGAGCATCCGCTGGGTCATGCGCCACGCGCTTGCCGCGGGTGCGGAGGGCTATGCGCGGTTTCGCGCAGTGCTGGAGTAACGCAGCAGCCAAGTCACAGATTCAGAGTTTTCCCACGAGGGAATCGGCGCCGCCGGGTACGCAAGGACCCGGCGGCGTTGTCGCGATGAGGAGCCTTGCGAATCCGGAGGAAGTTTCAGGTTTTTGTCGTCAGTCCCTTAAGGAGTACCGAAATGATCTCGGTTCGTTGGAAGATAAGCCCGAAGGCCATCGTGCAAGCATGCGCGGCGCTCTTCGGTTTGATCGCCTTCGGCAGCGCCCATGCAACGGGCACCGCCGCGGGCACCACGGTCAACAATCGTGCGACCGTGAATTACAGCGTCGGCGGCACCGCGCAGACACCCATCGAGAGTTCGCCGGCGGGCAACTCGAATGCGGGCGTCGGCAACGGAGCCAGCACGGCGTTCCTGGTCGACCGGCGCGTGCTGTTCACGGTCGCGGAGGTCAGCGGCAACGCGACCAACGTGAGCCCTGGGCAGAACGACCGTGTCACCGCGTTCACCGTCACCAACAACACGAATGCGGCGGAAGGCTTCGCGCTCAGCGCGTCGAACCTTGCGGGCACCGTGCTGTTCACGCATACGGACAATTTCGACATGACGGCCCTGCGCGTCTTCGTCGACAATCCGGGCGCGGGTGGTACGGCGGGCGTCTATGACGCAGCGTTCGATACTGCGATCAACATCAACACGCTCGCGATCGATACGAGCGCCACGGTGTTCATCGTGGCGAATACGCCGATCGGCACGGCCAACAATTCGTACTCGAACGTGCGCTTGCGCGGGCAGGCGGCGGTTGCGGGCACGAACGGCGCGACCCTCGAGACGCCGAGCGCGGTGGACAATCCCGCCGCGGTCGACGTGCTGTTCGGTGACAACGGCCTCGATGGCATCGAGACGGCGGATGACCAGTACGCGGTGCAGTCGGCCGCGCTCACCATCCAGAAGACCTCGACCATCATCAGCGATCCGTTCAACGGTGCCGGTGCCAACCGGTTGGCCGTGCCGGGCTCGGTGATGGAGTACGTCGTCACGATCACCAACAGCGGTGCAGTGCCGGCGACCAGCGTGCAGATCCAGGATGCGCTCGACGCGAACCTCACGTTCTCGACCGGCGGTTACAACGCCGGTGCTTCGGACGTGCAGATCGTGGTAGCGGGCGGTCCTGCGACCTTCTGCAAGGCTGAGTTGGGGGCTGACACCAACGCTGACGGCTGCAGCCGTGCGGGCCAGACGCTCACGGTCAATCCGACCGCGGGCATCACGGTCGCGAACGGCGGCGCGGCGCAGGCGGCGGTGATCCGCTTCCGCGTGACCATCAACTAGCGGAAACGGACTTCCGCTCAAGTTCATGAGTCCGCGAGCCGCGGCCCTGCGGCTGCCGGGCGCTTGGCGAAACGTGTTTACGTTGCGTCGCGCGCTGCGTCGGTGGCAGGAGCCTGAGATCGTTACTCCGGAAAGCCGGGGCGGCGGGGATTGCAAGATCCCCGCCGCCTCTTCGGCATTTCTGCGGGTGGCGATTTCAGCTCTCTGTCTGCTCTTCGCCGGACTCCTGACATCGACCGTCCATGCCCAGGCGGTGACGCCGCCCGGCACGGTCATCCGCAATGACGCGCTATTGCACTTCGACCGGGCGCCCGGTCTCACGAGCGATCTGCGCAGCAACGAGGTGGCGACGATGGTCGCGCCGTTGCGATCGCGGGCCGCCATCCAGTTCATGCGCACGACGGCTTCCGGATCCGCAGTGCCGTCGACCAGCGGACCGACAGCGTGCATCGGGGCTGGCGTCTCTCAGCGGCTCGCCAATCCAGTCCTGATCGGCGGGCAGACTCTCGATCCGACACAGGCCGTGCCGCTCACGGCGACCGGCATGTATCACGGCGGCGAGCCGTTCTTCATCCGTGTGACGGATCATGACCGCAACCGCGACGCCGGCGCGCTCGATGTAATCGACATCCGCGTGCATTCGACGGCGACCGGTGACAGCGAAGTGTTGAGGGTCACGGAGACCGGCCCGAACACCGGCGAATTCGTCGGCTACGTGCCGTCGGCCGTGGGTACGGCCGTCGCGGGGGATTGTGTGCTTCAGGTCGTGCGCGCGAGCGACGTCACGACCGACTATGTCGATCCGCTCGATGCCACCGACACCGTCGAGGACACTGCGGCCCTCGACCCGATCGGCCTCGTCTTCAGTTCGCAGTCGGGCGTCGCGATCAACGGCGCCCGAGTGCGCATTGTCGATGCGACCACCGGACAGCCGGTGACGGTCTATGGCGATGACGGCGTCAGCCTCTTTCCCTCGCAAGTCGTTGCGGGCGGCCAGGCGACCGACTCGGGCGGCACGCTCTATAGCTTCGCGCCCGGCGCGTTCCGCTTCCCGGTCGTGCCGACCGCAGGGATGTACCGCCTCATCGTCGATGCGCCGGCGACTTTCGCCTTTCCGTCGGCTGTCAGCATTTCCCAGCTGCAGACGCTCGCCGGCGCTCCGTTCACGCTGAACGCCGGGTCCTTCGGCAACGCCTATCGGGTGGGCTCGCCGCCGGCCGCGAACATCGACGTGCCGCTCGACCCGACCGGCACCGCGCTCGTCGTCGACAAAACGACGCCCACTGCCGTCGCGGCGGTCGGCGATTTCATCCAGTACAACGTGTCGATCGAGAACTCGGGCGCGAACGGCGCGTTCCCCGAAGTCACCACGGTCGACACGCTGCCGGTTGGTGCGCGCTATGTTCGCGGCTCGACCCGTATCAACGATGCGCCGGCAGCCGATCCCGCGGTCGATTCGACGGGCCGCAGACTGACGTTCGTCACCGGAAACCTGGCGCCCACCGAGCGCCTGACGATCCGCTACGTCGTCGAGCTCACGAGCGCCGTGCACGCCAAGGAGCTCACCAACGAAGTCCAGGCGGTCGGTTCCGGCAATGTGGCTTCGAACAAGGCGAGCGCAACCATCCGGGTGCGCGATGAGCTCCTGCACAGCGCGGCGATCATCACGGGTCGCGTCGTCGAGGGTGATTGCCCGATCGACGTCGCCGGCGCGCCGGGCGTCGAAGGCGTGCGCGTGTATCTCGAGGACGGCCGCTACGCCGTGACCGACAAGGAAGGCAAATATCACTTCGAAGGCGTGCTGCCGGGTTCGCACGTCGTGCAGATGGACACGGAGACGATCCCTCCGGCCATGCAGGCAGCTGAATGCGACGGGCGTGCGCGCTTTGCAGGACGTCCGTATTCGCAGTTCGTCGATCTTCGCGGCGGAGCGTTGTGGCGCGCCGACTTCACCCTGACGCGCCGCCCGCCGCCAACGGGTGCGGTCACGCTGCGCTTGCGCAGCACGGTCGATGCGGACGGCAAGCGGCTCGGCGTCGCGCTGCCGATCGACGTGACCGGCATCAACGTGGGCAAGCTGCGCGTGCTCGTGATGCTGCCCACCGGCGTCAGTTACCGGCGGGGCAGCGCCCAGCTTGGCGGCGCGGCGATCGACGAGCCCGCCGGCAATGACTCGGTGCTGAGCTTCAATCTCGGTGAAGCCCCTGCGCCCTGGAGCAGTGAGCTGCACTTCGAGCTGGAGCCGGGCGTTGCCGCGCGCGGCGCGCTCGCGCTCAAGGCCGTCGCGATCTTCGACACGCCGACCGCGAGCAATCAGAAGACCGAGAGCGTCGAGAATCGCCTCGAGCGCGGCGCGGCGGTCCAGCAATCGGCGCATTACACCTTCGTGCCGCGTTTCGATGTGCTCGGGACGGACCTCACGGCGGCCGATCGCCAGGAACTCGATCGCATCGCCCGCGACTGGCGCGGGGTCAACGACATCCGTATTCGCGCGGTCGGGCATACGGACAGCACGCCGATTTCGACGCGCAGCCGCGGCTTGTATGCCGACAACAGCGAGCTGTCGCTCGCCCGCGCACGCACGGTCGCCGACTATTTCCGCGAGAAGCTCGGCCTCGGCAGCGGCCAGTTCGAGATTCTCGGCCGCGGGTCCGATGAGCCGGTCGAGGGCGGCACGGACGCGGCGAGCCTCGCGAAGAACCGGCGCGTCGAGGTCAGCATCACGGGCATGCGGCCCGTGTCGGATGGCACCTTGACGGTCGTGCAGGGCGAAAGCTCGCCGGCGACCGTCGCGACCCGGGGCATCATCATCTATGGCCGCTTGCCCGGCCGCGAGTCCAGTGCGACGTCGGACGCGGCCGCTGCAACACCGGCGCCGCCATCGGCCACGCCCGCAGTGATCGTGACGCCGAGCATCGCCTGGATCGCGCCGGTCCGGGACTTCAATCCGCCGGTGCCGAGCCTCAAGGTCGCCATCGAGCATCGCTACGACCAGAAGGTGCAGCTCCTCGTGAACGGCGTGCGCGTCAACGACGTCACCTTCGACGGCGCGACACCGAATCCCGAAAAGACTTTCGCGGTCAGCGCCTGGCGCGGCGTAGCGCTCGCCGAGGGCGACAATCGCCTGACGGCGGTCGTGGTCGACGGCCAGGGACAGGAAGTCGAGCGGCTTGAGCGCGACGTCCACTACTCGGGCGGGCCGGTGCGCGCGGAGCTGCTGACGGCGGAGTCCAGGCTCATCGCCGACGGGCGCACGCGGCCGGTGATCACCTTGCGACTCTTCGACAGCGCGGGTCATCCGGCGCGCCGCGGTACGCTCGGCGTCTTCAATGTCTCGGCGCCGCACCGTTCGTGGTGGGAAGTCGAGACGCTGAACGACAACCAGCTGGTCGCCGTCGGCAATCGCGAGCCGACCTACACGGTGGGCGACGACGGCATTGCCGAGATCGAGCTCGAGCCGACCTCCGAGACCGGTACCGTCGTGTTGAGCCTTCGCTACAACGAACGGCAGACGCAGGAGATCCGTGCGTGGCTCAAACCGGCCGCGCGCGATTGGGTCATGGTCGGCCTCGCCGAGGGGAGCGGTGCGTACCACACGATCAGCGAAAACATGCAGGCGGCCACCGACGCCGGCCACGAGGAAGGCTTCGATGATCAGGGCCGGGTCGCGTTCTTTGCGAAGGGCCGCATCAAGGGCGATTACCTGCTGACGCTCGCCTACGACAGTGATCGCGACACGGAGGCCGCGCGCGAGCGCCTGGCCGGCACCATCCAGCCCGACCAGTACTACACGATCTACGGCGACGGCAGCGAGCAGCGCTTCGAGGCGGCGAGCCAGCGCAAGCTCTACGTCAAGCTCGAGCGCAACCAGTTCGTCGCCTTGTTCGGCGACTACGACACGGGCCTCAACGTCACCGAGCTCACGCGCTACAGCCGCAGCATGAACGGGCTCAGGACCGAGTACGGGAGCGAGCATGTCGCGGTCGTAGCGTTCGCGGCGCGTACCGATCAGACCTATGTGCGCGACGACCTGCAGGGCGACGGCACGGCGGGCCTCTATCATCTGACCGCACGCCCGATCGTCATCGGCAGCGACAAGCTGCGCATCGAGGTGCGTGACCGCTTCCACAGCGAGCGCATTCTCGACACCCGGCCGCTCGCGCGCTTCCTCGACTACACCATCGACTACGAACTCGGCACGGTCTACTTCAAGGAGCCCGTGCCGAGCCGCGATAATGAGTTCAATCCGATCTTCATCGTAGCGGAGTACGAAACCCGGTCGACGTCATCCGAGCAGACGACGGCGGGCGGCCGCGCCGCCGTCAAGTTCGCGCAAGGCAAGGTCGAGCTCGGTACGAGCTTCGTTTCGGAAGGCGCCCCGCAGGGCGATGGCAAGGTCGGCGGCGCGGATCTGCGCTGGACGCCCGGCCGCGGCACGGAGCTGCGGGCGGAAATCGCGCGCAGCGAATCCGACGACCCGGCGCGGACGGACCAGGCCGACGCCTATCTCGTCGACCTCAAGCACGTCTCGGATCGCCTGGAAGCGCATGCCTATGCGCGGCAGCAAGACGTCGGCTTCGGTATCGGCCAGCAGGCGGGGAGCGAGGCGGGCACGCGCAAGGCGGGCGTCGACGGGCTCTACCGCTTCACGGATCGCTGGGGCGTGACGGCGGAGGCGTTCCGGCAGGAGCAGCTCGAGAGCGGCGCGGATCGCACGGCTGCCGAGGGCGAAGTGCGCTATCAGACGCCGACGGCAACCCTTGGAGTCGGTGTCCGCCACGTCGCGGACGACAACGTCGGCGGCGAGGATCAGCGCTCCGACGCAGGCTTCGCCACGGGCAGCGTCGACGTGCTCGGTGGGCGTTTCACGCTGCGCGGCGCGACGGACGTGACCCTGAACGGCAATGACTCGAGCATCGACTATCCGCAACGCTCGACCGTCGGCGTCGATTACCACCTGAAGCCGGACGCGACGCTATTCGCCGAATATGAGCACGCCGACGGCGCCCATATCGAAAGCGACATGACGCGCTTCGGCGTCCGCGCGACGCCGTGGAACCGAGCGCAGCTGCGCTCGAGTGTCACGCAGGAAACCACCGAGTACGGGCCGCGCACCTTTGCGTCGGCGGGGCTCACCCAGGGTTGGCAGGTGAACAAGCACTGGGCACTTGATGTCGGCATCGACCAGTCGAACACCATCCGCGACGATCGCACCATCCCGCTGAATCCCAACGCGCCGCTCGCCTCGGGTTCGCTCAACGACGACTTCTTTGCGACCTACCTCGGCGTGCTCTACCGCAAGACCGACTGGACCTTCACCAACCGCCTGGAATACCGCAATTCCGATCTCGAGCAGCGCATCACCTACGCCGGTGGCCTCTATCGCGAGCCGGTCGCGGGCCATGCGCTCAGCATGACGGCCTTCATTACCGACAGCGACCTCACGGTGGGCACCGACTCCGTGACGAGCGACATCCGTTTCGGCTGGGCCTACCGGCCGGTCGGCAAACGCTGGATGCTGCTCGACCGGCTCGACCTGATCTACGACGGGCAGACCGCGGACCTTGGCAAGAGCGATAGCCGGCGCGTCGTCAACAATCTGAATGCCAACTGGCAGTTCGACAGCCGCACGCAGTTCGGGGTGCAGTACGGCTCGCGCTACGCGCGCTCGACCTTCGATGACGTCGCCTACGACGGCTACAGCGATCTCGTGGGCCTCGACCTGCGCCGCGACCTCAACCGCCGCTACGACATCGGCCTGCACGGCACGGTCCTGCACTCCTGGGATGCGGCCGTGGCGGAGTATTCGATGGGCATCGACCTCGGCGTGACCTTCGCGAAGAACATCTGGGTCTCATTTGGCTACAATTTCGCCGGATTTGCCGACCGCGATTTCTCCGCCGCGCGCTACACCGATCAGGGTCCTTTCATTAAACTGCGGATCAAAGCCGACCAGGACACGTTCAAGGATCTGGGCTCTGAATTCCGCTCCCTCACCGGCCGCTAGCAGCACATCCGACTACCGCGACATGCTCGGAAGTGACGGCCCGCTTGCGGAGCGCATTCCGGGCTTCGCCGCGCGCCGGCCGCAGCAGGACATGGCCCATTGGGTGGCTGGGGCGCTCGCGGGCCTCGGCACCCTGGTCGTCGAGGCCGGCACGGGCACCGGCAAGACCTACGCCTATCTCGTGCCCGCGCTCCTCTCCGGCCGGCACGTCATCATCTCGACCGGTACCCGGACGCTCCAGGACCAGCTGTTTCACCGGGACCTGCCCGCCGTGGCCCAGGCGCTCGGGCGTCCGGTCAAGGTGGCGGTGCTCAAGGGCCGCAGCAATTATCTCTGCCTGCATCGCCTGAAGCTTGCGACCCAGGGCAGGACGCTCGACCTTTCGCGCGAAGCACGCAGTTCGCTCGAGCGGGTGCGGCTCTGGTCGCGGGCGACCCGCAGCGGGGAGCTGAGCGAGGTACCGAACCTCGCGGACCAGGATCCGGTGTGGCCGCTCGTCACCTCGACGCGCGAGAACTGCCTCGGCGGCGAATGCGCGGAATTCAGCCGCTGTCACCTCATCGCCGCGCGCCGCGAAGCGCAGGCCGCGGACATCGTCATCGTGAATCATCACCTGCTGCTCGCCGATCTCGCCTTGAAGGAGGAGGGCTTCGGCGACCTGCTGCCGGGGACCGATGCGCTCATCATCGACGAGGCGCACCAGATTCCCGACATCGCCGGGCAGTTCTTCGGTCTCACCGTCGGTTCGCGGTCGATCGTGCAGCTCGCACGCGATGCGCTCGCGGAAGGGGCGGCGCAGGGCCCGGTGGGCGATGACCTGGCGGCTCTCCTGAAGGGACTCGAAGCGAGCGTCGTGGCCATCGCGCGCAATCTTGGCCGGCCGGCGCGCCTCGATTGGGCCGGGGTCGACGATGCGGCGATCGAGCGGCTCACCGACCTCGCCGTCGATCTCGAGAATGCCGCGCGGGCTCTCGAAGCGCTCGGGGGCGGTGCCGGCATCGGCAACAGCGCACGGCGCGCGTCGGAAATCGCAGAGCATCTCGGGCAATTCCTCGCCCTGGATGCCGAAAGCGGCTTGCGCTGGGTCGATGTGCACACGCGCGGCTTCGCGCTCGTCTTCACGCCCTTCGAAGTGGCCGGCCGCATGCGCGAGCTCATCAAGGCGCGACCGACGGCCTGGATCTTCACCTCGGCGACGCTTGCGGTCGGCGAGGACTTCCAGCACTTCACGCGGCGGCTCGGCCTCGACGACGCGCGCACGGTGCAGATCCCGAGTCCCTTCGACTTCGAGCGCCAGGCGCGGCTCTACCTGCCCGCAATCGATGGCGATCCCAACGATCCTGAACATCCCGCCCGGGTGGTCGAAGCCGCCTGGCCGTTGGTCGAAGCGGCGGGCGGACGCGCGTTTCTGCTGTTCACCAGCCATCGGGCGCTCGCGGAGGCCGCGCGGCTGTTGCGTGCCCATGCCGGGCGCCAGCGCTATCCATTGCTTGTCCAGGGCGAGGCGCCACGCGAAGTGCTGCTGCGCCGCTTCCGCGAACTCGGCAATGCGGTACTGCTCGGCACCTCGAGTTTCTGGGAAGGCGTGGACGTCAAGGGCGACGCGCTCTGCGTCGTCGTCATCGACAAGCTGCCGTTCGCTTCCCCGGATGACCCCGTGCTCAAGGCCCGCATCGAGGGAATCCGGCGCCGCGGCGGCAATCCGTTCGTCGAGCACCAGCTGCCGCAGGCGGCGCTCGCGCTCAAGCAGGGCGCCGGGCGGCTGATCCGCGATGCTTCGGACTTTGGCGTGATCGCGATCTGCGATCCGCGGGTCACGGCGAAGTCCTACGGGCGGGTGCTGCTCGCGAGCCTGCCGCCGATGCCGATCGTGCGCACGGCGGCCGAGGCCGCCGCATTCCTGCGGGAACGCCTCGCGCAATCGGTCGCCCGCGCGGTTTGACGGGCCGGCCATGAGAGAATGGCCGCGATGAAAATCCTCGCCATCGACACCGCCACGGAAGCCTGCTCGGCCGCGCTTGCCATCGGCGCAACCGTGCTGGCGCGCTATGAAGAGCCGGGCCGCGGCCATGCCGAGCGCATCCTGCCGATGATCGATGAAATCCTGGCCGAGGCGGGCGTTGCGCTGACCGCACTCGATGCGATCGCGTTCGGCCGCGGGCCCGGCGCGTTCACCGGCGTGCGCATTGCGGCGGCGGTCGCCCAGGGTCTCGCCTTCGGCGCGGGACTGCCGGTCATCCCCGTGTCATCGCTCGCCGCGCTCGCGGAGCGCGGCCTCGCGCAATCGCCCGCGGACGCCGCGCTGGCGTGCATCGATGCCCGGATGGCGGAGGTCTATTGGGGTGGGTTTCGGCGGACAGCCCCATCGTCGATCGAGGCGCTTGGCGATGAGCGCGTGACGGCGCCGGGCGCGGTCATGCTGGGAGAGGCCGGATCGGCCCGCTTGCGCTGGATCGGCGTGGGTACGGGCTTTGGCGCATTTCCCGGGCTCGCGGCACGCCTCGGCATCGACACGGCGGCGGTCGATGCGAGACTCCTGCCGCGCGCGCACGAAATGACCCGGATCGGCATGCGCGAATTCGCCGCGGGCCGCGCCCGCGATCCCGAACGGGCGGTGCCCGTGTACCTGCGCGACAAGGTGGTCAGTGTTCCCTGATTTTCATACGGCTGTCATCGAATCCGTTTGTAATGGGCCGGTCACAAATCTGTCACGGCATGGCTACCCGCACCATACTCATCGTTGAGGACGAGCAACCGATTCGCGACATGGTCGCGTTCGGCCTGCGCCGTGCCGGTTTCGAGGTCCTCGAAGCCGAGGACAGCCGCGCCGCACGCGCCAGGGTCGCGGATCGCCGGCCGGATCTCATGCTCATCGACTGGATGCTGCCGGACATGAGCGGCCTCGAGCTCACCCGGCTCATCAAGCGCGACAAGGAAACGCGCGAGATCCCGGTCATCATGCTGACGGCCCGCGCGCTCGAGCAGGACAAGGTCACGGGGCTCGACAGCGGCGCGGACGACTACGTGACGAAGCCCTTTTCGGCGCGCGAACTGGTGGCCCGCATTCACGCGGTCCTGCGGCGTGGCCCGGCCGGCGCGTCCGGCGATACGCTTGCGGTCGATGGACTCGTGATCGACCAGGCGAGCCATCGGGTGTCGGTCGATGAGCGGACCGTCAGTCTCGGCCCGACCGAGTACCGGCTGCTGCAGTTCTTCGTGACGCATCCGGACCGCGTTTTCACCCGCACGCAGCTCCTCGACCGGGTGTGGGGCGGCAATGTCTATGTCGAGGAGCGCACGATCGACGTGCATATCCGGCGCCTGCGCAAGGCGCTCGAGGATTTCGGTTACGATCGCTTCGTGCAGACCGTGCGTGGATCCGGCTACCGCTTCTCGACCCGTGTCGCCTGAGCGCACCGCTGCGCCTGATACAATGGGCGCGAGGTGCGAATCATGAATTCCGCCTGGTCTTATGTCATCGCGCGGCTCGTCGTCGTGCTCGCGCTCGCGCTTTTCTGCGGCTGGATCTTCGGCGGCACCGAGTGGTGGCTCGTCGGCGTCTTCGGCAGCTACCTCGCCTACCAGCTCGTCAATCTCTACCGGCTGAACCGCTGGCTTGCGCGCCGGGGCGAATTCGATCCGCCCAATGTCGGCGGCGTCTGGGGCGACACCATCGCCCAGATCGTGCGTCTCGACCGCCGCAAGCGCTATCACAAGCAGCGCTTCATCCGCGTGTTCCGGGAGCTGCGACGCTCGGCGGCGGCGATGCCCGACGGCGTCGTGATGTTGACGCCGGACCGCGAGATCCAGTGGTTCAATCGCCGTGCGCGCCAGCTCCTCGATCTGAAGCCGAAGCACGACATCGGACTCAGGATCGACAACCTGATCCGCGCGCCGGAATTCGTCCGCTACCTCGATACCGGCGATTTCGCCTCGCCCGTCGTCGTGTCGGTTCACCCGAACGGCGGTGCGATCCTCGCGCTCCACCTCATTCCGTACGGCGAGGGCGGTCAGATCCTGTTCGCGCGCGACATCACCCGCCAGACGCAGATCGAAGCGATGCGCAAGGACTTCGTTGCCAACGCGTCGCACGAATTGCGCACGCCGCTCACGGTCATCATGGGTTACCTCGAGACGCTCGCGGATGATTCCGCGCTCGAGGCCGGCTGGCGGCCGCCGCTCGCCGAGATGCGGCGGCAAGCGGAACGCATGAATGCGATCCTCCGGGACCTGCTGGAATTGTCGCGGCTCGAAGCGGCTGGCGCCACCGCCGGTGACGAACCGGTCGACGTCGGCGGGCTGCTGGCTCTCCTGCGCAAGGATGCGATGGCCGCGGGACCGAGGAGCCGCGAAATCAACCTGAGCCTCGAGTCGCAGGCACAAGTACGAGGAACGGAGGCGGAGCTCGAATCGGCGTTTTCGAATCTCATCCAGAATGCGGTGCGCTATACGCCCGAGGATGGACGCATCGACATCCGCTGGTGGTCGGACGAGCGCGGTGGCCACGTGTCGGTAAGCGATACCGGTATCGGTATTGCCCCCGAACACATTCCGCGAATTACGGAGCGGTTCTACCGGGTCGACGCCGGGCGCTCGCGGGCGACTGGCGGTTCGGGCCTGGGACTCTCGATCGTCAAGCACGCCCTGCAGCGGCACGACGCGGAGCTCGAAGTCGTGAGCGAAGAGGGGCAGGGGAGCACGTTCACCTGCCATTTTCCCGCGAGCCGAGTGATCGCCGAAGCGCGCCGTGCCGTGAGCTAAGCTGCGGCGAACGATTTCCCTGTGCTAGATTGAACCACCATGGAAACCTCGGACCTTTCGCACCACATTTCACGCCGCTTCAATGAGGACCTCGAGAGCGTTCGCGCCAAGGTGCTCGCCATGGGCGGTTTCGTGCAGGACCAGATGCAGAAAGCCGTCACGGCGCTCGTGGACGGCAACAGCGCCCTCGGCCAGGAAGTCGTGGTCGATGACCAGAAGGTCAACGAAATGGAGATCGCCATCGACGAGGAATGCAGCCGCATCCTCGCGACGCGCGCGCCGACGGCCGGCGACCTCCGGGTGATCGTGACGATCATCAAGACCATCACCGACCTCGAACGCATCGGCGATGAGAGCGAGAAGATCGGGTACATCGCCTCGCGCCTCGCCGCCATGGAGCGCCCGGCGGACAGCTACCGCGAAGTGAAGCACCTCGGCCGGCAGGTCGCCCGCATGGTGCATGACGCCCTCGATGCGTTCGCGCGCATGGACCCCCAGGCGGCGCTGCGGGTAGCCCGCGAAGACCAGACGATCGACGAGGAATACGAGTCGATCCAGCGCCAGTGCATCACCTTCATGATGGAAGACCCGCGGCAGATTCGCCGGGCGCTCGACGTCATGTGGGTGGTGCGTGCGCTCGAACGCATCGGCGACCACGCGAAGAACCTTTGCGAATACGTGATCTACATGGTGCACGGCAAGGACGTGCGCCACACCGAGCTCGACGACATCGAACGCGACCTCGCCGCCCGCCAACGCTAGGCCCGCTGCCCGAAACCCCATGGCGAAGAGAGTCGCGAATCTCCTCGGATTTGCCGCGTGCGCCGCGCTCATGGCGTACGCGCTCTATGCCGAGCACGGGCTCAATCTCGACCCCTGCCCGCTCTGCATTTTCCAGCGCCTCGCGGTCATGGCTCTCGGCCTCGTGTTTCTAATCGCAGCCCTGCACGATGCCGGTCGGATCGGCAGCCGCATCTACGCGACGCTCCTCGTGCTCACGGCGGCAGCCGGCGTCGCCGTAGCCTGGCGACACCTCTGGATTCAGAGCCTGCCGGCGGACAAGGTGCCGGCCTGCGGAGCGCCGCTCGAGCAGCTCATTCAGGTGCTGCCGCTCAGGAACGTGATCGAGACCGTGCTGCGCGGTGACGGCGAGTGCGCCAAGATCAACTGGACTTTCCTCGGCCTCGCGATGCCGGCCTGGGTCCTGATCGCGTGCGCGGCACTCGCGGCCTGGGGACTCTTTTTCAATCTGCGGGCTGCCCGCCGATAGGCAAAGTTCTTATCAAGAAAGTGCGCTAGCGGTCGGAAAAATAACAACAAAACTCTCCCTTATTTTCAACAAACCGTCATACGGACCGGCGATGCTGGCGGCGTGCCAACGGAGCAATCCATGCCGGCCACTCGCACCGAACCACTCGTGCACCTGCGGTCCGTCTTCATTTCCGACGTGCATCTCGGTTTTCGCGGTTGCGCCGCGCAACCGCTGCTCGAATTCCTTTCGCGGGCGCGGATCGATCAGCTGTTCCTGCTCGGGGACATCGTCGACCTGTCCAGCATGCGCCGCTCGGTCTACTGGCCGCGTGAACACAACGAGGTTCTGAGCACGATCTTCCGGCTGGCCAGCGGCGGCACCAGGGTCGTCTACGTGCCCGGCAATCACGACGAGGAACTGCGCGCCTACGTCGGTGCGACCTTCAACGGCGTCGAGATCGTGCGCGACATGATCTATACCGCCGCGGATGGGCGCCGCTTGTGGCTCGTGCACGGCGATGAGTTCGACAGCGTCGTGAAGTGCAGCCCGTGGCTCGCCTGGTTCGGCAATCTACTCTATGAGTGGCTGCTCGCCGCAAACCCCGCAGTCAACGGCGTGCGGCGCCTCCTCGGCTTGAAACCTGCGTCGCTCGCCGCCTTCCTCAAGTCCCGGGTGCGATCGGCGATGGCCTATATCGAAAGCTTCGAGCACGCCGTCGCACACGAGGCCCGCCGTCGCGGCGTCGATGGCGTCGTCTGCGGCCACATCCACCGTCCGATGATGCGTGATGTCGACGGCATCCTGTATTGCAACGACGGCGACTGGGTCGAAAGCTGCTCGATGCTGGTCGAGGATTTTCGCGGCGCGCTGCGCATCCTCGAATGGCCGCACGGCAGCGAACCGGCGCGGGCCGCGGCCATGGATGACACGCGTCTCATCGATGTGGCTTGAGCGGGCGGCCGCGTATGGGCCCGCGGTGGCTGGATTCGCGTCGTTCAGCTGCCGTTAGGTTTCACGTCGGGGATAGCCACTCTTATATATAGGCGTGCTCGTCCGGGGGGCGGTTGGCTAACCACCCAGGAGCGTTTCGAGCACCTGCCGATGGACTTGTCGTGCAAGCTCGATGTCGCTCACCCGGCAGTGCTCATTCACCTTGTGAATCGAAGCATTGACGAGGCCAAACTCGACGACCTGCGCTCCGGTCGGCGCTATGAAGCGGCCGTCGGAAGTCCCGCCGCCCGTCGTGTGCCGCGGGCGCAGCCCCGTGACTCTTTCGACGGACGCGCTCACCGCGTGCGTCAGCTTTCCAGGCGCCGTGTAGAACGGCAGGCCCGAGACGAACCATTCGAGTGAATACTTCACCTGGTGCCGGGTCAGGATGCCTTCGACCGTCCGCCTGAGTTCCTCCAGCGTCTGTGCTGGGGACCATCGCAGATTGAAGCGCGCCTTGAGTTCCCCGGGAATGACGTTAGGCGCGCCGGTGCCGGCCGAGATGTTCGACACCTGGAAAGACGTCGGCTGAAAGTGCTCGTCGCCCTTGTCCCACACGCGCGTCGCGAGCTCCGCAAGCGCTGGCGCGAGCGCATGCACGGGATTGTCCGCGAGCTGCGGATAGGCAACGTGGCCCTGCACGCCGTGCACCGTCAGCCGTCCGGACAAAGACCCGCGGCGGCCCACCTTGATGGTGTCGCCGCAGCGCTCCTCACTCGACGGTTCGCCAACGACGCACCAGTCGATTTTTTCACCGCGCGCCTCGAGCGCCTCGACGACGCGCCGCGTGCCGTCGACGGACGGCCCTTCTTCGTCGCTCGTGATGAGAAACGCGATCGATCCGAGATGATCAGGCCGGGAGGCGACGAAGTCCTCGGCCGCGAGGACCATGGCGGCGAGGCCGCTTTTCATGTCGGCGGCGCCGCGCCCGTACAGCAGCCCATCGACGACCGACGGCGTGAAGGGGTCGCCGCGCCACTCTTCCAGCGGTCCCGTCGGGACGACGTCCGTGTGACCGGCGAAGCAGAACACCGGGCCTGCGGTGCCGCGACGCGCCCAGAGGTTTGCCACAGGGCCGAACGGCATGGCTTCGATCCGAAATCCGCTGGCGGCGAGGCGCGCCGCGAGCACTTCCTGGCAGCCGCCATCGGCGGGGCTGACGGAGGGTCGCGCGATCAGGGTCTTGGTGAGCTCGACGGCTTCTGTCATCTCGCGCGCTTTATAGATGGATCAAGGCGTTGCGGCAAGTCGCCGCCGTCGTGTGCAACGTATGTGTAACAAAGCGTCCGTATCGTAACGCGCACTTTAACCGGCGTGTGACGAATGTATGTCAATCGTTGAACACGCTTCCTTTGAATCCAAGCACGGGAGAAGCAGCGTGAAACAGGCAGTCCTTGCCGCCGCCCTGGCGGCGGCAGTCTCATTCTCGACCGCGGCGAGCGCGGCGGCACCCAAGGCGGCGTCGCTCGATGACGTTCTGGCGCGCCTGTCGGCGCTTGAACAAAGGGTGGGCGAGGTCGAGGCACGCAATGCGGTGCTCGAGAAGGAAAACGCCGAGCTCAAGTCCCACGACGAGCGCGTGGACGCCACCCAGGACTACCTCAAGGCGCAGACGAAAGACCTGCGCCAGCAGGCGGCAACCACGTCGGTCGACAGCAGCAAGGTCAAGGGCGCTGACTGGGCGACGCGCATCAAGTGGAAGGGCGACCTGCGCTATCGCAATGAAGGCATCAAGACGGAAAACACCCCGCAGCGAACCCGCGACCGCATCCGGGCGCGCTTCGGATTCGATGCGACGGTGACCGATACGATCTCGGCCGGTCTACAGATCGCGAGCGGCGCGGATGACCCGCGTTCGTCCAACCAGACGCTCACGGGACAACAGTCACGCAAGGCGATCGGGCTCGACCTTGCCTATTTCGACTGGAAGTTCGCCCAGGGCTGGAAGCTCACGGCCGGCAAGATGAAGTATCCGTACGTGCGGCCGGGCAATAGCCTTTTCTATGACGGCGACCTCAATCCCGAGGGTTTCGCCGTGAACTTCGAGCACGGCATGTGGTTCGGCAGTGCCTACAACTTCTGGCTGACCGAGCGCAGCACGCGGGCCGATTCGAATCTGGCCGGGGCGCAGTTCGGCGCCCGCATTCCGATGGGCAGCAAGAGCAATCTCATGCTCGCCGCGAGCTACTACGACCTCGGCGCCGGTCAGGGGCGCTGCGACCTGTTCGGCAACGCCGGCAACGGCAATACCACCGTGACCTCGACGACGGCGCCCTGCGCCGCCGGCAACACGGCGCAGCTCGTGTTTGACTACAACGTGATCATGGGACTCGCCGAATTCAATACCGTGGTCGGCGGCCGGCCGCTGCAGTTCTTTGCCGACTACGCCAACAACAGCGGGGCGGACAACGGCCTCGACACGGCCTATGCGGCGGGCTTTCTCTACGGCAAGGCGAGCGATGCCCGCACCTTCGAATTCGGTGCGATGTACCAGAGCGTGCAGAAGGATGCGCTCTACGGCCAGTTCGTCGACTCGGACTTCGCGGACGGCCGTACCGACGGCGACGGCGCCGTGTTCCGTCTCGGCTATGCGCCGGTCAAGAACTGGACCCTCAACGCGACGTATTTCATGAACACGCTCAATCGCGACGTCGGTACGCAGCTCGACTACGGCCGCTGGCAGCTCGATTTCAACGCGAAGTTCTAGGTCATCGACAGGCGGACGTATGGAAACGACGAACCTGACCCATCACATCTCGAGCCGGTTCAACGAGGACCTCGGCGAGCTGCGCAACAGCGTGCTCAAGATGGGAGGGACCGTGGAGCAGCAGCTGAAGGATGCGGTTGCTGCTCTCCTGAGCGGCGACAGCCAGCTCGCCGACAAAGCGGCGCACCAGGACCACCTCATCAATGCGCTCGAGGTCGCGATCGACGAGGACTGCAGCCGCATCCTGGCGACCCGCAGCCCCGCCGCCTCGGACCTGAGGCTGATTGTCGCGGTGATCAAGACCATCACCGATCTCGAGCGCGTGGGCGATGAGGGCGAAAAGGTGGCCTACGTCGCGAGCCGGCTGCAGGGCATCGACCGGCCTTCGGAGCGCTACCGCGAGCTCAAGCACCTCGCGCGGCTTGCGATGGAGCAGCTGCGCGGCGCGCTCGACGCCTTCTCGCGCTTCGATGGCCAGGCGGCGATCGCGGTCGCGCTCAAGGACCGGATGCTCGACTCGGAATTCGAGGCGGTGCAGCGGCAGTGCATCACTTTCATGATGGAGGATCCCCGGACGATCCGCCGCGCACTCGACGTCATGATGGTCGCCCGCGCCTTCGAGCGCATCGGCGACCACGCCAAGAACATCTGCGAATACGTCGTCTACATGGTGCTCGGCAAGGACGTGCGGCACCGCTCTCTCGAGGACGCCGCCGCGGAGCTCGAGAAGCGTGACAAGGAGTCCCTTGGCAGTGCCGGTTGAGCGACTGGCAAATGACACAGGATCATTGAGTTAGCCATGATTTCAAAGCTGCAACATAGCCCGGCCCGGCGCTGTCACGAAACTGACATCTCGCTCGCCGACACTGCCGGCCGCCGGGCGAACGGCGCGCATCGATCCATGCAATCGCTGGAATCCCCCCAACTGAGGAATCGAGTCATGAAACGATGGTATGCAACGGGCGTGGCCGCGGCCCTGGTGTCGTTCGCGCTGAGCCCCGCGTCGGCGCTTGCCGCCGAAGGCGGCATCATCAAGGTGGACGGCTCGAGCACCGTGTTCCCGATCACGGAAGCGGTCGCCGAGGAATTCCAGATCCAGAACCGTGGCAAGGTCAAGGTCACCGTCGGCATTGCCGGCACGGGCGGCGGCTTCAAGAAGTTCTGCCGCGGCGAAACCGATATCTCCGATGCCTCGCGTCCGATCCTCAAGGAGGAGATCGCCGCGTGCAAGGCGGCAGGCGTCGAGTACATCGAGCTGCCGATCGCCTATGACGCCCTGACGGTCGTCATCAACCCGAAGAACAGCTGGGCGAAGACGCTCACCATCGCGGACCTCAAGAAGATGTGGGAGCCCGCCGCGCAGGGCGTCGTCAGCCGCTGGAACCAGGTGCACGGCAACTGGCCCGCGCAGCCGATCGCGCTCTTCGGCCCGGGTTCCGACTCCGGTACCTTCGACTACTTCACCGAGGCCGTGAATGGCAAGGCGAAGGCGAGCCGCGGCGACTACACGGCGAGCGAAGATGACAACGTGCTGGTGCAGGGTGTCGAGTCGAACGTCAACGCGATCGGTTACTTTGGCTACGCCTACTATGTTGCGCACCAGGACAAGCTGGCCGCTGCGGCGATCGACGGGGGCAAGGGCCCGGTGCTGCCGAGCGCTGCCAGCGTCAACGACGGCAGCTATCAGCCGCTGTCGCGGCCGATCTTCATCTACGTGAAGAAGGCGTCCGCGTCCCGGCCGGAAGTGCGGGAGTTCGTCGAGTTCTATCTCAAGGAAGGCCCGGCGCTCATCCAGGAAGTGAAGTACGTGCCGCTGCCCGCGAAGGCCTACGACATGGCGCTCGCGAACTTCCAGAAGTCGAAGCTCGGGACCGTATTCGGCGGCGTGCCGGAAATCGGCATTCGCGTTGAAGACCTCCTGGCCCGTGAGACGAAATAGCCGTGTGACGCGTGCAGAGACCCGCGGCCCGCGTGCTGCCCCCGGCCGGGGCGGCACGCGGGCCTTGCAAGTTGATGCGATCTGCATTGCTCCCGTAGAGTGCGGTTCGCGAGCCGACCGGCTTGCGAAGCAAGTCCAATAACAATTCCAGCGAGGGCGGGGAACGGTTCGAACCAATGAATTCCAGGGCCCCAGGTGCGGTGTTCGGTTCCTTGCGCTACCGCAAGAATCGCGACCGGTTGATTGAAGTCGGCTTGCTCGCAGCCGGCCTCGTCGCGGTTTTCACGACGCTCGCGATCGTCGGCATCCTGCTCTATGAGTCGAGCACCTTTTTCCAGCATGTGAGCCTCAAGGAGTTCCTGACCGACAGGCTGTGGACGCCGATGTTCTCCGAGCCGCACTTCGGCATCATGCCGCTCGTCGCGGGCACCCTCGTGACGACGCTCGTCGCGATCCTCGTCGCCATCCCGCTCGGGACGACCATCGCGATTTATCTGAGCGAGTTCGCGCCGCACAAGGTGCGGGAGTCGATCAAGCCGGTTCTCGAATTGCTGGGCGCGGTGCCGACGGTCGTCTACGGCTATTTCGCACTGCTCGTGGTCACGCCCTTCCTGCAGAAATTCGTGCCGGGCCTACCGGGATTCAACATGCTCTCCGCCGGTCTCGTGATCGGTCTCATGATCGTGCCGTATGTGAGCTCGGTGAGCGAAGATGCGATGCGCGCCGTGCCCAACTACATGCGCGAAGGCTCGTATGCGATGGGCGCGACGCGCCTGCAGACGGCGCTGCGCGTCGTGGTGCCGGGCGCGCTCTCCGGCATCGCGGCCGCCTACATCCTGGGCCTCTCGCGCGCTGTCGGTGAAACCATGGTCGTTGCCGTCGCGGCCGGCATGCAGCCGAATCTCACCTTCGATCCGCGCCAGCCGGCGGAGACGATCACGGCCTTCATCGTGCAGGTGAGCCTCGGCGACCTGCCGCACGGCAGCGTCGGTTACCAGGCGATCTTCGCGGCCGGCCTCGTGCTCATGCTGATGACGCTCGTCTTCAACCTGATCGGATTCTTCCTGACGCGCCGCTTCCGGGAGGTCTACTGAACATGTCCGCGAGCGCGCAGGCAATGCAGCTCGAGCAGATCCGCCGCGATGTCGAGCGGCGCAAGGTGTTCGACAAGCTGTTCGTGATCCTGGGCCTGCTGGTGATGTGCGCGTGCCTCGCGACGCTCTTCGTGCTGTTCGCGAAGCTCGTGAGCGACGGCTCCGAGCGCTTCAGCTGGGAGTTCCTCACGAACTATCCCTCGCGCCATGCCGAGCGGGCCGGCATCCTTGCCGCCTGGGTCGGCACCTCGCTCGTCATGCTGGTGACGGCGCTCGTCGCCGTGCCGGTCGGCGTCATGGCTGCGATCTATCTCGAGGAATACGCGCCGAAGAACTGGTTCACCTCGGTCATCGAGATCAACGTGAACAACCTGGCCGGCGTGCCGTCGATCGTGTACGGCCTGCTCGCGCTGGGCCTGTTCGTGTACCAGTTCGGCCTCGGCTCGAGCATCCTCGCGGCCGGGCTCACGCTCGCGCTCCTCATCCTGCCGGTCGTGATCGTCGCAACCCGCGAAGCGATCCGCTCCGTGCCGAGGACCATCCGCGAGGCGGCCTATGGTCTCGGCGCGACGCGCTGGGAAGTCACGAAGGATCACGTGCTGCCGTATTCCACCGGCGGCATCCTGACCGGCATGATCCTCGGCCTGTCGCGGGCCATCGGCGAGACGGCGCCCATCATCACGATCGGCGCGCTGTCCTTCATCGCGTTCCTGCCGACGTCGCCCTTCAAAGGCGGGTTCCCGTACGTCAGTTTCCAGTGGCTGCTCGATCCCTTTACCGTCATGCCCATCCAGATGTTCAACTGGGTGTCGCGACCCGACCAGGCTTTCCAGGCCAATGCCGCCGCCGCGGGCGCAATCCTGCTCGCCATGACGCTCCTGATGAATGGAGTCGCGATCTATGTCCGTTACCGATTTCGCAAGAAGATCAACTGGTGATCGAGGGCCCATGGAGACCGTTGTGACCCAGGCTGATCTGACCGCCCATGCGCCGCAGGGCCACGACGCGCCGCGCATCGGGATCGCGCCGGAAAGCATCACCCGCAGCGTCGCCGAGCAGCGGCCGTCCATCAAGGCGCGCGCGGAGGGGCTCAACTTTCACTACAGCACGGTGCACGCGCTCAAGAACCTGAGTATCGAGATCCCGGAGCACCGCGTGACCGCGCTCATCGGGCCCTCCGGTTGCGGCAAGAGTACGTTCCTGCGCTGCTTCAACCGCATGCACGACCTCACGCCGGGCGCACGCTACCAGGGCGAGATCATCTTCTACCCGGACAAGTTGAACCTCATCGGGCCGGACGTCGATCCGATCGAGGTGCGCATGCGCATCGGCATGGTGTTCCAGAAGCCGAATCCGTTCCCGAAGACCATTTTCGACAACGTCGCCTACGGCTTGCGCCTGCGCGGCATGCGCAATCGCTCGCTCCTGCAGGAGGAAGCCGAGAAGGCCTTGCGCGCGGCGGCGCTCTGGGACGAGGCCAAGGATCGCCTCGACCAATCGGCGCTCGCGCTCTCGGGTGGCCAGCAGCAGCGGCTTTGCATCGCGCGCGCACTGGCAACGAGCCCGGAGATCCTGCTGTTCGACGAACCGACGTCGGCTCTCGATCCGATCGCTACCGCGAAGATCGAGGAGCTGATCACGACGCTGCGCGAGCAGGTGACGGTGATCATCGTGACGCACAACATGCAGCAGGCCGCGCGCGTTTCGGACTACACGGCCTTCATGTATCTCGGGGAGTTGATCGAGGTCGACGCTACGAGCAAGATCTTCACCAACCCCGGCAAGAAGGCGACGGAAGACTACATCACGGGACGCTATGGCTGAGACGACGGAAACCGACGTGGCCCAGGATTCCCCGGAAGCGGTGCCCGCCCCGGAAGGCCATGCTTCCAAGTCCCTGGAGCAGGGCCTCGCCCGGCTGCGGCTCGAGATGCTGGCGATGGGCGGACTCGTGATCGACCAGGTGGCGGGCGCGAGCGAGGCGTTCATCCTGGGCGACAAGGCGCGCGCCGAGCAAGTGCTCGCCCGCGAGCCGCAGGTGAACGGCTACGACGTCGTCATCGACGAACACAGCGAGCGCTTGCTCGCCTGGCATCAGCCGCTCGCCGTCGACCTGCGGCTGGTGCGTGCGATTACCCGAGCCGCGATCGATCTGGAACGCGCGGGCGACGAAGCACGCAAGGTGGCGAAGATCGCCCTGCGGATCCAGGTGCCCGAGGCGCGCCGCGCCGCGGAGGTGGTGGCGCAACCGGTGCGCCAGATGGCTGAAATCGGACTCGCCATGCTGCGCGATGCCGTGGTCGCGCTCGATACGATGAACGCGGAGCTCGCCGACCAGGTACGGCGCCGCGACAAGGATATCGATGCCGAATTCGAGGCTGCCGTGCGGCGCCTCACGACGCTCATGCTCGAGTCGGCGGACGCGATGCCGGCCGTGCTCGATATCGTGCTCGCCCTGAAGGCCCTCGAACGCATCGGCGATCACGCCAAGAACGTCGCCGAGCAGGTGGTCTTCATCGTGCGCGGCATCGACGTGCGTCATCGCCACGTGGCTGCTGCCCCGGGCGCCGCGCACTGATACCCTCCGTGGGATGTCCGACAAAGCCCGACGCACGCCGGAACTGCTAGCCGCGGTCGATCTCGGTTCGAACAGCTTTCACCTCGTCGTGGCGCGGTTCACGCACGGCCAGCTCACCATCATCGATCGCCTGCGCGAAGCCGTGCGTCTCGCCGAGGCCGTCGATGATCAGGGACGCCTGAGCGGCCCGGCGGTCGCGCGTGCGATGGCCTGTCTCGAACGCTTCGGGCAGCGGTTGCGCGCCGTCGAATCGGACAACGTGCGGGTGGTCGCGACCCATGCGCTGCGCAAGGCGCGCCGCAAGGCGGGATTCCTGGAGCGGGCACGCGCGGCGCTCGGCCACCCGATTGAGATCATTTCAGGGAGTGAGGAAGCGCGCCTCATCTATGTCGGCGTTGCGGCGAGCACGCCGGTCGAGGGCAAGCGGCGGCTCGTGATCGATATCGGCGGCGGCAGCACCGAGCTCATCATCGGTTCCGGGCGCGACATCGATCTCCTCGAGAGCCTCGACATGGGCTGCGTCGCCATGGGCGTGCGCTGCTTCGCGGATGGCAAGCTCTCCGACAAGCGCTTCCGGCGGGCGCGCCTCGCGGCGCGGCTCGAGCTCGAGCCCGTTCGCAGCAAGTTCCTGAAGCTCGGCTGGGACCAGGTCGTCGGCAGTTCCGGCATCGTGCGCGCCATCGCGGACCTCGTGCAGGAAATCGAGGGCAACGATGCGCCGACCACGCTGTCGGCGGTCGAGAGCCTGATCGATCGGGCGATCGCGGCAGAGGATCTCGAGCGGCTGAAACTGCCGGGTATCTCGGATGACCGCCTGGCGGTGCTGCCCGGCGGCCTCGCGATCCTGGCCGAGCTCATCGACGTCTTCGCCCTCAAGGGGCTGCGCTCGACGGAAGGGGGGCTGCGCGAAGGCCTCCTCTACGACATGATCGGCCGCATCACCAACGAGGACGCGCGCGTCCGCAGCGTCCGGGCGCTGGCGCGGCGCTTTCACGTCGACGCGGAGCAGGGCGAGCGGGTCGCCGACGCGGCGGCCACGCTCCTGTCACAGGTGCGGGGAGCCTGGGATCTGGACGACCCGCATGCGGACCTGGTGCTGCGCTGGGCGGCGGAGTTGCATGAAGTCGGCCTCGACCTGTCGCATTCCCGTTATCACCTGCACGGGGCGTATCTCGTCGAAAATGCGGATCTCCCGGGCTTCGGGCGCGAAGAGCAACGGCTGCTGGCAGCGCTCATTCGCGGCCATCGCCGCAAGGTGAACCTCGAGGGCGTCGAGGAGCTGCTTTCACCCTGGCACCTGCGGGCCGAGTACCTGGTCATCCTGCTGAGGATCGCGGTGCTCCTGCATCGCGGCCGCGAAGGAGCCCGCTGCGACCTCAAGGCCGTGCCCAAGGGACGCACGCTGACGCTCGAGTTTCCGGACGGCTGGCTCGCCGAGCACCCCTTGACCACGGCCGATCTCCTGCAGGAAGCCGATTTGCTGAAGTCGATCGATTTCCGGCTGCGGGTGATCTGAATTGGCCATGAAACGCCGTCGCACCAAGCCGAGGCCCGCTGCCACCGAGCGCGCGGTCAGTCCGGCCCGCGCGGCGATCGCCCGTCTCATCCAGCGATTGGCCCTGCGCATTGCGCGGAGCGCCGAGGCGGTGAGGCGCAACCCGGGCCCCGAGAATCTGCATGCCCTGCGCATCGACGTGCGCCGGGCGCGCGCCGTCCTCCGTGCGCTCGAAGGCGAGCTCAATCCGCGCCTCAACGCCGAACTCAACTTCGATCTCAAGAACCTCACGCGCGAGACCGGCCGCTTGCGCGACGCCGACGCGCGCCGGCAGCTCCTGCTGCCGCGGATCCGTGCGACGCTCGATCTGCCGATTGCGCTCAAGCGGGATTGCGCGTCGCTCATCGAGCAGGCGCGCGTCGACGAACACCGGGTGCTGAAGTCGCGGATGCACGAATCGGCCTGGACACAGAGACTCGAGCGCATCCGGACGCTCGCCCGCAATGCCGAGCTGGTCGCGTGGCTGACGCAGGGAACCGGCGACGTGGTGACCCTCGCATTGAGCCGCGGCCTCAGGGACCTGCAACGACGCATGCGACGGCGCGGCGGCGGAGCCGGACGGCTGCATCGGCTGCGGCGTCGCATTCGCGATACCCGCTATCAAGCGGAGACGCTGGTGCCGATCGCGCGTCGGCGTGCGACCCCACTCGCGAAGATGTTGCAGAAACTGCAGGATCGGCTGGGTAGTGCCCACGATCACATGGAGGCCCGGCGATTCCTGGTTCAGGACCTGCTGCCCCTCGAGGCAAGGGCGGCGCTCGCCGCTCGGCTCGACCGGGAACTCGCCCGGCAAATCCGTCGCTGCCGCAAGAAACTGCGCGCCGTCGCTGCCAAGCCACCGAAGCACTGGACCGCCTGGAGCGTGGCTGCAAAATGATAAAACTCAGCCGCTTAGAGCGCTTATGTTACGTGAAGTCCATGGCAAGGCCGAATGCCTCAAGGCGTCGCGTCGCGTGTCAGCAGCTCATTCTGCGCATTGCGCGGCGGGTTCGCGCCGGGCGCCAGGCGCTTGAATTCCCCATTCGGCTCGAGCTTCCACGCCAGCGTGTTGTCTTCGAGGTAGCGGTCGAGGTCCTCGAGGATGCGGGCGCGATGGGCCGCATCGTCGATCGGAAAGCACACCTCGACGCGCCGGTGGAGATTGCGCTCCATCCAGTCCGCGCTCGAGCAGAACAGTTCCTCGTTGCCGTCGTTGTGGAAGTAGAAGACGCGCGAGTGCTCGAGGAAGCGGCCGACGATGGAGCGCACGTTGATCGTTTCGGAAACGCCCGGCACGCCCGGCCGCAGCGCGCAGATGCCGCGCACGATCAAGTCGATCTGCACGCCGGCCCGGGACGCATCGTAGAGCGCTGCGATCACCTGCGGTTCCACGAGCGCGTTCATCTTCGCAATGAGATGCGCGGCGCGCCCGGCGCGTGCGTTGTCCGCTTCGCGCGCGATGCGCGAGAGCAAGCCTTCGTGCAGCGTGAACGGCGATTGCAGGGCACGGCGCAGGGTCGGCGTGCGGGCAAGTCCCGTCAGTTGCATGAAGACGTCGTGTACGTCCTCGCCGAGATCGCGGTCCGCCGTGAGGAGCCCGTAGTCCGTGTAAACGCGCGCCGTGCTCACGTGATAGTTGCCGGTGCCGAGGTGGCAGTAGCGGCGCAGCTCGCCGTGCTCGCGGCGCACGACCATCAGTAGCTTTGCATGCGTCTTGAACCCGACCACGCCGTAGACGACGTGCGCGCCCGCCGCCTGCAGCTGCGTCGCGACCTCGATATTCGCCGCCTCATCGAAGCGGGCGCGCAGTTCCACGACCACCGTGACGTCCTTGCCGGCTCGCGCAGCGTCGACGAGCGCGGAGACGATCGATGAGTCGTTGCCCGCGCGGTAGAGCGTCTGCTTGATGGCGAGCACCTGCGGGTCGGAGGCCGCTTGCCTCAGGAAATCGACCACGGGCGCGAACGATTCGAACGGGTGATGCAGCAGGATGTCGCGGGTGCGGATGGCCGCGAACATGTCATCGACCCCGCGCAGCGCCTGGGGAATGCCCGGTGTGAAGGGTGGATACTTGAGGTCCGGCCGGTCGATGAGATCGTAGAGTCCCATCAGCCGGTTGAGATTCACCGGCCCTTCGACCTGGAACAGGTCCTCGGGCGCGAGCGAGAACTGCTCGAGCAGGAATTCGACGATGTCCTTCGGGCAGTCGTAGGAGGTCTCGAGCCGGACTTCATCTCCGTAGCGGCGCGAGGCGAGCTCGCCCTTCACGGCGCGCAGCAGGTCCTCCGCTTCCTCTTCTTCCACTAGCAGGTCGCTGTTACGCGTGACACGGAACTGGTAGCAGCCCTCGACCTTGAGGCCCGGAAAGAGCTCCGCGACGAATGTCTGGATGATGGTCGAAAGGTAGATCGCCTGCGCACCCGGTGGAGTCGCGCCCGGAACCGCGATGACGCGCGGGAGCGAGCGGGGCGCCTGCAGCACGACGAGCGCGCCGCGCCGGCCGAACGCATCCGTGCCCGAGAGCCGTACGATGAAATTGAGGCTCTTGTTCTGGATGCGCGGAAACGGGTGCGCCGGGTCGAGCGCGAGCGGGCTCAGGACGGGCTCCACCTGGTCATTGAAATAGCGGCGCAGGAATTCGTGCTGGGCGGGCGTCGTGCGCGCGCCCTGCAGGATCGTGATGCCGGCGTCGCTCAGCGCCGGCTGGATCTCGTTATTGAGGATGCGGTACTGCTCGCGGACGAGGCGCGTAGCGCGCTCGTGAATGGCGGCGAGTTGTTCGCGCACGCCGAGGCCGTCGGCGCCCGGCGCCACCGAGCCGGCATCGAGGCGTTGCTCGAGGCCCGCTACCCGGATCTCGAAGAATTCGTCGAGATTGGCGCAGGAGATCGCCAGGAACCGCACGCGCTCAAGGAGCGGGACCGTGGCATCGCGCGCCTGTTCGAGCACGCGATGATTGAATTCGAGGAAGCTGAGCTCCCGGTTGATGTAGTGCGCGGGCGCGCGCACATCCTCGACGACCGTTTCGTCGGTCATCGGCCGGCGGCTGTTGTCGGGCTCACGGCGCAGCATGCTGGCGGGCGTTTGTGACGCTGGGGTGACGAGCGGAACGATAACGGGTTCGTTCGCGGGCGGACTGACGGACTTCACATTATGTTCCATGGCTAGTCCGCCGGCCGCAGCAGGTCGTTGAGAGAGGTCTTGGCCCGCGTCGCGGCATCGACGCGCTTCACGATCACCGCGCAATAGAGGCTGTATTTCCCGTCCGCGGACGGCAGGCTCCCGGAAACGACGACCGATCCCGGCGGCACCCGTCCGTAGCTCACCGCGCCGGTCGCGCGGTCGTAGATGCGCGTGCTCTGGCCGAGGTAGACGCCCATCGAAATGACGGATCCCGCGCCGACGATTACGCCCTCGACCACTTCGGAACGGGCGCCGATGAAGCAGTCGTCCTCGATGATGGTCGGGCTTGCCTGCAGGGGTTCGAGCACGCCGCCGATGCCGGCGCCGCCCGACAGGTGCACGTTGCGGCCGATCTGCGCGCAGGAGCCGACCGTCGCCCAGGTGTCGATGAGGCTGCCGCTCGCGACATGCGCGCCCACGTTCACGTAGCTCGGCATGAGCACGACGTTCGGCGCGAGGTACGCGCCCTTGCGCACGACCGCGTGCGGAACGACCCGCACGCCTGCGGCCTTGAAGCCCGCCGCATCCGTCGACGCATACTTGAGCGGCACCTTGTCGTAGAAGCGCGTGAAGCCGCCGTCCGTCACGGCGTTCTCGTTGATGCGAAACGACAGCAGTACGGCCATCTTCAACCACTGGTTCACTCTCCACGTGCCGTCCGCGGGCTCTGCGACCCGCTGTTCGCCGCGGTCGAGCCGGTCGATCGCCTCGCCGACCGCGCTCCTCACGTCGGCCGGACAGCGATCCGGCGCGAGTTCCTGGCGGCGCTCGAACGCACTTTCGATCACGGCCCTGAGGCTCTCGTGACTCATTTATCTTCCTTCGATGAAGGCGCGGATGCGGCCGGCGGCTTCGATGCATTCGTCGACGCCGGCTACCAGCGAAAGGCGCACGCGGCCGCGGCCGGGGTTGCCCTTCCCGCTGTCGCGCGCAAGGTAGGAGCCCGGCAGCGCCGTCAGGTTCTTGCGCGCATAGAGGTCGCGCACGAAGAGCTCGTCGTCACCCGCGACGTCCGGCCACAGGTAGAACGCGGCGTCCGGCCGGCTCACGTTCAGGACGGGTTCCAGGATCGGCAGCACGCGCGAGAATTTCTCGACGTAGAGGCGCCGGTTCGCGGCCGCGTGCGCATCGTCGCTCCAGGCCGGAATGCTCGCGAGTTGCGTGTGCACCGGCACGGCACAGCCGTGATACGTGCGATAGAGGCGATACGCCTGGATGAGCGCGGGATCGCCCGCGGCGAAGCCCGAGCGCAGCCCGGGAACACTCGAGCGCTTGGAGAGGCTGTGGAACACGATGCAGTTCTGCCAACGCTCGCGCCCGGTGGCGGCGCCGGCATTGAGGAGGCTCGGCGGGGGCGAGTGCTCATCGAGGTAGATGTCGGCGTAGCACTCGTCGGAGGCGACGATGAAGCCATACCGGTCGGCAAGTGCCAGGACCCGCTTGAGGTACTCGAGCCCCATGACCGCGCCGCTCGGGTTCCCGGGCGTACATAGAAAGAGGAGTCGGCAGCGGCGCCAGACGTCCTCGGACACCGAATCGAGATCCGGGAGATAGCGTGTGCCGGCCGAGGCCGGCAGGAAACAGGGCTCCGCGCCGGAGAGGAACGCCGCGCCTTCATAGATCTGATAGAACGGGTTCGGCATGACGACGAGCGGACGCGTGCGCGCGTCGATGACCGTCTGCACGAACGAGAACAGGCCCTCGCGCGTGCCGCTCACCGGCAGCACCATCGTTTCCGCATCGACGCTGCCGGCGGCAAGAGCGAAGCGCCGTTCGAGCCAGCGCGCCGCCGCGCCACGCAGCTCGGGCAACCCGTGCGTCGCCGGGTAGGTGTCGAGCGATGCAAGCGAGCGGCGCAGCGCCTCGATGACGAATTCCGGCGGCGCGTGCCGCGGTTCGCCGATCGACATGCCGATGTGTTTCAGATCCGCCGGCGGCCGCTGGCCCGCCTTCAACTCGTTGAGGCGCTCGAACGGGTAGGGCGGCAGTCGCGCAAGGGCCGGATTCATGGGGGCGCGGCTATCCGCGCCGGTCGAGCGATTCGACCAGGCGCGCCGCGAGCCTCTGGCCGGCAGCCTCCGTCAACGGCTGGCCGTCTTCGCCGGTCACGTAAAACACGTCCTCCGCCCGCTCGCCGACGGTGACGATGCGGGCGCCGTGGATGTCCACCCGCTCGGTCATGAAGATCCGGCCGATCACGGACAGGAGGCCCGGCCGGTCGCCTGTGACGAGGTCGAGGATCGTCCGGTCGTTGCGCGCATCGTGGCTCAGGTTCACCTGCGTCGCGGTCGCGAAGAGGCGCACCTGGCGCGGCGCGCGGCGCGTCACCATGAGATCCGCGCCGTCCGGCTGATGGAGGTTATTGGTGAGGGCGTTCTCGATCTCGCGAATGCGGTCGGTGTCGGCGATCGCGACGCCACTGCCCTCGAGCACCAGGTAGGTCTCGATGCTGAAGCCGTTGGCGGTCGGCGTGATGCGCGCGTCCAGGATGTTGAGGCCGAGCTGGTCGAGCACGGCCGTGGTGCGTGCGAAGCTGTGCTGGCGATGCGGCGTGTACGTGAAGATCGCGGTGCCGCCGCGTTCACTCTGCTGGCGCACGCTCACCAGCGGCCCTTCGTCGCCCGCGGCTTCGCGTTGCGCGATCAGCGCGGTGTGCCAGGCGATCTCCTCGGGCGTGTGCCGCAGGAAATACGTGTCGGTGAGATGCTTCCACACGTGCTGCACGGCCGACGGCACGACCTTGGCCGTCGCCAGGAGCTCGCGCGCCGTGCCCTGCGTTTCCGCGATGAGCTCATCCTGGTCGATCGGGCTTTCGAGTCCGCGCCGCAAGGCCCGCTTGGTGCGTTCGTAGAATTCCTCGAAGAGCGAGGACTTCCAGGAATTCCACAGCTTCGGATTGGTGCCGCGCACGTCGGCCACCGTCAGCAGGTACAGGTGATCAAGGTGCGTCTGGTCGCCGACGGTGTGGGCGAAGTCGTGGATGACCTTCGGATCCGAGGTGTCCTTCTTCTGCGAGGTCATCGAGAGGATGAGGTGGTTCTTCACCAGCCATGCGACCAGGCGCGCATCGTAGCGGCCGAGGCCCTGCTCGAGGCAGAACGCCTCCGCGTCCACGGCCCCGAGTTCCGAGTGATCGCCGCCGCGGCCCTTCGCGATGTCGTGGAAGAGCGCGGCGAGATACACGAGTTCGGGGCGGGGCAGCGCCTTCATGATGCGCGAGAGCGAGGGGAACTCGTGGTCGTACTTCGGCATCGCGAAGCGCCTGAGGTTCGACACGACGAAGAGCGTGTGCGCGTCCACCGTGTAAGCGTGGAACAGGTCGTACTGCATGCGGCCGACGATGCGGCCGAAAGCCGGTATGTAGCGGCCGAGCACGCCGTAGAGATTCATGCGCCTGAGTTCATGCGTGACGCCCTGGGGAGCACGCAGGATTTCGATGAAGAGCCGGTGGTGGCGCGGGTTCTGGCGGAACTCCTCGTCGATGAGCCAGAGATTGCGCCCGACGAGACGGATGGTCTCGGCGCGCACGCCGCGTACCTCCGGATGCTGCTGCAGCAGGGCGAAGAGCTCGAGCAGGGCGCCCGGATTGCGCGCGAAGACCTCGGGGCCCGTGACTTCGAGGTACTCATTGCGGATCTGGAAGCGCGCGTTCAGTGGCACCGACGGCGTCGACTTCTGCAGGATGGCCTCGCGGAAGAGCTGCAGCAGGAGCTCGTTCAGGAGGCTCACGTCCATCACCGTGCGGTAGTAGCGCTGCATGAACTGCTCGACCGCGAGCGTGTAGGTCGCATCCTCGTAGCCGAACAGGGTGGCGAGCTTCGCCTGGTGATCGAACAGCAGGCGGTCTTCGCGGCGGCCCGTCGTCACGTGCAGGGCGAAGCGCACCTTCCACAGGAACGCCTGCGCGTTCCGCAGCTTGCGCAATTCGTTGCCGGTGAGGAAGCCGTGCTTCACCAGCTCATCGAGCGTGTCGGTGCCGAAGTGACGCTTCGCGACCCAGCCGATGGTCTGGATGTCGCGCAGGCCCCCGGGGCCCGTCTTCACGTTCGGCTCGAGGTTGTACGCCGTGTCGTGATGGCGCGCGTGCCGCTGCTGCTGCTCCTTGACCTTGGCCTCGAAGAATTCGGCCGAGGACCAGAGCGATTCCGGCGCGAGCGCACGGCGCATCGCGCTGAAGAGCGGTTCCGGTCCCGCGAGCAGCCGCGCTTCGAAGAGCGTCGAGGCGGTGCTGATGTCCGCGAGGCTCTCGCGCTGGCAGTCGTCGATCGTGCGCACGCTGTGGCCGATCTCGAGCCCCATGTCCCAGAGCGTCGCCAGGAATCTCTCGAGGCCCTGCTGCCAGGCGGTGGATTCGGTTTTCGGGACGAGGATCAGCACGTCGATGTCGGATGCCGGATGCAGCTCCCCGCGTCCATAGCCGCCGACGGCGATCAGCGCGAGGTCGCGCGTCTCGCGGCCCGCGTCGTGGGTCCAGGCCGCGACGAGCAGGGCGTCGACCAGGCGCGCGCGGTCGCGCACTAGCTGCTCGACCGGCTCGTCACGGGAAAACCGCTCGCGCAGCTCCTTGTCGCCGTGCTCGAGTGCCGCGCGGAACGCCGCAAGCGAATGGCCGCCCGCGGCGAGGCGCGACGGGATCGTTTCAAGGTACAGCCAGTGGGTTTCGGCGGTGGCGGGCGCGCCGCCGTCTTCGGCATCTTCGGGAATTACCGCGTTCATGGCGTCGGGGTCAGTGCCGGTCCGCGGCGCTCAAGGTCATCACTTCATAGCCGGTCGGCGTCACCAGGATCGTGTGCTCCCATTGCGCCGACAGGGAATGATCCCGTGTCACCACGGTCCAGCCGTCGGGCAGCACGCGGGTCGCGGGCTTGCCGGCGTTCACCATCGGCTCGATCGTGAAAGTCATGCCCGCGACCAGCTCTTCGAGCGTACCGGCGCGGCCGTAGTGCAGCACTTGCGGGTCTTCGTGGTACACGCGGCCGATGCCGTGGCCGCAGTACTCGCGGACGACGGAAAAGCCCCGCGATTCGACCAGCGTCTGGATCGCATGGCCGATGTCACCCAGGTGCGCGCCGGGCCGGACCTGCTCGATGCCGTGCCACATCGCCTCGAAGCAGGTCTCGGTCAGCCGCAGGGCCTGGATGGCGGGCTTGCCCACGTAGTACATGCGGCTGGTGTCGCCGTGGAATCCGTCCTTGATCACGGTCACGTCGATATTGATGATGTCGCCGTTCTTCAATGCCTTGTCGCCCGGGATGCCGTGGCAGACGACGTGATTGACCGAAGCGCAGATCGTCTTCGGGAAGCCCTTGTAGCCGACGTTCGCCGGAATCGCCTGCTGGGCGCCGACGATGAAATCGTGGCACAGGCGGTCGAGTTCATCGGTGGTCACGCCCGGGACCACGAAGGCGCCGATCATGTCGAGTACGTCGGCCGCGAGCCGGCCCGCCACCCGCATTTTCTGCTGCTCGGCGGCGTTCTTGATCGAGATGTTTCGGGGTCTGACGGCGGAGTCCATCGGGGGGTCGGTTCTTTGGCTAACGCGTTGTTTCGTCAGCGGGTGCATGGTATAAAGCGCGGCCTTTTTTGGCAAACAACCCACACGCGTGCCGTCACGAGCGGAGGGGTGTCGGGAGGAGGGCGACCTTTCCTCTCGATTTCCGACCGGGGCACGCGGAGGCATAACCCCGACAGGAGCTATTTTCATGGCCAGCGTGTCCATGCGACAGATGCTGGAAGCGGGCGTCCATTTCGGACACCAGACCCGCTTCTGGAACCCGAAGATGGCTCCTTTCATCTTTGGCGAACGTAACCGAATTCACATCATCAATCTCGAGAAGACGCAGCCGCTCTACGTGCAGGCCGCGAACTTCGTGAAGCAGATCGTCGCCGACGGCGGCAAGGTGCTGTTCGTCGGCACCAAGCGCTCCGCGCGCGATGCGGTCCTGAAGGAAGCGCAGCGCTGCGGCATGCCGTACGTGAACCAGCGCTGGCTCGGCGGCATGCTGACCAACTTCAAGACCATCCGCCAGTCGATCAAGCGGCTGAGCGAGATCGAAGAGCTCGCCGCGAACGGCACGCTCGACAAGCGCGGCAAGAAAGAAGCGCAGATGCTCCGCCGTGAAATGGAAAAGCTCCTGAAGAGCCTCGGCGGCATCAAGGACATGGGGTCGCTCCCGGACGTCATGTTCGTCATCGACGTCGGCCACGAGAACATCGCCGTGCACGAGGCGCGCAAGCTCGAGATCCCGGTGGTCGCGGTCGTCGACACGAACTGCTCGCCCGATGGCATCGACTACGTCATCCCGGGCAATGATGACGCCATGCGCGCCATCCAGCTCTACGCCGCCGGCATCGCCGACGCGGTGCTCGAAGGCAAGTCGGCCATGCCGGAAGTGCCGGCCGGCGAAGACGAGTTCGTCGAGCTCGACGAGGAAGGCAATCCGCGCAAGCGCGGCGCCCCCAAGCGCAAGGCGCCGGCGAACGTGCGCAAGAAGGCGCCGGCGAAGCGCAAGGCGCTCGCTCCGAAGGCCGGCCCGGGCGAACCCGTGGTGGAAGCTGAAATCGATGTCGATGAAATCGTCGATATCGACGAGGCGGACCCGACGGGCGAGAAGTTCATGGCGGCCCGCGCGGCCGCGCGGCGCAACAAGCCGGCCGTGGCTGCCAAGCCTGCCGTGCCGGGAGCTGCACCTGCGGAAGCGGCGGCCGGTCCGGCTGCCGCGGCTGAGCCGGCTTCCGCGGCTGAGCCGGCTGCGGCGGCTGACAAGCCCGACGACAAGAAAGCCTGATAGCTTCGAAGGACGATGACGATCATGGTGACCGCCGATCTCGTGAAGCAACTGCGTGAACGCACAGGCGCCGGCATGATGGAGTGCAAGAAGGCGCTGGTCGCGACCCACGGCGACGCCGACGCCGCGGCGGAACAGCTGCGCGTGCAGGGCCTTGCCAAGGCCGACAAGAAGTCGTCGCGCGTTGCCGCCGAGGGCATCCTCGTCATCGAACGCTCCGGCCTCAAGGCGGCGATGGTGGAGGTCAACTGCGAAACCGACTTCGTCGCGAAGCAGGACGACTTCCAGGGCTTTGCGCGCACAGTCGCCGCCCGGGCGCTCGCGTCCGGCGTTGTCGATGTCGCGCCACTGCTCGCGCAACGCGATGCGGGCGGCCAGCCGCTCGAGGAAGTCCGCAAGAGCCTCGTCGCAAAGATCGGCGAGAATATTTCCGTGCGACGCATTGCCGCGCTCACGGCCCCGACCGCGCTCGGCAGCTACCTGCACGGCACGCGCATCGGCTGCCTCGTCGCCCTCAAGGGCGGCACCGAAGAGCTCGCGCGCGACATCGCGATGCACGCTTCGGCGATGAACCCGGAATACGTCAGCGCGGCCGAAGTGCCCGCGGAAATACTCGAGAAGGAACGCGCGATCTTCGCCGAGCAGGTGAAGGGCGAGCACAAGCCTGCCGAGATCCTCGCCAGGATGATCGAGGGCAAGCTTCGCAAGCGCCTCGCCGAGGTCACGCTCCTCGGCCAGCCGTTCGTGAAGGACGACAAGCTCACCGTGGAGAAGCTCCTGAAGAGCGCCGGCGCCGAGGTGACAGGCCTCGTGCGCTACGAGGTCGGCCGGGGCATCGAGAAGAAGACCGGCGATTTCGTGGCCGAAGTCATGGCCACGGTGAAGGGCGCACACTAACGATCCCGCGAGGAAACCGGCCGTGGCGCAAGACGACAGCAAGATCCACGCCGGCGGCAAGTTGAAGCCGCGTTACAGCCGCGTTCTCGTCAAGATGAGCGGCGAAGCGCTCATGGGAGGCGGGGACTACGGCATCGATCCCGAGATGCTGAAACGCATCGCCGGCGAAGTGCGCGACGTGCGCGCGCTCGGCATCGACCTCGCGATCGTCATCGGCGGCGGCAACATCTTTCGCGGCGCGGGCCTCGCCCGGGCCGGCATGGACCGCGTCACCGCCGACCACATGGGCATGCTCGCGACCGTGATGAATTCGCTCGCGCTGCAGGACGCCCTCGAGAACCTCGAGATCCACACGCGCGTCATGTCGGCCATCCGCATCAACCAGGTGTGCGAGGACTTCATCCGCCGGCGCGCCGTGCGTCACATGGAGAAGGGCCGCGTCGTGATCTTCGCCGCCGGCACCGGCAATCCCTACTTCACGACCGATACCGCCGCGAGCCTGCGCGCGATCGAGATCAACGCCGAGCTCCTGCTGAAGGCGACCAAGGTGAACGGCGTCTATTCCGACGATCCCGTGCGCAACCCGAAGGCCGTGCGCTACGACCACCTGACCTTCGACAAGGTGCTCACCGATCGCCTGAACGTGATGGACGCGACCTCGATCGTCATGTGCCGCGACAACAACCTGCCGCTCAGGGTGTTCAATCTCGGCAACGCCGGGGAGCTCATCCGTATCGTCAAAGGCGAGAACTTCGGCACGCTCGTCGACAACAACGGCGCCGGTTGAACGGGCCGAAGCCAAGCGGAGTACCGCCATGCCAGAAGACATCCGCAAAGACGCGACGCTTCGCATGCAGAAATGCGTGCAGACCTTTCGCGGCGAACTGAAGAAGCTGCGCACCGGCCGTGCGTCGCCGAGCCTCGTCGAGCACCTGCGCGTCGAGTACTACGGCAACTCCGTGCCGCTCAACCAGGTGTCGAACATCGTTGCCGAGGATGCGCGGACGCTCGCCATCACGCCCTGGGAAAAAGCCATGGTGCAGGTGATCGAGAAGGCGATCCACAAGTCGGACCTGGGCCTGAGCCCGACGACCGCCGGTACCGTGATCCGCATTCCGCTGCCGCCCCTCACCGAGGAGCGGCGCCGCGATCTCACCAAGGTCGTGAAGCACGAAGCGGAAAATGCCCGCGTCGCGGTGCGCAACGTGCGCCGCGAAGTCATGAACGACCTGAAGGAAATGCTCAAGGAAAAGATGCTGAGCCAGGACGACGACCGGCGCGCGCAGGAGGAAGTGCAGAAGCTCACCGACAAACATGTCGCCGAGATCGATCAGGCGGCCGCCGAGAAGGAAAAGGAACTGATGCAGGTCTGAAGGTCGAGGCCTGCCCGCAAGTTCCAGAACGTCCCGTGCCCCAAGCGCCCGCCGCATTGCCGCGCCACGTGGCCATCATCATGGATGGCAACGGGCGCTGGGCCGAAGCGCGCGGCCTGCCGAGACACCAGGGTCACAGGGCCGGCGTCGAGGCGGTGCGCGAGAGCGTGCGCCGCTGCGCGGAGCTAAGGGTCGAAGTGCTGACCCTGTTCGCGTTCTCGAGCGAGAACTGGCGCCGCCCGGCCGAGGAAGTCGGACTGCTCATGGACCTTTTCATGGAAGCGCTTGCGCGCGAACTCGACGAGCTCGATGCGAAGGGCGTGCAGATCGCGTTCATCGGTCGCCGGCAGGAGCTCGCGGTGCGGCTGCAGTCGCGCATGCTGGAAGCCGAGGAGCGCACGCGGGCCAACCAGGGCCTGAAGCTTCGAATCGCGGTCGCGTACGGCGGCCGTGCCGATATCGTCGACGCGGCGCGCAGGCTCGCCGCGCTCTGCACGAGCGGGGCGTTGCGGGCGGCGGAGATCGATGAGGGCCGTGTCGGCGCGGAACTGGCGCTCGGCACGCTCCCCGATCCCGACCTTTTCATCCGCACGGGCGGCGAACGGCGCATCAGCAATTTTCTCCTCTGGAACCTCGCGTACGCCGAGCTCTACTTCACCGACCACTTGTGGCCGGACTTCAACCGGGCGGCGTTCGATGACGCGCTCGAATTCTTCGCGGGCCGCGAGCGCCGCTTCGGGCTCACCGGCCAGCAAGTGAAGGCGGGCTGAGGCATGCTGCGCCAGCGGGTCATGACTGCGGTGATCGGCGTGCTGGTGCTCGTCATCATCGTCTTCCTGCTGCCGCCCGCCGTCGCGCTCGCTTGCTACGCCGCGGCGATCGTATTTGCAGCCTGGGAATGGTCGGCGCTCGTGCGTCTCGACGGGCATCTCGCGCGTGTTGCGTACGTCGCCGCCATCGCGGCCATGATGGCGCTTGCCTCGCACTACGCCGTCGCCCCCGGGATCTATCGCCAGCTCCTCATCCTGACGGCGGTCTGGTGGCTGCTCGCGCTGGTGTGGCTCGCGTTTTTCCCCGAGCGCGTGAGCCGCGCCGGGGCCGCGATCGCGGGAGCGCTGGTGCTGGTGCCGGCCTGGATCACGCTGAGCCAGCTGCAGCTGCGCGAGGACCGCGGTCCGCAACTCGTTTTCTACGTGCTTTGCCTCGTCTGGGCCGCGGACATCGGTGCCTATTTCATCGGCCGCCGCTTCGGCCAGCGACGCCTCGCGCCGCGCGTGAGCCCGAGCAAGACCTGGGAAGGTGTGGCGGGCGGCGTCGCGGGCGCAGCCCTCATCGCGGCCGTCGGCGCGCAACTGTTCGCGGCGCCGCTCCTCGCCTTCGTGCTCCTGAGCATCGGCGTCGCTATCGCCTCGATCGTGGGCGACCTGACCGAGAGCATGTTCAAGCGCTTCGCGGGTCTCAAGGACAGCGGCAATTTCATCCCGGGCCACGGCGGGATCCTCGATCGCATCGACAGTGTGACGGCCGCCGTGCCGCTGTTCGTACTCGGGCTCGCGTTTCTCGGGGAGAGCGTATGGTCGGCGTGACCGTGCTCGGCTCGACCGGCACCATCGGCGTGAACACGCTCGATGTGATCGCGCGTCATCCCGATCGATTTTCCGTCGTGGCGCTTGCGGCGCGCAGCGATCATGCGCGGCTCTTCGAGCAGTGCCTGCAGCATGCGCCGCAAATCGCCGTCCTCGTGGACGAGGCCGCGGCACGCACGCTGCGCACGCGCCTCGCGGCCGCGGGTGCGCGGACCGAGGTGCTCTCGGGTGAGAAGGCCCTCGACGAAGTGGCCGCGCACCCGCAAACCGGCGTGGTGATGGCCGGCATCGTCGGTGCGGCCGGCCTCATGTCGGCGTTCGCCGCGGCCCGCGCGGGCAAGCGATTGCTGCTCGCGAACAAGGAGGCGCTCGTGATGGCGGGCGAGCTCCTCATCGACGCCGTCGCGGCGGGCGGCGCGCAACTCATTCCGATCGACAGCGAGCACAACGCCATCTTCCAGTGCCTGCCCGCGACCAGCGTCGGCGGTCGTCGCACCGCGGGCGTACGCCGGATCATCCTGACGGCTTCGGGCGGGCCGTTCATCGACGCCTCGCAGGATCGCCTCGAACGCGCGACGCCCGCGGAGGCCTGCGCGCATCCACGCTGGGTGATGGGGCGGAAAATCTCCGTCGATTCGGCGACGCTCATGAACAAGGGCCTGGAGCTCATCGAGGCCTGCCGCCTCTTCGGCGTCGCGCCCGAGGAGGTCGAAGTCGTCATCCACCGCGACAGCATCATTCATTCGCTGGTCGAGTACGTCGACGGGTCGGTGCTCGCCGAGCTCGGCCATCCCGACATGCGCACGCCGATCGCGCATGCGCTCGCCTGGCCGGAGCGCATCGTCTCCGGTGTACAATCGCTCGATCTCGTCGGTATCGGGCGGCTCAGCTTCGAGGCGCCGGACACGGCGAGATTTCCCTGTCTCGCTCTCGCGCAGCAGGCCGCCCGGCTCGGCGGCACCGCGCCCGCGGTTTTGAATGCGGCCAACGAGCTCGCGGTGCAGGCGTTTCTCGGGGGCGAGGTGAACTTTACGGCGATCGCGGATGTCATTGGTCGGGTGCTCGAGCGGCACGAGGTGGGAGTAGTGCAAAGCCTGGACGATGTGCTGGCGGCGGACGCCTGGGGCCGCCGCGCGGCGACGGCTGCGCTCAACGAGCGCTGCGGAGCCGTCGCTTGATGACGCTCGCCGGCAATCTCGTGTGGTGGATCGGGGGATTCATCGTCGCGGTCGGAATCCTGGTCGCCGTGCACGAGTTCGGACACTTCTGGGTCGCGCGCCGGCTCGGCTTCAAGGTCGAGCGCTTCAAGATCGGCTTCATGAAGACGCTCTGGTCGCGCCGGCTCGGTGACGGCGAGACCGAATTCGCGATCGGCGCGGTGCCGCTCGGCGGCTACGTCAAGATGCTCGACGAACGCGACGGGCCGGTGGATCCGAAGGACCTGCCGCGCTCGTTCACGCGCCGCCCGGTCTGGCAGCGCATCCTGGTGCTGCTCGCGGGCCCTGGTTTCAATCTCCTCTTTGCGGTCCTCCTGTACAGCATCATCAGCGCCGTACCGACGGACATGCGCCGGCTCGTGGTGGGGGCGGTTTTCACCGACACGCCGGCCGCGCGGGCCGGGCTCAAGCCGGACGACGAATTCGTCAGCATCAATGGCCGCGCCACGAGCGTCGCCGAGTTCCCGCTGGAACTCGTGCGGCAATTCATCGATGCCCCCGAGGTGACGGTCGGTGTGAGCTCGCCGGGACGCGGCGCACGCGATGTCACGCTGAAGCTCACCGACGAGCAGCAGCGTGCCGTCATCGACGGCGATCCGCTCGAGCTGCTCGGTTTTACCTTCTGGGCGCCGGATGACCGGGCCGTCGTCCTCGAGGTGACGCCCGACGGCCCGGCGCAGGCCGCGGGCATCAGGAAGGGCGATCGCATCCTCGGTATCGACGGACAGCTGTTGCGCAACACCTACGCTGCGCGCCAGGTGATCGGGACGCGGGGCGGAATGACCGTGCCCGTGCGCATCGAGCGCGCAGGCGAAATACTCGAAATACCGGTTGCCGTGCGCACCGTGACCGAGAAGGGTCGGCGCTTCGGCAAGATCGGCATCGGCTTCGACCCGAGCCCGGAAGTTGCCCGGCCGGCGAAATTCCCGCGTTCGATGATCGTCACGCAGCGGCTCGGCCTGGTTGAGGCGTTCGCGATGGGCTTCACGACCACGCGCAGCACCTGCGAGATCACCGTGACGATCCTCTGGAAGATGGTCACCGGCAAGGTCTCACCGCGCAACCTCGGCGGGCCGGTGTCGATTGCCCGGGCGGCGGGAGATTCGGCGCGCGCCGGCCTCTTTCCATTCCTGCAGCTCCTTGCGTTCATCAGCGTCAGCCTCGCGATCCTGAACCTCTTGCCGGTGCCGGTGCTCGACGGCGGCCAGATCGTCTATCAGCTGGCCGAGGCGCTGCGCGGGCGGCCGCTTTCGGAACGCGCCCAGGTGCTCGGCCAGCAGATCGGGCTCGTGATGATCGCGGTGCTGCTGTCGTTCGTGCTCGTCAACGATTTCACTCGAAATTTCTAAGAAGAAGTCAAAGGTACGCATGGCCTTCAAGCCCGCAGCGATCGCATTGCTCCTGCTCATTGCATCCGCCGCCGTCCAGGCCGCCGGCGATGACGAGTTCACCGTCGGCGACATCAAGGTCGAAGGCCTGCAGAGAATTTCCGAGGGCACGGTCTACAACTACCTGCCGGTGAACATCGGTGACAAGCTCGACACGCGCCGCCTGCAGGAGGCGCTGCGGGCCCTGTACGACACCGGGTTTTTTCGCGACGTCGAGTTCCGGCGCGACGGCTCGACCCTCGTCGTCGTGGTGCTCGAGCGCCCCTCGATCGAGAGCTTCGACATCAAGGGCAACAAGGACATCAAGACCGAGGACCTGCAGAAGTCGATGCGCGGCGTGGGGCTCGCCGTCGGCAAGACCTTCGACCGCTCGACGCTCGAGGACGTGAAGCAGTACCTCACCGACCAGTACTTCAGCCGCGGCAAGTACGGCGTGCGCATCGACACCAAGGTCGAGGAGTCGACCGGCAACCGCGTCAAGATCGAGATCAACATCCGCGAGGGCGACCGCGCCAAGATCCGCGAGATCAACATCGTCGGCGCGACCAAGTTCAAGGAAAAGGACATCCTCGAGGGCTTCGAGCTCAAGACCCCGAACTGGCTCTCCTGGTACAAGCAGGACGACCGCTATTCGCGCGAATCGCTGCAGGGCGACCTCGAAAAGCTGCGCTCCTTCTACATGGACCGCGGCTACGCGAACTTCCGCATCGACAATCCGCAGGTGACGATCGCGCCCGAGAAGGACGACATCTACATCACCATCCCCGTATCCGAGGGCGAGGTCTACAAGGTCGGCGAGGTGAAGATCGCCGGCACCATGGTCGTCCCGGAAGCATCGCTCAGGCGCCTGCTCCTGGTCGCGCACGGACAGACCTTTTCGCGCAAGCTCATCACCCAGACCCAGGATCTCATCTCCTACCGCCTGGGCGAGGACGGCTACGCGTTCGCCAAGATCGATCCCGTGACGACGGCCAACGATCAAACGAAGGAAGTGGCCGTCACCTTCTTCGTCGACCCGGGGAGCCGCGCCTATGTGCGGCACATCAATTTCCACGGCACGACCGGCATCAACGACGTCGTGATGCGCCGGGAGATGCGCCAGCTCGAAGGCGGCACGCTCTCGAACCAGGCGCTCGAGCGTTCCAAGGAGCGCCTGCAGCGGCTGCCCTTCATCGAGAAGGTGGACTACGAGACGAATCCGGTGCCGGGGTCGGCGGACCTGGTCGACGTGGACGTGACCGTGAAGGAAGGCTTGCCGGGCCAGTTCGGCGGCGGCATCGGCTACTCCGAGTCGCAGTCGATCATCCTGAACGGCAACTTCGTGCACAGCAATTTCATGGGCACGGGCCAGCGCATCGCGATGGAGATCAACTCCGGCCGCTACTCCAAGGTCTACAGCTTCACGCACACGGACCCGTACCGCAGCATCGACGGCATTTCACGGCAGCTCTCGCTCACCTACCGCGACATCACGCAGTTCGTGTCCGCGTCCTCCGACTTCTCCACGAAGACGCTCGCCGCGGGCGTCGACTACGGCTATCCGCTGACGGAATACCAGTTCATCCACTTCGGCCTGTCGCTGCAGGACTCCGAGCTCCTCACCAGCGAGGGCAGCGCCAACGAAGCGCGCGACTGGGTGCGCCAGAACGGCAGCACCTTCGCAAGGCCCGTCGACCAGGACGGCAACGGGGTGGACGACTTCATCATCTTCGGCTCCAAGTTCTCGACCATCGAAGCCACGCTCGGCTGGGCCTACGACACCCGCAACCGCACGATCTTTCCCGACCGCGGCACGCGCCATTCCCTGCAGCTGACCTACGCGCTGCCCGTCGGCGAGGTGCAGTACTACCTCGCGAACTACAACTACCTGCAGTTCTTCCGCATGGGCCGGCTCTTCACGCTGGCGCTCAACGGGCAGATCGACTATGGCATGGATATCGGCGACACCACGGCGTTGCCGCCATACCGGCAGTACTTCGCGGGCGGCCCGGACACCGTTCGCGGCTACAAGGAGAGCCGGCTCGGCCCGAAGGACAACTTCGGCAATCCCTACGGCGGCAACCTGCGGGTGGTGGGGCGCATGGAGCTGCTGTTCCCGGTTCCGGAGAAATGGCGGTCCCAGGCCCGGGTCTCCTGGTTCTACGACATCGGCAACGTCTTTTCCACGGGCCACGTGAATTTCGTGGGGCCCGGCCTCGGGACCCTCAATCCCGACGGCACCCTGTCGCCGCGGCCCCCGGCCGATTACAGCTTCCGGTATGATCACCTGAAGCATTCGACCGGCATCGCCGTGCAGTGGCTCGCGCCGCTCGGCGTGTTCCGGTTCAGCTTCGCGGTGCCGCTCAACGCGTACGAGGTCAAGAACGACCCGAACGTGTACCCGGACGAAACGGAGCGCTTTCAGTTTTCCGTCGGTCAGGCATTCTAAGGACCCTATCCATGTCAAGACTCGTGTTATGGGCGGCCGCACTCGGCCTGGTCACCACGGCAGCGCTGCCGGCATCCTCGGCCGACCTCAAGGTCGCCGTCGTCGATATCGGGCGCCTGCTCGCCGATTCACCGCAATGGAAGGCCGCGCAGCTCGCGATCGAAAGCGAATTCGGGCCGAAGCAGCGCGAGCTCGAGAACCGCGACAAGGAACTGAAGGCGCGCTTCGAAAAATATCAGCGCGACAGCGTTGCGATGTCGGAGGCCGAGCGCGACAAGCAGGAGAAGGAGCTGCGCGACGCGCAGCGCGACCTCGAGCGCCGGGCGCAGGAATTCCGCGACGACGCGCAGTCCCGGGGCCGCTCGGAGACGCAGCGCGTGCAGAAGATCATCTTCGACGAGATCAAGGCGTATTCGAAGGCGAACACCTACGATCTCGTGCTGACGGGAGGGCTGCAGGGAGGCGTGCTCGACTACAAGGAGACGCTCGACATCACGACGGCGGTGCTGGCCCAGTTGCAGGCGAAGTACCGGCCGACCACTGCGCCGGTGCCGCAGCAACCGGCAACCCAGCCGAAGCCGCCGGCGAAGACGAACTAAGGGCATTCCGGCCGGCGCGGCCCGAGCATGGAAGCCGCGCCGGCCGGTTGCCTTCTGACAGGGAGTGGCGCCTCGCATGACCGTGCGGCTCGGTGAGCTCGCCGTACGTTTCGGATGCCAGTTGCGCGGCGATCCGGAACTCGGCGTCGAAGCCGTCTCGACCCTCGAGGCGGCGCGGCCCGGCACCGTCACTTTCCTCGCGAACGCGCGCTACCGGAAGTTCCTGCCGGCCACGCGGGCAACCGCGGTCATTCTTGAGCCGGCCTACGCCGAGGAATGTCCGGGTGCCGCGCTCCTCAGCGCCAACCCTTACGCCATTTACGCCCGTGTCGCGGCGCTCCTGCATCCGGCGCCCCAGGCCCCCGCCGGCGTGCATGCTTCGGCCGTCATCGCCGCCGATGCGGCCATTGCCGCGAGCGCCTGCATCGGCCCGCTGGTCGTGATCGAGGCGGGCGTCCGCGTCGGCGAGCGCGCGGTGATCGGCCCGGGCTGCGTATTGCAGGCGGGCGCCGTCGTCGGGGCCGATTCGCACCTCGTTGCGCGGGTGACGCTTGGCCGCGACGCCGTCATCGGCGCGCGCGCGATACTCCATCCGGGCAGCGTCGTCGGCGCCGACGGCTTCGGTTTTGCGCGGGAACCGGCCGGCTGGGTCAAGGTCCCGCAACTGGGCGCGGTGCGCATCGGCGATGACGTCGAGATCGGCGCCAACACGACGATCGATCGCGGCGCCATCGAGGACACCGTCATCGAGGAGGACGTCAAGCTCGACAACCAGATCCAGATCGGCCACAACGTTCGCATCGGCGCGCATACCGCGATTGCCGGGTGCGTCGGCATCTCCGGCAGCACGACGATCGGCAAGCGCTGCATGATCGGCGGCGCGGTCGGAATCGCCGGCCACCTGACCATCGCGGACGACGTCATGATCACCGGGCTCTCGCTGGTCAGCCGCTCGATTACCAAGGCCGGCATCTATTCGAGCGCGCTCCCGCTCGAGGATGCACGGCTCTTCCGGCGCAACGCCGCGCGCTTCCGCCACCTCGATGAGTGGTATCGTCTCAGCATGAAGGGTCGCGCGATGAAGGACGGCGACGACCCGTCCGCTGCCGATCCCGACGAGGACAACGATGACTGATGCGAAGGCCCCGGCCAAATCGGGCTTCGGCCCGACTTTCGACATCAACGACGTGTTGCGGCAGCTCCCGCACCGCTTTCCGTTCCTGCTGGTCGACCGGGTGCTCGAATACGAGCCGGGCAAGTCGATCCGCGCGCTCAAGAACGTGACCTATAACGAGCCGTTCTTCGTCGGCCATTTCCCGCATCGCCCGGTGATGCCGGGCGTGATGATCATCGAAGCGCTCGCGCAGGCCGCCGGTATCCTCGCGTTTCGCACCGCCGACATCGTGCCGAACGAGAACACGCGTTTCTATTTCGTCGGCATCGACAAGGCGCGCTTCCGCAAGCC
>DASQOR010000009.1:0-2069 GCA_035644395.1 Steroidobacteraceae bacterium
GGCGTGCCGTTCGATTTCGCCTCGATCTCGGTGGCCGACTCGATGTCGATGAGCCACGGCGGCATGCGCTACTCGCTGCTGTCGCGCGAGATCATCGCCGACGGCGTCGAGGCGGTGGCGCGCGGCCATGCCTACGACGCGCTCGTCACCTTCGCCGGCTGCGACAAGACGCTGCCCGGCATGATGATGGCGATGGTGCGACTCAATCTTCCTTCGGTGTTCGTCTACGGCGGCGCCGCGCTGCCCGGGAAATGGCAGGGGCGCGATGTCACCGTGCTCGATACCTATGAGGCGGTCGGGGCGGTGCTCGCTGGAGACATGAAAGAGGATGACCTGAGAGCGCTCGAGCAGGTCTGCCTGCCGACGCTCGGCTCGTGCCCGGGGCAGTTCACCGCCAACACGATGGCGATGGTGGCAGAGACGCTCGGCCTTGGGCTTGCCGGCTCGGCCACGTTGCCCGCCGTTTCCCCGGAACGAAACGATCTTGCCCGCAAGGCGGGCCAGATCGTGATGCATCTTTTGAAACACGGTCCGCTGCCGAGACAGCTGGTGACAAAGAAGAGCCTGGAGAACGCCTGCGCCGCGGTCGCCGCGACCGGCGGCTCGACCAACGCCGGGCTGCACATTCCGGCGATCGCGCACGAGGCCGGGATCCGCTTCTCGCTCGACGATTTCGCGCGCGTGGCGAAGCGCACGCCGCTCATCGCCGACATGAAGCCGGGCGGGCGTTTCCTCGCCAAGGACCTGCACGCGGCTGGCGGCGTCTATGTCGTGCTCAAGGCGCTGCTCGAGCGCGGCGCGCTGCACGGCGATTGCCTGACGCTCTCGGGCAAGACGCTCGAAGAAGAGTTGATGAACTGCCGCGACCCGGACGGAGAAGTCATCAAACATGAACCTATCATGAACACCGGAGGCATCGTCGTGCTCAAAGGCAACCTCGCGGCCGATGGCGCGCTCATCAAGGTCGCGGGGCTGAAATCGCTGCTGTTCGAGGGCCCGGCGCGGGTTTTCGATTCGGAGGAAGCCTGCGCCGAGGTGGTGAAGAAGCGCGCTTACAAGGCGGGCGAAGTACTGGTGATCCGCTACGAGGGGCCGAAAGGCGGACCGGGCATGCGCGAGATGCTCGGCGTCACCGCGCTGATCTACGGGCAGGGCATGGGCGAAAAGGTCGCGCTGCTGACCGACGGGCGCTTCTCCGGCGCGACGCGCGGCATGATGATCGGCTACGTCTCGCCGGAAGCCGCGGCCGGCGGGCTGCTCGCGCTGGTGAAGAATGGAGACCGCATCCGCATCGATGCCTCGTCAGCCAGCCTGACCCTCATGGTGGCAAAAGCGGAACTGGCGAAAAGAAAACCAACGTCTCCCAAACAGTCGCTCTCGGGCGTGCTCGAGAAATACGCGGCGCTCGTCGGCCCCGCCAACCTGGGCGCGGTAACGCACAGCGGAGCCAGGAAGGCTTAAGCTGCGCCGATGTCCGACGTCGTCGATCTGCGCTCCGACACCGTGACGCGCCCCTCGGCCGCGATGCGCAAGGCGATGCTCGAGGCGGAGCTCGGCGACGACGTGTTCGGCGACGATCCGACGGTGAACCGGCTGCAGGAGCGCGCGGCCGAGATCTTCGGCTTCGAGGCGGCGCTGCTGTTCCCGTCCGGGACGCAATCCAACCTCGCCGCGCTGATGAGCCACTGCCAGCGCGGAGACGAAGTGATCCTCGGCGCGCAGTCGCACAGCTACCGCTTCGAAGCCGGCGGCCTCGCGGTGCTCGGCTCGATCCAGCCGCAGGCCATCGCCAACCGCCCCGACGGCACGCTCGACCTGGGCGAGGTCGAGGCCGCGATCAAGCCGGACGATCCGCATTTCGCGCGCACCCGGCTGCTCGCTCTCGAGAACACGATCAGCGGACGGGTCCTGGCCAGGAGCTATCTCGAACAGGCGATCGGCCTGGCGAAGAGGAGGGGTCTTGCAACGCACCTCGACGGCGCGCGCATCTTCAACGCCGCCGTGGCTCAAAACATGAAGGTGAAGGACCTCTGCGCCGGATTCGATTCGGTGTCCTCCTGCCTGTCAAA
>DASQOR010000010.1:0-84198 GCA_035644395.1 Steroidobacteraceae bacterium
CGCGCGCGTCGGGCATCTTCCGCCCGATCCGTTCGGCTGCTCGCTCGCCGGTTCAGCTCCATACGCTCCGTGTTCGTCAGGGTGATAGCGTCTGTCATGGACGCTATTCTAGTCTATAAATGGTTGTTACAGTCCACTAGATCGTCATCGGGCCAGCGATCGGCTTTGCGCCTGCGTCACTGATTGTGGACGGGCGCGTTCTTGTCGATGGATTTGCGGCCGAGCGGAATGCTGAATACGCCGAAGTAGCGGCCGCCCTCCACGTCCATGGAAACGAGCACGCGCATTTCGGCGACCTCGCTCGAGCGCGGCGTGACGATGAGGCTGCGGCGGTACACAGCCGCGGCGGTTGCCTTCTCCTGAACCGAGGCGCTGGCACCCGACTCGAGGACCACCGAATCCGACGCCGGGAATTCGATGCGCAGGTTCTCGCCGGCAACCCGGGGCACGACGGCGATCGCAACCGTGATCGGCTGATCCTTGAGAGCCGCACTGCTCAATTGATAGCGGACGTCGGCTGGCACGCTGATCTTCGAGGTCGGTCGGGCAAGCTTCATGCTGTCGACCGCCGGTTCGGCGGGAGTCGCGGTCGCCTGTGTCGCCGCGCCCAAGCCCGGCGACGGTGCCGTGGCGCAGGCGGCGAGCGAATACAACGCCAGTCCGGCGAGCAAGATCGGTTTCATGATTGCTTCCCTGTCCATGCGTGCGCCTAGTTGGATGTCACGCTGATCGTGAGATCGGTCGGCGCCGGCGCGACCATGTCATTGCAGCCGGCATTGCCGCAATCGTAGATGTCGAGGACGTAGTCGGCCGCCGTGAGGTTGTTGAGCGTAAAGCTCTCGTTGGCCGGTCCCATGACCGGTGCCAGCTGCACGCCCTGGCGATAGACCTGGATGTCCGGATCGCGGCCGGCCGCGGCAGTCAGATCGAACTTCACGTTGCCCTGCGCCAGGAGCGTGAACTTGAGGAACCGATGGGTCGAGAGCTTGTTGCCGACGCCGAAGGCATTCGTGCTGCGCAGGACCGTCGTGCCGCCGAGCGCAATGCTCGTGTAGACCGGCAGTACATCCGCCGAGCCGCCGGCGTTGTTGGTCTCCGTGCTGCCGTATGCATCCGCGGCCACCAGTTGTTCGCTGGCCAGCATGGCGTCGATCGATGCTACGTTCGCAGGCAGCGCCTGTTTCAGTGCCGCCATGAACGAGTAGAGGCTCGTCACCGCGGGTGTCTGCGAATGCGGTACGCCGTGCCAGACGTTCCAGATCGGCTGGAACCCAAGGGCGAGCGTGTCGCCGGCGTCATTCGTGCCGTCGTAGAGATCGTAGACGAGCTCCTGCGTCGACGATTCGCTGTACCAGCCATCGACGCCGCTTTCGTTTTCGACGTTGAAAATACCTTCCTGGTGCTGGTTCGCGCCGAAGCTGTCGCGCATCAGCGCATTGTCGCGCGCCATCGCGGAGAACGCCGTCGCCAGCCCTTCCCCGAACGCGACACGCAGATCCAGGCGGTCGCTGATGGAGTGCGACCCGCCAATGCTGTCGGAACGCGAGAACGCATCGTCGATGTAGTGGCCGAACTCGTGCAGGATGATGCCCGAGTCGTACTCGTCCGTGTCGACGTTGACTTCGGCCGCGAGCACGATGCGGCGGCCCGCGCCATCGCGGGTGAAGAACGTGACGCCGCCTTCATTGTTCGGGCCCCAGTCGACCGTCAGCGCCGGAAAGTCGGCGTTCGGTTCGGCGCTCAGCACGCGCGTGAGGCCGGTCTGGACTGCATTCAGCACGGCGAACGGCGCCGAGGCGCGTTCGCCGACCAGCGTCCCCGCGGCGTTCCAGCCCGAGGGAATCTGGATGTCGTGCACGCCGCCAGCGGCGCTGTTGAACTGCGGACCCGTGTAGCTATGGACGGGACCGAGCGGCGCACCACTGATCTCGTCGAGATCCCGGACGGAAACATCCCAGTGCGGCAGTGCATCCGGTGCCTGGCGCAAAGTCGTCGCCGTCACTCGCAGCTTCACGTCCCTCACGGAAGGGGCCACGAGGCTGTAGTTCTGCGAGAAGCGGCCGCTCGCGAGCACCGCGAACGTCGTCCCATCGACCACTTCCACGAGCACGGCGGGCGTGAGCGGTACATAGCTGAGTGCCGCATAGTTGAGACCGGTGCCTTGCGCGCCGAAGGGCACGAGTTCGAACTCAACCTGTCCCTGCAGCGTCACCGTCGCCGGCACCGGGTTGACGGTGATGCTCACCGTATCCGGCGCACTCACCGCCCCTTCGTCGTCGGTCACGACGAGCGAGATTGTCACCACGGTCGCCGTTGCGACCGTCGGGGCGACGAAGGTTATCGCGATGCCGGGGTTGCCCGTCAGCGTCACCGCGGGACCCGCCGTCTGCGTCCAGGTGTACAGCGAAATCACGGCGTCGTCCGATGAGCCGCCGCCATTCAGCGTGACCACCGCGGACGACAGGACGGTCTGGTCCAGTCCCGCATTCGCCGTCGGCGGCACATTGATGCCGGCGCGGAAGGTAACGGTCGCACTTGCGCTTGCGCTGCCTCCGTCGCCGTCACAGGTCAGCGTGTAGATGGTGCTCGCCGTGATCGGGCCGACATCCTCGCCGCCACTCGTCGACTTGTTGCCGGTCCAGCCGTCCGATGCCACGCAGGTGTTTGCGTTCGTGCTGCTCCAGGTGAGATGCGAAGTGGCTCCGGCATGAATGCTCGCCGGCAGCGCGGAAATGGCAACCGCGGGAGCGGGCGGCAACACGACATTCGCCGATGCCTGTCTCGTTCCACCAGCGCCGGTGCACGACAGCGTGAACGTCGAAGCCGCCGTGATCGCAGGCGATGTCTCCGTGCCGCTCACGGCTTTCGCGCCAGACCAGGCGCCCGATGCCGTGCAGCTCGTCGCATTGGTCGAGGACCAGGTGAGCTGGGCGGTCGCGCCGGAATTCACCGTGGTTGGATTCGCGCTCAGCGTGACCGTCGGAGCCGGCTTGCTGCCGCCCCCGCCCCCGCCCCCGCCGCAGCCAGCGAGCACGGCGAGCGCAAGGAAGCCCAGGGACTGAATGCCGGGTACAGCGCGAATCGGGTTGTGCGGGCAACGCACGTCCATTGTGAATTCCTGTTCTCTCATGTGCATTGTTGGTCGCAGCCGCGGCAGTTTATGCTTCGTCCAGCCTCTATATAAGAGTAGGCGATTTAACAATGCATTTCCCGGCCTTGACGGCGACCGCCGCGCCGGTGCAAATAGACCCATAACGAGCGATAACGAAGACTCCTGCTGGGGATGCACCAGATGAGCACGCAACGACTCCCGGGAATTCGCGGAATGGGCTGTGTTCTGGCCGTCGTGCTCGTGGTGGGTGCGGCCACCGCCGCGGCCGCCAAGCCGCCCAGGAAAATCACCGTCGGTGCCCTGACGCTGACGTACTGCAATACCGACTACGACGGCTACTGCGGCTCGATCAAGCGCAAGCTCGACCCGTCGGGCACGGTTGCCGGCAGTATCACCATCGGCTTCGAATGGTATCCGCGCTTCGACCAGACGAAACCGTCGCTCGGCGTGTGGGCACCGCAGGAAGGCGGTCCCGGCTACTCGAGCACCGGCACGCGCGACGGCTATCTCAATGTCTTTGGCTCGCTGCGCGATCGCCGCGAGGTTTTGATCGTCGACAAGCGCGGCACGGGCACCTCCGAGGCAATCGATTGCCCCGGCGTGCAGACGGAAGATCCCAACGATCCAGCCGCCATCAAGGCTTGCGGCAAGCAGCTCGGCGACAAGACGGCGCTCTACCGCACTGAACTCGCGGTCGGCGACATCGTGGGCGTGATGGACGCGCTCGGCATCGACCAGGTCGACTACTACGGCGACAGCTACGGCACCTATGTCGGCCAGGTATTCGCCGCGCGCTACGGCAGCCGCCTGCGCAGCATCATCCTCGACAGCGCGTATCCCGTGCGCCCGCCGGACGTGTGGTTCCCGACGGACTGGGAGCGCGCGCGCGACGGGCTCGATCGCGTTTGCCAGCGGTCGCCCGCCTGCCGCGCAGTCGGCGGAAGGTCGACCTGGCGCATCCAGGCGCTGCTCAATTACCTGAGGAACCGAGACATCAGCGGATCGGCGCCGGACACGGACGGCGACCTCATCGACACCACGCTGAACGTCACGCAGCTGTTCCTGCTGATGACGAATCTCGGCGCCTCGCCGACGACCTATCGCGACCTCGATGCGGCGGCGCGCGCCTTCCTCGATTCGCACGATCCGCTGCCGCTGCTGCGCCTCTCGGCGGAATACGACACGCCGGGCGTTTCCGATGCGGTGGACTTCAGCTACGGCCAGTACCAGGACCTCGTGTGCGAGGAATACCCGCTGCACTACGACCTGACGAAGTCACCGGCGCAGCGGCGCACGCAGTATGCGAACGCGCTGGAGGATGCCCGCCAGAACCGGACCGATCTGTTCGCGCCGTTCACGATCGACGAAGCAGTGGATTCGGGAGCGAACTTCACGCCGCTCGCGACCTGCCTCGACTGGCCGAAGCCGATCGCCGCTTATCCGCAGGGCGATGCGTTGCCGGCGCATCCGGTGTTCCCGAACGTGCCGACGCTGATCCTGTCGGGCGATCTCGATTCCATCACCTCGGTGGAGGATGCCAACCAGGTGACCGAGCTCTTCCCGAACGTCACGCATCTCATCGCGCCGAATCTCACGCACGTCACGGCGTACTACTACAGCGACGTCGGTTACCTGCCGGACGGCGGCGATACGACGCATTGCATGGAAGGCGTCATACGCCGGTTCATCAAGCAGCTCTCGCCCGGCGACACGAGCTGCATTCCGGACATCCGCCCGATCCGCACGCCGCCGAAGTTCGCACGCAGCGTCGACGAGCTGACCCCGCTCGACGCAACGAGCGGCAACCAGGCGAGCAACGCGAAGCTCAGGATCGCAACCGGCGCGCTCGAAACAGTCGGTGATGTCTTCACGCGCTTCATCATCACGTACGGCATCGGCAGCGGCCTGCGCGGTGGCCAGTACACCTATCTCGGCACGGATACTGGCTATGAGTGGGATCTCGACAGGGTGAAATGGACGGACGACCTGCAGGTTTCCGGCGCCATCGTGTGGGATTCCGCTTCGGGCAATGTGACCTCGGACGTTACGCTGCGCAAAGGCGGCAAGAACATCGGCACGCTCAACATCAGCTGGAACGACGTGCCGGGTAACGCCATCGCGACGGTCACGGGAACGATCGACGGCGATCGAGTGCGCGCGAAGCGTATCGCGCCCTGAGGGAAGCTTTTTCGATCGCGGCGGCATCGCAGTCGGTGCCGCCGCGTGTCCTCAGCCTTCGGCGTGCGCCTTCTTGAGCGCCGCGATGTCGAGTTTCACCATCTGCATCACCGCCCGCATGACGCTGTCGCGCTTGGATGGCGCCTTGTCACTGAGGAATTCGTCGATGATGCGCGGCACGACCTGCCAGCACAGGCCGTATTTGTCCTTGAGCCAGCCGCACTGCACTTCCTTGCCGCCGTCGGCGCAGAGCCGCTGCCAGTAGTAGTCGATCTCGTCCTGCGTATCGCATTTCACGTAGAAGGAGACGGACTCGTTGAACTTGAATTGCGGCCCGCCATTCAGGGCGACGAACTCCTGTCCGTCGAGTTCGCAGGTCGCGATCATCACCGAGCCCGCGGGCCCCGGCATGCCCTCGCCGTAATGGGTGACCTTCGCGACGCGCGATTTCTTGAAGATCGAGACGTAGAAGTTGCAGGCCTCTTCGGCGCAACCGTCGAACCAGAGGAAGGGCACGATTCTCTGCATGGCAATTCTCCAGGTGCGTTCCGGCGAGAATGGACATCGCGTTCTACCACAAGGACGCCTGGAGAGCCCCGCCGCCGACATCGCGGCCGCAAAAATCGTCATTGCGTGCGACCGCAGCAGGCGCGGTCAGGATTCGACGGCCGCCTTGAGCTTGCCGAGCGCCACATCCCACTGCTGGGCGATGCGCTCGAGCGAACGCCTCGCCTCCTCGAGCTGCGACGGCTCGAACTCCCAGAGCCGCTCGCGGCCCGCTTTCACGTGCTGCACGAGACCGGCGACCGCGAGCACCTGCAGGTGCTTGGTGACCGCCTGGCGCGTGATGTCCGTGCCCGCCGTGAGCTGTGCGATCGAGAATGCGCCGCCCGCGCAGAGCACAGCAACAATTCTGAGCCGTGTCTCATCGCCGAGCGCGGCGAAGATCGCGGCGTGGCCCTTGAGCGTTGCCGGCCTGAGCGTCTTCTGCTTCGAATACGGGCTAGGCTTTGGCGACATGCTTGGCGATATTCTGCATCTGCTCATCCCAGCCGCCGCTATTCATGCGAAATGCCTCGGGCCGGCGCGCGAGCGGAATCTTCTCGAAGCCGGATTCGACGACGCTGAGAAGGGTGCCGCCCTCGGCGTCCCGGAGCTCGAATTCCACCAGCGTCGTCGGCTCACCCGAATAGTCGACCTTAGGATCCACCGCGTACGGATGCCAGCGCCAGGAGAAGATGCGCTCCGGCTCTACGCGTTCAACCATGACCTCGAAAACGATGTGTTCGTAGCCGGGATATGTAATCTGCCCGGTGGTGCGCTGGCCGGGCGTGAAGGCCTTGCCTTTGAGCGCGGCGCCGAACCAGTTGCCGAAGTCCTCGGCATTCGTGAGCGCGCGCCAGACACGGCTGCGCGGCGCTTTCAGCAGGATTTTTCTCTCGATGCGATCGCCGGGTGCGTTCATATGCAACCTCCTGGCTGCATAATACACGGGTCCCGCCGATATGCAACCTTGTCGTTGCCTGATCGGCCAGCGGCCTGCGAAACCGCAGTCTCGAGGCCCCTTTTGGGGTAATCTAGCGCTGGCTCGTGATCTTTCGGCTTGTCTGTCCTTGGCCCCCTGCGCCGTCCCAAGCGCGCTCTACGGCCAAAGCCTCTCACCTCAGAAGCATCTTCGAACCGATCCGCGGGGAGATACCGCGCGGCTGTCCACTCGACCACCTGAGCACGGCAAGCAACTGAAATGATTACGTTGACGTTTCGTTCCGCGCTCGGCGAGTCGCAGATGCAGACCCGGGCCGCCTATTTCCGGTTCTGCGCCGACGGCACCCTGCGGGCGAACGGCAATTCCGTCGCCGCGACTCGCGAGGACGACTGCTGGCGGCTCGGCCAGCGGCTGTTCCGCGAACTCGAATGCTCAGGACCCGTTTACGTGCGGGCGCGCCGGACGGCCGATGCGGCCCCGATCCGGCTCGGGCCGTACAGCGTGCTCAGAACCGCGGCGGGACTCGTGTACGGCGACGACGCGTGTCTCGATGTGCGGCTGCCGACCGTGAACCGGGAACCCGCCCAGTCGTGGTACGAAGTTGCCTTGCTGCTGAAAAACAATGCGTGACTCACACCAGCGTGGATACATCGCATGACCACCGCGCTCATCGGATTACTCGCCATTACGACCTTGCTGATGGCCATGCTCTGGCGCAATTCGAAAGCACAGGTCGAGGAGCTGAACGGCCGTATTGCATCGCTCAAGCGTCAGCTCGCCCGCAACGGCCGCTAGCGCTGTTGCCGACCTACATTCCCGCAACCAACGAGAGACTTTCCAGTGGCAAAGCCCAACTATCGGCAAGCGAAGAAGCAGAAGGAAGCGAGCCGCAAATTGAAACAGGCGGAGCGACTCGAGCGCCGCACTGCGCGTTCCGCGCCGCCGCAACAGCCGGAGCCGCCCGTCACGACAACGCCGGAAACCAAGCATGAAACTTGAAGCACCCAAGCTCCGCCAGGCACGCCTGCAGCGCCAGGAGATCTGGCGCCGCGCCCGCGCGACGTCACCCGCGCTGCGCGGAGTCTTCCCGCGGGTCGAACTGCTGCACATCGAGCTGAAGTTCGTCGATCACATGGCGCACACGCCGGCCGACCAGACGCATACCATGCATCCGGCCGCGCAGGCTTTCTTCTCCTTCCCGTGCCCGTATGCGGACTGCGACGGCGCCTACGATCTCGCCGCCGCCGTCAACGAAGCCGCCGGGAGTTCCCCGCACCGCTGCGAGGGCGACCTGCATTGCACTGGCCACCGCGTGCGCGACGGCGCCAACGGGCAGGCCTGCGGCCTGCAGCTGCATTTCGCGGTTACGGTGCGTATTCGCCGCCCGTCCACGGCTGCCAGGGAAACGGCGGACGCAGCGCCAGGCTGATCAGTTGGCGCGCGGGCCGCTCGCGCGTCTCGACCGCAGGCGCACCTGCAGTTCGCGGCGCGCGTAGTCGATGATCAGCGTGTCGAACTGCCCGAGCACGTCCATGCCGATGAGCAGCGCCGGATCCTGCGTCATCTTCCAGTACTGAAAGATGTGCATGTCGCCGGCCGTGATGTAGGCATCCTTGATCTCGAGGCTGCCGATCGCGATGTTGGGCGTCACCACCAGGTCGCCCCGCTGCACGTCGAGCGTCGTGCCGATGATTTCATTCGCGAGAATATCCTCAGGCCGTATCTTCCGGGCGAGGGCATCGCGCAGCGCCGTGTTGGCGAGCGTCGTCTGGCCGCCGGTATCGATGATGGCCTTCGCCCGCAATGTCCCGATGCGGACGTTCGCGACCAGCAGCAATCCCTTGACGATCTTCACGGGTATCACGAGGAAGTTCGGCGCGGCCTGCTGCATGCGCGAACGGGAGATGCGGATGAGATCGTGGCGGAAGTCGATGTAGATCCGCATTTCCAGCAGGCCTTCCGTGCCGAGGACCCCGTCCGCTCCGCCGAGCGCATCGTTCAGGACCGGCAGCCGCTTCGAGTACAACTCCAGGTCGCCAACGACGAGGCTGTCGACCGCTATGACCGGCACCGTGCGCGTGCCCGTCACGCCGTGCATCACCACCGTGTCGCCGGCCGTCGGCACGATGCCGAGCGCTTCGACCACCGAGGTCGTCACGGCGGAGCGGTTCGAGCCCGTGTCGACCACCAGCCGGAAGGGACCGCGCCCGTTGATACGGACCGGAGCCCAGATGCGGCCGATCCGGTCGCGCAGCGTCGGCGCGACGTAACGCGGCTCCGGGGCCTCGACGACGATTTCCGGCACGACTTCGTCGGCATCGCTCGCAGGCAAGGCCGGAATGTCATCGCCGATGGTGACGCCCGAAACCTGCAGCAGCAGTAAAGCGAGCAGAAGGCGTGTGGCGTTGGTCCGTGCCGTGTGCCCGGATGGCTGTTGCAATGTGAACCCTTGCGGCTCGTCCGCTTCGGTCGGTGAAGCGGACTCTACTACCGTTCGGGTCGAAACCGGATGCCCGCGAGCGATTGCTATTGCACCCAGAGGGACGAAACGTTGCGCTCGATGCGCTTCTGGATCGACTTCGACAGGCCGGGCAGGAAATCGATGCCGGTCGCCTGCTCGATGTCATCGATGGTCGCGATGAAAAGGCCCAGGTCCTTGTCCGTGATTTTCCTGTTGGGGAAAATGAACGCGATTGCGCGGTGGCGCGCCGGCTCATAGACGATCTTGTAGAAGCGCGGCGGCACGGGAATATCGGTGCCGCGCATCTTGCGGTCCGTATCATCGTAGATGGGGCCGGTCATTGCGATCAGGTGCCCGCGGTGTTCGGTCCAGACACGGATAGCGTCTTCCAGCCGCGCCCAGATGCCGCGATTGAACCCGAGGCCGACCTGCGGCGCGATGTTCGAGAGATAGTGGCTCTCGTCCATCATCGCCTGGTCGGGCTTCATGTCCGCGGCGGGCGCCATGTGCCCGCGGTCGAAGCCGCTGCCCTTGTAGTCGTCGTCGACGGAATGCGGCTTGCCCGCCTGCGTGAGCGTCGGGTCCCCGACGAAACTCGAATGATCCCGATCGCCCGGCCCCACGAACCGCGCCGGCGTCAGGTCCTCGATTTCCCAGTCCGGGATCTTGGTGTCATCGTTGTGCGAAAGCAGGTAGCCCGACCGGCAGAGCAGCGTGTGCGGCGGCGGGTCGTCGCCCAGATATCGCGGCGCTCCAACCTCGCGGATCATGTCGGCGCAGGCATGCAGCGCGTCCACCGGCTGCGCGACCACCCCGCCGGCGGCGAGCAGGAGCGCCAGGCCGCCAACCGCAACGCGGATGTCCATGTTCCTTCTCCGCGTGAGGGTTACAGGCCGCCGGCGCCGTGCTTGGCCGCGGCATCGATCTTGCGGCGGGTCGTTTCCTCGGAGATTCCCTTGGAGACGACGTAACTCCCGCCGCTGATGCCCATGAGCGCCAGCACCGACCCCGGAATCTCGATGAAGTCACCGGTATCGATACAGAAGACGAGATACAGGCCCGCGATCACGAAAGTGAACAGCAGGAACTGAAACCGGGAGAGGCTTGCCTTGTCCGTGCCGGGCTCCTGGATGATGCCGGTGAAATCGACGCGCCACAGCCGGTAGAACACGAGCACCGCGAATCCGATGATCAGGATGACCAGCGCCCAGTAGATCCATCGCACCTCATTCACGTTCATGGCCGCCCTCCTATGGGCTTCGCAGTTTCTTGCCGTAGAGATAGATGCCCTGGCTCCCGCCCAACAGCATCAGCATCCAGTCGGGTACCTCGGGAAATCCGCCCGCCTTCGCCGCGAGGCCAACGTATGCGGCGGCGCCGGCGATCGTGCCGACCAGCATCTGCAGGCGATCGGCCTGCAAGCCGTTCCCCGGTTGATCGGCCAGCAGGCCGCCGGTGGATATCTGGCCGGTGAGAAATTTGTAGGCGATGAGCGCAGCGAATGCGCCGAGCCAGCCGATGAGGCAGATCTCGAGGATGCTTGCGGGAGCAATCACGGAGCTCGTCCTTGAAGCCCGGCTTTGAGTCGCGTCCTGGCGCAGCTCTTGGGCCGCTTCCTTGTCAGCCGAGGAAGCTACTCCCAGCTTGCGGCGCTGTCACGCGGTTTCGGCGCCACGACGGCGCGAACGCCGCTAGCGTGGGTCGCCGGCCACCGCCGAGTGCCGCAGGGTTGCGCGGCGAATGATCCACGCTCCTGCGAGGCAGGGAACAATCCCGATCAACGACAGCGTCGCTACCGTCTCGTTGCGCACGGCGACGCCAAGTATCAGCGAGACGACGGGGATCAGAAACGTGGTGGCCGACGCGCGTGCGACCCCGAGGCGCCCGGCCGCAACCGACATCGCAATATTGGCGAGCGCGGTGCCGAACACACCGAGCACCAGCATCGAGAGCGCCGATCGCGTCGTCCAGTGAGCGTGCGGCACATCGGGGATACCGAACGGCGCGGTCAGAAGAACGGCGACCGCGAGTGCCCGCCAGACGACCGGCATCGCACCATTGCGCTGTTGCAGCGGCCGTGCGACGTTGAGCGCGACGCCATAGGACGCCATGGCGACGATGATCATGATGATGCCGCCCGCTTCGCTTCCCCCCGCCCGAATGCCGGGCAGGCCCATCATCACGGCGCCGGCAAAACCGATCACGAGCCCTGCGATCACGCCGCGCAACGGCCATTGCCGCGTCGTGATGCTGGCCGCCAGCACGGCGACCATCGGCGCGACGCTGTTCAGCATCCCGGCGAGCGCCGACGCCACGTGCTGCTGGGCAATCGGAAAGAGGAACATCGGGAAGGCATACCAGAGCACGCCGAGAACGATGATCCCCTTCCAGTCGCCCTTCGCCACCGGAGCACGCACGCCCGGAAAGAAGGACAGCGTCACGAAGCCGGTCAACAGGCGCACGAAGGTCAAGCCATTCGGCGCGATGGCCTCCAGGCTCTCGGCGATGAAGAGGAACGACGCACCCCAGATGAGTCCCGGCGACAGGAGCAGCGTCCAGTCGAGAACGGCAGAGACGGACTTGGCTCCACCTGCTCCAGGCGGGACGGATTCGACTTCAGGCATGACTCAGCGTAGCAGAGTCCGCCGCCGGAGCGGTGTCGGCCCCGTCCCCACGCGCGCGACTTTGAAGCAGCTATGATGCCGGCTCCCGTACGGAGGGCGATTGCATGGCTGCTTATGTGCTGGCGAATGTCGAGATCACCGATCCGGCCGGCTTCGAGGAGTACCGCAAGGCGGTGCCGGCGACCATCGCCCGGTACGGCGGACGCTATCTCACTCGAGGCGGAACGACCGATGCTCTTGAAGGGAGCTGGTTGCCGAAGCGTGTCGTCCTGCTCGAGTTTCCAAGCGCTGCACGGGCCAGGGAATGGTACGGATCACCCGAGTATCGGCCGCTCATTGCGCTCCGCCAGCGCACGACGAAATCCGACGTCACCATCATCGACGGCATTTGATCGCGAGGTCGCGCCGTGCTCGCACTGGCCATTCGCCACGTCGAGGTCGAGGATTGCGGAACGCTGGCCGACGTGCTGGCGTCCCGCGGATTCGAGCTGCGCTACGTCGACGCGGGCCGCGACGATCTGCGCGCCATCGATGCCGCTCGGCCGGACCTCGTGATCGGGCTTGGCGGGCCGGCATCCGTGTACGACGCTGCGAAGCATCCGTGGATCACCGACGAGCTGCGGCTGGTCGAGCGGCGCCTGGCGACGAACAAACCCCTGCTCGCCATCTGTTTCGGTGCGCAGATGCTCTCGCAGGTGCTCGGCGCGCGCGTCTACGCGGCGGCGACTGCGGAACTCGGCTGGAAACCGTTGCAACTCACGAGCGCCGGCGAGTCGTCGCTCGTGCGGCCGCTCGGCGCACAGCACACCTCGATGCTGCACTGGCATGGCGATGTCTTCGACTTGCCGCGAGGAGCGGTGCTCCTCGCGTCCACCGCCGACGCTCCCCACCAGATCTATCAATACGGCAACTCGGTGCTGGCCTTTCAATGCCACCCGGAAGTTCGCGTGAGCGAAATGGACGACTGGCTCGTCGCTTACGCCGATGAGGTTGCGGCCGCGACCGGAGTCACCGAGGAACAGCTTCGCTTGGATACCGCGCGGCTCGGTCCGAAGCTCGCGCAACAAGCGCAGATGGTCTTCGGGGCCTGGCTCGACGCCGTCGGCAGCTAGCGCCGCCCATTGACCCAAGGTCCTATGGCGGAAATCGCCGATTGAGCGGACTCTCGGCCACCCGTTTCGCGGGTAATGGAGATACCACTATGAATCGCAGGTGGCTGCTGGCTGCGCTCGGCGCACTCCCCTTGATCGTCGACGCCGGGTCGCTCGACTCCCTGACGTCGATGGTGTCGGACCCACTCGTGGGATCGCTCAAATCGAAACTCGGGGTCACGGATTCGCAAGCCAAAGGCGGGGTCGGTTCGCTGTTGACGCTCGCCCAGGAGCACCTGAACAAGGGCGATTTCGACAAGATCGCAACGCTCCTGCCGGGCACGCAGAAGTACCTCGACGCCGCCAAGAGCCTCGGCGCCGTCAAGGGTCCGGTGAAGGATGCCGCGGGGCTCAACTCCGCCTATTCGCGACTCGGCATCAAGCCCGAGACGGCGGCGAAGTTCACGCCGATGGTCCTCGATGCGGTCGGCAAGGTCGGCGGGGACTCGGCCCGGAGCTTGCTTGCAGGAGCCCTGAAATAGCGGGATCGAGCTGGGCTGCCTGTTACGGCAGCACCCGATCGGCCTGTGCGAGCAATGCCGGTGGAAGCGTCAAGCCGGCCGCGCGCGCGGCCATGCGATGCTCGCTTGCGATGGCCACAAGCGCCGCCTGCAGCAATTGGAGCCGCTTCGCGGTCACGTCCGGCGGCAGTTCGTCGATGCCGGTCGCATTGCCGCCCGGGTGCTCGAGGCTCTGCGCAAATCCATTGCTGACCATGTCCGGACAGGTCGCAATCACCATCGTCATCGCGGGGTTGGCTTTGCGCACTTCCAGGGCGTAGGGCAGCGCTCCGACGACAATCCAGTCAAGATCCCTGTGTGCAAGCTCGCCTGCTTGCACGGCGGGATCCGTCGTGTTGGGCCGTGACAAGCGCCATTCGATGAAAATGTTGTCGCCTTCCCGGTAGCCGATGCGCGGCACGCGCGTGGCTGTCACCGGATGGACGCAAGACGCCAGCAACGGCCAAGCGCAGGCGAGCGACGCGATGCCAAGTACCAACGATCGGCGATGGGTTCTCATCGGTGCACGCGGTCACCAACCAGGCTCCGGCGTGCACCTGCCTTTACTTCAGTTCGGGCGGTGGCTCAAGCGGCGCGCGCCTTGTCGTGAGCCCTCAGAGCAGCCCGTCCAGCCGCTCCAGGTCATTGATCATGCGCCAGCGCCCACCGCCGCTCTCGACCTTCTGGCGCCAGGCTTCCACGCGAGCGAGATATTCGCGGGGATCGAAGTTGTCGGAGCGGAGCTTTGTGACATTGAGCGCGATGACGTCGAAGCCCTTGAGGTCGAGCGGCACCTCGCGCACGTAGCCCTTGGCAAGATCTTCCTTGAGATCGGAGAAGATCAGGATTTCCTTGCGGCCCGCGCCTTTCTCGTTCAGGAATTCGATCGCCTGCAGCAGTCCGCCGGTGATGTCCGTGTAGGAGGAGGCTTTGGATTGCGCGACCACGCTCTGCATGCGTTGTGCAAACTGGCGCTTCTGCCGGTTGGCGGCGCTCGGCCGGTCGTCGAACGTCGCCTTGGCGACGATGTCCTTCTCGCTGAAACTGCCGGTATCGATGCGCGCGACGGCCAGCGAATCCGCGGGCTCGAGCCGCGACAGGATGTAGAGGACGATCTGCTCCGCCTTCTTGATCTCGGCGCTGTAGGTGCCCGAGGTGTCCAGCAGCAGATAGACGCCCTTGTTGGTCTGCGCCGCGGGGCCACAGCCCGCGAGAGCGACAATGAGCGCTGCCAGCGCGATCCGGTAGTTCATAGCGGCGACTCCCGCAATTCGTGCTCATCGGCCGCCGGCCCGGCCGGCGCCAAGTGCCGGGACTCGATCCACAGCGGCAGGAAAATCGGCAGATCGTAGAGACGCTCGGCCAGCATCCCGAGCTGCCGGAAGCCGCTCCCCAGCACGCGCAGGACCAGCGCGAAGGCGCGCAGTAACGCAACGCCCGAGAGTCCGAGGACGGTGCGCAGCGAATGCACGAAGGTCTCGAGCGGAATCGCGACGAACACCAGCGCGAACGGCAGCACGAATCCCATGCCCATCTGCGCCGCCGTCGTGATCCAGAGGTACTGGCTCTGCAGTTCGCCGCCGCCCTCGCCCCTGAGCAAGGCGCCGGTTGCAAGCTCGTCCTGCAGCAAGACCTCGCGCATGTAGGCGAGCCCTGCTTCAACGCTCGCGAGCAGCACCAGGATCGAGAAGGTGATCCAGATCATGCGCACGCGCATCTTGTCCGGCAGGGCCCCGATGACGGGAAAGAGCCGCGTGATCCGCAGCGACTCCATGAGGAAGAGCCCCATCGAGATCTCGACCATGATGATCACGAGCGCGGCGATGTCGGCCGTGCGAAAGCCACCGATGAAGTGCGTGCCTCCGACCATCTCGGCCATCGGGCGCGCGATCAGCGAGAAGTTGATCGCCGCGCCGCCGATCGCGACCAGCATCACGAGCATGGAAACGAAGAATTGCACGACGGAGGAGGATTGCAGGATCGAGACCGCGCGATCCTGGCCGCGCACGATGTCCTCGTATTCCTGCATGTGCCGGTCGATGGTCACCGAGCGGGCGAGCAGGCTCTCGATCACCTTGTTCACCCGGCCGAGCGTCTCCTGGATGCCGCGCCATTCGGGCATCATCTGGCGGAGAAAACCGTGGCGCTCGCCACTCGCCTTGCGATAGGCCTGCATCGCTTCGCCATGCGCCCGGACCATCGACTTGTGGATGTCGGCGAGCACGTCCGCGGCTCCGTTCTTCGCATCGATCTTCGCGACAGCCTCGACCGCGCGCACCCAGGCGGGCGGCTCGGGCGGCACCTCCACGGACTTCTGATGATCCTCCTCGATGTGCAGGATCGATTCGCTGAGCGCGCGGTGCAGCGCCGGATAGTTGGTCAGGTCCTTGCGCGTCGTTTCGGCGACGCGCACGAACTCGCGTTCGACGATGCGTTCCTTCGCTTCGCGTCCGCCCGCGAGCAGCACGTCACGATTGCGGGCGGCGAGGCGCAGCTCGGCGTGCGCGACGGAATGCGCGGCGAGGCGCAGGCCCCGCGCGATGGCATCGGTCGCAACGTGGATCGCGCGATGGGCGGTGCGTCGTGCCAGGTACAGCACGACGGCAAGAGCTACGAACCAGATGAGCGCCGAGACGGCGGGCCACGGCGTAATGGACAGGATGTGATCCATGCTGGCAACCCCGCTGTCATAGGAAACCCTTTAGACCGGTAGCTTTGCGACCCTCCCTTTCGAGAGGTGTGCCTTTTTCAGTCCGCCGAAGCGTGGCCCGAAGCACCTGCAGTGTCAACGCTGCGACGCGCGGCGGCGGCGTTATGTAATCACCGGGCCGCCCAGGTCCCGATAGGATTCGACTCAGGCCAGATGACTGACCACGTGATCGCGCGTGATGGCCTTGACGCCCGGCGTTCCCGCCTGTCGCATGATGTGGCGCAGCTCGCGGTTGTAGATGTCGAGGATGGCTTCGACCCCCTTCTGACCTCCCGCCGCCAGGCCCCAGGCTTGCGGGCGCCCGATGCCGACCGCCGTTGCGCCGAGTGCCAGCGCCTTGAAGACATCGGTGCCGCGACGCAGCCCGCCATCGAGCAACACCGGAGTGCGCCCGGCGACCGCCGCGCTGACCTCGGCCAGGCACTCGATGGTCGAACGCAGCGTTTCCTCGTCCCGGCCGCCGTGATTGGAGATGATGACGCCGTCGACACCGTGAGTGACACACTTCGCCGCGTCCTCGCCGGTTACGATGCCCTTGACGAGGAGTTTCACGGACACCGTGTCACGCAGGCGTTTCAGGTAGTCCCAGGTGATATTCGACGGCGAGAGTTCCGTGACGCGGGAGACGTCGAGGCCGGCATACATGGGCGCCTTCGTGACCGGGTCGTGATTGTTGTCGACGTGGCAAGCGGTGCAGACGCGGGTGTCGGTGCGCACTGCGCGCGTCAGAGTCTCGCCGTTCCGGCCTTCCATGTAATCGACTGTCAGTATGATGGCGGTGCAGCCGGCGCGTTCTGCCCGCTTCACGACACCCTGCGTCACGCTCCAATCGTCCGTTGCGTAGAGCTGCATCCACACCGGCGCACCGCGTGCGCGGATGACATCCTCGGCCGAATTCGTGCCCGCATTCGACAGCATCATCAATGTCGAGCGTGATGCGGCCGCGCGCGCCGTCGCGAGCTCGCCCTCCGGATTGAAGGCCCGCTGGCTGCCGAGGGCGGAGAGGTAGACAGGCGACGGATGCGTCACGCCGAGGAGATTCACGGAGAGGTCGGGCTTGCTCACATCGACGAAACGGCGCGAGCGAATCTCGATCTGCTTGAAGGCCTCGTGATTCGCGACGACGGTCAGGTCGTCGTCGTTACCCGTCGCGATGTAAGCGAAATGCGCCGGCGGCAGCACTGCGCGCGCCAGCGCCTCGAAGTCCATGACGTTCAGTGCCTGCTCGATTGCACTCGCGGCAGGGGCGCCTTCGCTCCAGGACCATCGCGGCGCGATCGCCAGGCCCGCGAGCGCCGAAAGACGGGCGAGCAGGCCGCGACGGCCGGCTACGACGGCATCGGATGAGGACATGGGGAGGCTCCCTCGAGATTGTTGTTCTGCCGCGCAGTGTAACCGAACGGTTGACCACTCCTTTATATAGGTCGGATGTTCACCGGCGCCCGGTGCTGACGCCGTCACCACCGCTTGGGAAGGTGCGGTGCCCTTTCGCTGGCTACCCGTTGCGCCGCGGCCGCTCGTGCTCGATCTCCCGATGCTCGGTCGCGAGCAGGTCGAAGAACAGGCGATCGTAAGGCTTGCCGTCCATGTAGTGGCATTGGCGCATTCGGCCGACAGGGCGGAAATGCAGGCGTTCGACTACGCGCAGCGAAGGATTGCCGTCGGCCACCCACGTGTTGACCGCGTGCAGGCCGAGGTCGCGGAACGCTAGCGTGAGAATCTGTGAGCCCGCGAAGGTCGCAAGGCCGCGGCTGCGAAACGACTTCTCCCCGGCCACGCCCCACAGCGTCGCCGTCCTGAAGCCGCGGTCGACACTGTTCAGGCCCACGATGCCGACGGGCGTATCGTCGTGATCGGCCGTGTAGACGCGCATGAAGTGCGACTCGCGCTGCGCCATGACCTTGAGCAGCGCCGGCGAAACCCGTTGCCGGCCGGCGCCGAAATCCAGCCACCGATAATTCTCCTCGCGTGCGAGCCATCCGGCCGCCACACCGATCACCTCCGGCGATTCAAGCGGCAGAAGCTTCATGCGGCGGGGCTTCCGGGGGTGGCCAGAGTGCGCGATAGGCGGCGAGCAGCTTCGGCGCTTCGTGGCGCCACTCGAGCTCCTCCAGTACGCGCCGGCGTCCGCGCTCGCCCATCGCCGCACGCCGCGGCGGGTCGTCGATGAGTTCGACCATCTTCACCGCGAGATCGGCCGCATCGTTGCGTCGCGCGTAGACCGCTGCTTCCTGGGCCGAGTGCCGGGCTTCGACCAGGTCGAACTGCACGATCGGTTTGCCGAGCGCCATGTATTCCATGACCTTGTTCATCGTGGACAGGTCGTTCAGGGCGTTCGCAAGATCGGGATTGACGCAGATGTCGGCCGTGTTGAGCATGGCGAGCAGTTCATCGTCCGCCACTCGCCCGGTGAAGGTCACGAACTCCGCGACGCCGAGCTCCACGGCGAGGGCGCGCATTTCCCCGAGTGAAGTGCCACCGCCCACGAGGCCGAACTGGATGTCCGTGCGTCCGAGGTGAACGACGACGTGACGTACCGCGTGCAGCAGGCGGTCGATGCCTTCCTGCGCCCCCATCACGCCGACATAGCCCACCAGGTATCGCCGGCCTCGCTTGAGCGACTCCTGCGGCGGCAGGATCCGCATCCGTTCGAGGCTCGGCCCGCTGCGCACGACGAATACCCGCGCATGCGGCATGCGGCCGCGACCCAGCGCGATGCGCCGGTAGGATTCGTTGGTCGCGATCGACGCGTCCGCCGTGCGGAACGTCCAATACTCGAGCTTCAGCAGCAAGCCGTGCCAGAAGCCGCCGGCACCGAACTTCGCCGCGTACAGCTCCGGGTTGATGTCGTGGTGATCGAACAGGAACTTCTTGCCGAACAGCTTGAAGAAGGCGCCGATGAGGAAAAACAGGTCCGGCGGATTGCAGGCGTGAATGACGTCAAAGCCCCGGCGCCAGCACACGCGCAGCGCGAGCGCGAACGTACAGACGAGCGCGACGGGGTACTCGATCGCGTAGCCGGCGACGGACGATGCTTCATACAGCCGATAGCGATGGATGTCGATGCCGTCGATGGTCTCGACCTTGCGCTCGTAGCCCTTCCCCGTCGGACAGATGACGGACACCGTGTAGCCGGCATCGCGCAAGGTCGTGGCTTCCTGCCACACACGCCGGTCGAAGGGGACCGGCAGGTTTTCGACCAGGATCAGCACGCGCCGCGCATGAACGGCGTGCCCGCGGGCTGCTTCTGCTGGAATGCCGAGCGGATTCATTGGCAGCCGATCATGCCCGGCCTCCTTGACGTGCGCCGCCCGCGACGGGCCGCAGGGCCGTAGTCCGATCAGATCAGCAGGCAAGTTCGGAGCGTAGAACTACGCTGCCCGGCAGCCGTGCGCGCCACGCAATGGTCGGCGCCGGCCGCTTGTCGTCGAACGACCGTGACACCCAGCCGAGCATCGGGGCGACGCTACCGACATGGACCATCGAGCACGCCCCCTCCACACGCGGCGGCGTCAATGTCACGCAACGACCGTCATGCGTGACGAGAAAACTGTCTCCCTGGCGGTTGACGCGGCAACGTTCACTGAGATGAAAAAAGAGCTCGGCGTCGTGCGGCGCCGACATCTGCAGGTAATCCTCGATGGCGATTGACCGCTTGCGCTTGTCGAGCGCGATGCGCCGCCGATGCAGGACAGGATCCGGCAGGCTCAGATAGCCATCGTGCCAGCCCTCGAACAGGTCGCGATCCTCGAGGCTCCGCCACAAGCTGCAGGCGGCGCGCGCCTTGCGCAGCCACATGAAATTGCCGCCCGATTGAGACTGGTCCCGGCCGTCGAGTCGCACTGTGTTGTGGGCAGCGGTGCCGCGAAAGTACTGCCGCCACCCGGGTTCGGTGTGGTATGCGAACGTTCCCGGATCCACGAGGAATTCGCGCCCGCCGACCGAGAGGGTGAATGCCAGTGCGTCCGCATGGCCGTGCGCCGCGATTGCCTGGTAGCCAATGGGGCCGGCGTCGACGAGCAGGCGGATTTCATCTTGCGTCTCGAAGTCGCAACCGAGGATGTAGTACCCGCCATCCGGAAAAGCGCGCCGTACCGGGAGCGCGTCGCCTGCGCGCAAACGGGCAAAGTCGATGTCGGCGTTTGCGCCATGGAGCCAGCGCGTCTTGTCGTCGACGCGGCCGGCCTTGGTCTTGAATTCGCCGCGTCGGAAGTGCAGCGCGCCGCTGGCCAGAAGCGAGCGGTACCGGCAAGACTTCTCGTCCTGTGAGAGTCCGATGACGACGCCGTCATCCGAATCGCCAATCATCGGAACCTGGCCGTTCACGTCCATGATCGAGGCGAGATACTCGAGCATCGCCTCGAGGCGCGACTCGAACCGGGGCTCGAAGGCGCGTCCATTGGCCTTGCCGGCAAGCAGTGCCTGGTAGAGGAAATCGAATTCGAACTGCTGATAGGAGACCGCCTGTTCGCGATTGACGCCGTCGCGGGCATTCTGCAGCAGGGCTTCCCGCTGCACGGCCTTCTCGGCCCACGCGAGCCACTCTTTCGACTCCCTCCAGCAGGGCCAGGTCAGCGCCGCGAGGTAGAAGCCCGCCAATTCGCCGACGAGATGATTATTGGCGGAGGAATGGCGCGACAGGTGGCGCCGGATGAAACGCAAGTGCTGGTGGATGGACGTGAGCCAGCGCGCTCGCCAGCGCTGTCCCTGCTCGTCCGCGAACAGAGTCGACCGCGCTCCACCCAGCAGCTGCCACGCAGCCGACCAGTTGATCAGCCGCACCGCCGCTTCGAGGGCGCTCGACCAGTTGACCCCCATCCGGTAGGGGCAGGAATCGAACCAGCTCGAGAGATGTTCGCGCAGGACTCGGGCGTAGCGCGCGTCGCCACTCATTGCATACGCCTGCGCCAGGGTCACGACGTGCAGGTGCCGGTTCAACTCCCAGAGATACTTGACGTCGCCGACGCGCTCCGCATCGCGATAGTCGATCAACAGGCCGAAGCCCATGGGTGCGCTTGTGCCCGTCTTGGGATCGCGGTTCCAGTCGGGAGGCGATCCGAGTTCGATGTCCCGCAGCGCGAACAGGTCGAAGCGCCCGGCGGCGATTCGATCGGCCGCCGCCCGATAGCGCGACGGTTCGATCGCGGCCGAGACGCGGATCCACGGCGCGACGTCCGTCGACAAGTCCGGCGTCCCGCCATGATCGGATCCGAGTGCGCCGCGCAATTCCATACGCAGCAACAGCGCTCGCCCGATGCGATGCGCGATCTCCGCCGCCGACATGCATCGCAGGCGGTTCAGGCGCCAGCGCATCCGGTCGATGGCACGGCTCCGGCTTGCGGCCGGCGACGGCATACGATCCATGCAGGCGCCACGCTCAGTCAAATTGGCGGTGCCAGAGTTCGAGATTGAGGAGCGTCCACAGCAGTTTCTCGTGGTTCTGCCGGGCGTCGAGGTGCTCGGCGAGCATGGCGTCGAGCACTCGCGTGTCGTAATAGCCGCGTGTGCGCGACGACGGGCCTTGCAGGTGCTCGACGAGGTAGTCGCGCATCGGTCCGCGAAACCACAGATTGATGGGTACGCGAAAGCCCACCTTGCGACGCGTGAGGCACTTCCGCGGCAGCAAGCGCTTGCAGGCCTGCCGCAGGATCCATTTTCCCTGCAGCCCGCGGACACGATAGCGGTCCGGGAGCGTCGAGACGAATTCGGCGAGCGGATGGTCGAGAAAGGGCACTCGCGTCTCGATCGAGGCCGCCATGCTCATGCGGTCCGCGCGCTCGAGCAGGTTGTCGGGCAGCCAGCTGGTCTGGTCGAAATACAGGATGCGGCGCAGCTCGCTCACGTTCGGGTCGGCATCGAACTGCGGTCCGTCCCCGGCACGCGAACCATTGAACGGCAGGATGGACAGGCGATTGCGCTCGCGCGTGTCGAGCGCGCCGAACCAGCGCACGTAGCGCTCGCGCCGGTCTTCCAGATTGAGATTCGTGATGACGGTCTTGAGGCGTCGGGCGCCATAGGGCAGCGCACGGGCCAGCGGCTCGATGAGGTCGTTGCGCACGAGTCGTGGCAATTGCTGGTAGCGCGCCGCGAGGCGCTCGGCGACGTGCTTCGGGTATCCGCCGAGGAGCTCATCGCTCCCCTCGCCCGTGAGCACCATCTTGACGCTGCGCGAAGCCTCGCGTGCCAGCATGTAGATCGGGACGTCGGACGGCTCGGAGACGGGCGCGTCACGGTACGCGACCAGGTACGGCAGCCGATCGACGATGTCGCCCGGCGAAATCACGAGCTCGTGGTGCTCGGCTGCGAAGTGATGCGCGACCTCGGACGCAAACCTGAGTTCGCTGTAACGGCCTTCGCGGAAGCCTACGGAGAACGTCTTGACGGTGGCGCTGTGCCGGCTCATGAGCGCAACGACCGTGGATGAGTCGATGCCGCCGGAAAGAAATGCGCCGAAGGGCACGTCGCTCACCATCTGCACGCTCACCGCCTCCTCCAGCCGGCGGAGGAAGCCCTCGACCGGATCCCCGACGGGTGCTCCTGCGCCACCGGGCCGGCGATCGGGGGGCGACCAGTAGCGCTGCTCGACGAGGCGACCGCGCTCCCAGATCACGAATGTGCCGGGCATGAGCTTGCGGATGCCGGCAATCAGCGTTGCCGGGCCCGGGACATAGCGATAGGCGAGATAGTCCCAGACCGCTTGCATATCGACGGCCGCGCGCACGCCCGGAATGCGTAGCAGCGCCTTGATCTCCGAGGCGAAATACAGCCCGCTGTCGTTCTGATGCAGGAACAGCGGCTTCTCGCCGAACCGGTCGCGCGCGAGGAACAAGCGCTCCCGCCGTGCATCCCATATCGCGAACGCGAACATGCCGCGCAAGCGGTGCACGACTCCGCTGCCCCATTGCTGATAGGCGCGCAGCAGGACCTCGGTGTCGGAGTCGCGGTTGAATTCGAAGCCACTGCGGCGCAATTCGGCGCGCAACTCGCGGAAGTTGTAGATTTCTCCGTTGAACGTCAGCGCCAGGCCGGCCGCGGCATCGCACATCGGCTGACGCGCCCCCGCCGGGTCGATGATCGCAAGCCGCCGGTGTCCGAGCGCCACACGATGCGCAGAACGCACGCAGGAGAAGTGGCTGGCGCCCTGGTCGTCGGGGCCGCGATGGGCCATCGAGAGCAGCATCGCCTCGAGCGCTGGCGCGGCGCTCGGCGCGCCCGGTTCGGCCACCCATCCGGCTATTGCGCACATGTCAATGTGCCGCGACGGCGCGGCCTGCGTAAAGCTGCGAGAACTCCCGGGCCGGCCGCTCCAGTGAATACGCCGCCGCGATGCGCGCACGCGCGGCGGCGCCCATGCGCGCGCGCGACTCCCGATCCGCCGCAAGCTGCGCGATCGCTTGCCCGATGGCCTGCGAATCATGCGTCGGCACGAGGAGGCCGTGCACGCCAGGTACGACAACGTCCGGGATGCCGCCAACCGGAGTGGCAACGATCGCGGCGCCCGCCGCCATGCCTTCGAGCAGCGCATACGGCAATCCCTCGCTGTAGCTCGCGAGCACGAACAGGTCCGCGCTCGCCAGCAGGTTCAGTTTCTGCTCGCCGAATGCCGGCTCGAGGAACTGAACGTCCGCGTGCAATCCAAGGTTCGCCGCCGCATGCTTCAATCGATTCCCATCCGGGCCGAGGCCTGCGATCGTGAGTCGCGCGTTGGTGCCGTTCGAGCGCGCCCAGGCGAATCCCCGCAGCAGTTCGTAGAGCCCCTTCTCGCGCACGAGCCGCCCGAGGTAGACGACATGCACTGGTGCGTCCGGCCGCCGGCGCGGACGTGTCAGCGAACGATACGCGGTAAAGTCGATGGCGCTCGGAATGAGCTCGACGTGGCGGCCGGGCACGAAGTGACGATAGGCGTCGAGTTCGACCTGGGCGAGGACGACAACGACGTCTGCCACAGACAGCGTCCAGCGCAACACGGCGGTCATGAGAGGATTGCCTGCGCAGAATTCGAGCGGCAGGGCGCCGCCGTGCACCTGGTAGATGACGCGCACGCCGCAGAGCTTCGAGACGATGAGGTACGCGAGGTCGCGCCAGAAGGCACGGCGGTTGAGAGCGGTATTGATATGCACGATCGCGACGCTGCGTGCGATGATCCGGCCGGCGAGCTCGAACGGGCTTGCCACGAGTCGCAGCCAGCGAGCCAGCAGGCCCTCCTTGCGCCCCTCCGCTCCGACCTGGAAATGCAGGAGCGAAAACTCCCGCGTGAGCGACGAGGACAGCAGATTGTTGACGTGCGCGCTGATGCCGCTCGCCGCCCCGCGGTGCGGCCCGAGCGCGAGCACGACTGGTCGCTTGAGCGTCGCTTCGCAGATCATGCGTGTTCACCGAGCGCGCCGCGTGAACGCGGGGCGTATGCCAGCGTCAGGAACAACCGTTCGTAGCGCTCGACCATCTCGCTCTCCGAGAACCCTTTGGCCACGACCTTGCGCGCGTTGCGGCTCATGCGAGCCGCGAGCTCGCGATCGGCGAGCCGCTCGAGCCGATCGACCAGCGCCGCGGTGTCGCCGGGCGGGAAGAGAAATCCGTTGACGCCCGGCAGGATGATTTCCGCCGCTCCGCCGACGTCGGAGTGCACGACCGGTCGGGCCAGCGCCATGGACTCGAGCGCGGCCAGCGGCATCGCCTCCGTCAAGCTGCAGAGCGCCGTTACGTCGCAGGCCGTGACGAGCGGGCGAATGTCGTCCTGAAATCCGGCGAGCACGACGTGCGCGGAAACGCCAAGTTCACGCGCACGCGCCTCGATCGCCGGTCGCATTTCACCCTCACCGATCAGCAGCGCACGCGCCGCGATGCCGCGCTCGCGCAGCTGTCGCACCGCCTCGATGAGTTGCACGTGGTTCTTTTCACGCCGCAGTCCCGCGACGACACCGATCACGTAGTCGCTCCTTTCAAGGCCAAACCTTGCCCGGATCGACGCGCGCCGCTGCGCGCATGCGCCGGGGCGGAACTCGTGTGTGTCGATGCCGTTGTAGATGACGTTGTTGCGCCGGGAGCGCACGGCACGCGGCAGCCAGTAGCGCATCTGCTCCCGGCAGACGAACACCGTGCAGGCCGCGAACCAGAAGCAGGGTCGCTCAAGGAGCAGCTTCAAGCGCTCCCTCGGCTCCCGCGGACGGCTCGAGTGAAGGACGGCGACCAGCGGCGTGCGCACACGCGTCAGGGCGCGCGCGAGGGAAGCGTAGAGCAGCGCGTACGGATTCGCGGCAACGATGAGCACCGGGCACAGTGAGGCGATCAGCTCGGCGAGCCGGCGGATGGCACCGAAGTCGAGATAGCGCGTGGCGCCGAGATCGCAGATCGTCGCGCCGCGCCGCAGACGCAGCCGCCCGATGAGTGTCGACTCGCGCTTGACGCGCACGGCATGACAGTCGTGGCCGAGTTCGACGAGGCGATTCATCAGCGTCACCGCGTGATTCTCGGCGCCGCCGCAGGCGAGTGAGTTCGTGACAAATACGATGCGCAGCATGACCGGGCGATCACGGGACCGATTGGGGATGATTGACCGGCTTCGGCGCACGGGCGCCGCCGAACTGGAGCCGGTAGAGCGCTCCATAGGCGACCGCAAGCGTCGCGCCGCCGACCGTCGCGCGAATGATGGGCGGACTTGCGACGAACCAGGCACCGCTCACCCGCCAGGCGAGCGCCGCAGCGATGGCCGCGAGCAGCAGAAGCAACGCCAGGGATCGCCAGTCCTGCAGTCGCCGCAAGGGTATGCCCGTGCAGCGTGCAATCCGCCACAGGGTCGCGAGCCGATCCACGTACATCGCGATACTGCTGCCGGCTGCCGCACCGGCAATCCCGAAGCGCGCTGCCGAGTACCAGCTGATTGCGACCGACAGCGGGAGCGCGACGACGCTGAGTCGCAGCACGAAGGGACCCTGCCGCAGCAGCAATGTGAGGGTTGCAAGCTCGATGACGACCGCCAGGAGTCCCACGATGTAGACGCGCATGACCGGTGCCGCCTGGACGTACGACGCCGTGTAGATCACCGTCACGATCTCCTCGGCGTACACGAACGCGAAGGCGAGCAGCGGATACACCAGAGCCGCAACCATGACGTTCGCGCGACCGTTGAGTTCGACCATGCGGTCCAGATCGCCAGCCGCATGCATGCGGCTCATGCTCGGCAGGAAGGCCGCGTTGAACGACTGGCGAAAGAGATTGAGCAGCGGCGCGAGCACGGCGCCGACCGAAAATGAGGCGAACGCGCTCAAGGGAAGGAGAGCCGCTGCCACCCATTGGTCCGCTTGCAGACGCAGGCCATAGAGCGCGCCCGCCGCTCCGATCGGCGCGGCGTGCTGAACCTGGTTGACGAAGGCTGGCCAGCGCAGGATCGGCCGCCGCAGTCCGTGGTGGCGCGCCACATAGCCGAGGAGCAACGCGACCTTCACCGCCACGAAGACGACCATGGCCGCGAGGACCGGGCCGAGCTCGCGAGTCGACAAGGCGGCTGCCGTCATGACGACTGTGCGCAAGGCCGCGAGGCCCAGCGTCAGTCGGACCTGCGCCGAGATCCGCTCCTCCACCGTCGGCAGCAGATCGAGAAGCGACGCGACCACGGAGAGCAGAACGAACGCCGGGACGAGCACCGGGAAACGGGCGAGTTCGTGCAGGCTGTCCGGCAACCAGGGATTCCATGAGCTCACCGCCCAGCCGGCCACCAGTCCCGCGAGCAGGAGAAACAACAGCGTCTGGTTGATGTAGAGACGCCGTGTATCGCGATCGGACCGCAGCAGAAAGTAGTACAGGCTCGCAGGCATCGACAGGGTCGCGATCGCAAGCACGGTGCCCGCCGCGAGCCACAGCAGCCGGTACTGCGCGAACGCCGCCGTGTCCAGGCAGCGCACCAGCGCGATCGGAAGAACGAATTGTGCCAGGTAGTCGAATGCGTTCGCCGCTCCCAGCGTGAGTGCGCGCGCCCACAGGCGCTTCGCCGGCCGCGCCGTCGCGAACGTACCTGCGCAAGCAGCGGGAGCGGATTCCTCGCGACCGGGCGGCGCGCCTTCGATCGTCACCTCCCGGCCCGCCTGTGCTGCACGCCGTACATGATTCCAATCGCCGTCCACAGGAAGGCGTGCTCCGGCTTCGGCATGAGGCTGCTGTCGGTGATGCAGGTCACAAGCAGCGCCAGCAATCCGGCCGCGGCGCCTCGCGCAAATCCCTGCAGCGCCCGATCGAGCGCCGCATCCTCTGCCATGGCGCGCAAGCCGCGCCACACGTGCAGGAAATACGCGCACAGCAGGGCGAGACCGACCACTCCCATGTCGAGCAGCGCTTCGAGGTAGGCGTTGTGCGGGTGCGTGGCGCCGATGATCGTCACGCCGGCGCCTCGGCGCATCGCATCAGACCAGAGCATGGAGCCGAGCCCGCTGCCGAATACGGGGCTGCGCAGGAATTCCGGAATGAGCGGCAGCCACAGACCCTGGATTCGTCCGGCGCTGATGGCGTCAAGGCCACCGCCGAAGCCGGCGCTGGCGCGCTCGTACACGGCCTCGGGCAGGAAGAAGAGCGCCCCGACCGCGAGCGCCGCCACGAAGACAAGCGTACGGAAACTGCGGTTCCACCACAGATACAGGAGGTTGATCACGACGAAGCCGACGAACGCGCCGCGTGAGAACGTCAGCAGCAGCGCGAGAGCGGTAACCCCCATCGAAGCCAGGAGCGCTGCCCGAAGCGCCGGCCCACGAATCCCGGCCCAGGTGAACAGCAGCAGGGCGTACGCGACCCCGTACAGGCGGCCCAGCTCGTTGGCATGCAGGCCAAGCGCGGAAAAGAAGTCGCGCGAGTCACTGCTTGCAAGCGTGCCGAGCGCGACGCTGCCAAGCCCGTAGTACACGATCGCCATGAGGCTCATGGCCCAGATCGAGACCAGCGTGGGAATGAGGAACCGTTCGGGCTTCGTGGACTGGCGCACCGCCGCCGCGAGCAGCAGGGCAAACAGCACCATCAGCAGCGGCTTGATCACGAGGTCGCGGATGTAGCCGCTCGCCGTCAGGAAGTCGACCAGCTTGTGTTCGTAGAATCCGGACGGAATGCTCGTGACGTGGCGGGCGCCGAGCGCACCGGCCACCACGATCGGCACGACGTAGAGCCACAGCAGCGGCCGCGGCAAGAAGCCGCGCAGGGTCCGCGCGAAGATGCCATGGAGCAGGCAGGAGGCCAGCGTCCCGATGAGCAGCAGGTTGAGCGGATTGAGGCCAGTGATTGCGAGCATCGCGTGCGGAAACACGTAGCTGCCCGAGAGCGGCAGCAGGACGATCAGCAGCACTACGCCGACGCGAAAATCGTGCAGGATGAAGGCGCATCCGATGAGGGAAGCGCAGAGGTACAAGCCGTCGAGGCCCGCGATCGCAATGAGCGATCCGCAGACCACGCCGACAGCGGCCACGCCTGCGAGCACGCGCAGGGAGTGCTGGTGCGCGCCGCGACCGAACCCGTCCTGACCGGCCAGCCGCTGCACAACCGACGACATGGCGGCGATCCCGGGTCAAAAGACGTTGAACACGGTGCCTACCGTGCGAGCGCCGGTCTCTGACATGCTGCGAATGACGCTGGCCGCATCAGCGAGGCGGGTGAAGTCCTTGCGCGCAATCACCAGCGCGCTGCCTGCGCGAAACGCGACGCTGCGCGCATCTGCGAACTGCATGGCCGGCGGTGTGTCGAGCAGCACCACGTCGAAGTCGGCCTGAATGTGGCGCAGCAATGCGGCGAGCACGCCGCGGGACAGCAGCTCCTGGGGATTCGGCGGACGCGCGCCCGCGGTCAGGAGCGACAGCTTGCCGAACTGCGCAACGGGGACGATTGCGGAGTGATCGGCGCGTCCGGAAAGGATCGACGACAGCCCGATGCGGTCGGACATGCCGAAAATTCGATGCAGCCGCGGGCGACGCAGGTCCGCGTCGATGAGGAGAGTCCGTTCGCCGAGCTGCGAGAAGGCGACCGCCAGATTGGCGGCGACGTAGCTGCGACCCTCGCCGGCGCCCGGGCTCACGATCGTGAGCAGGCGCCGGCGGGTGCCGTTGTTCGACCAGCCGATCTGCAACTGTGTACGCAGGGCGCGCAGTTCCTCCGCGCAAGGATGAAACGGCTCGTACGCGACGACGAGCTCGCGGCTGACGTGTTCGCTGCTCGACAGGTGCGGAAAGTCGTACTGCTTCGCGAGCACACGGTGCAGATCGTCACTCTCGATCAGGTTCAGGCGCAGCGCCGCCTCGCCGAATCTCAAGCCCTTGGTCCGCTGCAGCCTCAGTATGCGATCGATGTCCGATTCCGTGAGCTTCCCATCCGCCAGCAGCAACGCGCCGATGCGCAGGTCCGGCTGCGGTTGCTCTTCCGAGGGATGATTGATCAGTCGAATGGAGTCGGGTTCCTGCATGGCGTGCGCTTGCGTGCGGCGTCAGCCGATCCTCGGCAGCAGACCCGCGATTGCCCTGCGTGCGCCCGGCAGCCGCGGCACGCCCGGGTGCCACGCATGGATGATGCCGAGCAGTGGCACGCCGACGTCCCGGTCGAGCTCCACCAGCGAGCGGATGCGCCGGTCGTTGAGTTCGAGGAATACGACGGCGCCGATGCCGAGTGCCGTGCCGACGACGAGCGCGAGCGCCATGTTGAGTCCGACCTTCGGAGAGTGCGGTACGCGCGGCACGGCGGCCGCACTCAGCATGGCGACGTTCGCCCGGTTCGCGCGGCTCTCGACCTGGCTGACGACGAAGCGCTGCGACGCCGCCTCGTAGGTCTTCTGCGCGGCTTCGACGTTGCGCATCAGCACCTCGAGCTCGTTGCGGCCTTCCTTGAGGCCGAGCAGGTGCGCGCGCTGGGTCTCAAGCGCCGACGCCAGTTCATCCTCGTGCAGCCGGCTCTGGCGGCCCGCGTTGTCGTAGCCGGCGACGATCGAACGCGTCAAGCGGTAGAGTGCCGCGCGCCGGCCGCGGTTCTCGGCGAGCTGGCGCTGATACGTCGGGTGATTGACCCCGTATTGCGACGCCAGCTCGCGCAATTTCGCCTCGCCCTGCAGAATCTCCGTCTGCAGCGCCTGTACCTGTGGGGTCGCCTGCACGTCGGAGAGCTGCTCGGGCGAACCGCCGCGGGCCAGGACCTCGCGGGCCTGCTGCGCGCGCGCCCGCAGATCGAGCCTCTGGTCCTGGGTCCGGGCGAGCTGCGAGGAGAGTTCGCCCATGCGCGTGTACTCGACATCGTAGCGCTCGTCGGCGGACACGATCCCGTGCTGGCGGTGATAGTCCGCCAGTTTCCTCTGCGCTTCCGCGAGATTGGCCCGCAGCGTCTTCAGCTGCTCGTCGAACCAGGTCGCGGCCGAACGCATCGGTTCGACGCGCAGATCCAGCACGGTCGCGACGAAGGCCTGGGCGAAGCCATTGGCCGTGGCGGCCGCCGTGCGCGCATTGCGCGAGGAAAAGCTGATGCGGATGACGTTGCTCTGGGTGCTGTCCACCTCGAGTTTCTGCAGCAGGTTCGTCACCAGCCAATCCTCGATTCGCCCCCGCCCGCCCGCTTGCGCGTCGAAGGCGGCACGCGCCGCCGGATCCTCGGCGAGCCGCAGATCGTGCACGACCTTGCGGGCGACGCGCTCGCTCGCAAGGATGTCGGCCTGTGTCTGGATGTAGGAAATACGGTCGCGCGCCGGTGCGAGCGCGTTGTTGAGGGATTGTTCCTGCTCCGTGTCGACCACGACCGAGGCCGTCGCCCTGTAGGTTCTCGGCAACAGCAAGCTGAGCAGGAGCGTTGCAAGGAGCGTTGCGGCCAGGACCAGGCCGAACACGCCGATGCGTGCGCGCAATGCCGCGAAGAACAGGCTGGCATTCATGGCGACGGGCGCCCCGAGATAGTGGCGCAGTTCACGGTGCTGGTCGTCACGGGGAGCATTCAGAAAAGACTCTCGCGCACGAGGATGATGTCGTCGGCCTGGATCCGGTCCGAAGGCGTCACCGGGATGGTGAAGAGCTTGCCGGTCGAGGAGCGGCGGTGGAGCTTCAGGCCGTGCGTCGTGCCACGGGCGGTCAGCCCGCCGCCCAGCGAGATTGCGCTCAACACGGATGCTTCGGGCTCGAGTCGATACGCTCCCGGGCGCTGCACTTCGCCCTGGATGTAGAACACCGGCGCCCGCGGCACGAAAATCGCGTCGCCTGGCTGCAGCTCGAGGTTCTGCGACAGGTCGCCGGTCCGGTACATCTTCGGCACGTCGATCGTCCTGCGCACGGCCTGACCGTCGCGGGTCGCCATCACGACCACGGTGTCATCGCCCGTGGGATCGATGCCGCCGGCGAGCGCCAGGAGGTCGGTCAGCCGCGAGCTCGTGCCGTCCAGCGCATAGCGCCCGGGCCGTACGACTTGCCCGAGCACTGATACCTGGCGGCTCCGCACTTCCAGGATCGACACGCTGACCTGGGGGTTGACGAGAAACTTCCCGTGCGTCAAGCGCTCCGCGATCCTGGCGCTCGCGGTCGTCGTGGTTGTGTTCGCGAGGACAATCTCGCCGACCAGGGGCAACATGATCGTGCCCTGATCGGACAAGCGCGCCTCGGTGGTGAGATCCGGGTTCTGGAACACCGTCACGCGGATCGTATCGCCGGCGCCGAGCGACTCGTGCACGTCGGACAGGCATGGGGCCGCACTCGTCGCCACTGCGATGACGAACGCCAGTCGCACCGCCAGCCGACGCAGCGCGGCAGCTTGGCGCATCGCACGCCGACGCCGTTGTCGCGGATCATAGACAGGTGAATTCCCGGGGACGCCGCCCTCATGTAGTCCGACCGGACCATGGCAGCGATTGAACATTAGTCTTACTGCCAGTTCGATTTGCGTCTGACGACGAATGCGACGGCGATCACGGCGCTGAACCAGGTCGCCCAGCCAGTGGGTTGCGGCAATTCGATCGAGGAAAGCAGGTTCGGGTGATGTGTGCCCGGCACTCGTGACGTCGCGGGCATCGTCGGCGCAATCGAGTCGAGGTTTCCGACCCGCCCCGCTGCGGTGGAACCTGCGATCCCGATCATCGGGACCAGCAGCGTAAGCACTGCCAGCGACTTCCTGCGCGATGTCATGTCGAAAGCCTTGGGTAGGAATCGTGTTCACACGGTAGCCGCGGGCGATGACACGGGTGCAGGCCCGCACCGGGCCGGACATGCGTAGATCGGACTAACTCCGCCAGCGACGATCGCGAGCTGCGCCATCCGGCTCATTGACAGGGCCCCGGCGACTGTCGGCACGCGCAGACAGCTCGCCGGCAATTGAAACAGCGGGTTGTCGATCGGTGCCGCGGTGTTGTCGGCGCCACCCAACGATTTCAGGCTCCGAGGTCCGGCCGGCCGGGACCGCGCTTGCAAAAATTCCATCACAGCCCGGCCATTGCGAGGTCGCCCCGGCATTGGCATGAGCCTTGCTAGGTACCCAGGCGTCTCTGGTCGCTACAGAGATCACTCTTCGCGCAGACGGATTCTTGTCGCCAAGTTGTGCGGCAGCAGCGCGGCCCGCAAGGCTGCGCAGAACTGTCAAGGGCAAACCCATCGAAAGGTGGGGACGCAAAGCCACCGGTCTAAGGGAGAAATCCTAGGACAGCGGGGTTGCCAGGGCATCCGTCGGCAGACCAATGCGGTCGCGCGCGCCGATCCAGGCAATTCTCCACAGGTCATCCGTCTTCTCGAGCGGGCCGACGGGCCGGCCACTCGACGGCTTCTGATGCTGCGCGCATTCGCGTCGCATACATCGCCCCGCTGCAGTTTGGCTTCTGTTTATTTCATTCCAGCATCGGGGGAGTAGTTCGAATGGCAGACGCACCAGTTCTACGCAGATTCAGCATCTGGCCCAGTTCGCGCCGGTTCGCGCTCGCCGCGTTCGGTATCGTGCTGGCCGCGTGTGGCGGCCCGGGCAACGCCGATGCGGCGCTCGAGGCCCTCGCCGCTTCCGGCGATGCCACGACGGCGACCGACGCGCAGTCCGCTCCGCCGGCTGCGGTCGCGATCGCGGCGTCGACTCCGTATTCCGGCGCGGCGAGCAACGTGCCGGCCACGCTGCAGGCGGCGAATTTCGATCTCGGCGGCGAGGGCGTCGCGTATCACGACAAGGTCCCGGGCAACGCGGGCGGGGCGTATCGCACCGGTGAAGACGTCGACATCATCAGCGACGGCGCCGGCGGTTACATCGTCAACAACTTCGAGAGCGGCGAGTGGCTGACCTACAGCATATCCGTGGCAACGGCCGGTCAGTACGCGATCGAGCTGCGTGCCAGCAGCGCATTCACCACCGGTGCTTATCACGCGGAAATCGACGGCAACAACGTGACCGGCCGGATCACCGTGCCGAACACCAGCGGCTGGGCTGCATTCCAGTGGGTTGGGCGCAAGATCGTGTCGCTGACGGCGGGTACGCACGCGTTGAAGATCGCCGCCGATCAGCAGTACTTCAATCTCAGCGCCGTCCGCGTCACGGCCGTGCCAAGCTCGACGCCCTACTCCGGTACGCCGAGCGCCGTTCCCGGTACGCTCCAGGCAGTCAATTTCGATCTCGGCGGCGAAGGCGTCGCCTATCACGACAACGTTGCTGGCAATTCAGGCGGCCAGTACCGGCCGGCGGAGAGCGTGGACATCATCAGTGACGCCGTGAGTGGTGCCTTCGTCGTCAATAATGTCGAGACCGGCGAATGGCTCGCCTATACGGTCAAGGTGGCCGCGACGGCGCAGTACAACATCGAACTGAGCGTGAGCAGCGCGCAGACGAGCGGTGCGTTTCATGTCGAGATCGACGGCACCAGCGTCACGGGACGCGTCGCAGTGCCCGCGACCGGCGGCTGGAATACCTACCAGTGGCTCGGCAAGAGCGGCGTGTCGCTCGCAGCCGGCACGCATGTGCTGAAGGTCGTGGCCGATCAGCAGTACTTCAACCTGAGCGCCATTCGCGTGACGACGGCGCCGAGCTCGAGTCCCTACGCGGGCGCAGCTTTTGCGATGCCCGGGACGCAGGCCGCGGTGAAATTCGACTGGGGCGGTGAAGGCGCCGCCTATCACGACAGAACCCCCGGCAATGCGGGCGGTCAGTTCCGCACCGGCGAGGATGTCGATATCATCATCGACCCCGTGAGTGGCGGCTATATCGTGAACGGCTTCGATACGGGCGAATGGCTCTCGTACCTGATCAACGTCGCGGCGACGGCCGCGTACACGATTGAGCTGCGCGCGAGCAGCACCCAGGCGAACAGCGCGTTTCACGTCGAAGTTGACGGCAACGACGTGACGGGCCGCATCACCGTCCCGAACACCGGCGGCTGGAGCACGTTCCAGTGGGCCGGCAAGAGCGGCGTGCAGGTTTCAAGCGGCGCCCATGCGCTGCGCGTCGTTTCCGATCGGCAATATTTCAACCTGGACTCCATCCGGCTGACGCCGACGGTGGCCGTGCCGCTGCCCGACCCCGGCTCGCTGATTTTTTCCTGCACCTTCCCGCTGCTGCCGACGGACTGCGGTTTCGGCGAGCAGGCCAAAGCGATCGGCCGGGCAACGATCACCACGACTGCGCGCGACGGCCTGACTGCGGTACGCCTGCGCACCCAGCCCGGCGACAGCGACGTCTTCGGCAGCGGAACCGCCGAGCGCGACGACCTCTCGATGTCGCAGGCGGCGACCGATTGCTACGAGGGTAAGGAACAATGGTGGGCGCATTCCGTGCTGTTCCCTGACGACTATGTCGTGCCGCCGACCGGCAGCACGTGGAACTGGGGAGTGATCCTCGACTTTCACCACACAGGATCCACTGGCCAGGCGAATTTCCACGTGCTGTCGTTGCCGACCGGCCTCGTGTTTCGTGGCTTCGGCGGCGCAACGGTCGCGAACGGCCCGGGCGATCCGGGCTACTATGAGGCACCCATCGGCCCCGTCGTGAAGAACGTGTGGTACGACTTCGTCTATCACGTGAAGTGGTCCTCGGGAGCGGATGGCTACTTCGACGCCTGGGTGAACGGGGTAAAGAAGCTCTCCCACCGCGGTCCGACGCTGTACACCGGCATGGGCTGCTACCTGAAGCTCGCCAACTACCACACCCCCGTGGGACAGGCCGTATCGGTCATTCATGACCGCGTCCTGCGCGGCACGACGGCCGCGGCCGTTTCGCTGACACCGCTGCAATAGCGGCCCGGTCTCCTCTCCCGCGGCCGACTCGGCCGCGGGAGGGGGGGGGTTCAATTCCGGCCCGATAAGCCGAACGGTCCATAGGCGACTCTCATGCATGCCATCGTCATCGACTTTGATGGCGACCCCATCTGCACGGCAAGCATCGGGAGACCGTCATGAAATCGAGTTCGCAGGTCGCCACGCTTCTTTTCGCCGCTTCGTCGCTGACGATGCTCGGATGTAACGCCACGGGCGCGACACCGGCCGCGGCGCAATCACTGCTGCCGTTGCCGGCCAGCCTGGTGATCACTATTTCGGCACCGCCATCCGGGGCCGCCGTTCGTGGGCCAACCGCCGTGAATGCCGAGGTCAGCCTCGTCGGCGGCACCGGTCTCTCCGGTGTGCAGTTCAAGATGGACGGCGGGTCGATTGGTGCCGAAGATACGTCACCGCCGTATTCCGTATCCTGGGACACGACGTCCACCAACGACGGCTGGCACACGCTGACCGCCGTCGCCCGCAATGCGCTCGGCGCCGAATTCACGTCCGATCCCATCCGCGTCACGGTCAACAACTCTCCTGCGCCGCCAGCGGCCGTCACACGCTTCGAGGAAACATCAGCCAACGTGACCTACGGCGCCGGCTGGAGTCAGCGCGGCGCGGATTGGTGGGGCTGGAGCGCAGGCGGCGCCGCCCAGGCATCGACGCCAGGTGGGCGCGCCACGTTTGCCTTCAACGGACCTTCGGCCACCTGGATCGGCTACCGCAGCGGTTACAGCGGCATCGCGCGGGTCTTTGTCGACGGAGTCCATGCGGCCGACATCGATCTGTTCGCGCGCACCGATGAGGTGAGTGTGCCCGTGTTCACGGCATCGGGCCTGAGCGACGGCCCACACACGCTGGCGATCGAGGCAACCGGAACGAAGAACGCCGAGGCGGTCGCCACCGTCGTGCTGGTCGATGCCTTCGACGTTCCGGGACTCCCGGTGTCGAGGCTTCAGGACACGGATCCGGATGCGCACTACACGGCAGGCTGGACGGCCTCGGACACCAGCAAGTCGTGGAGCAGTCGGTACGCTACGCTCACGAATGCCGCGGGAGCGCGCGCCTCGTTGACATTCGAGGGCACGTCGATCAGCTGGATCGGCTACCGCGGCCCGGAAACCGGAATTGCGAATGTGTATGTCGACGGCATCCTGGCGCGCACGGTCGATACGTACTCGCCGAACCAGAAGGTGCAGGACTCGCTGTTCAGCGTGACCGGGCTCGCGGATGCCGCGCATACGCTGACGATCGAAGCAACCGCCCGCGCCAACCCGAGTTCAAGCGGTGCCTGGATTGCCGTCGACGCGTTCGACGTGACCCTGTCGGGGACGCGACACGAGGAGTCGGATTCCTCGGCCGTGTACACGGGCGACTGGTTCCGCGGCAATCACAATCGGGCGTGGAGCGGCGGCGTCGCCGCCGAATCGCAGACCGCCGGAGCGCGCACCGACTTCACGTTCACCGGAAACGCGGTGCGCTGGATCGGGTTGCGCGGACCGCAAACTGGAATTGCCAATGTCTACCTGGATGGAGCGTTGCTCGGCGAAGTCGATACCCACGCTGCCAGCGAAGGCTTTCAGGACACCGTTCTCGAGCTTCAAGGCCTTGCATACGGCCAGCACACGCTGACGATCGAAGTGACGGGCCGCAAGAATCCGGCGGCGACCAACTACTGGGTGGTCGTCGACTCCTTCGACGTCCTTCCGTAGATCAGCGCAGGAGCCGAAGCGCGAGACTCACGTTACGGCCGCCGCTTCGGGCAGGCCGGCGGATGCCGGCCTGCCCTAGGGCGAGGCACTTGGGCAGAAGTGCCTCAGGTGACGCGACCGCGGCGGGGGGAGATATCGAATGAACCGCGCATCGCGCACATCAGATCGCCACCAGGCAAGCTAGAGGCTAGTCCCGCTGTGTGACATCGACTGACTCGGGAGCCCACGGCGCGATAGACCGTCCGGGTCATCGATCAGAGGCCCAGAATACGTGCGTCCAGCGCTTTGCCGACCGCCTGGGTACGGTTCACCGCATTCAGCTTGCGCAGGATCTTCTGCACGTGATTCTTCACGGTCAGCGGGCTGATCTTCAGAATGCTGCCGACTTCGTTGTTGCTCTTGCCAAGACAGATCCAGCGCAGGATCTCCTGCTCGCGCGCAGTCAGCGCGCGCACGCCGGCGGGAGTGGCGCGGTCCGCGGCTTGAGTCTGCTCGATGCGCGAGCGCACCCATGCCGCGTACAGAAACGGCGCGACGAGCTGCACGATGTACATCTGCGTGGGCCCGATGCGTCCCGAGCGACAGGCGAAGAAGAACATGCCCGTGACCTCGCCGTCGGTGTCGTGGCAGCCGTGTGCGATGATCTGCGTGGCGGCGACCTGCTCGAGCTGACGCGCCAGCGCGCCGCCACACAAAGCGCTGGTGCGCGACGCCTCGCACACGACCGGACGAAAGCGCCGCCTTTTCCATTCGTTGATGAGCACCGCGGCGGCCGATGGGTCGTGCAGGAACAGATCCGTGAAGATCGAGGCGTCGGCGACCATGGTGGAAAAACTGTCGACTCTCAGGGCCGGCGGATCGCCGCCGCGCAACGCGCAGATCAGTACGTCGTGGGGCACCAGGCTCTGCAGCAGGCCCTGCGTCCACATGAAGAAGTGGGAGCGCGCATGCACACGCAAGGATGCGTCGAGGTTCAGCGCGAGCGATTCGAGCTGCAGGGCGTCCAGCATCGACGGATTGACCCGCTGCTGATCCTGCTCCGCGTGCGCCGGCGCATCCGTCGCGCCGCCTGCCGCCTCCTCCGGGCGCTGCGCCAAGTGACCTGTATTCATGCCGGCAATGGCCTCTCGAGTGGCTGGCTCGAATGGCTTATACGCAAACGCATATGACACAGCCATGTCGCAACACCGCTATCGGCGCGCCGCCCTTGGTCCTAAGGAACTACGGGACCGCTCATCCCGGCTCGCGATCGTCGAGCCGTAGACGGTCTAGCCTTGCGGCAATGGAGCCGACCGACCTTGCTAGCCGTCCAGCAAAATAGCGCGCAGCCGCTGCGCATTCGACCGGGGCCCACGGCGCTGTTGCGGGCGTTGCTCGATCCGCTCATCGCCGACGCCGTGCTGCTCGCGACCGTCATGGGGTTCCACGGCCGGATCGAGGGACCGTACCTGATCCTGGCGCTCTTGATGTTCTCCATCGCCTTTCCGAGCAGGATCGACTGGAGCGCGCCGAACGGCGCGTTACTCAGAAACATCCTGGCGGACTGGCTCGCGATCGTCGGGCTCCTGTTGCTGCTCGGATGGGCGTCGCGCACGCTGGGCGCCTTCGACCAGCGGGTGATACTCGTGTGGCTGCTCGCGACACCGCTTGCGATATTCGCAGCCCGGTCCTTGCTGCCCGCCATCCTGACGCAGATGTGGGCGACGCAGGGCCCGCACCGCACGGCCGTCATTGCGGGAGCGAACGATCTTGGACGGCGACTGGCCGAGCATTTCAGCGCGAACCCCATCCTCGGCATCCGCCACCTCGGCTTCTTCGACGACCGCGGCGCCGAGCGCCTCGACACGGTGCCGACCGGCTCATTGCGCGAGCTCGCGGGCTACGTCAAGACGCAGCACGTCGACGTCATCTACATCGCACTGCCGACGTGCTCGCAGCCGCGCATCCGCCGGCTGCTCGAGGACCTGCACGACACCACGGCCTCGATCTATTTCGTACCCGACATCCTGCTGTTCGACCTGATCCAGGGCCGCATCGAGTTGCTCGGCGAGCTCCCGGTAGTAGCGGTCTGCGAGTCCCCGTTCTACGGGGTGAACGGAATCATCAAGCGAGCAAGCGACATCGTGCTGGCGGTGCTGCTGCTTGTCATCACGGCGCCGCTTCTGCTGGTGATCGCGATCGGCGTGCGGGTCAGCTCGCCCGGTCCTGTGCTCTTCCGGCAGCGCCGCTACGGCCTCGACGGGCGCGAAATCGTGGTTTACAAGTTTCGCACGATGACCTGCCTCGAAGATGGCGTCGAGATCCGGCAGGCGACCGCCGAGGATCCGCGTATCACGCGTTTCGGTGCGATTCTGCGCCGCTACTCGCTCGACGAGCTGCCGCAATTCGTGAACGTCCTTCAGGGTCGCATGAGCGTCGTGGGGCCACGACCACACGCCGTGGCTCACAACGAAATCTACCGCAAGCTGATCCGCGGCTACATGATCCGCCACAAAGTGCGACCGGGAATCACGGGCCTCGCACAGGTCCGCGGGCTGCGCGGCGAGACCGAGTCGCTCGAAAAGATGCAGGCGCGCGTCGCTTGCGATCTCGACTACCTGAGACACTGGTCGTTGCTGCTCGACCTGCGGGTCGTGCTGAGAACCGTTGGCGTGGTGCTGGCCCGCAGGAACGCGTACTGATCGATCACATCGCCCCGACGGCGGGCGGCGCGCCCGGCAGACTGCGCAGCGTCGCGTGGTCGGACGCCCCGGATGTCGCGTGCGTCACGGTCGAGCTGCGCAACCGGTAGCCTACGCCGCGCACGGTCTCGATCAGCGAACTGCGTCCGCTCGCCGCCAGTGCTTGCCGCAGGCGGCGAATGTGCACGTCCACCGTACGTTCCTCCACGAAGATCCGGTCGCCCCAGACTTCATCGAGCAGTTTGCTGCGGCTGAAGACCCGGCCCGGATGAGTCATGAAGAAATGCAGGAGCCGGAACTCGGTGGTCCACACCTCGACGTCCTGCTCATCGACGGTCACGTGGTGCGCGGCCGGATCGAGGCGCAGACCGTCGATCTGAACCACCTCATCGGCGAGCTGCGGCGACCGTCGCCGCATGACTGCCTTGATGCGCGCCAGGAGCTCCCGCGTGGAAAATGGCTTCGGCACGAAATCGTCGGCGCCCGCCTCGAGCGCCGCGACCCGATCGGATTCCTCCGCGCGCGCGCTGATGGCGATGATGCAGATGCCGGCAGTGCGCTGATCGGCGCGCAACTGACGCGCGAAGGTCAAGCCCGGCGTTCCAGGCAGGACCAGCTCCAGCACGGCCAGGTCCGGCCGGGCGCCGCGCATCAGGGTTTCGGCCTCCCGAACATCCGCTGCGCACGCGACCCGATAGCCTGCGTGACCGAGATTGGCCACGAGGAGGTCGCGAACCGCCGCGTTGTTGTCTACCACAAGTATCGAGCCGCCCATGATCCGTCTGCCCTTGGTTGAATCGATGGGATCATGTTAGGGACGGCCGTACGGCTTCTCTATCGATAGAATTCCCTAGCTGCGCGGATAAAATCCCCGATTCCCGGACTAGGCCTGGGCCATCCCGGAACCCTCGCGCAGCCATTGGCGCGCCTCCCCTTCCGTGCGAAAACTGCGCAGGTTCAGGGAATGCCCACGCGCGACGCGTTCGAGCCTGTCATGCGAGGCTTGAACATATTGGTCGTCGGCCACCAGGGCGAATCGGTGCGACGGTCCGCAACCCGCCGTGATGAGGTACTCGATGAGCCCTTGTGGATCGGCAGGGAGGAGCGACGCGGAGTGGCTGACCCGGATAAGGAACGATGTGTGGGTGACGCCGAAAACGGCAATCGCCCGCAGCAGATCTTTCGTCTGTTCCGTCGTCTGGCGGCCGGCCAGGTCCGCACGAATACAGTCGCTTTCGACATTGATCGCGTAGCTCATTGCCCCGATCCCAAACATACCGGTGCCGTTCTAGCATCCAACGTGCGGAGTCTGATGCACCGGAGGGTAGTTCATCCGGTCTAGAGGCTCGGCGCGGCGGGTCCGCCGCGGCTACTTCATCGCGCGCGGCGCACGACATGGTCCAGGCGGACCATGCGCGCGAGGCGCAGATGCGGCAGTAACGGCACAGAGGGCGGGTAGCTTGCATCGCCCGTGCAAGACGCCGCGAGTGAAGTACCGCCATGCCTGCAACGCCGTCACACAACGAGCTGAAGATCTTCTCCACCTGCCCGCCATCCGCGCTCTCGGACCCGCAGACTGCCCTGCGCGAGCTTGAGAGCATCGCGCGCTGGAGCGAAGACGCCGGTTGCGAGGGCATGCTCGTCTTCACGGACAACGCGCAGATCGATCCGTGGCTGGTGTCGCAGGCGGTCATCCGGGCGACCAAGCGGCTATGCCCGCTGGTCGCGATTCAACCGGTCTACATGCACCCCTACTCGGTGGCCAAGATGGTCACTTCGCTTGCGTTCCTGTACGGCCGGCGCGTGTACCTCAACCTGGTCGCAGGCGGCTTCAAGAAGGATCTGGAAGCGCTCAACGATCTGACGCCGCACGACGAACGCTACGCGCGGCTCGTCGAATACGCGACGGTGATCCAGAGCCTGCTCGGCACGAGCGATCCGGTGAGCTTCGAGGGGCGCTACTACAAGGTCTCAAACCTCAAGCTGACTCCCGCACTGCCGGCCCGCTTGCAACCGGGCGTGCTGATTTCCGGATCGTCCGAAGCCGGCGTCGGGGCCGCGCGGCAACTCGGAGCCACGGCCGTCGAATATCCCAAACCACCGACGGACTATGCCGGCATGCCGCGCGTCGAAGGCATACCGAGCGGCGTTCGCATCGGAATCATCGCGCGGGCCGCCGAGGATGAAGCATGGTCGGTCGCGCGCGCACGCTTTCCAGAGGACCGCAAGGGGCAGCTCACGCAGCAGCTCGCGATGAAAGTGTCGGATTCCTCCTGGCACCGTCAGCTCTCGGACCTCGGCAAGAGCGGCGTCGACGAGCAGAATCCCTACTGGCTGGTGCCGTTCCAGAACTACAAAGCCGTCTGTCCCTATCTCGTCGGCAGCTACGACCGCGTGGCCGGAGAAGTTGCCCGCTATCTCGACGTCGGCTACCGCACGTTCATTCTCGACGCGCCGGCGAGCGCCGATGACATGCACCATACCGGCGTCGTTTTCGAGCGCGCCGCAAATCTCTGTCCAGCGGCTTGACCGTGCTGCTGCAACACGGCGTCATGGCGCAGTCGAGCGCGCGACCCGACGCCGTCGCCATCGTCCTCGACGACACGCGCATTACCTACGGAACGCTCGATGCCACCAGCAACGGGCTTGCCCACCTGCTGATCGACGCCGGCTGCCGCCGCGGTGATCGAATCGCACTGATGATGCCGAAGAGTCCCATGGCGATCATTGCCATGCTGGGCGTCCTCAAGTGCGATGCGACCTACGTCCCGATGGACCCTGCGAGCCCGCCGGCGCGGCTTGCGAGGATGCTCGAGATCAGCGACTGCCGTTTCGTCCTGGCGGCCGGCGCGGTCGAGGATCGCCTCGCGCGCGCCCTCGCCCAGGCCCAGCTGCGCGAGCCTCCGACCGTCGGATGGCTGGACGAATGCGCGGCTGCATCGTCGCAGCCAACGCCGGGATTTACCCTTCGAGATCTCGCGTCCTACCCGACGACGCCGCGGGTGGCGGTCAACAACGGCCAGCATCTGGCGCACATCCTGTTTACGTCCGGAACCACCGGGACGCCCAAGGGCGTCATGATCACTCACGCGAGCGTCGTGCATCTCATTCGCTGGGCGCAGCAGCGCTTTCACATCGACCCGGCGGATCGAATCTCCCAGCACTCCCCGCTGCGCTTCGACGTCTCGACCTTCGACATCTTCGGAGCGCTGTGGTCGGGAGCGGAGCTGCACCTGGTGCCGCCGCATCTGAATCTTCTGCCGCACAAGCTGGCGCAATTCATGCGCGACGCCGAACTGACGCAGTGGTTTTCCGTGCCGTCGGTGCTGAACCTCATGGCGAACTTCGACGTCGTGCGGCCGGGAGACTTTCCGAAGTTGCGGCGCGTGCTCTTTGCCGGCGAGGTCTTGCCCACGCCGACGCTCGTTCACTGGATGCGCCGGCTCCCGCACGTGACATTCACGAATCTGTTCGGTCCGACCGAAACGACGATCGTGAGCACTCACTACACCGTGCCCGCGTGTCCGACGGACGAGCGCGAGCCCATTCCGATCGGTACTGCGTGTGACGGCGAGGAGCTGCTCGCTCTCGATGACGAGCTGCGGCCCGTACCCGACGGCGACATCGGCGAGCTTTACATCCGCGGCATCGGCGTGAGTCCCGGTTACTGGCGCGACACCGAACGGACCTGCCAGTCGTTCCTGCCTTGCCCCGGCACCGCCGACCCGGGCGAGCGCATGTACCGAACCGGTGACCTCGTGCGTCGCACTGCGGACGGAATTTTTCACTTCGTCGGCCGCCGCGACTCGCAGATCAAGAGCCGCGGATACCGCATCGAGCTCGGTGACATCGAGGCGGCGCTCTGTTCGCTGGCAAGCCTGCGCGAAAGTGCCGTCATCGCGCTGCAGTCCGGGGGTTTCGAGGGCTGGCAGATCTGCTGCGCCTTCGTACCGGCCACGGATCACGACGCCACGCCGAAGCGAGTGCGCCTCGAACTGGCGAAGCTTTTGCCGAACTACATGCTCCCGGTGCGCTGGCTGCGTTACGACGCCTTGCCGAGGAATGACAACGGCAAGATCGACCGTCCGTTGCTGAAGAGCGAGTTCCTGCAAACGGCGGACCGTGCGACGACGACGCGAACGGGTCGAGCAGCAGCAGCACAGCCGGACGACCCAAGGATGAATCCCATCAACGACCGAGTGCCGGAGCCGGGACCATGACGCACGCAACGACCGACAGCATCCAGCAGCGCCTCGGCGCCATCTTCGCCGATACGTTTCACGTCGATGTGCCTGCGCCGGATACGGATCTGCTCGACTCCGGCATTGTCGATTCGCTGCAGTTCGTCGAACTGCTCTATCAGCTGGAGTGCCACTTCGCACTGCAGCTCAAGATCGAGGAGATCGATCTCGACGACCTGCGATCGCTGGCGCGCGTCGCCCGGCTGGTGTCCCGCAGGATCGATGCGCTCGCGGCCGGTTGCGAGGCAGCCACTGCGCAGGTGACGACTTGAGTGGCTGCCGGTTCAACCGCCCGCAGCCAGGTTCGTATTCTGTCGCCGCAGGACGTTCCCGGCGCCGCTGCCCTGTTCGCGCGCATCCGGCCAGAGTTTCGTTGGTCATCACGGCACGCGAGCGAAGCCTACTTTCACCAGATCCTGTTCGAAAATCCCTGGCGCCACCTGGATGTACCCTCGTGGGTGGCGGAAGAAGACGGGCGGCTCTGTGGACTCTATGTGGTGCTGCCCCGGCCCATGCTGTTTCGTGGACACGCGATTCGCGCTGCGATCGGCTGCCAGTTCCTGGTCGATCCCGCGGCGCGCGACCGGCTCACGGCGTTGCGGCTCGCGCAGGCCTGCCTGTCGGGATCGCAGGATCTCACGCTCGCCGACGCGGCGAACGAGCGCGCCCGGCGCATGTTGCTCGGATTGGGTGGGTGTGCGCCGCCGCTGCTGAGCCTGCACTGGACGCGAATCCTGCGTGCCGGGCGTCACGCCCTCGCGCTCTGCGAAGAGCGAAGGACTTTGCCGCCGCGGATCGCGCGGGTCATGCGCCCGCTCGGTACGCTCGTCGACGCGCTGGTCGGTCGGGCGTCCGGCGACCGCAGCTGGCGGGCCATCGGCCGCACGGTGGATGCGCAGATCGACGCGACCGAAATGCTCGATCATCTGCACGGCGGCGCTGACCCGCGCGCGCTGCAGCCGGTTTATGACCGCGTTTCGCTGGGCTGGCTGCTCGAACAATCCAGCCTCAAGACGCGTCACGGAAATCTGCGGGCGCGCGGCGTCCGCGACGACGCCGGCGGACTGATCGGCTGGTACCTCTACTACTTGCGCCCGGGGGCACTCGGAGAAGTGATCCACATATCGGCGTCGCCGGCCGCGTATCCGACGGTTTTGAAGCATTTGCTCGCCGACGCATGGCATGCCGGCGCGACGGCCCTGCGAGGCCGCGTCGACCCGCGCTTCGCGCAGGAAATGTCAGATTGCCGTTGCTGGTTTCGCTGGGAAGGCGCCTGGACGCTGGCGCATTCCCGCGATTCCGCCATCGTGGCTGCGATTCAGAGCGGCGACGCCTGTCTCAGCCGGCTGGCGGGCGAATGGTGGCTGCGTTTCGCCGGCGGTTGACCCGGCCGGCGCAAAACGCGAAGTCCGCACGCAATGCTCCAAGCGGACTAGCCCGGGTCCGGCGGGACTCGGCATCGTTTCATGCCGCGTCTCTAGGCTCCTGCCGATGAAGATCTGCCTGGTCGGACTCGACAGCCTGCCGGTTCTCTCCCCGGCATTCCGGCAATACACCGCCGGCGGCGAATCCGTGCAGCAGACGTTGCTCGCCCGGGCACTCGTCCGCCGCGGTCACGAGGTCAGCCTGGTCGTCCATGACTACGGGCAGCCCGACGACTTGCGGTGCGATGGCGTTCGCGTGCTGAAGGCGTATCGACCCGAGGCGGGCTGGCCGATCGCCCGATTTCTGCATCCCCGCTGGACCGGCCTGTGGTCGGCACTGCGGCGCGCCGCCGCCGACCTGTATTACACGAGTTGCGCGGGCATGCACGTTGGCATGCTCGCGATGTACTGCAAGCGTCATGGCAGCCGTTTCGTATTTCGCAGCGCCAGCGACGCGGACTGCGATCCGTCGCGCCTGCTCGTCCGATTCGCGCGCGATCGCTGGCTCTATGACTATGGTCTGCGCCGCGCGAACGCGATTCTCGTGCAGAGCATGGTGCAGGCAGCATCGCTGAAGAGGAGCTTCGGGCTGGCGAGCCGCGTAGCCGCAATGTTGATCGAACAGCCCGCACCGACCGTCAACCGGGACATCGACCTCATCTGGGTCGCCAATATCCGCAACGTGAAGCGGCCCGACCGGATCCTGGCGTTGGCCCGCCAGTGTCCGGACATGCGTATTCACCTGGTGGGTGGTCCGTTGCCGGGCGAGGAAGCGCTCTTTGAGAGCGTGCAGCGCGACGTGCAGGCATTGAGCAACGTCATTTGCCACGGCCGGGTGTCGTACTCGGACGCCAACGATCTGTACGGGCGGGCGCGGCTCCTCATCAACACCTCCGACGTGGAGGGATTTCCGAATTCCTTCCTGCAAGCGTGGATCCGGGGCGTGCCCGTGGTAACGCTCTTCGATCCGGACGGCGTCATCGGGACACACGGCCTCGGCGTCACGGTTGCGCATTTCGACGGCATGCACGATGCCGTCCGGACGCTCCTGGCCGACTCCGCCCAATGGTCCGCCACCAGCGATCGCTGCCGGCGTTTTATGGACCGGTACTACCGTGATGACGATGTCGTGACAGCGTATGTCGACACGTTCGAGCGCGTGTTGCGCGATGGGGCGATCGAGCCCGATGCCCCGATACCTGCCGAGGCAGGTCATGGATAGGACGCCCTTCCTCATCACGGTCGACACCGAGGGCGACAATCTCTGGGCGAAACCGCGCGAGATCACCACCCGCAACGCTGCGTACCTGCCCCGCTTCCAGGCCCTGTGCGATGAATTCAATTTCAAGCCGGTGTACCTCACCAACTACGAAATGGCGATGTGTGACGAGTTCGTCGAGTTCGCGCGCACGGTCATCGCGCGCGATGGCGGGGAAGTCGGCATGCATCTGCATGCATGGAACTCCCCGCCGCTCATCCCGCTCACCAGCGATGACTTCGCTCATCAGCCGTTCCTCATCGAATACCCCAAGCCCGTGATGCAGGAAAAGATCCGGACGATCACCCGCCTGCTCGAGGAGCGCTTCGACCGGCCGATCGTCAGCCATCGCGCCGGCCGGTTCGCCTTTGATCGCCGCTATGCCGCCATGCTGCTCGCCGAGGGCTACGGCGTGGACTGTTCGGTGACACCCGGCATCGATTGGCGCGCTACGCCGGGCGATCCGCGCGGCAGCGGCGGTCCGGACTACAGCGAATTTCCGCAGCGACCGTATTTTCTCGATCCCGACGACATTGCCCGTCCAGGCAATGCACGGCTGCTCGAGGCGCCGGTGACGATTCGATGCAGCGGCCTGTACCGGCGGGTTCCCTGGATGTACCGCGTTCCGCTGCTGCGCCGGATTGCGAGCACCATGGCGCCGGGGCCCGCCTGGCTGTCTCCCGCCGAAAGCACGCTCGACGCGATGACGCGCGCCGCGCACGGCGCCAGGGATGAGGGAATCGAACACCTGGAGCTGATGCTGCATTCCTCCGAGCTGATGCCGGGTGGCAGCCCGAGTTTCCCTCGATCGGTCGACGTGGAGCATCTCTATGTCTCGCTCAGAACGCTGTTCGAGGACATTTCCGCGTGGTGCGTCGGCATGACGCTCAAGGACTTTCTCGAGCGGATGCGCGGCACACTGCGCCCGCACGCGGCGAGCGCCTGAATGATCTGCGTCGGCGGCCGTGGCGCGCTCTATGGCGAGGTCTGGTACGACGAGGTGGCCCCGCGCGATGCGCGCGTCGACATCATGGTTTTCCGGCAGCGTCAATCACCAGAACCGGCGGGATCCAGCGCCCTGCGCTCCTCGCTCGTCACGGACCTGTCCATTCCGGCGGAGCAGCTCATGCATCGATTTGGCAGCGATTGCCGCTACAAGATCAGGCGCGCCGACGCGAGAGACCGGCTGCAAATGGAGTTCATCGCCGAGCCCGGGCAGAGACTCGAGGACTTCCGGAGATTTTTCGATGCGTTCGCCGCCCAGCGGACGCTCGCACCCTGCGATCAGCGCTGGCTGACCGCCGCCTGCAAGGCGCGGCAGCTTGTGCTTGCCGTGGCATCGCGCGACGGCGCCGCACTGGTGTGGCATGCCTACGTCATTGCCGGATCGACAGCCGGACTCATGTATACCGCCTCGCACTTTCGTGATGGCGACAGCGAGTGCCGGTCCCTGGTGGGCAGAGCCAACCGGTGGCTGCACTGGCGCGACATGCTCGCGCTGCGCGCCCTCGGGCTGCTGCGCTACGACTGGGGAGGACTGTTCGACGATGAATCGACGCCCGACCGCGCCGGCATCAATGGTTTCAAACGGGATTTCGGCGGATCACACCAGCGCTCCTTCGACACCGCAATTCCGACCTCGCTGCGCGGCCGCTTCTACCTGCCGCTGCGCGAGGCCTGGCGCCGACTGACCGTCGCATGATGCTTGCCACATGAAAGTTGGCGTGATCGGCCTCGGGTACACCGGCGCGGTTTGCGCCGCCTGCCTCGCGCGTGACGGCCACGAGGTCGTCGGTGTCGACACGGATCCGAGCAAGCTCGAGCTCCTGCACCTCGGCCAGGCGCCCGTCGTGGAGGAGGGACTTCAGGACGTCGTGCGGGCGGCCGTCGAGAGCAAACGACTGGCGCTCGGTGACACGATCGACCGGCGCATCGCGGAGTGCGACGTCACGCTGGTTTGCGTCGGAACCCCCGCCGGCTCTGGCGAGCAGTATCTGGCCGCCGTCCATCGTATCGCCGAGCAGCTCGGGGCGGTACTCGGCGACGCCTCTCATTTTCCGGTCATCGTGCTGCGCTCGACCGTGCCGCCGGGTACTACGGACAGCGCCTTCACCACGCGTCTCGAGGAAGCCTGCGGCCTCAAAGCCGGGGTCGACTTCGGCGTGTGCTTTCAGCCCGAGTTCCTGCGCGAGGGTTCATCAATTCATGATTTCTATCATCCGCCCTTCACCATCGTTGGATCGGCGAGCGAGCGCGCTGTCGAGCGCGTGAAGGAACTTTTCGCGCAACAGCCCGGTGAATTCGTGCACACGGACACGCGCACCGCGGAGATGATCAAGCTCGTCTGCAATGCCTTCCACGCACTCAAGGTTTCCTTCGCGAATGAGATCGGACGGATCGCCCAGAGCCTCGACATCGACGCGCGCACCGTGATGGAAATCGTCTGCAAGGACAGCAGCCTCAACATCTCGCCGGCCTACTTGCGCCCCGGGTTCGCCTACGGCGGGTCCTGCCTGCCGAAGGATCTCAGGGCGCTCCTGCATCTGGCCAGGCGGCGCGACGTCGAGACGCCGGTGATCCAGGCGATCGCGCCCAGTAACCACGTGCACATCGAGCGCGCGGCGGCGCTGATCATGGCCCGAGGCAGCCGCAACGTCGGCATGATCGGCCTCAGCTTCAAGCCGGGTACCGACGACTTGCGCGAAAGCCCGCTGGTAACGCTCGCCGAGCAGCTGATCGGCAAGGGCTACCAGTTGAGGATATTTGACCCGGCCGTCACCTTGTCGCGCCTGTTGGGCGCGAACAAGGCGTACGTCGAGCGTTCGCTGCCTCACATCGCCTCGCTCCTGTGCACGGACCTCGTCGACGTGCTATTGCATGCGGATGTGCTGGTGATCGGCCACCGGTCCCGGGAAGTCACGGATGCCCTGGCGTATCTCAAGAAGCCGGGCCTGAGCGTGGTCGACCTCGTAGGCATGAGCCGGGCAAAGGACCTGCAATGCGGGTATCGGGGCATCTGCTGGTAACACTGCAGCAACGACAGGCCGACCTCCCGGGAACGGCAATTGCTGCAGCTTGCCGGCGAAGGCCGTTCGACGAACGAGATCGCCTGGTCCGCTGCGCGATCCGCAGCAGTCACCTCGAGCCTGGATTCACAGCGCATTGCGGCAGTCGGCGCGGACTAGGGACTTGCCCAAGCGGTGTATCCGGAATACACCCGGTTGTGAATGCGGCGCCTTGGACTAAGGTTGCATCTGGTCAGGCGTCACGCCGAGGAGCTGGCGGCTCGCAGATGCGGGCCAATCCTATGACATGGGGAAGGATGGAACGGCGAGTGGAAACATCGGTTAGCGCCCGTCTGGAGGCGCCCGCCCAAAATGCGGTCGTCGAGCCCGTGGAGATCGTGAATATCAGTGTGCACGGCGCACGAGTCGTTACCGGCAGCCCCTGCAGCGTGAATGAGCCGGTCATCATCACGAATCTGATGGGCGCTTTTCGCATGAAAGCGCGCGTGGTCTATTGCGAGGGCCTCACCGATGGCCGTTGCGCGATCGGATTGCAGTTCTGCGAATGAGGCCCAAGGTCGCGAATGCCGTTCGCAGAGCCAAAGAGCGGGTGTTTCTGACGAGGCACTGCGAATTGCGGCGGATATCCCGATGGCGAAGTACGGAAGCATCGAAGTACGAGCGGAATTCCACATCGGCCAGGCGAAGGGCGCACAACAGCAGTCGCTGTTGTGCGCCGCTCGACTTTAATTCTTGTCGGTCGGTTTCTGGCTGGAAGCGGGCGCCTGCGATGCGCTCTTCGCGACATTGCCGCTCGTTTTCGCTCCGCTCACCAACAGCAATTGCGTACCGCTGTCCAGACGCACATTGCGGCCCGCCGATGTGATGAGCGAACCATCGGCTGCGCCGCCCGCCGCGGATGTCAGGCTGTAGCCGTCGAGTCCGAATACGCCGTGACTGCCGGAGCCGAGCCGGCCTGCGGAGTTCAGGCCCCCCATCGCGCCAGGGGAGCGCGTCAATGCGGCCGTCGCGCCACCGGTGGCATTGACTGCGCCACCGACGGTGCCTGTCAAATTGCCAGCCGTGCTGCCGAGGAGGCCACCGCCACTCGCCGAGCCCGAACCGCCTCCGCCGGCGCCCGGACCGGGTATCGAAGCGGGCCCATGCATCTCACCTTCAGCGGTCGAGCTGGTCGCCGCGATTGCCTGGATCGCACCGTTAATCGGGACTCTGCGGCCGTCCTTGAGAACGGCCTCATCAAAGACGATGCCGAGCGCCGATTCGGCGCTGCCAGCCGCTTTCGCATCATTGCCGGCCGGCGCGTCTCCACGGTTGCGGGTCTCGGTGACGTGACCCAGCAATTTCGAATTGCGCGGAATGATGACCTCGCCATTCGACCTGGTATCGCGCGTGGTCGTCGCGGTGACCGGATCGCCCGGCTTGTCCTTGCGCGAATCGACCGGCTTCGACAAGGTCGCGTTGATCTCGCTGCCCTCGGCGAGCTGCGTTTGCGCGTGGTCCGACGTCGTCGAGGCCGATGCCGCATTGCCGTGCGAGGCGCCTGCGCCCGTTTGATCCGCTTTGACCGAGGTATTCTGTTGCGCGGAACCGCCCGCCTGGGCGCTGGCATCCGCCGCGAGCAAATCGCCACTGCTCGCGAAGAGCAGGCCACTGACGATGAGACTTGACGCTTTCATGATCCTTGCTCCTCCTGGATTCCGTGACTGACTCACCTGCAATATAACGCTGAGCGCCGTCGCTTTCTTCCGCGACGAACATTACAGTCCGTCGACCTTGCAATATTTTCAATGCGCAACGGTCGGTGAAAACCGACTCGGATGAGGACATGGGCGGGCGCCCCTGGGAATTGTTGTGCGCGGGAGGGTAACCGAGGCCGTTCAGCAACCTGAATCGAAACCGAACGAAATCAGCCACTCTTATATATAGCGACTGGCGGGCTGGCCGACGGGGCAACCGGCGCGCCAATCTGGCGTTCCGCCACCACGAATCGCGCATCGTAGCGGCTGGTCGTGCAAACGAAACCGCAGCGCTGCAGCAATGCAATCATGGCGGTATTGTCCGCGAGGATCGATCCGTGCAGCCGGCGCAGGCCACGCTCCGCCGCGGCCGTGCAGAGCGTACGAATGCAACGGACGTCGCCGACGCTGTTGTTCGCGATGAAAGCGTAGGTGCCGTTCGGCGTGATCGCGATACCACGCGGCTCGAAGCCCACGTTGACAGGCGCGCGTGTCGTCGCGCGTGAGAACGATGGTGCTCGAGCGGCCCTGGCGAAAGAGCCCGCTGAACTCCGCGAGCACGAGGTTGTTGTCGATGAGCGTTCGCCACGGCGATCTGTGGCGCTCCGTCGAGGACGATGCCGTTACCGAGGTCCGTATCGCTGTCGAGCGCCCGCAGGAAGTTGAGCAGGTTGCCGACGCCGATCGAGAACTGGATGGCCTTGCCGACAACGAACTTGAATTTGCCGGTGTCGTCGGTCGTGCCGCTCAGCACGTCCTCGACGTTGAAGCCGAGGCCGGAAACCGGCGTCGCCGTGAATTGGGCGTCGGCGAGTTGCGGCGGCGGCGTGTAAACCTGGTCCCCGCCGCCATAGCCGCCGCAAGCCGTGATCGCGAGGATCGTGAGTTGCAGCAGGATGAGTTTCAGCAGGCGAAGCTTGCGCCCTTGGCGCTCGGTCGAGGTGTGGGTCACTGCGGTATCTCCCTGGGGTTCAAGTGCGCGTGCAGTGTGGGCGGCAGCAAGGGCGCGCTCTGTCAACCGGTTGACACAACGAGGATCGGGATCCGGTGGCGCATCCGTAGCCTTCCGGAGACATGGGGTTTTCACCAGCGGCCGATCGCTTACAAGACTTGACGCGCTGCTCTGACTGCGAAGCATGACGTAAAGCCGGAACCTGCCCCGCATGCGGACACTCGATGGCCAGCGGAGATTTCCATGAAAGTCCCAGTCGCGATGTTTCTCGCACTTGCCGCCACGACCGCGCTCGCCGCCACCACCGTCCTGGACCCTGGCGACGGCCGTCAATACCTGCAGTACTGGTGCGGGGGCCAGGAGGTGAATGAGTACGCGCAAGGATTCGACGAGACAGGCAACTCCCTTGCCGCGGTCAAGGTAACGACGCGGTGCTCGACCGGCGGCAGGGGCACGAAGCCGCGCACGTACCTCGCCTGCTGGCTCGTAACGTTCGACGACACGGGCACGATCTTGAACCAGGAGCCCGTCAACAGCGGCTCCTGGCTTCAGGGCAGGACGCCGTTGTCTTGTGCGCTGGTCTTGAATACCGCCGCGACATTCACGCGCAGCGGCGGTGCGACGCTGACGACCTCACTCGTTGGAACCCGGTATCGCGCGGTGCTTGAGATGCCGTAAGGGCCGACGCCAGGGCCGTTCCGGTTGAGCGAAGCGCAAGGCGGCGAGGCCGCGCGCCTGGCGATGCTCAATGGGCTCGCACAGATCGAGGCGGAACCTGGCGGATTCGACCGGCTCGTCTCGCTCGTGCGCGTCGAGAAGCGTCGCGGGAGTCGCGATCAGAAGCTTGCTTGCAAAGTCGTCTTCCTTAAAGGCGCTCAGGTTGTCCGGCTTCTGGCGATACTCGATGCCGGTCACCACGAAATCGCTGACGAACGCCGCGAGGCTCGCCTCGGCCTCGAGCCGATAGCTGTCGTTGCGATCGCCGCCGAAACAGAGAATGCCGAGCTGGTTCGCCTTGGTCGCGCGCAGCGTCAGGCTCGCGAGAGCCGTGCGGCTCATGTGACCCGCCAGCCACACCTTGGTCGCGTTCGCGTACCAGTCGATGCCGTGGTCGTCGCGCGCGCCGATGAGCTGCGGAATGAAGTCGAAATCCTGGTTCTTCTTGTACTGCATGCCGACCGCCACCTGCGGCCACCAGCGTTCCTGGTCATACACCGCGTCGCCCAGCAGCCGCACCTTGAGCCCGACGATGCGCTGGCTGATCGTTTCGCCCGGCAGGGTGGTACCGAGATCGAAGCGCTGCTCGGCGCAGGACAGCTCGACGCGATTGTAGAAACCGACCGCGACGCCGTTGCCCCCGGACAAGCTCGCCGCATGGTTACGGGAATCGCGCTTCGGCGGCTCCGAACCGCTCGAGCCGTTGGAGGTCGCCGAGCTCCTCGACACGACTGTGGGGGCGCGCAGGTCGCAGGGCTTGCCATTGGCCCGGTCATGCGGCCTCGGCCGCTTGCCGCTGCTCCTCGCCGAGTTCCCCTTCCCACTTCGAGACCACGGCGGTCGCGATGCTGTTGCCGATGACGTTCGTTGCCGAGCGGCCCATGTCGAGGAAATGATCGACGCCCAGGAGCAGCAGGAGCCCCGCCTCGGGAATGTTGAACTGGGCGAGGGTTGCCGCAATGACGACGAGCGAGGCGCGCGGCACGCCGGCGATGCCCTTGGACGTCAAAAGCAGGATCGCGACCATGACGATCTGCTGGCCCGCCGGGATTTCAATGCCGTACACCTGCGCGATGAACATCACGGCAAAGGTGCAGTACATCATCGAGCCGTCAAGATTGAAGGAATAGCCGACCGGCAGCACGAAACTTGCGATGCGGGTGCTGCAACCGAAGCGTTCGAGCTCCTCGAGCGTCTTCGGGTACGCGGCTTCGGAGCTTGCCGTCGAAAACGCGAGCAGCACCGGTTCGCGCATCCGGCGAATGAGCCGCAGGACCGCGGGGCCCAGGAACAACCAGCCAAGCAGGATCAGCACGATCCAGAGCAGAAGAATGCCGAGATAGAACTCGCCCATGAAAAGGCCGTACACGCGGATGATGCCGAGCCCTTCCTTGGCAATCGTGCTCGCGAGCGCTCCGAACACCGCAAGCGGCGCGAACAGCATCACGTAGCCCGTCACTTTCAGCATGATGTGGCCGACGGAATCGAGAACGGTGATCACGTTCTTCGCGCGTTCGCCGAGCGCCGCCGCGGCCGAGCCGAAGAAGACGGAGAAGACGACGATCTGCAGGATCTCGTTGCGCGACATCGCATCGATGACGCTGGTCGGGAAGGTGTGCGAGAGGAATCCCTCGACGGAAATGCCTGCCGCCTGCACGCCCGAGGAGGCATTCGCGGCAGGAATCGGCAGATGCATGGCCTTTCCCGGCTCGAGAAAGCCGACGAGCAGCAGACCGAGGGTCAGCGAAATGATCGCGGCGAAGATGAACCAGCCGAGCGCCTTGCCGCCGATGCGGCCGATCGTCACGATGTCGCCCATCTTCGCGATGCCGACCACGAGCGTGCAGAACACCAGCGGCGCGATGATCATCTTGATGAGCCGCAGGAACGTCGTCGGCAGCTGCGACGTGACACTCGAGAAATGAGCGCTGTCCGCGGGATAGAAGGCGTAGCACACATAGCCGGCGACGATGCCGAGGACGAGCCCGAGAACGATATACCGGGTCAGACGGGTGGACGGCATTGGGTTCAAATCCTGTCGCCGGGGTCCCGCATCGAAGGACAGGAATCAGCTTATCGAACTCTTGGCCACTCCACATCCACCGGTGTCAGCCGGCGGTAGGCGTCGAGCGAAGCTCGGCGTAAAGTTCCAACCGCAGGCCGCGGTCCTGGCACGGGATCGCGGGTTTCGGAGAGTCACCGGGGGAGTCCGGTCCATGGCAGGGCTGCAGAAGTTCCTTGGATCCCGCGCGATCTGCGTGGTGCCGTGGCTGGCCATGCTGGTCCTGGTCGTGATCGCCGCCTGCGTCAACGCCGTCATCGATCTCGACCAGCTGCCGCTCGATACCAGCCACCTCTTTCCCGCGGATATCGTCGCGGCGGTCAGCGCGGATCTGCCATCGGTCACGAGGCACCTGACGGCGCGCATCACCTGGGGACTGACCAGCATCGGCTTCGGCCTGGTGGCGCTGGCCGCGATCGGGACGGCGATGTACGTGCTCGGGTCGTGCCTTCGCGAGCTCGCGCACGCGGAACGGGCGGCGTGCGGCTGGGCGATATTCGGGTGTGCACTGCCCTTCGCGTTGATTGCGGGCTTCGGCGGGAACCTGATCCTGAGCGAGCCCGCGGCGACTGAGGCGCTGCGGGCCGCGACGCTGCATCAGACGATCGCGCACCACGCCGTATCTGCGGACTCGCTGTTCGACAAGCTGTCCTACCTCATCTTTCTCCTGCTGGCAGCTGCGGCGAGCGCTACCTTGCTGTGGCCGACGGCCGACCAGAAATCTCCCGCACTCCTGCGCCGTCGCATCGCACGCGTGCAATCCCTGTTGTTCATCGGCGCAACCGGCCTCGCGCTCCGCGCGCTCGAAATGTATTTCCTCTATCGTTGGCCAGCCGCGTGGCTGACGGGTGCGCCGGCGGAATCCGTCGATCAGATCGCGCTCGCCGTGAGCACGGCCTACGGCGCCTTTTACACGGGAATCCTGGCGAGCCTCTATCTGCCGACGGCCTTCCTGTTGAGATTGCGCGCGAGCCGGCTCGCCGACGAATCCGTCCCGGACGACACCGAAAAGCGCGATGCGTGGCTCGCGAAAAGCGGCCTCGAGTTCCTGCCCTTCAGGGAATTCGGCCACCTGCTCGTGATCCTGGCGCCGCTCCTCGCGGGCGGGCCGCTGGCCAAGGTGATCGGCGCGATCGGCGGATGAGGAACCCTCCATGAAAACCTTGAATCGCTGGATTGCGCTGTCGGCCATTGCGCTTGCGAGCCTTGCGAACGCAACCGCCGCAGCGCCCGCCTTCGATAGCAAGCGGGCGGTGGAACTCGCCGCGACCCTGATTCGCCTGGAATTTGAAAAGCATCCCGCGGCCGCCATTCCCGGCGTCGACTTCGACCATCCCGAGGTGACGGCGGTCCGCGCCGGCTCCGGCCGCGAGTTCGTCTTCGTCAGTTTCCATTCGACGTTCGCGAACTGGGGCGCCTACGCGATCTTCGAGCTGTGCGGCGCACCGGCACACGCCGTGCCGAATGGCTACGGCAAAGTGATCGACATTGGAGATTTTCGCGATGCGGTCGCGAAGATCGGCCCGGCAACGAAGCTGGCGTTGCCGAAGGTCTGCACCGCCAGCTGAAGCAGGGGTCAGGCCATCTTGCGCGGCTGCAGCCACTTCGGCAGCAGCTCGTAGGGATCGACTTTGTCGTCGCCGTTATAGGCGACGCCCAGGTCCGAGAGGCGGCGCTGAATGGTCCCTTCACGCCAGGCATCGAAGAGCTCGGTGCAACCACCGATGTGCTCCCGGCCGATGTAGATCTGCGGAATCGTTTTCGCGCCGGTGCGGTCCGCAAGCACGGCGCGAATCCTGCCGCCGAGATCGCCCGCCTGATACGCGACGGAGTCGAGGTCGACGCTGCGACAGGCGATGCCGAGCCGCTTGAAGAGATTGCGCACCGCCCAGCAGAACTCGCACCACTCGAGCGCGAAGATCAGGACCGGTTCGTCGCGGACGAGCCCGGCTACGAGCTCTACCGCCTTGGCATCGAGCGCGACCGGCGCCGGCGCGGCGACAGGCGCCGCCGGCGCGAATGCCGCCGGCGGCGGCACATCGAAGCGGTAACCCGGCGTCGAGCGTGACAGCGCGATTTCATCCGCGCTCATCGCCTCGCCGATATCCGCGAACAAAGGCGTCGAAAGATAGCGTTCGCCGGTGTCCGGCAGCATGCAGACGATGTTCGTGCCGGGCTTCGAACGCCGCGCAACGGTCAATGCGGCCGCGAGCGTCGCGCCGCTCGACGTGCCGACGAAGATACCCTCCTTCTGCGCGAGCTCGCGCGCGAGTCGCAACGCGTCGTCGCCGGCGACCGGCACGATTTCATCGATATGCTTCGCCTCGACCGCGTCTTCCGTCAGGCGGGAAATGAAATCGGGCGCCCAGCCCTGCATGAGGTGCGGGCGGAAGTTCGGGTGACTTCCCGACGGCCCGCCGGCCGCATTGCGTGGCTGCGGGATGCCGCTCGCGATCACGGGTGAATTGTCGGGCTCCGCCGCGATGACCTTCGTCGCCGGGGATTTCTTCTTCAACACCCGCGCAACGCCCTTGAGCGTTCCGCCGGTACCGAAACCCGTGACCCAGTAGTCGAGCCGCTCGCCGGCGAAGTCCGCGAGGATCTCCTCGGCTGTCGTGCGCGAATGCACGTCCGCATTGGCCGGGTTCTCGAACTGGCGGCACAGGAACCAGCCGTGCTTCGTTGCAAGCTCGACGGCTTTCGCCAGCATGCCACTGCCCTTCTCCGCCGCGGGCGTCAGCACGACTTTCGCGCCGAGAAAGCGCAGGAGCTTGCGCCGCTCGACGCTGAAGTTTTCCGCCATCGTCACGACGAGCGGATAGCCCTTCTGCGCGCAGACCATTGCAAGGCCGATGCCGGTGTTGCCGCTCGTCGCTTCGACGACGGTTTGTCCGGGCTTCAGCGCACGCGTTCGCTCCGCGTCTTCGATGATGGCGCGCGCCATGCGGTCCTTGACCGAACCCATCGGGTTGAAGGACTCGACCTTCACGTAGACGTTGACGCCGGCCGGCGCAAGCTTGTTGAGCCTGACGAGCGGCGTATTGCCGATCGTCTCCAGGATGTTTGCGTATCGCGTCATGCGGACCTCGCCATTGCCTTCGGGCGCGGGGATCCGCGCCGGGTGCTTGCCGGGCGCAGCGCCGCGCCGAGATTGTCCAGGAGTTGCGCCGCGGAGTTCGCAAAGCGCGCGACATCGCCGTACGGCCGGGCGACGAGCATCGCGCCTTCGAGGCCGCTCAACAGCATGCGCGCCACTTCGCGGGCGCTGCCCCGCTTGTGGAAGCGCCCGGCGCGCCGGCCCTCATCGATGACGCCGGCGAGCCAGGCCTCATTGAGGTCGAAGAAGCGGCGAATCTCGGACTGCATGCCCTCGGGGAGCGATCCGTATTCCGCCGCCAGCATCCCGCAGAGGCACAGGCGCCGCTCGCGCAGCACGTCCTCGTAGAGCTTCACGTAGCGCCTGAGCTTGGCGGCAGCGTCGACGCGCGCGGAATCGATTGCCGCGAGTGCGCTCATGAAGAACGCGCTGTAGCGCTCGAGGAGCGCGCGCCCGAGCGCCTCCTTGGTGGGGAAGTGATGATGCAGGCTCGCCTTGCGGACGCCGAGTTCATCGGCGATGTCGGCATAGCTGAACCAGTTGAAGCCCATGGTCTGGACCAGCCGCTCCGCCGTGTCGAGCACGCGGGTCGAGGTGTCGGTGCGGCTGGCCCTGCGTTGCGGTGGCTCGTTCATGGCGCGTGAGTGTATCAGGAAGCTTGCTAATCTACCTACTAGTTGGTAGAACAGCTGCCCTCACCCACGGAGGACGGGCCATGGCGGTCGACGAAGCAAGGCTCAATGCGTTTCTGGGAAAGGCGGTTGGCGATCTCGGGGCCGCGATCGGCGCCGTGCTCATTGCCATCGGCGACGAACTCGGGCTCTACCGTGAGCTCGCGAAGGGCGCGGCGAGCGCCGCCGAACTCGCGGCGCGCACGAAAACCCACGAGCGCTACATCCGGGAATGGCTCGCCGCCCAGGCTGCGGGCGGCTATGTCGACTACGATCCCGCCACGGCGAAATATTCGCTCAACGCCGAGCAAGCGCTCTGCCTTGCGGATCCCAACGGACCGGTCGATTTACCCGGCGCCTATTCGATCGTGCAGGACCTCTTTCACGTGCGCGAACGCGCGCTCAAGAATTTCCGTACCGGCCTGGGCATGGAATGGGGCGAGCACCACGCCTGCCTGTTCCATGGCACGGAGCGGTTCTTCCGCGCCGGCTACAACGCGAACCTGCTCGCTGGCTGGCTGCCCGCACTCGATGGCGTCGTCGAGAAATTCAAGCGCGGCGCGCGCGCGCTCGACGTCGGGTGTGGACACGGGGCGAGCACCATCCTGATGGCGAAAGCCTTCCCGAAATCGGAATTCGCCGGCATCGACTACCACGCCCCTTCCATCGACACGGCACGGCAGCGCGCGAGCGAGGCCGGCGTGTCGAACGCCCGCTTCGAAGTCGCGGACGCTACAACCTACAAAGGTGGCGACTACGATCTCATCGCGTTCTTCGACTGCCTGCACGACATGGCGGATCCCGCGGGCGCGGCCCGGCACGCGCGGCGCGCACTGAAAGCCGATGGGCACTGCATGATCGTCGAGCCGTTCGCAGGAGACCGCGTCGAGGACAATCTCAACCCGGTCGGCCGCGTCTACTACGGCGCGTCGTCGCTCATCTGCGTGCCGGTCTCCCTCGCCAAGCACGGGCCGGCGCTTGGCGCACAAGCCGGCGAGGCGCGCTTGCGAGAAGTCGTCGTGAGCCAGGGTGGCTTCAGCCGATTCCGCCGGGCGACCGAGACGCCTTTCAACATCGTGCTCGAGGCGAGGCCCTGAGTCAGAAGGCCTCGCCGACGCTGACGTACAATGTGCCCTCGTCCTTGCCTTGCGCGTAGTCGACCCGCAGCGTCACTCCATTCTTCGGTTCGACGACGTAACGCACGCCGACGCCGCCGGAGTACAGGGTCTCATCGAGACTGAAGTCGCCGAATTTCGGGGCGGCCTCAGCGATGCCGGCGAACGCCGCCAGGATCCACCGCGGGCGCACTTGCCAGCGGTATTCGGCTTGCGCCGCCGCCATGGCATCACCGCGATGCACGCCGTAGGCGTAGCCGCGCAGCAGCGACATTGGACCGATCTGGCACTGCATGAAGAACGGCGGATCCTTGCCCGTTGCGCACAGGTACGCCTGCCACGCCAGCACGTCGCGCCCGCGCAGGGTCTTGTACTGCCGGTAGTTCACTTCGTAGCGATTGACGTCGACATCGCTCCCGAGCGACTCGGCGTAATAATCGATGCCGGCATCGAGCGCGATTCCGCTGCGCGGGTAGTAAGTGCTGTCGCGCGTGTCGTAGGTGTACGTCGGGCCGAGGCTGTTCACCTGCAGAACGTGGCCGAGCTCGTCCTCGATCGATGCCGGCAAGCCCGGCGGGCTGTCGGTGCGCAGTTCGGTGCTCAATTTGCCGACCTTCATGCTCAAGCCCAGGTAGCTGCTCGGCGCGATGCGAATCTGCGCGCTGGCGAGCCCGCCATTGGCCACCTGGCTGATCGGAACCTTGAAATCGTTGCCGGTCGCCGCGAAGGTTCCGCCGAGGTCGTAGCGCAGGTCCGCATAGAGCAGGCCGGCGGTCACCCGGTAGCGGTCCTCTTTTATATAGAGCTTGCCGCCGAGGCCGCCGCCGACGCTTCCCCCATCCATCCACATCGCCACGGCGCCGACCACCGAGGGCGGCGAGACCGTGTCTGCGGGGTCGAGCTTGAAGATATAGGCGGCCACGCCGATCAGGCCATTGCCGAGCGCCGGATCCACTCGCGGAATCGGCACGGCCAGAAACTGCCCGCGTTTCGCTTTCTTCGCATCGCCGGCGGCGGTCGCATTCACGGCGGAACTCGACGAGCTCGCCGCCGCTGGCACGCTGACCGACATGGCTTCCATCCCGGTTGACCAGGCGCCGGGGTTCGCAGCCGAGTCAGCCTCAGTGGGTGGCGCGGCCTCCCCGGCGTTCGCCGTCATCGCAAGTGCGCCGAGACAGGCGGCGCATGCGACTGCCAGGCACTTCGCGATCAGCGATTTGAGCGGCGTTGGCGTCATTGCGACGAGCAACCCATTGAAATTCTCACGCCTGCTCCGAAGTCCATTGAGACGACTGGCCAGCTTTACCGATGCAGCACCGACGTGGTGCTCGTCAATACGACCATCGGCTTATCGCAGAATACAGAAAGACGCGCCGAATGATGCACGCGACCGGCTTGGCCCGGAAGCACCGCCCGGGTAGTCTGGACGCATGACCCAGGCTAGTTCCCGTCTGGCGCTGCTCGACTGGCTGCCGGCCTACCGCAAGGAGTGGCTGCGGTTCGATCTCGTTGCAGGCCTCACGACGGCTGCCGTCGTCATCCCGAAGGCCATGGCCTACGCGACCATCGCGGGACTCCCGGTTCAAGTCGGCCTCTACACGGCGTTCGTCCCACTCATTATCTATGCCGTTCTCGGCACCTCGCGCCCGATGAGCGCGACGACGACGACGACGATCGCGATCCTGACGGGTAGCGCGCTCGGCGAAGCGGTACCCGGCGGCGATGCCGCGACGTTATTGCAGGTGACCGCGCTTCTCACGCTGATGGTGGGCGTCCTCCTGATCGCGGCGTCTGTCCTGCGCCTCGGCTTCGTGGCGAACTTCATCTCCGAGCCCGTGCTGATCGGCTTCAAGGCCGGCATAGGTGTCGTCATCGTCGTCGATCAGGTACCGAAGATCCTCGGCATCCACTTCGCCAAGGGTTCATTCCTGCACAACGTGCAGGCGATCGGACTCAACCTTTCCCACGCATCGATGGTGACGCTCGCGGTCGGGGCTGCGACGATACTTGGCCTCGCCGCGATCGAGAAATTCCGGCCACGCTGGCCGGCGCCACTCATCGTCATCGCGCTGGCTATCACGGCCGTCACCTGGCTCGGCTTGCAGAGCCAGGGCGTCGAGGTGGTGGGCACTATCCCGGCCGGATTGCCGGTATTCAGCATTCCCGCGCTGGCGCTTGCGAAGCAACTCTGGCCGGCCGCACTCGGCATCGCGCTCATGAGCTTCACGGAAACCGCTGCCGTCGGCCGCGCATTTGCGACGACCGACGAGCCAACGCCACGCCCGAATGTCGAATTGTTCGCAACCGGCGTGGCGAACGCGGTTGGTGCCTTTCTCGGATCCATGCCGGCGGGCGGCGGCATGTCCCAGACGGCGGTCAATCGCCTGACGGGCGCCCGCACCCAGATTTCGGGACTCGTCACTGCAGCGATGACGCTGCTGACGATGCTCCTGCTCGCGCCGCTTCTCGCTCTCATGCCCCACGCGGTCCTGGCGGGTGTCGTGATCGTGTATTCCATCGGGTTGATCAAGCCGGCGGACTTTCGCGGCATCCTGGCAATTCGACGCACGGAATTCTTCTGGGCCGCCGCCGCGTTCGTCGGCGTCATGCTGCTCGGCACCCTGAAGGGCATTCTGGTGGCGATCATCGTTTCGATCGTCGCGCTCGCCCAGCAGTCGGCGAATCCGCCCGTTCATGTCCTTGGCCGCAAACGCGGGACGAACGTGTTCCGGCCGCGCTCGCCGGAAAATCCGGACGACGAGACGTTTCCGGGCCTGCTGCTGCTGCGCCCGGAAGGTCGCATGTTCTTCCTCAATGCCGAGTGGATCGCGGAGCGGATGCGCCCGTTGATCGCCGAAGCCGGGCCGAAAGTCATCGTGCTCGATCTGAGCGCGGTCTTCGATCTCGAATTTACGGCGCTGAAGATGCTGATCGAGGCCGAGGCGCGCCAGCGCGCTACGGGCGTTTCGTTCTGGCTTGCCGGGCTCAATCCGGATGTCCTGGCGGTGGTCCAGCGGTCATCGCTCGGCAAGACCCTCGGTCGCGAGGGACTCCTGCACAATGTGGAGATCGCGGTGGACAACTATCGGGCGTTGCGAAGCGGGAGAACCCCATGAGTGAAAAACCGAATGATGCCGGCACCGTCCAGGCACTCCTCGATCGTCTCAACACGCAGCGGCTGCCGCGGGCGCTCGACCTCAAGAGCAAGGTCGAACGCGGCGAGACTCTGAACGATTACGACATCCAGTTCCTCAAGACCGTGTTCGAGGATGCCGGCAGCGCCCAGACGCTCATTGCGAAACATCCCGATTTGCAGCCGCTCGTCGCCCGTCTCATCGCTCTCTACGGCGAGATCACGGACAAAGCGGTCGAAAACGAACGGAAGAAGTGAGGTCATGGCAATGAAGCGCAAGAAGGACAAGGCGCGCAAGCGGTCGGGCGATGAGGCGCCCACAGGGCTGAAGCGCAAGGACTACGACGGCGAACTCGAGCGGCTGCACGTCGAGCTCGTCAAGCTGCAGCGCTGGGTGGTTCACAAGGGGCTCAGGGTCTGCATCGTTTTTGAAGGGCGCGATGGCGCCGGCAAGGGCGGCGCCATCAAGGCGATCACCGAACGCGTGAGCCCGCGCGTCTTCCGCGTCGTCGCGCTGCCGGCGCCGACTGAACGCGAAAAGAGCCAGATGTACATCCAGCGCTACATGCGGCATCTCCCCGCGGCGGGTGAGATCGTGATCTTCGATCGCAGCTGGTACAACCGCGCCGGCGTCGAACGCGTCATGGGATTTGCCGACAAGAAGGCCGTCAAACGATTCCTCAAGATGACGCCGCCCGTGGAAAAGGCGATCGTCGAATCCGGAATCATCCTCATCAAATACTGGCTCGAAGTCAGCCCCGAAGAGCAGACACGCCGCCTGGGGGCGCGCATCGAAGACGGGCGCAAGATCTGGAAGCTCACGAATATGGACCTGCTGTCCTACAGCCGCTGGTTCGACTACTCGCGCGCGCGCGACGACATGTTCGCCGCGACCGATACCAACGTTGCGCCGTGGTACGTGGCGCGCACCGACGACAAGCGGCGCGGTCGGCTCAATATCATCTCGCACCTGCTCGCGCATATTCCGTACAAGAGCTTGCCTCGCGGCAAGATCAAGCTGCCGAAGCGGCAGAAGCCGGGCAGCTACCGCGAGCCGGACTATCCGTTCAAGTACGTCAAGGAAGTCTTCTGACGAGCCACCTCCGCGGTCCATGAGGGCGGCTCGGTAAAGCACGCGAAATCCCACAACGACTGGCCATTCTTGAGAGAGGGACCATGACAACAAGACACACCGTCGCGCGGGCAATGCTCAGCGCCCTCGCCTTCACGCTGACGCTGGTCGGCTGCGGGCAGTCCCAGCAATCAACGCAGGAGGCGGCAACCAATCTTCCCGGGGCTGCAACGGAGCCCGACCGGACGTCGCTCCCCATTGCCGAGCCGAACTACCCGCACAGCACGGTGCTTGACGCGCGCGATACCAAACCTCCGGTGCGCTTCGAGGTCAAGCCTCCGGATGGTGCGCCGAACGTGCTCATCGTTCTCGTGGATGACATGGGCTTTGGCATGCCGAGCGCCTTCGGCGGTCCGGTGCACATGCCAACGGCCGAGCGCCTGGCGAGCCAGGGACTGCGCTACAACCAGTTCCACACGACAGCGCTCTGCTCACCCACGCGGACGGCGCTGCTCTCCGGCCGCAACCACCACATGAACAACATGGGCGGCATCACCGAGATCGCCACGGCCTTTCCGGGCAACACCGGGGCGCGACCGGACAACGTTGCGCCGCTCGCGGAAATGTTGCGGCTGAACGGATTCAGCACGGGCTTCTTCGGCAAGAACCACGAGACGGCAGCCTGGGAGATCAGCCCGTCCGGACCGACCACGCGCTGGCCGACCCGCTCGGGGTTCGACAAGTTTTACGGTTTCATGGGCGGCGAAACCGACCAGTGGAACCCGAGTCTCTACGACGGCCTCACCCGCATCGAAACGCCGCACTACCCGGGCTACAACTTCATGACCGACATGACGAACCAGGCCATCGCCTGGATGAAGTTCCAGAAAGCCCTGACGCCGAACAAGCCGTTCTTCATGTATTTCGCACCCGGCGCTACGCATGCGCCGCACCACGTACCGAAAGAATGGATCGACAAGAACAAGGGCCGGTTCGATGGCGGCTGGGACAAGATGCGTGAAGAGACGCTGGCGCGGCAGATCGAACTGGGCGTCGTGCCCAAGGGCACCAAGCTCGCCGCCAAACCGGCGGGCATCAAGGATTGGGACAAACTGAGCGCCGACGAGCAGAAGCTCTTTGCCCGCCAGATGGAAGTCTACGCCGGCTTTGGGGAATACACCGATCACGAGATCGGTCGGCTGTTCGATGCCGTTGGCGAAACCGGCCAGCTCGACAATACCTTGATCTTCTACATTCTCGGGGACAACGGCACGAGCGCCGAGGGCGGCATGCTCGGCATGTTCAACGAGATGACCTACTTCAACGGCATCGGGGAAACGGTTCCAGAAATGTTGCGGCACTACGACGACTGGGGCGGTCCCGGCACCTATCCGCACATGGCAGCAGGCTGGGCCGTGGCGGGCGATACGCCGTTCATGTGGACCAAGCAGATTCCTTCGAACTACGGCGGCACCCGCAACGGCATGATCGTGTCGTGGCCGAAGCGCATCAAAGCCACCAATGAAATTCGTTCGCAGTGGCACCACGTCATTGACGTTGCGCCCACCGTGCTCGAAGCGGCGAACCTGCCCGAGCCCAAGAGCGTCAACGGCGTGGTGCAGGAGCCGATCGAAGGCGTGAGCATGGAGTACAGCTTCGACAAGGCCGACGCGCCGAGTACCCACAAGACCCAGTACTTCGAGATCATGGGCAATCGCGGCATCTACAGCGACGGCTGGTTTGCCGGCACCATTCACCGTGCGCCGTGGGAACAATTGCCACGCCGCAAGCTGCAGGAGGACATCTGGGAACTCTATGACACGCGCAGCGACTTCAGCCTGACGAACGACATCGCGGCGTCGAATCCTGAGAAGCTCAAGGAGCTGCAGGACGCTTTCATCCAGGAGGCGATCAAATACCGCGTACTGCCCATCGATGATCGGGTGCTGGAACGTTTGAATCCGGCGTCCGCGGGGCGGCCGGACTTGATGGGTGAGCGCACGTCGCTGACGCTGTCCGAGGGCATGCTGGGGATGAGCGAGAACGTGTTCATCAACATCAAGAACCGTTCGTTCTCAATCACCTCGGACGTGGAGATTCCCAAAGGCGGAGCCAATGGAGTGATCCTGGCCCAGGCCGGCCGGTTCGGCGGCTGGAGCCTGTACCTCAAGGACGGCAAGCCGACGTTCTGCTACAACTTCCTGGGGCTGCAGCAGTACAGGATCTCTGCTCCGAAGGCGCTGCCGGCGGGTAAGGCGACCGTGCGCATGAACTTTGATTACGACGGCGGTGGCGTCGGCAAGGGCGGATTGTCTACGCTGCTGGTCAACGGCGAGAAGGCCGCGAGCGGGCGCATCGAGCGCACCCAGGGCATGGTTTTCTCAGCCGACGAGACAGCCGGAGTTGGCATGGACGATGCCACACCGGTCACGACCGATTACAAGGAACGCGACAACTCGTTCACCGGCAAGATTCTCAAGGTCACCGTCGATGTGCAGCCCATTGGCGCCGCGGTCAAAGCGGATGCAGATGCGGGCCAGAGCACGTCGCAAGTGCAGAAAGCGCTGTCCGACTAACGACCGCAAAAAGTGCGGGCCGCTCAATCGGACTTGGCAGTTCCCGCCGCCGCAGGCGCCACCGGCGTGAACTCGAGATCCTGGTAGTCGTAGCTGAAGTCCGCGAGCGGTGATGCGGCTTTCATTGTCACGCGATCGACCCTGCCGTCCGCGTCCAGGCTGAAGGTCACGTAAGCCGGTTCGATCGCCTTGTCCGTGAAGCGCGTGACGAACGTGTCGTACTGCCAGTGGTCGAGCGGGCCGCTCATGCGTGGCGTCGACTTGAAGTCGATCGTGAGCTTGCCGTCCGTCACGGCGACTTCGATGTTGCCGTACCAGGGGTCCGCGTAGGTGCCCGCGTAGCTCGCGACCGGCAATGACGGCCCGATGTTCGCGGGCTTCGCCGTCAACTGCTTGAGCGCCGCCAGCGCCTCGGTGACCTTCTGATTCTTGTAGGCCACGTATTTCGCGGTCCAGTCCGTCTTCGGCAGCCCGAGATAGTGATCGAGGATCTCGTCCATCAGCCCGAGCAAGCTCTCGCCGTCCTCGCAGTTGATGGTGATGGAGAAGCCGACCTTTTTCTCCGGCAGCAACACCACGGCCGTTTGCGAACCGAACACGGCGCCACCGTGCCACACGAGTTTCGCTCCGCGGTAGTCCTGGATGTCCCAGCCGAGCGCATAGGCCGAAAACTTCGGTTCTACGACCTTCAGCGTGTCGGGGAGCGGGCGGATCGGCTGCAGCGTGAGCGGCGTCCACATCACGTCGTGCGCCGCCTCCGAGAAGAGGCGCCCGTTGTGCTCAGGCAGCTCGCCGTTCTGCAATTGAATGATCAGCCAGCGCGCCATGTCGTTCGCACTGATCGCGAACCCGCCGGCGGGTGCCGCGGTGCGCCCAAGCTCGTCTCGCTCGTTCAGGATCTCCTGATGCCCGACGCCGCGCATGCCGCCGTCCATCCGCGCATGCGGGTGCGCCCGATTCGGATTCTGGAAGCGCTCCTCGCCGCCGGACGTTGAATGCAACATTCCCGCGGGCTTCAGCACGTGCTCCAGCGTGTACTTTTCCCAGGTGTCGCCGGTCACGCCTTCGATGAGCTGCCCCGCCACCATGTAGAGCACGTTGTCGTAGGCGAAGCCGCTGCGAAAGCTCGTCGCCGGCTTGATGTAACGCAGCCGGCGCACGGATTCGGCGCGCGTCAGGTTCGTGCGCGGCACGAACATGAGATCGCCCGCGCCGAGGCCGAGTCCGCTCCGATGCACGAGGAGGTCGCGGATCGTCAGCTCGCGCGTGACCCACGGGTCGTACAGCTGGAAGCCTGGCAAGCGATCGGTCACTTTGTCATCCCAGCCGATCTTGCCCGCATCGACGAGGGTAGCGAGCGCCGCGACGGTCATTGCCTTGCCGGTCGAACCCGTCATGAAGATGGTGTCAGCGTCCACGCGCTCGGGCTTGCCGAGCTCCCGCACGCCAAAGCCCTTGGTGAACGTGACCGTGCCGTCCTCGACGATCGCGACGGACATGCCCGGTACGCCGATCTGCGTGCGCACGGCCTCGATGCGCCGTTCGAGATCCTTGGGTGGCGCGGCGAACGCGGCGCAGGCAGCTGCACTGAGGATTGCGGCGATGACGAGTCGTTTCATGGGATCTCCTGCGGCGCGGCTCCGCGGCGGCGAAGCCGGATAATTCCAATCGTGATGAGGGGCAGCACATAGACGAGAAGGACGAAGACCGCGAGCGCGCGATAGCCCTTGGCGATCAGGGTGACGAGGCCGAAGCGCTCGGCCACGAACATGCAGGCCACGAGAATGACCAATGCAATGGCGAGACGTGCCCCGCGCCCGAGCGGTTGCTGACGGCGGCGGCGCCATACCTTGTCGATGCGCTCGTTGATCGCGTGAACGGCACCCGTTCCGCTTTCCAGCAGCGCGGCGAAGATCATGAGCTGAAAGAGGTAGCGAAAGAGCGGCAGATCCAGCCGTTGCAGCAGGAAGTCGGAAGGCAGCGTGACGCCCGCGATCTCGGGGTAGAAAGCAATCATGCAGCTGAAGAAGAGGAGCGCCGGCAACATGGCGAGCGGCCCCGCGATGACGCCGGCAACGACCGCATCACGGCTGCTCGTCAGATGGCGCAGCACCGGCAGGATCACGACGGCGCCGACGATGTTGTAACTCGCGTAGGTGACTCCGCCCGCGAACCAGCCGTCCATCGGCGCCGGCGTCGCGAATCCCAGCGCGATCTTGTGGCCGAAGTGGCTGAGCGACAACACGAAGAACAGGACGTAGACGCCGTAGAGAAGAAAGGAGACGCAGGTGAACAGGCGTTCGACCGACACATTGCCAAAGGCGACGACGAGCGCAATGGCTCCCATCAATATCAGGGTGCCGGCGAGGGTGGGCCAGCCGAAGGTCGCTGCAACGAGCGCGCCTGCGGCGGCACCGAATACGGCGAGGATCAGGACAACGAAGATGATGTAGGCGGTCTCGAACGCGACCCAGCCGGGGCCGAGCAGCGCTCGAAAAAACGTCTGGTAATCGCGCGCGCAGGTCGCACGCGCAAACAGGAAAGTGATCACGCAGACGACGCTCCAGATGACCGTCGCGAGCGCCATTGCAATGATTCCGCCCCAGGGGCCGCTCGGCAGGAAATACTCGGCGAGCTCGCGTCCCGTCGCATAGCCGCCGCCGATCACGACGGCCTTGAACGCGAATCCGGGCAGCAGGAAGCGCTGGAAGCGGGACGGCAGCGCTCGGCCCGTCAACCCCACACGTCCTCGCCGCAGGAAACGAGCCCCTCGGCATACACCACGCCGGGCTTGCGATCGCGGGCGAGGAACGTCGGGCCGTCGAGGTCGACGACATCGCAGAACTGCCCGACGAGGTACGACGGCGCCATCGCGAGACTCGAGCCCATCATGTTGCCGACCATCACGCCGAGCCCGAGCCGGCGCGACTCGCGCGCCATCGCGAGTCCTTCGGTCAGGCCGCCGCATTTGTCGAGCTTGATGTTGACAACGTTGAACCGGCCGACCAGGCCGGCCACTTCCGAAAGTCCCTGCACGCTCTCATCGGCCGCGATCGGGATCGGCGATGCGAACCCGTCGAGATCCGATTCACGGCCGCGCGCGAGCGGCTGTTCGATCAGCTTGACGTCCGCCGCGACCAGGTGATCCACGAGCGGCTGCAACTGGTCAATCGTGTAACCCTGATTGGCGTCGACACCGAGCCACACGTCCGGCCGGGCCGTGCGCACGGCCCGAACCCGCGCGACGTCGAGCTCGAGATCGCCGGTGAGCTTGATCTTGATGGCTTTGGCCTGCCCGTAGCCACGCGCGCCCGCCGCCATGACCGAGGGTGGTTCCGCCGAGAGCGTGAAGGTCGTCAGCAGCGGTTTCGGCCGCTCGAGGCCCGCGAGCTGCCACACGGGCTTGCCCGCGCGCCGCGCATCGAGCTCCCACAGCGCGCAATCGACTGCATTGCGCGCGCCGCCCGGCGGCATGAGTTTTTGCAGGGCAGCGCGATCGATCCCCGCTTCGATCTCACGCCGGCGCGCTTCGATCGCCGCCACCATGCGCTCGGCATGGTCGTCGAAGTAGTAGACACCACAAGCCTCGCCGCAGCCGCGGTGCTTGCCGTCTTCGAGCGTGACGAGCACCACGTCCTGGTGCTCGAACACGTAGCCCGAGATCCGGAACGGCGCCGAGAACTTGAGCTTCTCGACCGTTACGTCAAGCGCGTACTTGCGCATCAATAGTTGGTTCCGAAATGGATCAGCTTGAACGAGAAGCCGACCCAGACCACCGTCAACACGGAAACGACGAGGAGGATGCTCCAGAGCTTCGCGGGCCAGCGGCGCCGGCCGCTCCACACGGTCTTCAGGTTCCACAGCATCGCGAGGAGGCCGCCGATGAACGCGATCGCGCCGAAGAGCTGCACGAACCACAACCGGCCGTCCGAGCTGGCATTCAGCTTGTTGAGGTCCGAGAAGAGAGTAACGATCACCCAGGTCCAGAGCCCGAGGCCGGCAACGACAGCCAAGGCCGCGAGCTTGCTCCAGCGATAAGCCTTGAACGCCTTCGGCTCGAGCACGAGCGGCTGCTTGAACCGGCGTCGCACGAAGGCAGTGACCGGCCAGAAGAGCGCTGTGAGCGCGAGCACGCCGACGCCCACACACAAGAGAGGTATGAGCCACGCCCCGTCCTGGTACCAGGCCACGCGATCGAACACCATGAAGGGCGAGAGCAGTCCGAAGCTGAACCGCAGTGGCCGACCATCGACCACCTTCGCTGCGAGCTGATCGTGGCTGGCGTCATCGAGCCAGACGAAGGGCGCGACCTCGATCCACTTGCGCGGCTTGCCATTCAAGCCCAGGAACGGCACGACGAGCTCGCCCTTCTCGTTGACGCCGACCTTGGTCTGGCCGATGAGGCCGACCGCGGCGAGGAAGTTCGACTTCGAGCCGCGCGACACTTCCCAGTTGCCTGCCATCAGCGCCGCGTGTTCCTTCGCCGTCTTCGCATCGACGCCGGGCGCCGCCCGCGTCCCGGGAAAGTAGCGGTCCGCGAAATCCTGGAAAAGCTGCCAGCGCAATCCCTGCACGGCCCCGTCCTTGCCCGGGCTGTTGAAGGACACGTAGAACCCGACCTTTTCCGCGGAGAAAAGGTGGAGCGAGGTGTGGAACCAGTTCGTGTCGCCGAGGTGCGCAATGACCTCGCGTCCATTGAGGTTCGTCTCGAAGAAACCTAGCTCCATGCGGTTGAGCGGCGGCAGCAGGGTGAGCGGGCTGTTGTGCATCTTCTCCGCGGTCTCGGCACTCAATATGCGGTTGCCGTGATACTCGCCGCCGTTCAAGTGCGCGATCATGAAGTGGGCCATGTCTTCGCCGGGCGATGACATCGAGCCCGCCGGCGCCGGCCCGACGATTTCAAAGGGCTTGGCCGGTTGCGAGCCGAGTGGATAGCCCTTCGACATCATCGACTCGAGCGCCTTCGGCAGGGGCTGGCGGAAAGACGAATACTTCATGTCGAGCGGCGCAAAGATGTGCTTGTCGAGGTAGTCGTCGAACTTCTCGCCCGACACGCGCTCGACGATGTAACCGGCGAGCGAAGCACCGTAGTTCGAATAGGCCGGTGTCGATCCGACAGGGAAAATGCGCGTCGGCACCCACACCTTGAGGAGCGCGTCGTAGCTCGGCGCTTTCGGGTCCTCGGTAATAATGCCTTTCACCTGCTCTTCGAACCCTGCCGTGTGCTGCATGAGGTTGCGCATCGTGACGGGCTTGCCCTCGAGCGGCGGTATCTTGAAGTCGAGGTACTGGTTGACGTCGGCGTCGAGATCGATCTTGCCGGCCTCGGCCTGCTGCATGACCGCCGTCCAGGTGACGAGCTTCGACACCGAACCCGGGCGGAAGAGCGTCAGCTTGGGATCGACGGGCGTTTTCTTCTCGACGTCCGAGTATCCGTAGCCGCGTTCCGTCAGCACTTCGCCGTCCTTGACGACGACGACGACGGCGCCTGGGATATCGGCCGTCGCGAGCGCATACGGCAAGTAACCGTCGAGCCAGGCGTCGACATCGGTCGCGGTCAGCGTGACTCCAGCCGGCGCGGAAGCCGGCGCCGCGGCTGTTGCATTGTCATCCGCAGAAACGACGGACGTGAATGACGTGAGGAGCGCAGCGAAAACTAGCGACAGAACATTGGTCGGACGCACGGGATCCCCCTCGAGGAATGAACTAGGCCAGGCACGAATCGACGAGTTGTTCGAATTCAGGTCCGCGGCGTATGGGATCCGCGACCGGCATACCGAGGCGTTCGCGCTCGCGCGCAAGCAGCGCGTTCGCGGCATCCGCATTGAGTTTCGACGTGTTCAAGCTGACGCCGGCACAGCGTATCGCCGCGTTGGTCCGGCGGCCGAGAAGCAGCGTCAGGTCGATCGTTTCCGCAATGCTCGGCAAAGCATACTCCGGATAACCGAGCACGCGTTCGCGTCCCGGTTCGTGGCAAACAACAACCACATCCGGTTGACTGCCGTGCAGGAGGCCGAGCGACACGCCCGCGTAGGCCGGGTGAAAGAGCGAGCCCTGCCCTTCGATGACATCCCAGTGATCGGGTGGCGCATCGGGGCTCAGCACCTCGGCGGCGCCCGCTTCGAAGTCCGCGACGACCGCATCCATCGGCATGCCGCTGCCCGCGATCAGGATGCCCGTCTGTCCCGTGGCGCGAAAGTCGGCCGCGACGCCGCGCGCCGCGAAGGCACGCGCGATCGCGAGCGCCGTGTACTTCTTGCCGAGCGCACAATCGGTTCCAACCGTGAGCAAGCGCTTGCCCGTGCGCTTGCGGCCGGTCGCGACCGGAATGTTCGGCGGCGGCGTGCGGACGTCGATCAACCGCCGGCCGAAACGGAGCGATGCCGCCTTCAGGCGCGGCACCTCGATGAGCTTCGCATGCAGGCCGCTGACGATATCGAGGCCCGATTCCAGTGCGTCGATCAGGAGCGGGATCCAGTCTTCGCCGATCACCCCGCCGACGTTCGCGACGCCGATGAGAAGGCTGCGCGCGCCGCGGGCGCGTGCTTCGCGCGGCGTCAGGCGCGGCAGGCCGGTAGTGACGGTGGCACCGCTGCACGCCCATTCGCCGACGCAGCGTTCGGGTGCCCAGTCCCTGAGGCCGAAAGCCGTCTTGGCGAAACCGGTTTCCGTGGTGCTGCCGAGAAAGAGCAGGTAGGGATAGGGCAAAGTGCCGGCGTCCGTTGCGTAGCCCGCCTGCCAATTGCCGGCCGTGCGCTCATTCATCCGCCCGTCACCCGCCCCCGCCGAAGCCGTAGCGCAGTTCGACGCCGATCTCGCGCGGGCGAATGAGATAGATGAGATTGTTCTGGGCCGGATCGCCGGTTGCCTCGGCCGCGCGCTTGTCCATCAGGTTGCGGCAGAAAAGTTCGAGCGATAGCGCTTCGCGCCTGAACGCGAGGCGCAGGTTCCCCTGGCCGTAACCGCCCTGCACGAGGTCGATGGCGGTGGCTCCCTGGCCGAAGTTGTAGTGCACCTTGCCGACATACACCCAGTCGCCGCGCACGTAGCCGGTCCAGCTGCTGCCCGCCGAGAAGCCGTACTGCAGTCCCGCCGACGCGTTCTGCTCCGGTGCACCCGGCACACGATCGCCCTCGGCGTAGCCGAGGTTCGGCGTAACGCTGTCGAATTCGTTGTGCACGTACGAGGCGCTCAAGTTCGCGCTCCACATCGTGGCGAGCCGCATGCTGAACTCGACTTCCGCGCCATTGCCCGAAGCGTCGCCGCCGTTCACCACGCCGTTGAAGGCGCAAGGCTGCGATGTCCCGAGCTGCACGCCGTCCCATTTCTGGTGGAACACGGCGACGTTGGTGCCAACGCGGCCATCGGCCCACGTCGACTTGAGGCCGAGTTCATATGTCCAGAGCTTGTCCGGATCGCTGAAGGGCTGGATGCCGAGTTCCGCCGCCGTGTCGGCGCAAGGCCCGTTCGGATCGTAGGAGAGCGGCTGGTTCACTGTGCCGCTGCGAAAGCCGCGTGCGGCCTGCAGGTAATAGGTCTGCGAGGCGGTCGGCTTGTAGCGAACGTAGGCCGACGGATTGAAGACCGAGTTGTCGCCACCGACCGGTGGCGCCGCGTCGATCGGACCGCCGGCGAGAAACCCGTCCAGTGCCGGGCTGAAGGCCTCGATGTAGTCCTTGAGATACCGGCCACCCAGACCGAGCGTCCACGCGGGAGAGAAGTCGTAGCTCGCTTCCGCGAAAATCGACTTCTGACGCTGCTTCGCGGCGTTCGTCGCGCCCAGGGTGGTGAAGGCGAAGTCCTGGCCGGCAAGCACCGTCGGCAGGCAGGTCGGGCAGGAATAGTCCGGCACGAACTGGCTGACGTTGAATTGGGAGCTGCTGTAGAACGCGCCGACGAGCCACTGCAGAGCAGCGTCACCGTTCGAGGCGAGGCGAAATTCCTGGGTGAAGGCCTCGCCGTCGCTCGAATCGTGGAATCCCCAGGGCTGATTGCCGAGACCGCTCGCCGCCGCAAGGAAGCCGATGTCGCGTTTCTGGGAACGCTGCACCTGGATGTAGCTCGAGGCGGAGGTGAAGGTTGCGCCGCCGAAGCTGTAGTTGACGACGAGCTGGCTCAGACGCTCGTCTTCCTTGTTCAATCCGCGCTCGAATTGATCGAGCGACCGCGACACTTCGTAGAGACCGACGGACGGTTGCACCGTCGGCTCGGAATCGAGCGTCACGCCCTGCGCCGCGTAGCTGAAGTCGATCTTGAGCTTATCAGTGAGTGTCCAAAGTCCCGACACCCGCGCGCCCCAGGTCTCGAGGGAATTGATGTCCTTGTGCGTGAACGCCGGATTGCCCGGAATCACGAGCGTGCCGGGCGGCGCGCCGAGCGCGGCACTGTAGTCGAAGTCCGGCGCCGCGGGCACAACGTTGTTGATATAGCCGGCGATGTCGTCTTTGTAGCCGACGAGGCGCAGGGCGAACTTGTCCGTCACGATCGGCATGTTCAGCATGCCGTCGACATGTCCGCTGATGTCGCCCGAGTGCGCCGTGGCCCAGCCGCGGACGTCGACATTGGCCTGCATCTTCGTGAGATCAGGCGCGTTCGGCACGATGCGGATGACGCCCGCGAGCGAGTTCGCGCCGAAGAGCGTGCCCTGCGGACCGCGCAGTACTTCGACGCGCTCGATGTCGACCAGGCGAAGGTTCGCGAAGCCGCCGTTGTTCGTGAGAATGCTCGTCACCGCCTCGCCGAAGTACGAAGCGACCGGAAAACCGCCGCCGCCCTGGGCAACGAGGCCACGGATGTAAAGCTGCGTCTGGCCGGGGCCGATGTCCTGCATCCAGACGTTCGGCACGCTGTTGAGGTAGTCCGCGTAGTTCGTGTAACCGCGTGCCTCGATCTGTTCGCCGGTGATCACGGTGACTGCGACAGGCACGTCCTGCAGCCTTTCGACACGCTTCGTCGCCGTCACGACGATTTCGTCGAGGACGCCGACTCCGCCCGCGCTCTCCTCCGCCGACGCGACAGCCGAAACGAGAAGCCCCGCAGCCAGAAAACCTGCGCAAACGAGCTGCACACCTGCGGTACGCGTCATAAATTCCCCTTGATTCGTGCAGGGCCCGTGGTAGATATTTTGAGCCCTATTGAAGAATAGTGTCCCAATTAGAGAATCTTTGTCAACGGGGAAGACGCTGGGAGGGATTTGACCCCGCGGCGGGGTCAGACCCCCAGTTACGACTCGCCTTCGGTCATGCGGCGGATGAGATCGCTCGCGAGATTGGGGTCTTCGCTCGAACAGACGGCGAGCACGAGCGCGCTCTCGCAGTCTTTCGCGACGTACGCGTGGCCCATGGTGCTGTCGAGGTAGATGCCCTCGCCGACCTTGAGCGTCACCGAGGTATAGAACTGCAGGAAGATCTCGACGCTCCCTTCGAGCACGTAGATGAACTCTTCGCCCTGGTGCTGGACGAGCTTGCCGAACTCTTCGAGGCTCTGTGCGCGGATGCGCGCAACGATCGGCACCATGCGCTTTTCGCGCAGATCCGCGCAGAGATACTCGTAGTCGTAGTTCGGCGTCGCGACATTGACCGAGTTCTTGGTGCCCGTGAGGCTGCGGCGCGCCGTGACGATCTTGCTCGCGGGATCGCCCACCTTTTCATGCGCCAGGAACTCGGCCATCGTCAGGCCGAGGCGCGAAGTGAACTGCTGGAGCTTGTCGTAGGTGAGCGAGAGCTTGTTCTGCTCCACCTTCGCGAGCGTCGAGAGCGGGATGCCGACCTTCTCGCTCATCTGGCGCAGGGTCCAGCTCTTCTGCTGGCGCAGATCGCGGATCAGGTTGCCGAGCGTGTTGCTCTTGCGGGTCATGGGCGTAGTCTACCCCAAGAGAATGATTTCTCTATCTGTAGTGTTGGCTGTTATCGTGGCACAAGTTGCTTCCAGGAGTGAGGGAAAACCATGACGATTCGAATCGCTGCCCTGTTGCTGCTCGCCGCCGCCTTCCCGGGCGCCAGCCTCGCCTCGCCGCCCACGGCCGCCGACCTCGAACACGCGCACAAACTGCTCGCAAGCGCGATCCTCTTCGACGGACACAACGACCTCCCTTGGGCGATCCGCACGGACCTGAAGACGCCGCACGATGTCGTCGGCTACGACCTGCGCAAGCCCACGGCGGGCCAGACGGATATCCCGCGATTGCGCCAGGGTGGATTGAGCGCGCAGTTCTGGTCTGTCTACGTCCCCGGTGAACTGCCCACGGGCTGGGCGCGCACGCAGCTCGAACAGATCGACCTCGCACGCCGCATGATTGCCCAGTATCCGGATGCGTTTCAGTTCGCGGGCACGGCCGCGGACATTCGAGACGCCAAAAAGCACGGCCGCATCGGCTCCATGCTCGGGATCGAGGGCGGACACGCCATCGAAGACTCGCTCGGGGCGCTGCGCGCCTACTACGACCTTGGTGTGCGCTACATGACCCTGACGCACAACACGAACACGTCCTGGGCGGATTCGGCGGCCGACGTGCCCGCGCATCACGGGCTCACGCCCTTCGGCGAGCAGGTGGTGCTCGAGATGAATCGCATCGGCATGCTGGTCGATCTCTCGCACGTCTCCGCCGAGACCATGGACGACGCGCTGCGCGTCTCGCGCGCGCCTGTGATCTTTTCGCATTCCTCGGCGCGTGCGATCTGCAACGTGCCGCGCAACGTGCCCGACGACATCCTGAAGCGCTTGCCCGCCAATGGCGGCGTGGTGATGGTCGCCTTCGTGGCGGGCTTCACGGACCCGGACGTGGCGAAAGTCATGCAGCCGGTCATCGACGAGTTCAATCGCCGGGCACGTGACGTCAAGACGGAAGAGGAACGCAACGCGCTCTTCGGTGAAATCACCGCGAACATCAAGATCCCGTCGACGACCGTTGCCAAGGTGGCTGACCAGATCGACTACATCCGCAAAGTCGCGGGTGTCGAGCGTGTCGGCATCGGCTCGGACTTCGACGGCAATACCGCGTGGCCGGAGGGCCTCTCGGATGTCTCGATGTATCCGAATCTCTTCGCCGAACTCATTCATCGCGGCTGGAGCGACCATGACCTGAAGCTCCTCGCGGGCGAGAACGTGCTGCGTGCGCTAAAGCAGGCGGAGAAAGTATCCGCCGCCATGAAATCAGGAAAATAGGGGGATTCATGGGAGCGGGAGTATCACGCCGGCGTATTCTCAAGGGCGGCGCCATCGCAGCGTTTGCGGCGGGCGTGCCGATGCTGAATCTCGCCAGTTTCGAGGCGTTCGCCGCGACGCCGCGCAAGTATTCCGCACGTGCCGTGAAAGTCATCGAGCGCTCGCTCGTCATCGACATGCTGGGCGTGCTCAAGATCGACTTCACGCCCGAAGCCTATGCCGGGCCGATGAGCGATGAAGCCGCGGCGCAGTTCCTCACGAGCGGTATCAACGTCTTCCACAATTCCATCGGCACCGGAGGGCCGACCGCGGTCGAGGACTCGCTCGAATTCCTCGCGGCCTGGCAGGGCTATGCGGGGCGCAACTCCCACGTCTTCACTCTCGTCGGGCGGGCTTCCGACTTCGAACGCGCGAAGGCGGACAAGCGGATCGCCGTGATCATGGGCCTGCAGAACTCCGAGCACTTCCGCACGACGGCCGACGTCAAGCGGTTCTACCAGCTGGGCCAGCGCTGCTCGCAGCTCACCTACAACGCGCAGAATCTCCTCGGCTCCGGCAGCACGGAACGGGTGGACGGCGGGGTCAGCGACTTCGGCGCCTCGATCATCAAGGCGATGAACGAGGTCGGCATGCTGGTCGACGTTTCGCACTGCGGCGACCGCACGACGCTCGACGCCATCGAAATCTCACCCAAGCCGATCGCCATCACCCACTCGAACTGCCGCGCGCTCAACAACCACCCGCGCCTGAAGACCGACGAAGCGATCCGGCAGCTCGCGGCGAAGGGCGGCGTGATGGGCATCACCGGCGTGCGCAATTTCGTGCGCGACCACGAGCCGACGACCGTCGAGAACATCGTCGATCACATCGATCACGTGGTGAAGCTCGTCGGCATCGAGCACGTCGGCATCGGGACGGACTCGGACCTGAACGGGTACGACGACATGCCGCCCGATCAACGCAAGAAACTCCTCGACAGCTACAAGTCGAGCTATGCTTTTCGCGACAAGCTCGACACCGACGGCTTCGATCATCCGCAGAAGATCTTCGACCTGACCGAGGCACTCATCCGCCGCGGATATTCGGACGAGAACATCACGGCGGTGCTGGGCGGGAATTTCAAGCGCTTGCTGGGCGCGACCTGGATGTAGGATGCTGCAATGAACGATCCGGTCTCCTCGATTGCACAGCTGAAGACGACGGCCCTCGACCTGCTGGTGCGCTTCGGCCCCAAGGTGCTCGCCGCCTTGCTGGTGCTTGCGGCGGGCGTCGTCGTGAGCCGCTATACGGCGCGGTGGCTCGGCAAAGGACTCGAGCGCATCCAGCTCGAACCGCCCGTGCGGCAACTCCTGGTCCGGATCGCCTCCGTGCTGATTCTCCTGATCTTTGTGATCATGGCGCTGCAGAATCTCGGCCTTGAATTGTTGCCGCTCATCGCAGGCCTTGGGATCGCCGGCGCCGGAATCGCGCTCGCCATGCAGGGCGTGCTGAGCAACGTCGCGGCCGGACTCACGATCATCTTCACGAGGCCGTTCCGCGTCTCGGAATACATCTCGGTCGCGGGCGTCGAAGGGCGCGTCGTCACCATTTCCCTTTTCAGCACCACGCTCGACCACGTCGACCGTTCACGAGTCGTGGTACCGAATCGCAAGATTGTCGGTGAGATCCTCCACAACTACGGCCAGATCCGGCAGCTCGATCTCACCGTCGGCGTTGCGTACGGCACCGACCTCGACGCCGCGCTTGCGGCGATCGACGATGTCATGAGGGGCAGTGCGCGCGTGCTGAAGGATCCGGCAGCCGTCGTGCAGACCAGCCGGCTCGCCGATTCATCGATCGAGATCGCGATCCGGCCCTGGGTGTCTGTACCGGATTTCGGCGTCGCGACCGGCGAGATCAACAAAGCGGTGGTCGAGACCTTCCATCGCAAGGGCATCGTCATACCTTTCCCGCAGCGGCAAGTACGACTCATCGGCTCGGGTAGCCCGTCGGCTGGCTAGAAGGAATGGGAAAGGTAGAGCTTCCCTTCCCAGGTATCGAGGTCATTCGTGCCGAGGCTCTGGTAGCTGACCGCGGCTTCGAGCCACGTTCTCTGTGAGAACAGAGCCTTGGCGCCGATGCGCATGTAACCGCTCCAGGGCGACGCGTCTGCGAAAGTCAGGTTGCCCGTCAGCAGTTGCGTGTCGTTGAAATTGTAGAGGACACCGAGTTCCGAATAGGGCACCACGAGCTTGCCGCCCGAGAGTCGCGCAATGTGATGGATTTCGGCCGACACCGAAGCGACGGTGGAATTGGAGCTGTTCTTCTCGACAGGCAATGCCACCGGGATGCCACCGACAGTGCCGCTGAGATGATAGGCACCGTCACGACTGTGCGTGTAATACAAGGAGAACTTCGGCCGCAACGCCGTATCGCCCCAGTCGTATTGAGTGGTCAAATCCACTGCCGCGGAAGTTCGCTCGGTGGTATTGCTGCCACTCAGCACGGCGATGCGGCTGTCATTGTCGATCCAGCCGAATGAGACCGAGGCATCGAGCGCCCACCGCGGCGAGAGCTGCATGCCGATGTAGGGACCCACGCTGAACCCGCTCGACTCCAGCCGAAACTCTCCGCCGAATCCGTCGGTGTGGTTGCGCTCGAGCCCCAGGCTGAATCCCCCGACAAAATGGGTCTTGAACAGTCGATCGATACCCAGCGTGAGGTAACCGCCGCCGCCATCGGACTCGAGCCCGTTGCGTCGATCGCGAGTGTCGTCGAATCTCGAGTCGGCCCAGGCGTTCCAGAGAGTTACGGGTGCAAACTCACGTCCGCGAGTGATGGGCACGCCCGACGTAGTCGCGCCTTGCGCCTCAACGGCCGCGCGCTGCTGCGGATCCGTGCAATCGACGAGTTGAACGTTGCCAGACGCCGCCGCGCTTTGATCGGTCGTCGCGTCCCGGCATTTCACGGTCGGTGTCGCCAGCGCAAGGCGCTGGCCTGCAATTGACTCCGATGTCGCGCTCGACGGCGGCGTCACGGTTGGTGGGACCACAACACCCGGTACCGACGGCACTACGCCGGTCGGCGGCAATGTCGCGATCGGCGGTGCAACTCCACCCGGCACGGTCGGCATGACTCCAGTTGGCGGCAATGTTGCAATGGGTGGTGCCACGCCACCCGGCACCGTCGGCATGACTCCCGTTGGCGGAGGAAGTGTTCCAATTGGTGGAGTGACTCCGCCAGGAACGGTTGGCGTGATGCCGCTCGGCGGTAATGTGGCGATCGGTGGCGCCACGCCGCCGGGCACCGTCGGTGTGATGCCGGTTGGCGGAAGTGTTGCTATGGGTGGCTCCACTCGGCCCGGCAGTATCACGTTGATCCCGCTGTGCGGCGGCCGAGTCGGTGTGACGCCGGTCGGTGGTGGAAGCGTTCCGATTGGCGGCGTCACGCCGCCTGGCACCGTCGGCATGACTCCAGTGGGCGGCAACGTTGCGATGGGTGGTGTCACACCGCCTGGCACGGTCGGCATGACTCCAGTGGGCGGCAACGTCGCGATAGGTGGCGCCACGCCACCCGGCACGGTCGGCATGACTCCAGTGGGCGGCAACGTTGCAATGGGCGGTGCCACACCACCCGGCACGGTCGGCATGACTCCTGTCGGCGGTGGAATCACGATTGGTGGTGTAACGCCGCCTGGCTCGCCGCCGCCATTTCCACCACCGTTACCACCACCGTGATGACCGCCATCTCCGCCGCCGTGATCGCCGCCGTTTCCCCCACCGTTGCCGTGATCACCGCCGTCTCCACCGCCACCGTGGTGATGATGATCGCCGTCTTCGCCGTCTTCGCCGTGATGATGACCGCCATCGCCTCCCGGCCGAAGCATGGGCGGCAGGTGGTTCGGCAGCTGGGGAAAGACGCTGCCCTGGTTCTGCTTCACGGAGGCGATGGAGCAGCCATTAGTCGTGCTGGAAAGCGTGTGCTCGCCGGGAGTGCCGTTCGCTACTACCGGCGAGACTGTCAGGCGCAGGCCGCGCCGATCGCGTGTCCAGGTATCTACTGTCTGCCCGGGCACAGTAAGCTGATAGCCTCCGGCTCCCCGCGTTGCCGAAAGCCATACGGACCGGGCGTGGTCCGCGGTCGGCCCAAGAAATATGAGTCCACCTTCGCACTGCGCGGCGGCGTCAGTCGAATACAGCGCGGCGGACAGCGCAAGGACCGCGCGCACTGCGCGAACCAGGACAGGCGCCGAGGGATGTCGCGGTCCGGAGCGGATCGCGTTGCAATGCTTGGACGACGACGCAGCCATTGCCGGGAACGGTTCTATCCTGGACCAACTATTCGACTCTGCATTATCTGCTCAGCTTTCGAAGTGAGTCTCGCGGCCACGGATGGGACCATGGTCCCACTGCATGTCTGGAGTGATTGGCGGAAGCTACGGCGGCTCGCGGCCAGCCCTTGATTGAACCGGCGACGCACGAATTCAGAGCTGCTCGATCGGGAATTCAGGCTGGCGCTGTGGCCGTCTGCGAACCATCCGCAGCCAGGACTTTGCAATGTTCCAGGCAGACGCGTCGAAACGCGTCGGAGTGCGTCGCATCCATCGATGCATTCGTGGGATAGCCGCAATAAAGAGAGACGGGCTGCGTCTTCACGACATCATTCCACAACTGCTCCAGCCGCACTGCGGCTTCGCGCCGGCCGCTCGGATGTCAATACCGCGCGCCTGCATGAGCTCGTCGATGACGCGATGATGATCGAGCGTCGCAATGCTGATGGCGCCGTGACCCTGGTCGATGGCGATTGCGAGGACGCGACTGACTTCGGTGGCCAAGGTGGAGTCGCAGTCGAATAACTGCATGTCGTGCATCGACTGCGCTTCTGCGGGGAGCGAAGCGCGTTGACCGATTTCGTTGATACGGCTGCTGGACATGACGACTGTGCCAGGAAGCCTACGCCGCCGGGAGCGCCGCCGCACTGGTGGCAGCCAGGGGCGGCAATGAGCGGCCGACACCATGCATAATCACTTCGGGCTGCCGAAGCCCGCAACACAGGGGAATGCGGCATGAAAGACGTTTCAGGCAGGACCGCCTTCGTCACTGGCGGCGCGAGCGGCATGGGCCTGGGGATGGCCAAGGCCTTTGCCGGAGCCGGAATGAAAGTAGTGATCGCCGACGTGCGCCAGGAGGCCCTGGACCAGGCGTTGACCGGCTTCGGTGCCAACCACGGCGTACACGCGATTCGACTGGACGTGACCGATCGAGCAGGTTGGCTTGCCGCGGCCGACGAGGCCGAGCGTGTCTTCGGCAGGGTACATGTTCTCGTGAACAACGCCGGCGTCGGCGTCCTCGGCCCGATGCAGACGGCGACGTTCAAGGACTGGGATTTCTGCATGGGCGTCAATGTCGGCGGTGTCATCAACGGCCTCGTCACGCTGCTGCCACGCATGTTGGCGCATGGCGAGGAGGGTCACGTAGTTTCGACCTCCTCCACCGGCGGCTTTTCCGCCGTCGGAGGCGCCGGACTCTACTGCACCAGCAAGTTCGCGGTCGCGGGCATGATGGAGTCGCTCGCAACCGACCTGAAAGGCACGCCGATCGGCGCCTCGGTCTTCTTCCCGGGGCCGGTGCAAACGAGCCTCGGCGTGACGACCGATGCGACGCGGCCGGCCCACCTGCGCAACCAGCCGGGCGAGCCGCCACCGCTCGTGGGCCAGGGCCGCGGGCCGCGCCCGCAGTTCGATCCGAGCATCTTCATGTCGCCCGAGGAAGTCGGCCAGCGCGTGCTGCGCGCTATCCGGCGCGGCGACCTGTTCATCATGAGCCATCCGGAATTCCGCGACGGCATCATCGCGAGGAACGAGGCACTGGTGCGAGCCAATCCGGACGAGCCGCCGAACGAGGCGCGGCACGCCGTCATCAAGCAGTTCGGCACGCTCTGCTACAACCCCATTTACGACAGCCAGCAACGCGTGCCTGCGCAAGACTGAAAATGCATTCGGCGGAGTAACGCAGTCCGCGATCAGCACCGTGCACGCGGTGCTCGATCGCCATGGGCTCGTCACTCGAGGCCGCAAAGCCCGCTACCACGCGCAAGGGACGGGTCTCTCGAAGCCCACGCGAGCGAACGATCTCTGGTGCGCGGACTACAAGGGGG
>DASQOR010000011.1:0-3590 GCA_035644395.1 Steroidobacteraceae bacterium
GGTCTATCGCTCGTGCCTCGCGCTGGACAGCAGGGACTTCAAGGCGTTCCTCGATCTCTGCGACGAGGCGTTTCGCTACACGATCACGACGCACAGTGCGGAGATCAAGCGCGACATGGTCTGGCTCGACCACGACAAGAAGGGCATGGAGACGCTGTTTACCAACCTGCCCCGCCATAACAGCGACCATTCGCCGCTTACCCGGCACGCCACGGTCTACACGGTGGATCTGGCCGGTTCCGAAGCAAACGTGGTGTCCGCGCTGCAGGTGTTCCGCACCCAGTTGGACGGCGGCGCGACCGAGCTCTTCGCGGTAGGCCGGTTCCACGACACCGTCAAGCTCGACGGCGCGCAACCGAAGCTCGTGCGGCGGGTCGTGAAGCTCGACACGCGGCTGCTCGGCTACGGCTACCACATCCCGTTCTAGCGCATGCGGATCCAGATCAACGCGCGCAACCGGGGGTTCGAGTTCGACGCGCGGAGCCGCGAATCAGTGCTCTACGCCGGCCTGCGCGCCGGGATCGACCTGCCGTACGAATGCGCCACCGGAACCTGTGGTACCTGCAAGGCCAAGCTGATCTCGGGCCGGCTGCACGACGGCTGGCGCGAGGCTCCGGGACGCAGGTACGTCAAGCCCGAGCAGCACGAGTTCCTGATGTGCCAGTGCGCCGCCGAAGGCGATCTGATGCTGGAGGTCTCGAAATTCGTCTACACGATGGAGCCGGGGGCTTGTACTCCCGAGGCCTGCACGGGGATCCTGCGCGCACCGCGCAGGCTGGCGCACGACGTGATGGCGTTCGGCGTCGAGCTGGAGCAGCCGCGCGACTTCGACGCCGGGCAATTCGTGCTGCTTGCGCCGGCGGGCCTGCCGGGCTACCGGGCGTACTCGATGTGCAATTTCGAGCGCGGCGGGCGGCAGCTCGATTTCGTCGTCAAGCGCAAGCCCGATGGCGGCTTCTCCGAGTGGCTGTTCGGCGCCGACCGCGAAGGCGAGCGCCTCGAGACCTTCGGTCCGCTTGGCAAAGCGACGTTCGATCCGGCGCTCGCCAAGAACCTGCTGTGCATCGCCGGCGGCTCGGGCATCGCCGGAATGATGTCGATCCTGTCGCGTGCGGCGCGGGAGCGCTACTTCGATCGCTACCGGGGCTGGGTTTTCTTCGGCGTACGGATGATGCGCGACGCGTTTTTCCTCCGCGAATTGAGCGCGTTCAAGAGGCAAGGCCTGGAAATCACGGTCGCATTGTCCGACGAGGACGTGCCGCCGTCCGCCAGGAGCGAATGGCCGGAGCTCGGCTTTGCGCGCGGCCCGGTGCACGAGGTCGCGAAGCGCATGATGGCCGGCAAGTACCAGGAGGTGCGCGCCTATGTCGCCGGCCCGCCGCCTGCGGTCGACGCCGCGATCCGCGTGCTGCTGCTGGAGGCAAAGCTCACGACGGACAACATTCGTTACGACAAGTTCAGCTGAGCGGACCATGACCAAACGCCTCGTGTGCCGCGTCGCCGATGTGCCCGAGAACGGCCTGCGCGAGTGCGAGGCCGAGGGTGGCCTCAGGCTGGTGGTGGCGAACGCGGGCGGCGAGTTCTTCGGCGTCCAGGCGGTCTGCCCCCATCAGGACGTGCCGCTGTGCGAAGGCCTGTTCGACGGCTCGGTGCTCACCTGCCACATGCACCTGTGGCAGTGGGACATCCGCACCGGGGCGCCGCTCGGGCTCGCCGAAGCGCCGCTGCAGAGATATCCGCTGGCGCTCGAAGGCGGTTCGCTCTATCTCGGCGGGGATGCGACCGCGCTCGACGTGGGCGAGCTGTTCAACGGGATTGCTGCCGGCACCATCGATTCGCTCGCGGCGCTGGCGCGGCGCGAGAGCTACCAGGCGGGCGCGATGCTTTATCGCCCGGGCGATCCTGCGGAGGACTTCTTCGTGCTCGACTCCGGGCGCGTGGAGTTCCTCGTCGGCCGGCGCGAGCACATCGCGCCGGGAGGCTTCATACTCAGAAAGGGCGAGGTGTTCGGCTGGGCCGCGCTTCTCGACGGGTATCCGGCGCGCATTGCGAGCGCGCGCTGCCTCGAGGAATCGGCGCTGCTGCGCATCAACGGCAAGGCGGCGCTGCGCGTGCTCGAGGGCGATCCCGCGGCAGGCTTCATCGTCATGCGCCGCCTGGCTGCGCTGATTGCCCGCTATCTCGCATCGTCCGGAGTGAAATGATGATGATGAAAATTCGAGTCGCACTGGCCGCATTCCTGATCGGATGCCTTCAGCACGGGGTCGCCACGGCGGCCGAGCCCGTCAAGCTGGTGGTCGGCTATCAACCCTACGACACGATTTCCTATTCTGCGGTCGTCATCCGTGCCCTGGAATTGTGGAACAAGCATCTTCCGCCGGGCAGCGAAGTCGAGTTCCAGAGCGCGCTGCAGGGATCGATCATCGTCAACCAGATGCTCGCCAACAAACAGCAAATCGGTTACCTCGGAGACATGCCGGCGGTCGTCGCAACCACCAAGCGCAGCGTGGCCCCGGTCAACCTCGTAGCCAATACCGGCTTTTCACCAGGGCAGCGCTGTAACGTCATCATGGTGCGCGCCGATGCGCCGAAATTCAACTCGCCGCAGGAAGCCGTCCAGTGGCTAGACGGAAAGACGCTCGCCACACCGCAGGGCAGTTGCGCTCATCGCTTCCTCGGTCTGGTCATCGAGATCACCAAAATCAAGCCGGCCACGATACTGAATCAGTCGATCGAGGTCATTGCGACCAACTTGCGCGCCGGCAAGATTGACGGCGCGGTGCTGTGGGAGCCTTCGGTCTCGCGAATTGGAGACATCGTGGGCGAGGGCGTTGCCCGCATCGTCGCCACCGGGCACACGTTCGGCATTTCGGACGCCGGGGCGATTGCCATGCGCGAAGATTTCATGAAGCAGCGGCCTGACATCGTGGAAGCGTGGCTCAGGACGGAACTCGAGGCGCAGCAGTATGTGATCGATCCGAAGAACTGGACAAGAGTGGCGGAGTTCGTGAAGGGCCAGACCGCGGGCATTACGGTGCCCATGGCATGGTTCTCGATTTACGGGGCGATACCGCCGTCTGCGGGCGGCAGCCCGATACGCGACGAAAAGCCTTTTGTGTTTGATGACCGGGTGCGCAAGCTGCTCATGGAGACTTATGTTTACTTGCGCGAGGCCAAGGTGATCGATGTCGACAAGCCGGCGCCCGGCGCGCTCGACGATTCGTTTGCGCGCAAAGTCGCTCAAGCGGGGAAGGTATCGCTGCCGCTGGGCATCATCAAGGCGCAGGATGTTTCCAGGATTCCGAAATAGCACCACAACCAGAGGAGGGGATGTCATGAACGGGAGGCGCTTCACAGCAATATTGTTCGCTGCATGCACGGCGGTGCCGGCGATTGCGGCCGACATCGATTACGGCAAGCAGGGCGCACCGGTGAAGGTGGTGGTGGGTTACCAGCCGTACTACACCCAGTCCTGGTCCGGCGTGGTGATGCGCGGCAAGAAATTTTACGAGAAGTATTTGCCCAAGGGCTCGGATGTCGAGTTCCAGATCGGCCTGCAGGGCGCGATCATCGTCAACAACATGCTCGCC
>DASQOR010000012.1:0-4847 GCA_035644395.1 Steroidobacteraceae bacterium
CGTGAACTTGGTCGCCTCGACCTTGATGAACGGCGCGTCGGCGAGCCGCGCCAGGCGCCGGGCAATCTCGGTCTTGCCCACGCCGGTCGGGCCGATCATCAGGATGTTCTTCGGCGTGATCTCCTGACGAAGGGGCTCGGCGACCTGCAGGCGCCGCCAGCGGTTGCGCAGCGCGATGGCGACCGCGCGCTTCGCTCTCCCCTGCCCGACGATGTACTTGTCGAGCTCGTGCACGATCTCCTGCGGCGTCATGCCGCTCACTCCAGCACCTCGATGCTGCGCTGGTGATTCGTATAGATGCAAAGATCGGCGGCGATGGCGAGCGACTTCTCCACGATGTCCCTGGCGGACAAGGCGCTGTTTTCCAGCAAGGCCTTCGCGGCAGCCTGCGCGTAGGGGCCGCCCGAGCCGATGGCGACGATGCCGTGCTCGGGCTCGAGCACGTCGCCCGTGCCGGTGATGATGAGCGAGTGCTCGCGGTCGGCGACGGCCAGCATCGCCTCCAGCCGCCGCAGGATGCGGTCGGTGCGCCAGTCCTTGGCGAGCTCGACCGCCGAGCGCATCAGGTTGCCCTGGTGCTTGTCGAGCTTGCCTTCGAAGCGCTCGAACAGCGTAAAGGCGTCCGCCGTGCCGCCGGCGAACCCGGCGAGGATGCGGTCCTGGTACAGGCGCCTGACTTTCTTCGCGCCGCCTTTGACGACGACGTTGCCGAGGGTCACCTGGCCGTCGCCGCCGAGCGCCACGCTCGAGCCGCGGCGCACGGAAAGAATGGTGGTGCCGTGAAATGATTCCATGAGAGAACAAACCTATCTGGGGAATGAAACCGGGATATTCAAGACTACTTGCGCGAAAGGGTGGCGCTGAAGTCGATCTTTACCTCGGCGCCGAGCCAGCGGGTGTCCGACCACTCGCCGGTGCCGATGCCGTAGTCCAGCCGGTCGAGCGTGAACGAACCGGACACGAGAGGCTTGCCGCCGCTCTCGCGAAGCCGGAACGGGACCTCCGCGTTGCGGCGCTTTCCCTTGATGTCGAGCGTGCCGCGCGCGAGCTGCCGATCGTCCCGCACCTGCACGGATTCGCTGGCGAACGCGATGCGCGGATGGCCGGCGACGTCGAAGAATTCCTTTGCCTTGAGCGCTGCGTCGATCTCGGGTAGCGCGGTTTCGACGGACGCGGGCTCGAGCCACACGTCGATGCGCGCGACCTGACTCTGCGCGATACAGAGCTCGCCGCCGAAGCGGTGGAAGGCGCCGCGGAATGGCGAGCCCGCCTGCCTCAACTCGAAAGACACGCTGCCGCCGGCGGGATCCACCGAGTAGCACTCGTCGGCGGCCGCCGGGAGCGCGGCGCTTACGAGCAGAACCAGGAGCAATCGCGGCATCAGTCGTTTCTTCGCGGCTTCCAGGGCAGCATGCGGCGCATCACGCCGTCGCGCAGCAGGAGCCCGTGCCGCAGGGCCGCGCCGACGTGCAGCGCGACGAGCGCGGCGAGCAACGCGACGAGCCCGATGTGCAGCGCCTTGAACAGTGCGGCGAGCTCGCGATCCTTCGAGACGAGGTCCGGCACCTGGAACAGCCCGAACCAGTTGACCGACAGGCCCGCGGCGGAGGCGTAAAGCCAGCCGGCGAGCGGCGCGAGGATGAGCAGCAGGTAGAACAGCCGGTGTGTCGCGAGCGCCGCGCGGCGCTCCCAACGCGGCATCGAGCGCGCCAGCCCGGGCGGCGGATTCAATGCGCGCCAGCCGAGCCGCAACAGCACAAGCGCCAGAATGAAGAGGCCGAGCGACTTGTGGTGCGACAGCCACCGCAGCCTCGCCAGGCTCACCGGCAGGTTCGCCGCGTACAGACCGATGCCGAGCTGCGCAAGCACCAGCAAGGCAACGAGCCAGTGAAACGCCTGCGCTATGATCCCGTAAGACTCGGTCGAATTCCGCAAGTTCACCATGCACCCAGTTACACGCGCGCTACTCCTATTATTCCCGTTCCTGCTCGCCGCGGCATGCCAGACGCTGCCGCCGCCCGGGGAGACGGCAGTGCTCGCCGAGCCGGTGAGGGCGGACGTGAATGTTCCCTCCGCTGCGCCGCGCTACGGCGTCGATCCGCAGGCGTCCGAAATCCGCCTCCTCGTCTACCGCGACGGCCCGCTCGCACGCTTCGGCCACAACCACGTCGTCGTCGGCCGCGTGCACGGCGAGATCCGCGCCGGTGACGCCGCGGCGGCGAGCGGCTTCCGGCTCGAAATTCCGGTCGATTCCTTCGCGGTGGATCCGCCCGCAGCGCGCGCCGAGGAAGGCGACGAATTTGCGGCACAGGTCTCGGAGCCCGCGCGCCGCGACACTCGCGAGAACATGCTCGGAAGGGACGTGCTCGACGCGGAGAAGCATCCACTGATCCGGGTCGAGTCGATCGCGCTCGTCGGTCCGCAGTGGGGTCCGACGGTCACGGCACGCGTCACGCTCCGTGGAGTGACGCGCGATCTGCGCTTCGCCGCGGCCGTGCTGCGGCAGGACGACCTGCTCGTAGTGATCGCGGGTTTCCACATCAACCAGTCGGAGTTCGGCATCGAGCCTTTCACTGCTCTCAACGGGGGTTTGCGGGTTCGCGATGCGCTCGATATCCGCGTCCGTCTCGTCGCGCGGCGCTAAATACGTGCTTCTGCATTTCCGTTGTAACGCGCAGGCTGCATGCTGAAATCACGGACAACCCGCCAAGCCTATAGTGGGACGAGGATCCCAATACCGTGAACCGTCGTGAATTCCTGCTGGCCGGCGCTGCTGTGTGGATGTCCGGACCGGCACTCGCCCAAATGAAAATGAGAGGCCCTGGCATGTCCGGCATGAGCGGCATGCCTGTCCTGCCAGAAGGCGCACCGCTGCGCGAACTGCCGCGTCTCGCCAACATGGCGACCGAAGGGGGCCGCTTCGAGGCCGCGCTGACGGCTGGGGTAGCGAAGGCGCGCTTCGCGGACGGCCTCGATACGCCGATCCTGGCCTATAACGGTGAAAGTCCCGGACCGATTATCCAGGTCACCGAGGGCGACCGGGTCCGCATCGCCTTCCGAAACGCGATCCCAAATCAGGCGAGTACGATCCATTGGCACGGCATGCCGGTACCGGCCGACCAGGACGGCAATCCGATGGATGCAGTCGCGAGCGGTGATAGCCGGACCTATGAGTTCACGCTGCCGGAGGGGAGCGCCGCTTCCTATTGGTACCATCCGCATCCGCACGGGTTGACCGCCGAGCAAGTCTATCGCGGGCTTGCCGGAGCCTTTCTGGTGAAGCCGAAGGTTGATCCGATCCCCGCCGCCTATGGCGACACCGTCCTCTTCCTCACCGACCTCAGGCTTGCCGCAGACGGATCGCTGCCGGAGCAGAGCATGGCCGATCTGATGAACGGCCGTGTCGGCGATCAGGTGCTGGTGAACGGGCAGAAAAAACCGGTCCTCACCGTACAGTCGGGGACCCGCCGGCGCTTTCGGCTGTTCAACGCGACGAATGCTCGTTTCCTGCGCCTGACGTTCGGCGACGCACCCATGACGATCATTGGTAGCGACGGCGGCTTGCTCGCTGCGCCGGTGCAAGGCGCGACCGAAATCCTGCTGTCGCCGGCGGAACGGGCCGAAGTGGTGGTGGCATTCGAAAAGGCCGGAAGCTTCGCCCTTAAGACGCTCCCCTACGATCGTGGCTGGATGGGGCCGGGACGCCCCGACGACGGTGATCTGACCCTCATGTCCGTCGAGGCACAAGGGGTAGCTTTGACGGAAATGCCGCCTCTCCCCGAAGCTCTACGGCAGATCCCGGAGCTCGCCGAGTCGACAGTGCGACGCCGTTTCGTCTTCGGCGAGTCGATGGGCGGGCTCGGCGGCATGACGATGGTCTTCATGATCAACGGGAAGACCTTCGACAGGACCCGCGTTGATGTCGAGATGAGAGCGGGGCAGATCGAGCTCTGGGAAATCCAGAACCCGACCGACATGGATCATCCCTTCCACATCCATGGCACGCAGTTCCAGGTCGTCGAAGTCGAACGGAAAAATCGCATCTCGAAGCCGGCCTATCGAGCCTGGAAGGATACGATCAATGTGGGCCGCGGTGAGACCGTTCGGATCGCCGTGCGTCAGGAACTTCCCGGCCTGCGCATGTTCCACTGCCACATCCTCGAGCACGAAGACCAAGGCATGATGGGGATCGTGGATGTGGTCGCCTGACGATGGCACTCGATCCCGTTTGCGGCATGACGGTGGATCCGGCCAAGGCGGCGGGGCACCTGGAGCACAAGGGAAGGACTTACCACTTCTGCTCGAAGCATTGCCTGCACGCATTCAGCGCCGACCCCGGGAAGTATTTGACGCCAAAAGGCGGTGACGGCAAGGCAAGGCACGGACAACCTGCAAAGGAAGGCGTCAAGTACACCTGCCCGATGCATCCGGAGATCGTGCAGATCGGCCCTGGCTCGTGCCCGAAGTGCGGCATGACGCTCGTGCCGATGGAGGGCGGCGTCGAGGACGATTCGGAGCTGCGCGACCAGACGCGCCGCCTTTGGGTGAGCGCGGCGCTGAGCGCACCGCTGCTGTTCATCGCGATGGCGCCGATGCTGGGATTCGCAGCGCAATTCAAGTACTCCAGGTATGTAGAGCTGCTTCTTGCCACGCCCGTGGTGTGGTGGGGCGGTTGGCCTTTCTTCCGCAAGTTCTGGCTGTCGCTGAAGAACCGCAGCCCGAACATGTACACGCTGATCGGGCTCGGTGTCGGGCTCGCCTATGTCTACAGCGTGGTGGCGGTCGCAGCGCCCGGGCTCTTCCCGCCGGAGCTGCGAATGCACGGCGGCGAGGTCGGCACTTATTTC
>DASQOR010000013.1:0-44065 GCA_035644395.1 Steroidobacteraceae bacterium
TGTCAGCCTGAACGGCGAGCGGCCGGTCCTGCTGCTATCGGAGTATTCGATCGATCCCGTGTGGTCGCCGGATGGACGGTTCCTGGTTTATTCGGGGCCGGACGTCGGCACGACGTTTCCATTGCGTGCGGCGGCGGCTGACGGCAGAACCTATCCCCTGCCGAGCCTCATCCTGACCCGCGGCGCCAGGCGTGTCGCATTCCTGCGGGACGCACACGCGTTGGTGATATTGCGCGGCGATATCGACCACAAGAATTTCTGGCTCATCGATCTGCAGACGGGCTCGGAGCGACAGCTGAGCGATCTTGCCGGCAACTTTGTCATCGGGGACTTCGACGTCTCCACCGATGGCAGCGAAATCGTGTTCGATCGCACACAGGAGAACTCGGATCTGGCGCTGATCGATCTCGCACGCTGATCGGTCTTCGATAGCGTATTCTGCACTTCAAGCCCCCCTCAGGAGCGTCGCCATGTACCGACAAACCGTTTTTGTAATTCTCGCCGTTGCGGGCGTCCTTGCCCTCGACGCTTGCGGCAAACAGGCCGACGCGCCGGCCCCGCAGAGTGCCGCGAACGCGGCGCCTGCTGACGCCGGCCAGGATGCCGCGCTCGCTGCCAAGGAACAGGAACTCGCGCAGCGTGAGAAGGACGTCGCCGACCGCGAGGCCGCATTGGCTGCGCAAAAGGCGGAAGAGGAGAAAGCCGCCGCTGCGCCGGCTCCCGCTCCCGTGAAGAAGCCGGCGGCGCCCGTGAAGAAGCCGGTTGTTGCGGCAAGCGCGCCTGCGAAACCCGCGCCACCGAAGCCGAGTCCCGTCGTCGTGCCAGCCGGCACGCAGCTCACCGTGGCGTTGCTGTCCGAGCTTTCCTCGAAGACTGCCAAGGCCGGAGACACATTCAGCGCGCGCCTCGTCTCGGATGTGATGGTCAACGGACGCCTCGCGGCGCCCGCCGGTTCGCATGTCACGGGCGCGGTGACGGACGTGATTTCGGGCAGCAAGAAGATCGGCGGCACGCCGACGATCGGCCTGCGCTTCGACACGCTGGTGCTCGAGAGCGGGCAGGAGATCGCCATCGACGGCGAGCTCGTCGAATCCGGCAAGAGCGACACCGGGCGTGATACGGCGAAGATCGTCGGCGGCACGGCGGTCGGCGCCATCATCGGGCATCAGATCAAGAGCGGCAGCGGCGGCAAGATCGTCGGCGGCTTGCTGGGAGGCGCTATCGGCGCCGCCATCGCCAAGAACACGGGGACCGAGGTCGTGTTACCGGTCGACTCGCAGCTGACGATTTCTCTCAGCAAGCCGATCGAGATCAAGCCGCACTGACGCTCGGCACGCTCACGCAGCGACGGCCCGCGGCAGCGCGGCGAGGAACCGATCCACCTCGTGGTGGAGGCCAATCGTGACGCGCGCCCACGTGTCGTAGCCGTCGAAGTGGCGGCCGACCTTGATGCCCTCGGCGAGCATGCGGTCCTGGAAGCGCTTCAAGGGTCCGCCGGTATCGAAGAACACGAAATTGCCCTGGGCTTCGGTGTGCTTCAGCCCCATGCGATCGAGCGTTGCGTGTACGCGCGTGCGGTCGCCGATGAGCGCGGCCTTGGTCGTCTTGAGGAATGCGTGGTCGTTGAAGCTCGCCGTCGCCGCGTCGATTCCCGTCGTGTTGGGCCAGGTGAGCGAGATCGCCGCGAGTCGCTTCGCGAGCGCCTCGGGCGCAATCGCGTAGCCCACGCGAAGGCCGGCCAGTCCGTGAATCTTCGAGAACGTCCTCAGCACGATCAGGTTGGGGACGCTCGTCACGAGCCCCGCGGCCGTGCCCACACCCGCCTGATCGGCGAGATCCATGTAGGCCTCGTCGACGACCACGAGGCAATCCGCCGGGACCGACCGGATGAACGCCTCGAGCGCGTCGAGTTTGACGGCGGTTCCGGTTGGGTTATTCGGATTGCAGACGTAGACGAGGCGCGTCGAACCCGAGACCGCGCCGCGCATCGCCGGCAAGTCGTGACGATGATCCGCGGTGGGCGCGACCCACACCAGATTCAGGCCGAGTTTTTCGGCGAAATGGGGCAACTCCTCATACGTCGGCCGCGATGCGATGAGTTCGCCAGCCGGGCCGGCCGTCAGCGCGAGAATGCCCGACATCTTGAGCAGCTCGCCCGAGCCGGTGCCAAGCACGATCTGCGAGGCCGCGACGCCCTCGCGGGCCGCGAGCTGCTTCGTCAGCGTGTCGAGCTGCGCGTCGGCGTAGCGCGGCGCTTCGCCGGTGCTCGCGAGGATCGCCTGGCGGGCGGCCGGAGACGGGCCATAGGGATTTTCGTTGCCGTCAAGCTTGATCACGCCGGACTTGTCGGCGGCCGTGCCCGGCGCCGCCGCGAGGACCAGTCGCGGGATCGGCGCGAGGAGAGCGGCTGCCCCGAGCAGCGCATGGCGGCGTGTCAGACCATTCGTTCTCATGAGCGTCTCCCCGGTCGATGCCCGAACGCTAACACGCTGTGACGGCAGATTCATCCGGGCGTCATCGAAATGCAACTCGGCCGTCATTCGTTGCGGCTGCCGCACTGGCAGCCACGCTCACATGCGCTGCGTCCCGCGCCGATCAAGCCGAAAACCGCGGTGACCCGGACGTCGACGTCGTCGTGCACGTCGGCGATCTGCACTCCGGCAGCATGCCCTGCACCAGCGCGCACATACTCCCGCCGATCGCGACCTCGAACCTCAGCTGGAACGAATCCGTATTCCATGAATTCCAGCAGTTCCGCATGCCGGCGGTCTATTCGCCCGAAGACAATGAATGGGCCGACTGCCACAAGAGCAAGCAATTCAGCAGCGGCGCGCCGCTCAAGGAGCTTGCGAGCGTGCGGAGTCTTTTCTTCGCAAAGCCCGGCAGGACTCTCGGCCGGCACGAGATGACGGTTCATAGCCAGGCGAACGATGACGACCGAGCATTCCCGGCCGATTCCCAGTTCGTCGAGAGTGTGATGTGGACGGAATCGAGGGTCGTCTTCGTGGCGGTCACCATTCCTGGCGGCTCGAATCAAGTACACGCCGTTCATCGCAAAGCTCGCGGACCTCAGCGTGAGTTATCGTCGTGCAGGGCTCAACCAACGATCCGGGCCAATGGTTGCGCCTTACGATCGATCCGCGCAGGAAGAGCGTCTTCAGCTGGCGGAACGTCGTGTACTGCTCGAGTCCAGCGGCTTCGGTCTGCCAGTAGTCAGCTGCGCGGGTGCGGGGAGCCAACCGCCGCCTTCTGCGGGAACAGCAGGAGGCAGGCGACGATCACGACGCCGATCACGGCGGACGCCAGCGGACGGCTGAGCGCGAGCCCGCCGTGATCGTGAGGCTTGTCGAGATAATCCCCGACTGTCGCGCCGAGCGGTCGGGTCAGGATGAACGCAAGCCAGAACAGGATGACGTGCGAGATCCTCGTCCGGTAATAAGCGATGGCCACGACACCCAGGGCCGCGCCGAACACCAGCGCCGCGCCGTCGTATCCCAGCCCGCTCGTGTCGGCGGCCCAGTCGCCCAGTGCCGTGCCGAGCGTCTGCGAGAACGTGATGGTCGCCCAATAAAAGGCCTCGACCCGCGGCGTGTTGACGGTATTGACCGAGACAGAGCCTTCGGACCACTGCCACAACCCGAGCGTCGCGACGACGCAGGCGGCCAGTATCAGCGAACCGCCCGTATAACCGACACCGAGCGATCGATCGCAGTAATCCGCCAACGTGGTGCCGGCGGTCGTGGACGCAACGATCGTGCTCCAGTAGAGGGCGGCGTGAAACGCTTTCGCCCTGATTTGCAATACGACCAGGACGATGAGGAGCGAGGCGAAGATCGCGGTCCCGGTGAGATAACCAAGGTTCATCGTCATCGAAACCGTGTCGCCGCCGGTCTCACCGAGCGTCGTTGCCAGCACCTTGACGATCCAGAAGCCGAGCGTGACGGCCGGTACTTTGCTTGCCGCTGAAGTATTTTCCATCTCCGGTAGACACTGGCGATGGGGAAAACCAATCGCGGGGCACGGGAGGAAATTCCGCCCGCAGCCGCTATATGATGTGGCGAGCGGACCGGGACGACCGCGGACGGTCGAACAAGAACATGGAACAGGCCTCGAACGCCTTTCGAATCAGCCGGGCCCTGGCCTGGCTTGTGATTGCGGCGTCCATCGTGGCGCCCTTCCTGGTCCTGCATTCACAGGGAGCAAGCCCCGTCACCGTTGGCTATGACGGCAGCCGTTTCCTGCTGGCGATGATCGCGGTCGTCGTCGTCGCGGCTCTGATTTTTCGCCGTGAAGCACCCATGACACGAACGCTGGCGCTTTGGAGCGCCGCGTTGATTTGCCTGGGGCTGGCAGCCTGGTCGTCTTTCGGCGGAGCTCAATCCGCCTCCATCGAGCAGGAAATCGCCGCGGCACGGCCGAAGATCGATCGCTTGCGCAAACTCGTGCGTGAGGAAAATGCCCGGCTGGGCTCGGGGACGACGCAAGCGCCGTCGCCCGACTTCCAGGCGTTCGTCGAGCGGGCACCGCCCGGGGCACCCGAGTTGTCCGACACAAGCCGCCCGCTTGGGGAACGGCTTCAGGAACTGACCCGTCGGGAGGGCCTCACGACCGTGCGATTGCAGCGCGATTTCATGCGCAGGCTGGCAGCCACCAGCGATCCCGACGCGTTCACGTACGAGAGTCTTGCCGACGATGCGCGTCGCTTGGCGAGCCTCGCCAAGCTGCAAAGCCAGCGGGAAACGATGGATTGGTGGTACGGCCAGGCGCTCGCACTGAGCGCTCAGAATGAGGCGGATATCCGCCAGCTCGGCATGCCCGCGACCAGCACCGATGAAATGCTTCGCGGCGCCCGTCGCGCGCAAGACGAAGCCACTCCGCAGCTCAAGGCCATTGTTGAAAGCCGCAAGTCGATGATTGCCGCGCAGGAGGATGCCATCAAATTTGCCGGCGACCGGACGAAATCCATGCGTCAGAATGGCCCTTCGATCGTGTTCGACAATGCGGACGACACCGCCGCGTTCAATGCCATCTTGCAGCGCGCATTGTGACCATGCGCAGGAGCCGAAGAGCGCCATGCTGACTCGTCGTGAAGCGATCCTGATATCCATCGCCGGGTGCGCCCGACGACGCCCCGCTGTCCGAGAAGTTCCCGGCGGATGCGCGAGCCTCGGGCCGGATCGAGAAGATTCTTGGGGCGAATTTTGCCCGGCTGTTGACCGAAGTCTGGCACTAGCGTCTCAGCGCATGAGTTCGAGGGTCTTCGGCAGCTTCGCGAGCAGCTCCTCGCTGAATTGCGCATCGATGTGGAAGAACGCCGCGCGCGCGGTGGTCGATCCCCGGTTCTCCCAGGCATGGTTGGTCCCGCGCTGGACGACCACGTCGCCCGGCTTCAGGATGACTTCGCTGTCCTCGAGAATCAGGGCGAGCTCCCCCTCGATCACCACGACATAGTCGAGTGTCTTGGTCCGGTGCATCACCGTTCGCTTGCCGCCGTCCTTGAGCGGATAGACCTCGAGAATGCGCAGCAGGTGGCCCGCGGTCGGCATGGTCGTGAACTCACGGTGGTTCGGCTCGTGCGCCTCGACCGACGTGAGCTGCGGAACCGTCCTCGGACTGTTCCAGATCTCGAAGAACTCGGCGCCAATGCCCGCGCCCCGCATGGGGTGGTTTTGCGGCGGCGGCCCATCGCTGAGAACGATCGACTTCCCGCCGGCGTCATGACCCGTCACGACCCGTCTCGTCATGCCGGCACCTCGAGTTTCATCTGGATCGAACCGCGTCTCTCCAGGAATTTCCACTCGCCGTTCTCGCGCACGTAGCGATCCTTGAACTCGCCGAAATAAATCGGCCCCTTGGAGACGAACGGCGGTTTCGCATCCGCCAGCGGTGTGGTCGAGATCATCGTGAGACAGGAGAGTCCGCTCGCCGCATCGCGGCCTTCAACGTCGATCATCACGTTGGTCGCGAGGTGTTTCGTCAGCAGAGTCTTGGGCCGCGTCAGGAGGGCCGCGCGGATCGTCTCCCGACCCTCGATCACCTGGTCCGGCGCCATCGGCCTCGCCATCGATCCATTCACGGCGAAGCAATCGGCTGCGCCGCTCAGGTCGCCCAGATCCAAGGCGCGCCCGTAGACATGGACGAGGCGCTCACAGGCTCTTTCGATCTCGATACGCTCCGCGGCGCTCAATGTTTGCGTCGGCATGACAGGCTCCGGTTACTGACCAGTCGACCCTTCGTCGCCTGCGATCGTAACAAAAAATGCCCGATTTCATCCTCGCGCTGACCGATGATCCTGGCGACGACGTGCATCGGACTATAAGATTCACATCAGGCAACCGGGAGATGACGAATTTGCGAACGTTGATTTCATGAGTGCAGCACCACCGCTTACTGCACGGCTCACGGTCACTCTTCTTCTATTGGCTCTGTTGGCGCCCTGCTCCGCCGGTCCCGTCTATAAATCGGTCGGTCCCGACGGCAAGGTCACCTACTCGGACACGCCACCGGCTTCCGACTCGGAGGATGTCTCGAAAGACCTGCGCGCCAAGGACGCCAGCCTCCGGGTTGACCCGGCAAAGGCCGCGATGCAGGTCTACGTCAAGGAGGTCATCGTCGAGACGGCGTATCGCTTCTGCCGGGACGAGGTCCCGGAGTCGGCGGGGCCGGTGCGCGAGGCGCGCGACCGATGGATGCAGCGGCACGCCCAGCTGCGTGCCAGGAAAATTCTCGTCCTCAAGGACAGGATGACCACGGACGAGCTGCGCCAGCTAGCGCGGCAGGCGCAAGAGCAGAACGAAGGCATTCTTCGAACCATGAAGCAAGCGCCTCTCGCGGAACGCACCAAGTGGTGTACCGCGGCACCGAAGACCTTCGCCGCTCCCGAGTTCGATCTCGCCGGCAAGCCGGAGCTTGTCGACGCGATCATGAACTATCACGTCAGGCAGAACTGATGCGGTGGCCGGTGAGCCGAAGCCGGCGGTCGATGCCGCCGGGCGCCAGTGTGAAGAAGGGATTACAAACGGCGAATACCGGTGAACCCGATTGAGCGATTGGTGGCGTGGCGTGTCCATGTCTAACGGTCAAGGCCACGCCCCCTCGCCCTCCAATGAGAGTCGCCGAATGACGACGAAGTCAGCTGCCACCCGACTATCGGCATGCATCATTACGTACAACGAGGCGGACCGCATCGTCGACTGCATCCGCTCGCTCGCCTTCTGCGACGAGGTGCTGGTCGTCGATGCCGGCTCGACCGACGCGACGGTGAAGCTCGCGACCGACCATGGGGCGCGGGTCCTGACGCACCGCTGGCCGGGCTATCGGTCGCAGAAGCAATTCGCCACCGACCACGCCCATTACGACTACGTATTGAGCGTCGACGCGGACGAACGGGTGACACCCGAGCTGCGCGCGGAGATCGAGGCATTGCGCGCGGCCGGCTGTCCCGGATTTTCCGGCTGGACGATTCCGCGACTGACCGAGTACAGCGGCCGCTTTCTCCGCCACGGCAACTGCTATCCCGATCGGACGATTCGCCTCTTCAACCGGCGGCTCGGCGGCTGGGCCGGCTATGAGGTTCACGAAAGCGTCCGTGTGATCGGTGTCGCGGGCGCGTTGTCCGGTCACCTCGAACACTATTCGTACCGTGACCTGGATGACCATCTGGGGCGCATGCACCGTTACGCCGCGCTCATGGCCGACGAACTGCAGCGCGCCGGACGCTACAAGGGACTCGCCGCGGTGTTCCTGAATCCGCTGTGGCGCTTCTTTCGCGGCATGGTCATCAAGGGTGGATTCCTCGACGGCTGGCGCGGCCTCGCCTTTCACTTCGTCGAGGCGCGCTACGTGCAGGAGAAGTACCTGCGCCTGTGGCTCGCCGGCCTCTGCGAAGGGCAGCAATTCCTCGACCCGTCGGCGGCACCCAAGCCTCCCGACGAAGCGCCGCACGCGGTCAGGGGCGAAAACTGAATTCCACCGGGGCCTGGGTCGCACAGGGCCGCAGGACGCGGCTTGTTTTCTTCGATCCCGTTTGCCCGCAGCCTTACAGCGCAGCCACCCTCACGCAACGTGGACTCGGCGGATCCGAAGCCTCCGCGGTGCGCGTCGTGGAAGCGCTCGATGCCATTCTGATGCAGCACAATCGGCGCACGGCAGAGGGCCGCTATCGACCGCCAGATGCCATGCCTGCGGTGGAACACGTCGTCCTCCTGCGTGATCCACGGGCAATCGAGTCGCTGCGCCGGCTGTTCCCGAATGCGCGCATCCACCTGTGGCTGCACGATCTCATGGCTCCCGGCTCGACGCGCGCGCGGTGGCTGGCCGGCGCCGATGCCGCGCTTGCAACGGCCGGCGGCGCGGTGATTTGCGTTTCCGATTTCCTGCAGCAGCGCGTCGAAGCGGTTCTACGGAATCTCGCGCGCAGCTCCGCCGTGGAACTTCGGACCATTTTCAATCCGATCGACGATGCGCTCGATCGGGATGGCAGCTCGGTGGACCCGCAGAAGCTCATCTTCCTGTCTTCTCCCAACAAGGGCCTGGGCTACAGCCTGGCCGCCTTTCAGGCGGTACGCCGGGCCTTTCCGGGAATGCGCCTGTGCGTCGCCAATCCCGGCTATCGAGCGCTGCAGCCGATTGCGCTGCCGGATGTCGAGTGGCTGGGCATCCTGCCGCCCGCGCGCGCGTTTGCCGAAGCCCGCTCCGCCCTCGCCGTCTTCATGCCGAACTTCGTGCTGCTGGAAACTTTCGGGCTCGTGTTTGCGGAAGCCAACGCGGTCGGCACGCCCGTCATCGCCCACGACTGCGGCGCCGCGCGCGAGGTGCTTCATCCACGCAATCCGGTGTTGCCGGTTCATGGCGGCCAGCGCCGTTTCGAGCGCTTCACGGCACCGCTCGGATGGCGCACCAAGCTCTCGCTGGCTGGAGTGGCACGGCGTCTTTCGATCTTCGACGACTACGTGGAAACGCTGCGCGCCTGGCGTGGCGGTGCTCGACCGCTCGTCAGTGCCGACCCGCGGTTTCGTATCAGCCGCGTCGCGCAGGATTGGCAGGAGCTGTTCGCCTGAGACGAACCGGGCCTAGCCGTAGTGGCCCGCCAATCCGTCTGCCATGGAGGGCATGGCGCAGATCAGGTCGCATTGCCGGGAGATCCGCTGCAGCCCGGCGGCGGTGATCGGGCGCAGCGTGCATTCACTCCAGATGAGCAGCGTCATGCCGCAGGCCGCCAGTTGATCGATGACGGTGGCGGGGTCGATACCGGCGGTCCGCATCGCATCGACCGAGTACTCGAGGCTCAGGATCTCGCAGCGTCGCAGCAGCTGCGGTCCAGCGCCGCGCAGGACAAACGCCTCGTAGCCTTCGACGTCGATCTTGAGGAAGCGCAGCCGCCGATTGCCGAAGTCATGGCGCGCCCACAGCGCCTCGATCGTCGTGAGCGGCACGGTGATGCCCGGGTCCGACGACGCGCCGAGTTGCAACACCGAGTGCCGGCCGCTGTTGCTGCTCTTGTACCGGTGCAGCTGGATCGAGCCGGCGGCTTCGCCGAGCGCAACCCGCAGCGCAATGACCCATTCCGCGTCGTTCATCTTGAGATTCTGCCGCAGCAGGTCGAAATTCTCCGGGTCCGGCTCGCAGGCGATCACATCCGCGTCCGGCCGCGCCAGGCGGGCGAGCAGCAACGTGAACCAGCCGAGATTGGCGCCGATGTCGATGGCGACGTCGCCTTGATCCAGGCGCAGGTGCGTCAACACGAAGCGCGTCAGCGCGCGGTCATGGCAGCCAAATCGAAAGATGTGGCGCTCGATGCGGTCTTCCGGCCGGCCCCGCACCTTGAGCCCGAAAGGCGCGGCGCGCGCGACAACCCAGCGTCGCCACAAGATCCAGCGCAGGAAGGCCAGCTCGAGACTCCGCCACACGCGCAGCGGCAACGCGTGCTCCGCGCGTACGCCTGCTTCGCGCTCTCGCTCCGACCCCTGCATCGACTGCACCTGCGGATTTCCGGGATGCAGCCTAGCACTCGTATCCGTATCCGTCGCCGATGCGAGAGGGCGGATACTTCAGGTTCGGAGTGCGTCGGGTAGAGCCGGTTGCCGATTGATTTCCCGCCAGCCGGCTGTCCAAGCAGCTTGTGCTGCCGGGACCCTGCCCGGAAACTCGCGCGATTACTGCGGCATGCGCAACTTGCGAAGCAGCGCCGGGTAGCGCGGATCGCCGACAAGCCCCTTCAGAAGCGGATCGTCGCTCAGCCACGCGAGCCCGGGGTCCCGCCCGACAATGGCCGCATCGAGCCACTCGAACGCCTTGTCGGGATTGCCCATGTACGCGTAGGTCTCGGCCACCTGAAATTCCGACCCCGTCGTTTCACGCAGGAGTGCAGCGACCGCCGCATTGGTCTCCGGCGCACGATGTTGCGCGAAATATCCGAGCGGCAGGCCAAACTCCTTCCACGCCGGTGACTTCTCCGCCTCGAACTCCTTGACGGCCGCGTCGGCTTCGCCCCGCACCAGCAGGATGCGGCCGATTTCGTAATGCACGCCGGGCTGCGCGTCATTCATGGTGAGCACCTGGCGCAGCTGCCTTTCCGCCTCATCGAGCCGGCCAGCCTGGAACAATGTTCTTCCGTAGTACCGCCGCGCGAGCAAGTTGACCGGATCGTGCTCGAGCGCCCGCTTGAAATACGCGTCGGCTTCATCATTGCGGCCCAGCGCGCGTGCCAGGATCGCCGAGGTCGTCAACAGGATGGAGTTGTTGGGTTCGCCCTCGCGTCCCTTGGCGAGCGTCGCCTTTGCTCCCATCCAGTTGTAGTCGAACGACATCTGAATCGTGCCGAGCGAGGCATAGGCCTGGCCGTTCGTCGGGTCGAGCTCGATTGCCTTGTTCGCGGCCGCCCGGACGAGTTCCGCTCCCTCCGCGATGCCAATGTAACCATTGGCGAGCTGCCGCATGGTCGTCGAAGCGATGCCCGCCCAGGCGGGCGCGTAGTTCGGATCGAGGTCGCGCGCCTGCTGGAAAAGATCGAGCGCCTTTTGCAGACTCGCCTCGGTGTCCCGGTCCCTGAAATAGTTGCCCTGCAGATAGAGGTTGTAGGCTTCCGCGTTGGCGGTGCGCGATGCGCTCGAAGCCGGCTCGAAGAGCGTGAGTCTGAGGTTCGAGACCACCTGGGTCGCGATTTCATCCTGGACTTTGAAGACGTCCTTCGCGTCCCGGTCGTACGACTGCGACCACAGGTTCACGCCGTCGGAGGCGCGAATCAGCTGGGTCGACACCCGGACCGTCGAGCCCGACTTGCGGACGCTCCCCTGGAGGATGTTGGAAACGTTCAGGGTCTTCGCGATATCGGCGATGGTTGCCTGGCGGTCCTTGAAATAAAACGACGAGGTGCGCGCCGTCACCTGCAAGCCCTGCGTCTTCGCGAGAAGATCGAGCAACTCCTCGGCAATGCCGTCGGCGAAATACTGCTGGTCCTTCTTTTCGCTCATGTCGGTGAACGGCAGGACCGCAATCGATTTCTCGGGCGCTCTCGTGGCCGCAGCGGCCGGCGCCGGCTGGACGTGCGGCTGCGCCGCGACTTCGATGGCAGTTGCGTGTTCCCCGGAATCCCGGCCGTAGTGCCAGAGGACGGTGCCCGCGATGATCAGGAGCACGGTGATGATCGTGAGCTCGGGCCCGCTCACCCGGTGCTGGGCACGGTGACCGTGGTACCACGCGAGCGTCGCGGCGAGCGGCGCCCCTAGAATAAGGAGAAGGGTCAGAACGCGGATGATGACGTGCGGCCAGCCGAGCGCGTCGCTCACCATCTCCATGGCATGCAGGAGCGTATATGCCGCTGCGGCGTAGGCGACCGTCCACTGGACGACTTTATGTTCTTTTATCCGGTCCCAAACGCTCATCGGGCCGCAGTATTGGGACTTCGGCACGCCGGGTCAATGGCCGGAGGCCCGCTTGCCCGCAATCGTGTCACAGCTCAACCCGCAACTACCGCGCTGACGACGACGACGACCGCGAAGTGAAAGATGATCGGCGCAAAGAAAACGCGTGCGCCGCGTGAAATGCGGCGCGATTCGAGCGTTTCCTGGCCCGGCCGGGTTTGAAACAATTCTAATGTCCTGCGCTGCGCCGCGTGAACGTTTCTCAAAATCGTGGGAGTAGAATCGCGAACCCTGATCGCTTTCGCGCCAGCCGGAGGGAGTCGCGATGAGAGTGCACACGGTCGAAGGTGGCGGCGGCGTCAAGCTGCGAGTTCGCGAGTCAGGCAGCGAGAGTGGCCGTCCCATTCTCCTCATGCATGGCTGGTCCCAGAACCTGCGCGCATGGGAAATGCAGTATGAAAGCCCGCGACTCAAGGGCTTTCGGCTGGTTGCATTCGACCTGCGGGGCCATGGCGAGTCCGAGGCGCCCGCGAAGGCCGAGGCTTACACCGATGGCGAGCTTTGGGCCGATGACATAGCCGCGATCATCCGCGCACTCAAGCTCAGGAAACCGATTCTCGCCGGCTGGTCCTACGGCGGCTTCATGATTTCGGACTACGTCCGGAAGTACGGTGAGGGTCAGATCTCAGGCATCAACTTCGTCTCGGGCGCCGTGATTCTCGGCCCGAAGGCCTTTGGAACCCTGATTGGTCCCGGCTTTCTCGAGAATGCGCCGGACGCGTGCAATCCGGACCCGGCGATCAACCGCGCGGCCATCGATCGCTTCCTGCGCGTCTTCGTCGCCAAGCCGCTCCCCAAGGGAACGCTCGACGCCACGCGGGCATTCAACCTGATGGTGTCGCCCCAGGTTCGGGGCTTTCTCCTGCAGCGCGAGCTCGACTACACGGATGTGCTCGAGAAGCTCACGGTGCCCGTGCTCGTTACACACGGCCGCGCAGACACCGTGCTGTTGCCGGCGATGGCCGAGTACATACTCGATCACTGCAAGTCTGCGAAGGCGTCCTGGTTCGACGGCGTCGGTCACGCACCTTTCCTCGAGGACCCGGAGCGCTTCAACAGCGAGCTGGCGAAGTTCGCGGGCTGAGTCCCGTCAACGGCGTCGACGCTTGCGGCCGGCAACGCCTGCAAGGACCCGTGCCTTGCCACGCGACACCTGCGATTGCGGAGCCTGCATCGCCCGCGTCTTCCTGGCTTGCCCTCTGCGGATCTTTGCGGGCTCCGCACGCTTCAGCTTCCCGAGCTTGCGCTCCTCGCTCCGATGGCCCAGCCGCTTTTCCCTGGCGAACGCGTGCTTCTTGCGCAGTGAGCCATAGACCTGCGACCACTTGCCGCCCTTGAAGATGATCTGGTAGCCGTCCGCCAGGATCTGGAAGGGCCGCTTGACCTTGCCGAGCTGGTCGAACTTCACGGAGCCCGTCTTGCGAAATTCCTCGAAATAGGACGGATAGACGAAGTCGCTCATCGGAATGCCGTTCACATTGAAGGTGAGGGCCTCGACGGGATCCGCGCTCTCGTAGGCGTAGACGGTCTTCTCGTCCGGCCCCGTCGTCATGAGATTGATCGCGGGATCAACCAGCATTTCCACCAGCTCGTGCGAGGTAGAGACACTCACCAGGTCGCCGTTATCGATCGTCGTGCGAACGAAGACCTTCGAGATCGGCAAACCGTCCGGCGTGAGCTCGTGATACGCAAGGGCGTCCGGGTCGTCGGCATCATCGAGGAACACGATTGCCCATGCCCCTGCGATGAAGTTCTTCGACTTGACGAGCTTTGCGGGTGTCGCCCAGACGGGCACGATGAACTTGTCGATGTAGATCTGCATCGCCGCGATGAGCTTGTCGAGATTGACACCGAGCGGCGTGACGGCCTTGTTGAAGACGGCGATCTTCGGAGTATTGCCTTGATTGAAGGCGCCAAACTTTGTTTGCGGCATGATCCTTTGCTCCCCTGTTCCGTCAATTGCTTGATGCGACGGCTGCGCTAGGGCTCTCCCAAAAGCGCCTTCCGGATCGCCCCATCGAAGTCGAACGTGAACCCGATGTAACCGCGGATCTCGCTCTCATCCCGCAGCAGGTCCTTCTTGTTGGCCCAGGTGATCGACAAGGGGACGGATATCGTGTCGCTCAGCGGATAGACCAGCTTGAGGTTGAGGCTGGCGACGTCGTCGTTCGCAGCTCCCGGCACATTCGTCCACTTCTCCCAGGCCCCGCTCAGCGATGCGCGAATGCCGCCTTGCTTCGGGCTCACCCACTTCTTGCCGATGAGGCTCGCCCATTCGAGGCCCGCCTTGATGCGTCGCGCACTCTCCCCGCCCGCCAGCGAATCCGTTTCTCCATAGTCGAGACTGACGCTCCATCCCTGGTCGGGACCGAGGCCCCCGGCTCCGCGTACGCCGAGCCACCAGCGGTCGGGCCCGAACTCATCCTTCTGGTTCGTGGCCCCGACGACCGCCGTCCAGATCGGCGCGCTATCGATTTCCTCCAGGACGCGCGTGCGGGCGTCGAGGTATAGCTGGGTCGTCATGACCGCCGGATCGATGGCTGCCGCATGAGAATCTGCCAGCTGCTCCGCGTCCGACATGCAGTAGAGACCGTCGGCCTGCGGCGGCAGCTTCAGCGCATCGGAAGTCATGGCGGTCGTGACATCCGTGAAGGCTGCCGCGGCTGGATCGAAGAGCTTGCCCATCGCCCGGAAATACCTTTTCTCATTGACGGAATCCCGGCGATCCCGCGAGCCGGCAAATCGGTAGCGCAGCTCGAACGAAACAATGTCACCGAGACTCGTGCTCGTCAGCGCATCGTCGACCGTGCCGTCCCCGTCACGATCAAATGCTTCGCCTTTTCCGCCGAGCGTCACAGCGGCGCCGATTCGCCGCAGGGAATCGTACCGGGCGTACTCCGACTGATTACCAATCACGTCAGAATTCCTGGCGGCGACCAACGCAAATGGCGTAAGGTCGAACGTCATCGCGCCGCCATCCGTGCTCGAAGTCGGAATGCCGAGATTCATGGCGATGATCGCGGGAAACGACGCATCCGGCACCGGGTCATCCGCCGTGGTGTTGGCGGTTGCTCCAACCTGCGAACTCGCAGGCGATTGCAATGGCAGATCGGCCACGCCCAATGCATGAGCCCTGAAATTGATGGCGTAGCCAGCGAGGTCGCCCGGATCCAGGCCGCAGGTTTCGTCCGCCGCAATCGCCTCGTTGCCAAGGAGTGCCGCCGCGAGCAGGAGAATGCCCTGTCGCCTCATGGGCGCACCTTGACGAACAGCACCTCGGCGTTGATCACTCCCAGGCGGTTTCGCTTCAGGTGGCGGTAATGCACCGTTCCATTCAGCGAGAATTCGGAGACGAGCTGCCAATCGTCCACCGGCGAATCGATGACCCAGGTGAGAACGTAGTTCTGTCCAGGCTGGACGCTGTTGAGCGCATGCAGCGAGATGTCGACCCATTGATCGGTGACGCCCGGTGTATCCGCGATCGGCGTGCGCGCACCGCCCGTCGATTTGTCGCGTTCGAAAAAGGTGAGGATGCGCAGCGTGCCCCGGCAGGCCTTGACGCGAAGCTTGATGTCTTCGTCGCCTACGATCGTGACCGTGAAGCCACCGAGAATTTCCGGGTTCTCTTCGATGAACCGCTCGCAGCTCGTCTTTCCGGTATTGGCGTTCTTCTTTGACCCAGCCATTTGTCCACCCTCCTTGTGCCAATGAGTCGGCGTCTACGCGTGCGCCCAAAACCCCGTCGCGCGAAACTGCGCCGCGAGATCGACCCACCACTGATTGCAGAAATATCGCTTGTTGCGCGCGCCCGCCTGGCTCTGCAAAGGCCGCACAACGCCCTGCCCCACCCGGTCCGCGGCGTGGCCCGCGATTTCCGGCACGACAACGACGATGTGGCCGGAGCGAGACAAGTCCCGGCGCTGCGCGCAGACAACACCCACACTGCCGCGATTCGCCGCACCCTGCAGCTCGTCCACATCCGCGCAGCGTTGCCAGCCGTAGTCATCGCCCCACTCCGAGAGCCAGTCGTAGAGGGCGTTCGCCGTCAGCTCGCGCACCGTCTTGCCGTACGCAACTCCGGGATCCGCGCCCGCCCTGAGATCGAGCAGGGCCTTCGCCATCCACCACACGCGCGGCAGGTACACGCCCGCGAGATAGCAGAAGTCGTACGCGTAGATGTTGCAGAACGTGGTGACCGTCGGCTGATAACGCGCGCTGTGTTCCACGTCGAGCAGATCGACAATGGATCCCAGTGTCGCGCATCGAGTGGCGTCGCTCTGCCCTGCCTGACGCGAACGGACATCGAATCCGCCAAGTGGGCAATGGCGCTGTTCGATGGAGCCCAGCTGGGCGGATGCGCTCGGCGCAAAGTGCACCGGCCGCGGCACGAACGCCGGAGTGCCGGTCGCTGGCTGCTGAGGCGGCGTCGGCGCCTGCACCGGAGACAGGAAGCGCGCCGCCGCAAACCCGCTCGACCGCGAACAGCGAACCTCGAACCAATCCGTCGTCGGCTGCCCGGTCTTTTGCACGACCTCGCCCTGGCCAAGCGTGCCGATGATGTTCGCGGGGTTGATGACCGGCGAACGGCGCAGGTTGAGCGTGGTGGCCGTGACCTGAAGCATTTCTGTCATGGCGGCGTCCTCAACCGGAGGCGGCGGGGCCGCCCGCCGCCACATCGCCATCGAGCAGTTCGTCACCGCCTGCGCGGGAAGCTCCCGTTGAGAGCTGGTTCTTGGGATTGTTTTCGAGTGCCTTGAGACCGAGGTAGCCGGCGCTGCTCAAGCCGAGCACCGCGTACTGCACGGTGTCGTAGTCCGCGAACCCGCCGGTATTTACGAAATGCGAAACGAACGTGACTCCATAGAGCACGTTGAATACCAGCGCCTGCAGGCGATGCACGCTAAGGCCATTCTCGTCGGAGAGGATGTCGGTCAGGAATCCCTCGCTCTCCTTGTCCTGGATCACTGCGGTGCCGGACAGCTCGGCCGTCTGTCGCTGACGCGTATCGATGACCTGGGCGATCATCTTGGTGCCGACGCCGATACCGAGGAGCGCGAGGCACGTCTGGTTCAGCGCCACCAGTTCGTAGGTCTCGCCGTAGTGCTGCAGCAGGCAGAGCGCGACGATGAGCGTCCACCAAAGCAGCTGCACGCGGGCGAAACTGAATGGGCCGCGCCTGGCAGTGCTGCTATCGCGGAGCAGGTTGCTCCTGGCAGCGAGCAAAGCCGTGCCGACCAGCAGGACGAGCGCGAGGCTCGCCGCAAGTAAGTCGCTTCTCATGGGTTCTCCCGAACATCCCTATGCCCCTTCCCTGCACGCTCCGCCTTGTCGTTCGAGTTGCGGAATCCGTGTCACAAGCCAGACCTGCTTGTTGAAGCGGACTATAGCGCTCGTCGGTGAAGATGCAAACTGGCAGCGTCAGGGCAGAGCAGCACCGCGGTGCCATGGCTTTTCACGGCTGGATGGGCGCATCCTCGTGGCCATGTCCGCGCAGGACAAGTACACGTTGCAGGTGCCGAACGGGCTCGCATTCTCGGACTTCAAGGGCTACGAAGACTGGCAGCTGATCTCCAGCGCCAAGTCCGACGAACGGATGAAAGTGATCCTCGGCAATCCCACGATCATCGCCGCTTTCAAGTCGGGCATTCCGGGCAACGGCAAGCCGTTCCCCGAAGGTTCCAGGATCGCAAAGGTCCAGTGGAAACCGAAGAAGAGCACGGAAGCCCCGTTTGTGGTCGATGTGCCGGACACGCTGGCAGACCTCTTCTTCATGGAAAAGGACCGCAAGAAATTCTCCGACACCGGTGGATGGGCATACGCCCAGTTCGACCATGACCCGAAGACCGACACGTTCGCGCCCAATAAGGCCGGCACGCCCAATTGCGGACACACGTGCCACGTGGCGGTGAAGGCAAAGGATTACGTCTTCCACCCGTACCAGAAGCGGTGAGCGGCCAAGACGACAGATTGCTCGCCGACCGCTAAGGGGCGTCGACTGCCTGCGTCCTGCCGCGCCGGAAGATGGCGTGACCCAGCTTCCTCAGCGAGCGGTACACCAGCCGCAGGAACACCAGCGTCAGCAGCGCTTCGAGCAAGGTCGTCACGAACGCGACGAACGAATTGCCGTGAGCCTCGCGCACGTGGAACTTCGCGATCGCGCGATCGCGCGCGATTTCGATGCTGTCGTAGAACGTAGGGACCACCAGCAACGTCAGCAGCGTTGAAGTGATCGTGCCGCCGATGATGGCGAGCGCCATCGGGCGATAGAATTCGCCACCTTCGCCGAGGCCAATCGCCACCGGCGTCATGCCCGCGATCAGGGCGAAGGTCGTCATCAGGATGGGGCGCAACCGCGCACGCCCCGCGTGCATCAGCGCGTCCTCGCGATCGATACCTTTGGCTTCTTCCTTGCGCGTGCGATCGAGGAGCAGGATGGCGTTCTTCGCGACGAGGCCCATCAACATGATGATGCCGATGAAGCTCATGAGATTGAGCGTGCCCCCGCTGAGGAGCAGCGCCAGCACGACGCCGATGAGACTCAAAGGCAGCGAGAGCATGACGGCGACGGGCACGGTGAACGAACCGAACTGGATTACGAGCACGAGGTACATGAGCGCAATGCCCAGGACGAGCGCGATGCCCATCTCCGAGAAGATCTCCTCCTGATCCCGCGAGGCGCCGCCCAGTTCCAGGCCATAGCCCGGGGGAAATTCCATCTGGTGCGCGATCTTGAGCGCGTCGCTCAGAATCTCGCCTGATGCCCGGCCCTGTGCGTTGCAGGAGACCGCGACCATGCGCTTGCCGTTCGCGTGCTGGATCTCGGCCGGTCCCTTGCCCATCGTGATGGTCGCGATCTGGTCGAGCGGCACCATCATGTCGCTGCCCTCGACGGCGATCGGGAGCTGCTCGATGTTGGCCGCATCGACACGGTCGTCCGGATGCAGGCGCACCGCGACGTCCCGCGATTCGCCGGTGGGATCGACCCAGTCACCGACCTCGACGCCCGCGAAGGCGACGCGCAGCGCCTGAGCCGCATCGCCAACGGAAATGCCGAGCGAGCTCGCGAGCCCGCGGTTCAGCGTGATCTGCAGTTCGTCCTTCGGTTCCCGGTCCGAGAGGCCCACGTCGACGGCACCGGGCACCTGCGCCAGCTTTTTCATGAATTCGCCCGTGATCTGCAGCAAGCGCCGCGAGTCCGGACCCGAAAATTGAATCTGCACCGGCTTCTGGGCGCCGTTATTGACGTCGTCGAGGACCGTGTACTCGGCACCGACCAGCCGTTTCAGCAAAACACGCAGATCCTGGGCGTATTCAACGGCCGATTTCTCGCGGTCGCTCTTCTTGCCGAGGTCGATCCACACGCTGCCGCCGCCGTCGCGGACGTTGCTGTCCGTGCTCCTGGTTTCCGGCAGCGTCCGCGCGAGTTCCGCGGCCTTTTCCACTTTCAGCTGCGTGTACTCGAGGCTCGCGCTCGCCGGCGAGCGCACGTCGATGACCACCGTTCCGTAGTCGGAAATCGGCAGGAAGCTCGTTCCACCAAAGAACTTCTGCAGGGCAACCGCGCCGAAGAGACTGACGACGGCGATCACCCACATCCATTTGCGATGATGCAGAGCCCAGGCGATCAACCGGCCATACCGGTCCGACTGATGATCGAACCAGCGGTTGAACCTCGCGAGCCACTGGCTCAGGCCCGTCACCGTCCGCTCGGCATAGCCGACCGGATCGCCCCAGTAGGCCGACAGCATCGGGTCCACCGTGAAGGAGATATAGAGGCTCACGAGCACCGAGGCCGCCACCGTCAGCGCGAACGGTCGAAACCATTCCCCCGCAATCCCGCCCATGAAGGCGACCGGAATGAAAACCGCGATGATCGAGAACGTGGTCGCCGTCACGGCGAGGCCGATCTCCCGCGTGCCGGCGCTGGCCGCTGTCCTTCGATCCAGGCCGCTTTCCATGTGACGCACGATGTTTTCGCGCACGACGATGGCATCGTCGATCAGCACGCCGATGGCGAGCGACAGGCCAAGCAGCGTCATGAAGTTGAGCGTGAACCCGCAGGCCCACACCGCGATGAAGGCCGCGATCACCGAGGTCGGAAGACTCAGCGCCGTGATGAGCGTCGAACGCCAGGAGTTCAGGAACGCATAGACCACCAGGATCGTCAGCATCGCGCCGAACATCAGCGCCTCGATGACGTTGGTAAGGCTCGACTGCGCGTCCTGGCCGCCGTCGAACGTCACTTCGAGCTTCGTGCCCTCGGGCAGCGTCTTGCCGAGCTCCTCCGTGAGAACGCGAATCCTGGCCGCAACGGTAACCGTGCTCGCTTCCTGCGAACGGGTGACGTCGATGCTGACGTTCGGATGGCCGTTGCGGATGCTCGCGTCGCGGACTTCCGCGAAGCCGTCGCGCACGACGGCGAGGTCGCCCAGGCTCACGATCTGCGATCCGCGGCGCTTGATCACGATCTTCTCGAAGTCGGCCGGCGACTCGAGACGTCCGATGAGCCTCAGGCTCTGCTCCTCCAGGGGACCGGTCACGTGGCCGACCGGCGCGGTCGTATTCTGGAGGCGAAGCGCATTGACGACCTCGCCGACCGACGTGTTGTACTCGCGCAGCTTCTGCGCGCGCAGCAGCACGGAGAGCTCGCGGTGCAGCGCGCCGTTCACGGTCACGGTCGCCACGCCGTCGATGGCGCGGAACTTGTCGGCGATCACATCCTCGGCAAGTCGCGAGATCTCCGCCTGCGATTGCTTGGTCGACGACAGCGCGAGATACATGATCGGCTGCGCAGAAGGATCTACGCGTTGCAGGACCGGTTCGCGCATCTCGATCGGCAGCTTGTAGCGAACCGAGGCAATCGAATTTCTGATCTCGTCCAGCGCTTCGATGATGTTCTTCTTGAAGTCGAAGATGATGACGATCTCGGCGTTGCCTTCTTTCGCCTTGGACTTGATCTCGTGAACCTGCGAAATGCTCTGCAGCGACTTCTCGATGCGATCGATGATCTCGCGCTCCACGGTCTCGGGAGAGGCGCCGGGATACGGAATATTGACCACGATGACGGGCGGCTCGACGTCGGGAATCTGGTTCACCCGCAGCTTCTTGAGCGCGAGGAGCCCCAGGCACATCAGCATGATGACGATGACGACCGTGATCACCGGCCGCTTGATGCTGAAATCGGACAGGAACATGGCTAGCTCGCCGTCTTCGCGGGCGGCGACTGCGGCTTCCCGGGCTGCTCGCCGGTCGCGGCATCGGCGGCCGCTTTGAGCTGCACTTTCTGCCCGTCATGGAGCGTCGTGTTCGGATAGCGCAGCAGCCGATCGCCCTCCGCCACGCCGCCCTTCAGCACGTAGTCGCCGGTGCGCGCATCGCGCGCACCCACGTCGAGCGCCACCTTGTGCAGCACGTCGCCTTGCAGACGCCAGGCAAAGCTGCCGGTGTTCTCCTGGACGAGCGCGGTCGCGGGAAGCGTGAGCGCCGCGGTACTGCCGGTCTCGACCCGCCCTTCCGCATACAGGCCCGCCAGCCTCGGTTCCTGTTCCACGCCGCTGAACGCCACGATCACTTCGATCTGCCGCGTGGTGACGTTCGCGGCCGGATTCAACCGTGTGATGTGGCCGGTGAATTCCTGTTGTGCGTAGCCGTGCACGCGAAAGCGGACCGTCTGTCCGGCCCGGATATCGCCGATGCTGTCGGCCGAGACCAGGCCCTCGAAGCGCATGCTGGTCGGGTCGATGACCTTCACGAGTTCCATGCCGATCTGCACCGTATCGCCAGCGGAAACCTGCCGGTCGCCGACGATGCCATCGAACGGTGCGCGTACTTCCGTGCGCTGCAATTGCTGCCGCGCGACTGCCACGCGGCTCTTGGCGGCCTCGAGGTCGCTCTGCGCATTGTTGCGGCGAACCTCCGAGTCCTCCAGATCCTGGGTCGACACCAGGTTGCTCGCCCGCAACTGCGTGAGGCGCTGGAATTGCCGTTCGGCCTGCTCGTAGGCCCGGCCGGCGGAGCTCGTCGAGGCTTGCGCGGAGTTGAGGTTCTCCCGGATCGCCGTGTCGTCCAGCCGCAGGATCAAGTCGCCGCGCTTGACCGGCTCACCGTTCTCCTTGAGCACCTGCAGTACGACGGCCGGTACTTCGGCACGCAGGTCAGCACGCCGCTCAGGCTGCACGGAACCGGTGATCGAAGGCCCCGTGGACAGTGCGTTGCTGCGCACCGTGTGAAGGTCTTCGGGCGACAGCAACAAGGGGCTTTTGGCCGCGGCTGCGGCCGGGTCGGCGCCCGGGCCCTTGCCGCAGCCGGCCAGCACGGCCGCGAGCACCATAAGAAGGAGTAAACGGGGGTTCATCCGGACATTCCATAGCGACGAGTGACTCTTCGCGCGGCCTATAGAGTACGCGAGAGCAGGTTTGGTTTGTACCGCTGCCGGGGCCTAAAAGTTTCACACGGGGAGCGATATCAGTACTTTATATACAGTATTTCGATCGGACGAGTACTGGATGGACGCGTGCGATCGAGATGTTGCACGCTTGTCACATGTTCACGTGCCCGATCTGCAATGCCTACAACTATCGGCGCATCGTCGTGAAGACAACGCGCGGTCCGTACGAGACCAAGTTCTATGAATGCACCGGCTGCTCGGTGATGTTTCTCGATCCGCGCAGTTTCTCCGTCAGCAGGACACCAAAGGTTGCGCTGTTGCCGACGAGCCAGAAACAGACGCGAGAAGACTGACGCGCGCCCTGCTGTCGATGGCTGCGCCTCTACGCCGGCGCCGGGCCCGACCACTCAAAGGGAATGTGCTTGCTGGACTTTCCATTCCCCTGCCAATTCATCCCCATGGCGTTGACGGTGCCGGTCCTGGTCTTGCCCCAGGTTGCCGTTTGTCCCGGCCCGACTTCCGAGCCCGGGGGATTGAGCGTCTGCACGCGCTTGCCAGGTGGCGTCATGGGACCCGTCAATGCCTCCGCGTGTGCCGTTATCTTGCCCGGCACCTCTGCTCGCCAGGATGACAGATCGCTTGCGACCTCGAAGTGGATGGGGACGAGCTCCATGCCAAGCGGCTCCGGCATGCCCCAGATGGCGAGCAAATGAGCCGGGATACCGCCGGCCTGGCCGCTGAAGATCGCCTGCAGCGCTTGCTGCTGCAGCTCGTTCGCGCGCACGTCCATGAAGAATCCCATCCTGGACTGGGTGGACTTCCCGCTCCAGAGATCACCCTTGAAGCCGCCGACCAGCAGTTGATTCAGTCCGGCCAGCGGCACGTCACCGAAGTGCCCTTCGCGAATGTGGTATGCCAGCACACCGAAGCATTGATTCCCCGTCGGCGGTTGCGCAAATTCACACGGGCACGGGATATCGCAACTGCAGACGTCGAACCAATCCCCTGCCACGCGCCACTTCGGGATGTCGGCCATTGTTCGTCTCCTTGCGTTACGGGCTGCCGTCGTCGTTCCTGCCTGAACATGCTACGCCAGTCGTTACTGCCGGGCACCCGCACTAGAATGTGAACGTTGACGACGGCAGCGTTGCGGCTCGGGAGGTCGGCATGTCGGGACGCGCTTTGTTCGGGTGGGTTGCGCTAATCGCAGCCACGGCGGCCATCGCCGCCGGCGATGAACCTGCGGCCGCAGCCACTGGCGCACCACCCGCCGGCTATCGCCTCGTCTGGGCCGACGAGTTCGACGAGGACGGACTGCCCGATCGGAAACGCTGGTCTTACGATACGGAGCTCAACCGCAAGGGCTGGGTGAACCATGAGCTGCAATACTATTCCGCGGCACGCCGCGAGAACTCCCGGATCGAGAACGGCGTCCTGATCATCGAAGCGCGCAAAGAGGCCCCCCGCGCGTTCGATGATTATGGCGGTCAGCAATACACCTCGGCCCGGCTCGTCACGCGCGGCCACGCGTCCTGGACCTACGGCTTTTTCGAAATCCGCGCGAAGATTCCGTGTGGAGTCGGCAGCTGGCCGGCGATCTGGCTGCTCGGCGACATGCGGAAGTTCCGCTGGCCCGATGTCGGTGAGATCGACATCATGGAGCATGTCGGCTTCGACCCGGGCGTGGTGCACGGGACGATTCACACCAAGGCCTACAACCATGTCATCCACACACAACGCGGATCACAGGTGACGATTGCCGACGCGTGCACCGAGTTTCATCGCTACCAGCTCACCTGGATGCACGACAAGATCGTGATCGGCTACGACGACCAGCGTTACTTTGAATTCGCGCGCGAAGCGAACGCCGGCCACGACCAGTGGCCGTACGATGCGCCCGAATCCCTGCTCCTCAATATCGCCGTCGGCGGTGACTGGGGTGGCATCAAGGGCGTCGACGACGCGATCTTTCCCGTGCGGATGGAGATCGACTACGTTCGCGTCTATCAGCTCGCGCAATGAACCGTCACGGGTACGTGAAACTCACGGAAACGGGATCGAACTTGTAGGTGTGCGCCCAGTTGACCAGCCACTCGACACGCGCGTCCGCCTCCGCTTGCGTCGCGTAGTTGTCGCAGTTCATCGCCGTGGGCTTGTAGTGCGCCTGCATGTAGCTGCCGAGCGCTGCTTGCGTATTTCGCCAGTTCGCAAGGCCGTCGGTCACGGGAAACGGCTTGGTGATGTACATGTCCCGGCTCGGGGCATTCGTGTTTCCGCGGCAGACCCAGAGCTTGGTCGGGCCTTGCGGCGCCGTCGCCGCCGTGGCAACGGGCGCGACTGACGCGACCGGCGCGTTCGAAGTTGCCGGCGCGGGAGCAGTGGCTGAAGCACCCGCATACGTCCAGCCCGTCTCATGAACCTTGATCTGCATCCCGTGCAGTTGCTTGACGTAGCGTGCCCGGTCTTCCTTGGCCTTGGCGAGGTCCGCCGCGCCTGTACCCGTGCCCACGCCGCAATTGACCTCTCCGTGATAGCCATACTTGGCGGCGAGCACCTGCTTGAAGGACTGGACGACCAGGCCGCGGTCCGCGGTGGCCTCGAATATCGCGGCGAAGTACGCCGTCTTCTCGATCGGCACGTTCTGGCAGAGCCAGAGCCCGTGATAGTTCCCGGTCGCTTCGCCGGCGACACTTCGATGGGCGGCGAGCGCCAGGAGCACAACGAAATACAGTCCGAGCACAACGCTGGTGTTTTTCATCGGAGTTCCTTCGCAAGGACAAGGATCTAGTTTGGATCGAGGACGAGGAGCTTGGCCGAGCCCGGCGTGACGGAATATCGATGCCGGTAGTCCTTGGGGTCGGCGGCCTCATTGATCTTGATATCGGCCGCGACGAGATAGAGCCGGCCTGACTTGGGATCGACGGTCATGGTGCGCGCGCCCAGCATCGTCGGGACGTTGCCGAGAACCACGAAGGAATTCGCTCCCTTCTCGCCGATGACCGTCAACGTTCCATCGCCATTGGAGCTGAAGGCGCGCCGCCGACGCGAATCGAAGGCCGCGCCATCCGTACGCGAACCGATCGGGAGCGAGGCGATCGGCTTGCCGCTGTCGGCATCCACAACGACCATGACATTGTTCTCGCAGCTCGAGAACACGCGGTGGGACTTGGTGTCGATGGCGATGCCGTGCGGGCTGGCGCAGGCAGGAATGGGCCAGCGCGCATCGACCTGATTGGAGCGCGTGTCGATGCGCAGGATCTCCTGCTTTGCTTCACCGTTGACGTAGACCTTGCCTGCGCCGTCGGCGGCGCCGATTTCGAGCTTCCCGCCGCCGTCAATCGTTGCAATGGCCGTATCCGTCTTCGGGTCGATGACGGTGATCTTGCCCGGATCGGAATCGACCACGAAGACGTGCCCGCTCACCGGATCGAAGATCAACGCATCGGCGTCCGCTTCCGCCTGGATGGAGTGGAGCGGCTTCAGCGTCTTGACGTCGAACGAGCCCGCCGTGCCCGCACGCCCGTCGTCCGTATAACCACGACCGAGATCGGGAACGATCACGACGCCGTGGGTGCCGCCGGAATAGCCTTCGACGCTGCCAACGAGCTCGCCGCTTTTCCCATCAACGACGGTCACGCGGTCGCCATGCGCAATGTAGACGCGGTGTGAACCGGTATCGAAGGTCAAGAGATCCCAGCGGTCGGGCGCACCAATCGGAACGATCTTGGTGACCGTGTACAGCGGCTTGGCCTCGGCGCTGGCGAGGAGCCCGGTGATGCAGAGAACAACGCCCAGTGCGCGAAGCGGCAAACGATGGTTCGACATGGTGGTTCCTCGCAAACTCGTCAGAAGGTCCAGAGGATCGACGCGTACCAGGAATACCGGCCGGTCTCGGCGGCGTTTTGCAGACCCGGGCCAGCATAAGCCAACAGATGAAAGTTATCGTTAAGGTCGCAGAGCAGGCCGGCGCCGATGGCGGTCGAGGCGTGGCCCCCGCGGGTATCCGGCGTCTGATGGACGATTTCCGCGCCCAGCTTCAGGTTCCGAGCGACCGCGCGCGTCAGCGCCCAGCCGGCCAGGCAATAGTTCTGTGAATCGCCGCTGCGGCCAATCACGCAACCACCGCCACCGAATGTCGACCAGCTGCCCCAGTCCCTTCCAAGCCACAGCGGCAGCAGCAGCGAGACGTGCTTCTCGCCTGCGTGCGGGGAAGCGCTCGGCAGAAAGAGACGGGGAAAGAAAGCAACATCCCAACCGGCGTCGGCCTGATGCAGAAACCGGTACTTGGCGGCGAGCTCGATATTGCCGAGCCCGGAGAATGAACTTGCGCCGCCCGGATTTTCGTACTCGACGGGAAATACCGCCGTCAGCTGCAAGTCCGGCGTCGCACCGTAATTGAAGTCGATGCCGTACGACCCGCTCGAGCCGTCGCGCGTGTCGGTGCCGTTGGCGAAGAGATAGATTTCGTAGTGTCCGAAGTCGGTCGGCTCGGGATCATCGGATACATAAGGAGGCCCTGCTGCGGCAATTCCGGAAAGGGTTGCGAGTGCCAGCAGCAGGATGAGGCGGCAAGTCATCGGCGACCGTAGTATTTTAGAGCTCATCAAGAAGTCTACACGACGTCCATGCTCATCAGCTTCGACAACGACCGGCCTTCCGACTCGCCCTACATCGAAAGGATTTGGAGCAGCCATAGCGGGCGCCCTGGCGTGTTCCTGTCGGTTGCGTGCATTCACTGGGAGTTGGTCATCACCCGTCTTCAAGGCCGCTCCATCGTCACGCTGCGGGGGCCGGAAACCAGACCCAGCGAATGGCTTTGTCCGGCCGATGGCGAGTGGCTCGGCATTCGATTCAAGGCCGGCACGTTCATGCCGCAGTTGCCTGTACATGGGTTGATGGACAATCCTGGCGTCAATCTGCCGCAACTCTCGAAGCGAACCTTCCTGCTCGACGGCAAGCAATGGGAATTCCCCACCGTCGAGAATGCTGAAACTTTCGTTTCACGACTGGTGAGCAAGGGACTCGTCGCTCGCGATCCAGAGGTGACCGCGGCGCTGCGGGGCGAGCCGACCGCTGTCTCCACGCGCTCGGCGCAACGACGCTTCCGCCAGGTAACGGGAATGACCTTCACCCAGTTGCGCCAAATTGAACGCGCGCGCCATGCGGTGGGTTTGCTCAAGGAAGGCGTGCCGATCGCCGACGTCGTCTGGCGGTGCGGCTTCTATGATCACGCACATCTCACGCGTTCATTGCAACGATGGATCGGGCTCGCTCCCACGGACGTAGTCCGCGGCGACACCCAGCTGTCGTTTTTGTACAAGACTGAAGGATTTCCACTCGGCTAGATTCTCGCCGGACCTGAACACGGCGACTTGCCAGGAGACTCCATTGATGGAAACGAAGTTGCGGTCTCGAATCGGCTGGGCCCTTTCCGGGTTGGCGATCCTCTTCCTCTTGATGGATGCGACCATGAAGCTATTGGCCCTGCCTGTCGTTCTCGAAGCCGGCGCGCAGCTCGGCTTCGGTGGCGCCGACATGGCACGTGCGCTGGGCACGATATTGCTGGTCTGCACGGTTCTCTATGCCCTCCCCCGCACGGCGGTACTCGGTGCAATCCTGCTGACGGGGTTTCTCGGCGGCGCCATTGCCACGCACGTGCGGATGGGGAGCCCGCTCTTCTCCCACGTGCTGTTCGGTGTCTATGTGGGCCTTTTCGTCTGGGCGGGGCTTTATCTGCGTGACGCGAGACTGCGAGGGCTACTCCTGTGACCTTTCAAGCGTATCTCGACAACATCGAAGCCAAGACCGGCAAAAGCCCCGCCGACTTCAGGAAGCTGGCGATGAAGAAGGGGTACCTGAGCAACGGCAAACTGCGGACCGACATCAAGGTCGGTGTCGTCGTGGCCTGGCTCAAGCAGGATTTTCAGCTGGGCCACGGGCACGCGATGGCGATTGTCGCGCTTCTCAAGGGCAAGCCGCCTTGATTGAGAGGCGGCCTCACCCCTGGCCGATAACGCGGCTCTAAATGAATCGTTCTACAATCACCCGCGTCACGGCTGCCGGGGGATTCCCATGACAACTCGATTCGGTGCGGTGGCCACGTTCTGGCTCTGCGGCCTGGCAGCAACCAGCGCGCTAGCGCCTGCGGCGACAGCAGCGCCCAGCGATGAGGGCAAGCCCTACCACTGCACCGCGTCCGTCCTGCTTCCCACGAACCGCGCGCATCTGACGTACTACCAGGACCGCGTGGTGTTCAAGAGCGACGAGTCGCTCGCCTGGATCCTGTTCTGGTGGAGCGAGTACTTGCACGCGAAATTTGCGCTCGGGGAGCTCAACATCTCGCCCGACTGCGAGGTGATTTCCGCGGACCCAGCCGCGCAGCAGGCCCGGCTGAACGGCGAGAAGACGGGTTGGAAAATGATGATGAACCCCTTCTTTGAGGTGGAGTGGGCGCCGACGCAAACGCCGCCGCCCGGTGAGCATGAACCCGCTGGCGTCGAGATCATGGCCGGCCGCCGAATGAACCAGACGCCGCCGCCGCGTCCGAGCGCGCCGCCGGCGAGCGCGACCGCCGAGCCGCCGAAGAAGCACCACTACTATTACTGCTCATCGGAACAGCGCCCGCCCACGATGTACTTCAGCAGTGCGTTCGACACGACCGACGAGCGGCCGGAGGCCATGGCGGCGGGCTTCAAGACTTTCCTGGAGCAGAAGTACGGGTACCACACCGAGAATACGCTCGCGTGCTTCGGCGCTCACGGCACGCTCGCCGAGGCGCAGGCCGACGTCCAACAGCGGATGAAGGACCTGCGCGTCGCCGGCAAGTGGAAGATCGTCGAGACCGGCTGGGCGTGGGGCGGAACACCGCTTGCGCCTCCGACCCCGCTGCCGGCCGGCATGGATCCGGCCGTGAATCAGCTCCCGGAGCCCTTCCGCACGTGGGCGATCAAAGAGGTGCCGGGCTCGAAGGCTTACTGTGCGCAGACCCCGATGATCTCCGCCCTCTTCGACTGCGACTGCTTCTCCAGAGCGGTCCTGCACGCGCGCATTGCGAATGCCGGCGACTACCGCACTCCGGTACCGGGCCGGGAAGACATGGCGGGGTTCGATCCGCTCGGGAATCTCTTCTACAACGAGAAGCTCCCTTGCACGGAATGCCTGGATGACACGCGGCTCTCGAAGTACGCAACCGAGCAGGTGAACAAATCTCTCGCCAACGTGATTGCCCAGAAAGGCTCGTCCGCTCCGAGCGTGACCCGCACGACGAGCTGCGCGGTCGCCAGGTTCGTCGCCGACTTCCGCGCCAAGCCCTACGTCGGCGGCATTCAGGGATGGATGAACAATGCGATCTCCACGTGCTACAGCAAGTACGCCAACTGAGGTCGCGCGCTGTCGTCGTACTTCTGCTGCTTTGGAGCGCGGGCGCGCTCGGCGAACCTGCGCCGCAAACCCCGGTTGAGCTCTTCGGCGAGCTGTTCGTCGCGGTGCAGGTCGAGCGAGTCTTCGACGACAGCAAGTTCTTCGCCGATGCCGTGCCCAAGCGGGCGCCGGACAAGATCCTTGCGGATTACAAGAACCGGCGCGCCGAGCCGGGATTCCAATTGCTGGCGTTCGTCCAAGCGAACTTCGAGCTGCCGGCCGTGGCCCCGAAACCTTCAAATACGCATGGCGTACCGGCGCAGGTCGCCGACCACATCGACAGCCTGTGGCGCGCGCTGACGCGACCGCCCGCCGAATCGCAGCCGTACTCCTCGCTCCTGGCGCTACCAGCCGCATACGTCGTACCGGGTGGGCGCTTCCGCGAGATCTATTACTGGGATTCCTATTTCACGATGCTGGGGCTGGAAGAGAGCAGCCGGCATGACCTGACGCTCGACATGCTGCAAAACTTCGCATCGCTCATCGAGCGCTTCGGCCACATTCCGAACGGCAATCGCAGCTACTACCTCAGCCGCTCGCAGCCACCTTTCTTCGCGGCCATGGTCCGGCTCGCGGCCCGACGCGACGGCGCATCCGTCCTCAAGCAATACCTCGAGCCGCTCGAGCGCGAGTATGCCTTCTGGATGGACGGCGTCGCGCAGACCGCGCGCGGCGAGGCGCATCGACGCGTGGTACGACTGAAGGACGGCTCTGTTCTCAACCGCTACTGGGACGATCGCGACACACCGCGCGAGGAAGCTTATCGCGAAGACGTGGCGACGGCGCGCGACTCAGGCCGCCCCGCCGCCGACGTGTATCGCAATCTGCGGGCCGCCGCGGAGAGCGGCTGGGACTTCAGCTCGCGCTGGTTCGCGGATGGCCGCACGCTCGCCACGATTCACACGGTGGACCTGGTGCCCGTCGACCTGAACTGCCTGTTGTATGAGCTCGAACGCACACTCGCTGCAGCGTATCGGGCGGCCGGCAATGAACCGGTGTCCCGGAAGCTCGATGAGAAGGCCCGCGCGCGACGGACTTCGATTCGACGGTACCTGTGGAGTGACGGCGCGGGAGCGTTCGGGGACTACGATTGGCGCCGGCAGGAGCTCTCGCCCCAATTGACGGCGGCGACGCTGTACCCGCTCTATTTCGATGTGGCCTCGCCTGCCGAGGCAGCCCGCGTCGCCAAGTTTGCGCGCTCCCGGCTCTTGCAGCCGGATGGACTCGCGACGACGACCGTGCGCACCGGGCAGCAGTGGGACGCGCCCAATGGCTGGGCGCCGCTGCAATGGATCGGGATCGACGGTCTGCGCCGCCACGGCGATCCACAGCTCGCGCGAGTCATCGCGTGCCGCTGGATTCGCGAAAACCTGGAAGCCTACCGGACGTCCGGCAAGCTCGTGGAAAAATACGATGTCTCGGGTTCCGGCGCCGCCGGCGGCGGTGAGTATCCGCTGCAGGATGGATTCGGCTGGACCAATGGCGTTCTGCGAAAACTGCTGTCGATCTATCCCGACGCGAGCTGCGCGCAGGCTGCTTGAATCGATTTTGCTATGGCTCCAGCAGCGGGAGCAGCGAATTACGGCACGCGGGTCCGTTGTCGGGGTTACGGCACGATGCAACGTCCTGCGGCGTCACCTGCGCACCCGCCGCTCGCAGCATGCGCACGATCTGCCGCTGCCAGTCGGCACGCGTCGGCTGGGTGCTCGCGCCGCGCACGATATACCCCAGCAGCGAGCTGTGTTCGCAGCGGCCGTTGGGATCGGCGCCGAGATCGAGTTGCGTCTGAACCGCTTGAACGCTTGCGGTCATGACGGCATTGCAGAGCTGCGTGCGACCAGAGGCATCCACGTCCGAGGGAGCCATCTGGCTCGATACGAACGGCGCGATCGCAGCGTATTGCGGACGACCCATGATGAACATCGACAGTCCAGTCCAATCGCCGCGGAGCACCTCATCCGCCTTCGATACCAGCGCCGCGTTCGACGGGCTCGGGCCCGCGCTGATGCGCGCCGCCTCGAAGAGATAGGTCTCAGCCAGCAGGATGCGATTGCCCTCGACGCCCGAACAATTGGCGGCGAGCGCCTTCGGCGACTCGAGGAGCTTGCGTGCATCCGGGTAGCGGCCGTCGACGACGACGAGGTTGAACGCGAGGTTGTGGATCTTGCACGCCATCGGCGTCGCCGACTCATAGTCGAGATCGGCCCAGAAGTACGCCTCGTATTGCTCACGCGAAAGATTGGGAAGGCGCCGGCCAGCCTGGGAGGCCATTTCGCGCGCACTGGGAGGAAACGCGGGATTGCGGTTGATTTCGAGCAATTCGTCGCGCAGTGCGGCCGACGGAGACTCGATCGCCTCGAGCATGAGGAGGTCCATGAATACCCAGAGGTCCGTCGGCGCGTGCAACGTCGCGTTGAGCAGCTCTTCCGTGCCGCCATCATCGCCCCCCGTCCACATCAGGCGCGCCTCGAGAAAGTCCGCATGAAAGTCATCGGGACGGGCTTGCCGATAGGACGCGAGGAGTCTCTCCGACTCCGTGCGGCATCGGCTGCTCAGCAGCGCGTTGGCTCGGCGCAGCTCGGGAGCCGTAATATCAGGAGTCTCGACGAGCGTGCGGCCGCGGAAGCGCCACGGTGGGCTGTCCACGACTTGCTGGCAGCGTGCGTCGATCGGAACGTTTTTCGCTGCGGCCTCGTGCGCCCCCGAACTGAAGGCGCTCGAGCAGACCAAGACCAGGAGAACAAGACGAAAGACCATTCCGTGTGTCATGGGCATGGCTCGCGGTACGACGTGAAAAATATAGCCTGCCGCTTCCGCCGGCCGTGTTGAACCGAGTCTCACTTTTCGGTGCCTTGAATATTTCGCACGGTGAGTTGGTGGTCCGGTACTAGCGTGGGCCCCGTCAACGTCTACTGCAATACGATCCGCTTCACCATGCTTTGCTTGATTGAAGATGCCTGCATGACGCTCGATTGACTGGTGTTGTAGAGCGCATGCAGAAAGGCCTGGTCCCACTCGCTCAAGCCTTCCGGTCGGCTAGTGGAGGTCTGAAACAATCGCAATATCGTCGGCGCGCTCCCGACATCACCGTCGAGATGAATTTCCGCAAGCCCGACCAACGCGATGTAGTCCGAAAGCTGGCCCAGGGTCAGCTCTTGCGCACGCTTCATATCGACGACAATGATGACCGAGGACAGCGTCTGTACAGCCGTAAAGCCGAGACGCGAAGCACTTGAAGAGGTGCTCGTGGGCGCCTGCACCGGCATCATCTGCATGCCCATACCGGGAACCCCCGCCGCGAAGGCATCCGAAGCGAGCGCACGGCCGTCGCTGGAACGGAACTCGGTGTTGTACCAGCAGCGGATGGGACGCGGGCTTCGCATGAAGCTCTTGATGTGGGGCATTCCCATGGTGGTGTCGTACATGTGCGGGTCGCGGCGCAACCATAGCTTCAAAAGCTCGTCGGGCTGCGGCGTCACGACGACGAAGAAGTTGACCTTGCAGTGCTCACCGGCCATGGGCGCACCCACGGCCGCCGCAATCTGCGTGATACGCCACAGGATGAACTCGCCGCGCTTGTGCGGCAGACCGGCGACCAGCGGGCAGATCGGCACATCCCAGCGCACGAGAGAATCGTTGATGTAGCGAACGACGACTGTCGAGACGTAACGGTTGACCTGCCGCTCGAGCTTTTTTCGCTCTTCAACCGTCATCGTGCCAAGCATGGACGCATTGCCGCTCGCCGGCGCGGCACTGGCTGGCGTATCCGGCGGCTCACTCGCCGAGAGGGCGCCGAAACCGTGCAACAGGATGGCGATCCCCGCGATCCAACCTGCAAGAACCAGGAGACGCCGGGCGGAGCGCGCATTCTGCGCTGCGTGGCTCCGCCCGGCTTTGCGTTCGCTCACGGGAGCTCCGTGTGTCGCTGCCCGTCAATCCGGATCGCGCACCTTGCGCTGCATCTCATCCAGATAGGCATCGAGTTCCTCGATGCTCGCGAAGATGCCGCCCGGGATCGCCTTCACGATCTCGAGCACCTTCCGTACGCCGGGTTGTGGATTGACGATGGCAACCTTGCCGCCCTTCGGCTCGATCGCCTTGCGTGCGCGAACGAAACAGCGGATGCCGGCGCTGCTGAGATATTCGAGACGACTCAAGTCAAACACCAGGCGCGAGAGGCCCGGCCTCGCGAGAACGCCATCGAGCGCCTTGTCGAGATCGGGCGCCGTGTGGGTATCGAGCCGCCCGTCGAGCTTGATGGTCGTCGGGTTCGAGCCTTCGGTCACGATCTTCAGCGTCATGTTGCGGACCTCAGTTTGAATCGGGGCTCCGGCCCAGACGAATTTCCAGGACGTTCCAGCCGTCGACGCGAGCGTAGCTCAAATCGCTGGCGATCTGCTTGACGAGAGGGATACCGAGTCCGCCGATCGGCCGATCGGCGATATCCGCATCCAGGTTCGGGCTCGGGTGAGCGAGCGGATCGAAGCCCGGCCCGTCGTCGCGGACCGTCAACACAATCTCCGCCGGCATGAGGACGCAATCGACCGATAGTCCCACGCGGCGCGATTCGATACGGGCCGCCTTGACGATGTTGGTCAGCAGCTCTTCGGCGATCAACTCGGCATCCGCGATGCGGTCGGGCACGACCTCGCGCGCGGCCAGCACGCCATGCAGCCACTGCTGCGTTTGCCGGACACCCGCATCCGAAGCTTCCGGTTGAATGTGCCAGTGCGTGACATCGGTCCCAAGGTCGACACCGTGAGGATTCCAACGGACCGCCAGTACGGTCAAATCGTCCGTGGCATGAAAGCCCGACGCATGGGCGCCGATCGTATCCACGACCTGCTTCACGAGCGCGGCCGGATGCCCATCGGGAGCTTCTCGCAGCAATTCGATCAACCGGTCGAGTCCGAACAACGAACCGTCCTGCGCTTCCGCTTCGGTGACGCCGTCCGTGAACAACACGAGCGCATCCCCGGGCGCCATCGATCCTTCCCAAAGCTGATAGTCGGCGACCGCTTCGATGCCGATCGCGGGGCCGTTCTCCGCAGCCAGGGATCTCACGGCTCCCTTGGCGTCGCGCACCAAGGGCGGCTCATGTCCCGCGCTCGCATAGCGAATGCGCCCCGTGGCGACGTCGAGCAGCGCGCAGCCGATGGTCACGAACATGCAGGCGTCATTGCCTTCGCTGAGGCGCGCATTGATTGCGGCGAGCAGCCGGTCGGGCGGTTCCCCTCCCGCTCCCATCACCCTCAACAAAGCGGACAGCCGCGCCATGAAGAGCGCGGCCGGAATTCCCTTGTCGGACACATCGCCGATCGCCAGGAAAACTTTCCCGTCGCGACGGCCACCGGCGTCCACGCCGCCATCCGGAATGAAAAAATAATCGTAGAGATCGCCGCCCACCTGCTTCGCCGGCAGCAATGCAGCCGCAATCTGTATCGACGCCGGCATGTCAGCGGCGGCGGCGCGCATCGGCAGCATCGACTGCTGGATGCTGGCTGCGATCTTGAGGTCGTGCTCGAGCCGCGCCTGCTCCGCGAGGCTCTGCGCCCGCAGCCGGATATGTTCCCTGAGGGAGCTGCCCATCCGCCGCAGCGCCTCCGTCAGCACGCCGATTTCATCGCGCCGGGGCGTTTCCGGTAACTCAAGATCCAGCTCATCCTCGCGAGCTTTGCCGACCGCCGCCGCCAACGCGCGGATCGGACGAGCGATACCGGCCGACACCGCCGACGTCGCCGCGATCAACAGGATGAGGCCGATCGCTCCCAGCAGGAGTTGGCGGGTCAACAACTCGCGGGCTTCCGCGAGCAGCTCCGCTTTGGGAATGACGAGCATCACTTGCCAGCCCAGTGTCTCGAGATTACGAGCGGCAAGATACGCCCGCTTGGCCGTGGTCCCGCGCGGCAAGAGCCTGAAGGTCACCTTCTTCGCCAGCATTTCCTCGCCGATCTTTCGAATGGCGTCCCGGTTCATCGACGCATCGAACTTGCCGATGCGCTCCGCGGTGGCTCCGATCGGCACGACGAACGGCTCGCCGACCGACGGGGACGAGAGCCAGCCCATGCCGATCGGTCCGAGCGACGCGTTCGCCGAGGTGGTTTTTACCCAGTTGAGATCGAGGTCCGCGGTGACGACACCGGCCATCGCGCGGCGAGCGTCAGCGAGCTTGCGATAAAACGGCACCGAGTAGGTCACCATCCAGGCGTTGCCGCCGCCAGTGTCGAAATAGGGCAAGGACCAGACAGGCAGTCCCGAGTCCGCGGCACGGCGGTACCAGGCGAGCTGACGATAGCCATAGCTGTCGACCGCGAGATCGGAAAAGGCGAGATCGGCTCCGTGACGGTAGTAATAGGGAGCGAAGGGCCGCGCGTTCGCGCCGTTGCCGACCTCGACGGCGATGGTCGAGCCATAGACATCCGGCCACGCCAGGAGAATGCCGCGAATACGCTGGGCATACTGCTCCGGAGGCGGATCGACTTCCTCGAGCTGGTACGCAACCGTTCGAATGCCGCCTTCAATCGGGCGGATCACGGCATCCACTCGCGTCGCCAACCGGGCGGCTAACTCATCGACATCGCGTTCCGCTCCGGTTTCGAGCGTCCGGGCGGTCGCGTCGTACGACATATAAAGAGCGGCGGCATAGATCGGGATCGTGACGGCGATGATCCAGAACAGCAGCCGGGCGCGAACGGTGCGAAACGATCGCAGGCGTCGCGGCGGCGTGGCAGTGCTATCCATGGCTCGACATTGTCCTATGTCGAGGTCAACCCGCAACCACGGCGTGGCGGCGGTCGATCCTCAGCGCATCACCGCTTCGAGGCGCGCCAGCGTGACGAGATGACGCCGATAGTAGTCGTCGTGAAGCTTCTCGATCGATACGGGCCTGCCCGTGGAGGGCGCGTGTACGAACCACTCCCCGCCCAGGTAGATTCCGACATGCGGGTCGTGCGCATCATTCTTGAAGAAGACGAGGTCGCCGGGCTCGGCCTCGTCCCGATCCAGGGCACGCGACGCGCGCCGTTGCTCGGCCGCCGTGCGCGGCACGGTGACACCCGCCTTTTCGTAAGCGTAGTAAACGAGACCGCTGCAGTCGAAGCCCGCCGGCGTGCGTCCGCCAAAACGATAAGGACTGCCGATCATTCGCCGGGCGAGGGACGCAACCTGATCGAGAACGGCAGTGGCTTGCGGCGAAGCAACGGCAGTCCGTCGCACGGGAAGTGATGGCCGATGGGGTTCGCCGGCGCAGGCGACGAGCAGTAGCACCAGCGCGGCGATCGCCGACTGCACAACGAGTTGCTGCGACACAATTGCCTTGAACTCCATACGTGCTGTCGATTGTGCTCCTACGTCGCATCCTCGCGTCAATTGTGCAGTTGCGTGGGCTCAGTAAACGACGCTGAATGCGCCGTGTCCGATGCTAAGATTTCGCCATGACTGAAGCACCACCGCCAGCAATCCCCGCGCAGCGCTCCCTGCGCACCCGCGTCGTCGTTGGGGCGATCCTGGGCCTGCTGGTCGCCGGGATCGGTTACCTGGTGGTGCTCGATCAATTCGTGATGCGCCGCTTCGAAGCGCGGAGCTGGACGGTACCCGCCCAGGTCTTTGCCCAACCGCTCGAGCTCTCCCGCGGCGCTGCGCTTTCGCCCGGCGCCGTCGAAGAGGAACTGACCCGACTGGGCTATCGCAGCGCCGGCCAGGTGACGGAGTCCGGCACGTATCGACGGCACGGTGAAGTGTTCGAGGTCATGCTTCGCAAAGCGCGCTTCGACGACGAAGTGCGCGAAGCCCAGCGTCTGCGCATCGTTACGCGGGGTCGATCGATCGTCGGGCTCACGGGCGCCCGCGACGAGAACCTGGTCAAGATTCGGCTCGACCCGCTGCTGATCGGCAATCTCTATCTGAATGAGGACGAAGATCGCATCGTCGTGGCGCCGGGCGAGATGCCCGCGCTGTTGCCCGCGACACTCAAGGCCATCGAGGATCGCGACTTCGATTCCCATGCCGGCATCGACCTGTCGGCGATCGCGCGCGCCGCCTGGACCAACCTGCGCGCGGGCCGCATCGAGCAAGGCGGGAGCACGCTCACGCAACAGCTCGTGAAGAGCTACTTCCTCGATGCGCGCCGGACGTTCGGCCGCAAGGCCCAGGAAGCCCTGATGGCGGTCCTCCTCGAAAGTCATTTCAGCAAGGACGACATCCTTAGCGCGTACATCAACGACGTCTATCTCGGCCAGGACGGCGCGCGCGCCATTCACGGCTTCGGGCTGGCGAGCCGGTTCTATTTCGCGAAGCCCGCGAACGAACTGACGCTCCCCGAGATCGCCCTGCTGGTAGGCATCGTACGTGGACCTTCCTACTACAACCCGCGCACTCAGGCGACGCGTGCGAAAGCGCGGCGCGACTTCGTGCTCACCCAATTGGCGCAGTTGTCCATCGTCACGGAGACGGACGCCCGCGAAGCCAAGGCCCAGCCGCTCGGCGTCGTCGCTCGAAGCGGGGACGCTTACTACCCGGCGTACCTCGACTACGTGAGGCGCACGCTGCCGCGGGACTATCGCGCCGAAGACCTGGAGCGGCCTGGACTACAGATCTTCACGAGCCTCGATCCGCGCGTGCAAGCCGTCGCCGAGCGGACGCTCGATGAGCAGCTCGAACGCCTCGACCGCCAGCACAAGTCGAAGCCGCAGGCGCTCGAGGGTGCGATCGTCGTGACGGCACCGCAAAGCGCGGAGGTCGTTGCCGTCGTCGGTGGCCGCCAGGCCCAGGCCGGGAACCTCAACCGCGCGCTCGATGCGCATCGGTCGATCGGCTCGCTCGTCAAACCGATCGTGTATCTCGCCGCTCTCGAGACCGGGCGCTATCACGCCGCGAGCCTCATCTACGACGAACCGGTCCAGGTGCAACTCGCCAATGGCAAGTACTGGCAGCCGGCCAATTTCGATCAACATGCGCTTGGCGCCATGCCGCTGGTGCGTGCACTCGCCGAATCCCGCAATCTGGCCACGGTGCAACTCGGCCTCGATGTCGGGCTCGATAACGTGGCCCGGAAATTCACTGCGCTCGGGCTCGACCGCGAGCCGGCAAGAGTGCCCGCTCTTTTGCTCGGGGCGGTGGACCTCGCGCCGATGGAAGTGGCGCAGATCTACAATTCGTTTGCCAATGGGGGCTACGACACACCGCTGCGCGCCGTGCGGGCCGTGACGACGAGCGACGGTCGGCGAGTGGAGGCGATTCCGCGCACGGCGAATCTCGTGGCCGATCCGGGCGCGGTCTATCAACTGGACCGCATGATGACCGAAGTGATGAGCCACGGCACGGGCCTGTCGGCGACGTCAAAGCTGCCCGTGGAGCTCGTCACGGCAGGCAAGTCCGGGACCTCGTCGAATTTCCGTGACAGCTGGTTTGCCGGATTTTCCGGCAGCCATCTCGCCGTCGTCTGGGTCGGCAACGATGACAATGCGCCGACCGGCCTCACGGGATCGAGGGGCGCCCTCCCCGTGTGGTCATCGGTGATGGCCCAGGTTGCAACCCGCTCCTGGAATCCGCCGATGCCGGACTCGCTCGAGGAGACCTGGATCAACTACGAGAGCGGCCTCGCCGCCGACGAAGGATGCGCCGAGGATGTCATCCCGGTCGCATTACCGCAGGGAACCGAACTGGATTCCGCGCACGGTTGCGGCGGGCTGCATCGCTTTGCCCGCCGCGTTGCTGCTTGGTGGCACCGGTTGTAGCGGTCTGGCGCGCTCGCACCGAGCCTCGCTAGCCAAGGGCTCATTTAGCCGCTTGACCGCACGGTGCATCTGGGCTGGTCCAGTCTGTGTCACCCTGAAATGGTGGCGCGGCCTCCCGATCGTGTCTCGAGCTCTTCTCAGTCAATTCTATCTGATAGACCCTCGAAATATTGTTGTTGAAGGTCGGGATGCTCTTGTTGACCTCGTCGGCTTGTTCCGCGGTGATCTCCGGAACCTCAGATCGCTTGCTCATGACTGTTCGGACGATATCGTCACGCAGGTCTGAGATCCGCCAATACCGGACCCCGCCCATACCAGTATTCATGGGCTCCGAAGAGTAGTCCCACTTCAATTTGGCGTTCCAGGTCGGCAAGTGAATCGCCGTTGCCCAGCACCGATACGCGGGATACTCGATCAGCCACGGCGCCGCCTGATCCTGCTCCTTCGGTCGATGGTATTCCGCGGGAGGCGTGAATCCCGCCCCGAAAATGTCCAGGCTTCGGCCGACTCCATCATTGCCTTTCCAGTCGAGCTTTCCTTTCCCAGTCAGAGAAAGCAGCAGCGTGCCGCGCTGCTCGTCGTATTTCCATGAGACTGCTTCCGGATCAATCCACGCGTTGCCCATGCGCCAGAAGGCTCTCACGGCCCGATCGGCGTCCTCGGAAGACACGGCCATCAATTGCACGCGAGTCGCCAACGCGCTATCGCCGCGCAAGACCTGTTGCATCTTGATTGTCGCTTTCTCGGCGAATCCAGCACTGGAATCGATGTCCATGGCAACGATCGAGTCCGGCAATTTCGATGGGCTGAGGGGCACGGCTTCGAGGTCGCCTCCGTCCGGGCGCAGGGGGAGAACCCAGCGAAACGGCGGAGGCGGAATCAGCGTCAAGGACTTGTCGCCGAGCCGCGATCCATCGAGCCAGTAGGTTGCGTTTTCCAACTTGACACGTACGACAACGTGGTCAAAAACGGCGGGCGTTGGCAGGCGCTCATTGATGCCATCGCCGCCGCGGGAATCTACAAGCATTGCTTCACTGCGAATTCCGAGCTCCCTCAGTATCGCGAGCAGCAAAGCGGTCTTGGCCTTGCAGTCGCCGAACCGGCGGGCCCAGGTTTCGTCAGCCGTGGCCGGCAAGAAATTGCCGCCGTTGAGCCCTATGTAGACGTAACGAATTCGGTCCTCGACCAGCTGCAATGCCGCTTCCACGCGCTTCGTCGAATCAGTGCTTGTCGCGGATATGCGCGCGATCTCCTTCCGAATTGGCGAGTCAGACGCGAGCACCGAGGCTTTCTCGAACAGTGGCCAGATGCGCCGGGAGACGTCGGCCCAACTGTCAAAATCCGTAATCTCGATGAGCCTTCGAACACTGACGCGAGCAGGCGCCCCGTCTGCGACCACCGCGGAGTGCGGATCACGCACCTCGTAAACGAGCTCAGCCCGGCCGTTGGCAGTGGTCGCAGAGACACCAGTCACGTCGGCTGACGCCTGCCAGTGCAGATTCCTTGCCTCCGGCCAAACCATCCGGATACGAAACGCGCCCGGCAGGCCATTGGTCGGCAGCTGGGCAAGCCCGAACAAGTGATCCCCAAGAGTCGGATCCTTGCGTCGGACAGTAGCCGCAAACTCGAAGTCATCCCCCACCTGCAATCCTGGCGACTGGAGCGCTGCGGTCAATTCACCGTTCAGCATCGCCTTCTCAAGAGAGCCTTCGCGCTGGATAACCTGGAACTCGGTTGCCTTCAGGACATCGATCACTTGCTTGTCCCGGATGATGCGGACGTAATGAACCTTCACGTCGCCGGCGTCCGGGCTCCAGGACACGGCAACGTTTCCCGCCGCGAGTCCCTCGGGTCGCAGGATTTTCAAGCGGTAGGACTGAAAGTCCTCGAAGCCGTCTGGTCCAAGACGAATCTGGTTATCGGAATAGACGACACGGATCGGTGCACCGTCAGCTGTCGGACCTTCAGTGGGCGCTGGAGCCGGAACGACCCAACTCGGAGCCTCGACATACTGGACGTCCTTTGTACCGGCGTCCGCGGAACACGCGATTGCCAAGGCAATCGCCCCAATCAACATCCTGCCGTTCCGCATGCGTCCGTTCTCCAGCGTTCCCGGACAGCGTGGCGACTGCGTCGTGTGGAGTCAATGATCGCGCCTTGGGTTCACCGCTGAATCAGAGTCGTCTGCAGAGCAACGCTCATCCACCGGCCGTGTTGATTCACATAGACGCGGGTAAACCAATAGTCACCGCTGTAGTCCTTGCCGTTCTCCATCCCTTTCTGGATCGCACGTCCAGTCACGACCGCCGAATTGCCGTATACCCGTACGTTCAAATCGGAAATCTCGCGGGACTGGTACTTGATCGCTCCAGCGCGGAAGTCTCTGAGAATTTCCGCCTTGCTGCGCATTTCTCCGCGCAGCGTAATGAATGTGTAGTCATCCGAAGTCATCCGATCCAGGGCCATGGCATCGCCATGAAGAATTGCCTGGTTGCGTTCTTCCTCGAGCGCCAGAATTTTTTCACGAACCGATTTGTCTGCCCCGCTGTCGACGTTTCCGGCGGGCGCGTTGGCGTGCAACATGAAAACCACGATCGTGGCAGCGGCGTAGCGTACGTACTTCATAGTCAACTCCTGGATGACCTTCGATCAGTGGGTTTCCGGCCGTTGGTAGCCTTGCCCGCGCAGCACCTGGCCGGGCAGCGCATTGGTCGCAACGCCGTCGGCGATGACCGGCACTCCATTGACGAGCACCCATTGCATGCCAACCGAGAGCTGCTTCGGCGCGCCGAAGGTCGCCTTGTCCGTGATCTGATCGGGATCGAATACGACGATATCGGCCCATAGACCTGCCTTGAGGACACCGCGATCAGCGAGACGCAGACGGGAAGCCGGCAGGCTCGTGAATTTTCGAATGGCCTCTTCGAGGCGCATGCGTCGTTCCTCGCGCACGTACTTGCGCAGCACGCGCGGGAAAGTTCCGTAAGCGCGCGGATGCGGAAACTCTTTGCCAAGGAGGCCCTCAGGGGAGGTGCCTTCGCTATCGTTACAGAACGACACCCACGGCTGAACGGCGGCGAGCGCAATGTCGGGCTCGCTCATCGCGAAGACCGCCACGTAGGTTTTCGCCCCGTCCTCGACGAGAATGTCGAACAGCGTATCCATGGGATCGGTGCCGCGTGCCTTCGCGATTTCGGCGAGGCTGCGGCCTTGCAGGTCGATCAACCTGGGATTGAGCACGGTCGCGATGAGGATCCCTTCCGGACCCGGCACCGATTGCCATTCGTTGTCCCAGTCGCTCGCCGGGGTGGCCAGTTCCGCCTTGATGCGCGTGCGCACCGCGGGGTCCTTGAGGCGCTCGATCAGTTTTGCGTCACCGCCGTCGTGCGCCCAGGGCGGAATGAACGCCGAGAATTCGTTGTACCAAGCCGGGTAGGCGTACGTGTCGGCCGCGATATCCACGCCCGCGGCGCGAGCGCGTTCGATGCGCGCGATGATCTCCGGCATGAGGCCGAAGTTGGCGACACCACCGGACTTCAGATGCCAGATTTCGACCGGGACATGTGCTTCACGACCGATGCGGATCGTCTCGTCGATCGCGGCCATGATCGCATCCTGCTCGGAGCGCATGTGCGTCGCATAAATTCCGCCGAACTGCCCCGCCGTAGTCGCGAGCGCGATGAGTTCCCCGGTGCTCGCATAGGGCGCTGGAGCGTATTCCAGGGCGCTCGACAGCCCAAGCGCGCCCTGACGCATCGCCTGCGCGACGATGGTCTGCATGCGCTTCAACTCGTCCGGACTCGCCGCGCGGTCGGCATAGCCGAGGACCATCTCGCGTACCGTCGTCGCGCCGACGTAAGTGCCGATATTGATGCCGATGCCCTGCTTCTCGAGTCGCGCGAAATAGCCCGTGAAGTCGCTCCAGTCCTGCGTAATTTCATAGTGGCGGAATGTCGGCGCCTCTGCCTTGGCGATTGCGGCATCGACGGGCGCGACGGATTCGCCCTCGCCAGTAATCTCCGTCGTGATTCCCTGAAAGATCTTGGAAGGCACGTGTGGATTCACGAGCAGGGTGAGTTCGGACTGACCGAGCATGTCGATGAAACCCGGCGCAACGACGCGCCCTGCGGCGTCGATGCGCCGCTTCGCCGTCGCCTTGTCGAGCTGGCCGATCGCGGCGATGTGCCCCGCACGAATGCCGACGTCGGCGGCGAACCAGGGTGCACCTGTGCCATCGATGACCCGGCCGTGCTCGATGATCAGGTCGTAGGTTAGCGGTGCCTTATCCGCAGCGAGCGACAGCGGGCCGCCGACTGCGAGGGATAGCCCGATCAGCGCGGCAACGCGCCACATAGCGGCGGGCCGGCGTCGGTCATTCGGCATCTTGGTTATCCTCCTAGGGAATCTCTGCACAGGTGATCGTGCGGAAGCAAAATGAAATGAATGGACCTGCGAAAATCATTGGGACGGTTCGGCTGGGCGGCTTTTTGGCCAGGTCGCCTGGGTTGTCTCGAGCCCTCTGCCGCTCGGTGCGATCACGAGAGACACGTCCACTGCGGTGGCAACAATCGTCGGCGCAGCAGGTACAAGTTCGCCAGGGCAAA
>DASQOR010000014.1:0-11873 GCA_035644395.1 Steroidobacteraceae bacterium
ATCGCTGATCCTCCCAACGAAAAAGGCGGGGCGCTCGCGCGCTCCCGCCTCAACGTTACAGAACTCAACAATATGACTCCCGATATGATCGCTTCGGGAGCCGAGATAGGCCCTGAACTGAACTAAATGAGCGTTTTCACCTGCTGCGTGACGTCATCGTAGGCGAACTGCACGCTGTTGCCTTCCGGATAGGTCCGCTGCGCGACACGATCGTGATTGTCGAACGTCTGGTTGACCGCGCGGTTTTCCTCATCGATGAACTGAAGGGCCCTCGCTCGATCGTCGTAATAGACGGAATAGAGATTGCCGAGCGGATCGGCGCGTTCGCCGCGGCTCGTGCCCGTCACGTAGTAGCTGTAGGGATTTCGATTGGCCGGCGTCTTGATTGCGACCGCGTCGGCGTAAGTCTTCGCGCGCCACGTGCGGTCATAGTCGATCTGCATCTTGGGAGACGTGCCGTCCGACGGCGCAAAGACCTGCCAGAGCTTTGTGTAGACCTGGGGCCTCGCTCCCGCAGGAATCGAGTTGTCGTTATGCGTTCCGCCGCTGAACTTGATGTCGCCGATGTACTGGTACTTCGTGAGCTCGGCGCCATTGCCGTTTTCCGGGGAGGTCACCGAGGCCAGGACCCGGTCCTGCCAAAACGTGGCGGGCTGCGAGAAAGTCACGGTGCGGCCCTGGCCGTCTGACACTGACGTGAGGAGATCTCCGTCAAGATCGGGGGAAACCGTATAGGTGAGGGTCAGCGAGCGGCCGAGATTGTTGGAAACGACCAGCGAGCTAGCGTAGGTGTAATTGACGGTCACCCCATAGGGAAACACCCAGGTCGACAATCGCCACCCATGCTCTGCGCCACTCGCGTGCTCGGTACTGGATCCGTGAATATCGTAACCACCACTGCCGCCGTAGAAAGCAAAGGTTTGCACGTCCTTTTCGGGCGATGTGAAGGAAAAGGAGAGCCCGCTGTAGTCCCAGTGGTCGTACGCCGTTTCACCCCATTGGCTGGTCAGCGCGAAATTGGTATGAAGGGCTCGCGCGCCCGTTTGCGCCAGCGTGCCGACGCCATTCCTCGGGGGCGCAAACAAGCCATCCGCCATTTTCGTAAACTGCCGCGCATCGTGACCGGCATTGATGGTCACGACGCTGTAGTTCAGCTTCGAGCCCCACCACTGCATGACGAATGGCGCCAGCGCCCAGCGTTTCAGGTGCGACTGCAGATTGGTCGCGCTCGTGTTGGCATCGAGCGTCGGCGCGAAGCTATAGATTTGCTGCGCGACATAGAAGGCCGCGATCGTTTCGGCCGCGGCCTGCGCGGAATCCCGCCCCATCTTTGCCAGGCCATCGCCCGAGTAGGACAGTCGCACATCGAGGTTGTGGGCCCAACCCTCCGGCAGGCCCGGACTCTTCGACGCGCTCGCTTTGAAGGACCGCTGGAACGACAGCTCATAGGGAAACCCGCCCTCGCCGACGGTGAGGTCCGCGGGCGCGCTGTACGTCAGTTCGCCCGTGTTGAGGTCGATGCCGTTCAGGCGACTCTTGTCGTCGAACTTGTCCTTGAGAAGACTCGCGACGCCCGTCGCATCGAATTCGGTGTTGTACGCCGGTGCCACGGCGGCTCCACCGCCCTTGCTGATCGTCCCATCGATGCCCGCGGTCGTCGTTGATGTCACGACATGCGCGACGGAACTGTTGTCCGGCTGAAACGCGACAAACGCGCGGCCGCGATCGAGCGAGGGCACCGCCACACCAAAGCCGGTATGTTCGTCCGCCATGCCGTAACGGTTGCCGGGTCCGATGCACTGGTCAGCCGCAACAATGGCCCAAAAGCCCTTCGTTCCATTCACGTAGTCGGGCAGCGCGTTGGGACCGCCAAAAGTCAGCCCGGCATAGCCCGGCGGCGTACAGCCGACACTCGTGGCGTCCGACCCAAAGCCGCCGGGTGGCGCGGGACTTGTCGGTCGATAGAGGTAGAACTTCATCCCCGATATGTTTTGATTGCCCCACTGAAATCGGTTCGCCGTGGAGGCCGTCGCCCAGTTGTCGAGCATCTGTTCGAAGAGGCTTCCCTCGAGTGCCGCGGCTGCGGCAAGCGTCGCGTGAATGACCTTCCGGCGATCCGCGTCGGTGTTTGATTTGCTGTTGACGCTGATCGCGCCGTCCACGTTGATGCGGATCGCACGGTCGCGGATCGCCCACTCGTTGTCCGTATTGGGCGGATCCGGATTTCCCGAGGCGCTCCAACCGTTTTCCGGATCATCGATCGTGTAAACGAGGCCGATCTGGTGATGCATCGCGTGCTCGGCATTGCCGAGCCGCTTCTGCAGCTCCGCCATCTGCGAGTACTGGGCGAGATAGCTCGCGCCGAGCTTCGTCATGGTGTGATCCATGGAAGAGTCGCCCTTGCGGTCGCCCGGTTCGTAGGGCTGACCATCGCCGGGGTAGGGATCGACCACGGGGAACAGTCGATCATCGTGCTGTTCGCTCGCGAGTTTCGAGACGAGCGCGGGACTCACGTCGCCAAAACCGTCAACAATGATCACGGGCGAAAGCAGCGAGGCGTCGCGCTCGGTGGCCGTGCCGCCTGCGGCGGTCAGGTCCATATACGTGCCCGTACCGGCACCGCTGACGATCGGGCCCGCGTAGGGATGATCCACTTCGAGGCGGATTCGATATTTGCGCTGGAGCGGGTTGTGCTCGGGGGGTTCCGCCCCGGTGCAGCCGACCACGGTGTGATTGGACGCCGTGTCCGTGAGCGGTGTCCCGTCGAGGGTCAGTTTGATGCAGAAGTGCTCCCACGAGCCCGGCCCACCCGTGTCGGGCGCGTAAACATTGAGCGGTACGTCTACATAAAGCCGCCGTCCGTAGATCTCATCGGCGAAGAGCGGCTTGTTGATGACGACCGGGTTTCCGACATGTAGATCGATCATCGTGACGGTGAGCAGCGTGCGATAGGCGTCCGGCACCCCGCAGTGGGCGTTGTCTGTGCAGTCCCAGGTACGCTGAGCGGCAGCAGAAACGCCCGGGAATCCCCCACTGTTGCGCACGGGCATGCTGCCGGTCTTGTTGATTTGCTGGCCGCCGACGATGTCGTCGATCTCGTACGTGTTATATGGCGCTGTCTTGAGATTTGCGAGGAGCGTCCGGGCGAAGCCCGGCGCCGGCGCGGTTCCTTCGAGTTTGGCAACAATGTTCGTGTTGTTGACGTTGCTGATCCAGACCGGATCGGCGGCGGTCGTCTGTTTCTGCAGACCCACCCAGGACTGCATGAAGAAATTGCCCGACGTCGTCGTATCGAATTCGGTCGCGGGATTCGTGATCCCCATGAGCGCCGGCAGATTGGCAAGCGTCGGCTTGAACGTGTAGGTCTTGTACGAGGGATCAAACCAGCACGTCGCGTTACAGCTTGATCCGGCGATCGTGACTTCCACCCAAACGTGGCCGATCGTGAAATTCCCGCCGCTGTAGTCGAGCGGGAATCCGCCGTCGCGAAAGATCTGCTGAAGCGCGGTCGTGTCACTCGTGCCAATCCAGGAATTGGCCTGCGCGGTCGAGAGGAGCAGCGTGCCAACCTTGTACCGGGCGCTATAGCCCGATTCGCGCAACAGTTCGACCATGAGTTCCGCCTGATCAAACGGCGTGCCGGATTGGTCGATCAGCGCGCCTAGCGCACCCTTCTGAAGTCCGTACATGAATGTCGTGCGGATATTGTCGTGCACATATTCGTAGATCAGATCAACGTTGTTGTGCAGAGCGCGGGCAAGTTCCTTGAACTCCGCTGGACGGTTGGCTGCCGGGTCGGGCCCCCAAATCTCGCGCGTGCTGACAGTCGACGCCGAGTAATAGGCATTCGCCTGTGTTGTCGAAGGCGCCGCGGTCGCCGTCAGGGAACCTACCTTGATTTGTGAGACATCCGCAGCATATGAATCGATTGCACCAACAAGGAGCGCAATGCCAACCCCCAGCAGCAAGCTAGGCTGTCTGATGCCGCCAGCATGAATCTGATTCATAGCCGAAGCCTCTCGCTCGAATTCAGCTGCCGAACGAAGAGGGGGTCAGCCCCGCGGCACCGACGATCTGCAATAGGGTCATGTATCCCCCCTCCCGCGCCCGCTACGGGCAACCCGTCGACGGACAGACCAACTTGAAGACGCTGCCCGAGTAGGCGCTGCACTGACTCTCGGTCGACGTCGTGCATGCTCGCACGCGATACGTAGCCTCCAGGTACACTTGACCCTTGTTCATCGACTTGAATGTCGTCGCAACCGAATAGGTGGTCGTTGAGTTACCCGGGGCCGACTCGACCTCTTCGAGCGTGTAGTGGTTGACCGTACCGGTCGACGCATCCCACAGGATTGAATAATTCCCCGCAGTGCCGGTGGTCGGGCTCTTGCGGATATTGCCGGGAACGCTCGGCACCGACGCATCGATATCCGCGATCGTCCCGGCGCCCTGCGAGCCCGAGAGGGTCGCGCCGTTGGTACCAGCATTCGTCGTCAGATTGACGAAGAACGTCTCGTTGCTCGCGGAGTCCACTACGCCATCAGTCAGCAATTGAACCTGAACGGTCTTCTGGGAATCCGTCGGCTGAAACGTGATCGAGCCGGATGCCGTCGTGTAGTCACCTGGCGCAACGGCCGTGTTGTTGGCCGTCGCCCAATTGAACGAATGCGCGAGCCCCGTGCTCGTATTGCCACCCTTCGTGATGGTGAAGGTGATGAGGCCTCCCTCGTTGACGGCCGCCGGACTGTTTATCGAGAACGACGGCGCGGTCTCGTCGTTGTTGATCGTACCCGTCCCTTGAGTCGGGGAGCCGAGAGCGGCGCCATTCGTGGGTGATGACAGCGTCAGCGTCAGTGTTTCGTTTGCCTCGTACTTCGTGTCCGCGGTCGTCGCAACCAAGGCGCTGTAGGACGTCTCGCCAGCGGCAAATGTGTGGCCGGCATTGAGCGAAGTAAAGTCGGCGTCCGCGGACGTCGCCGTGCCATCGGCGGTTGCGTAACTCACCGCATGCGACAATTCCGTGGAACCGGACTTCGTGATCGTAAACGACAGGTTTCCGCCTTCGGTGACGGAGGCGTTGCCGATCGAAAAGGTCGGCGCGGGATCATTGTCGATGATCGTCCCAATGGCCGAGCCCGTCGTGATGATGGCGACGCCGGTCGGGTTCTGCAGAAGCGCGCCGAACGTCTGATTCTGCTCAAAGATCGTGTCTTGCACGGTCACGACACTGCAGGTCCTGGTCGTGTCCGCGATCAGGAAGGTCAGCGTCTGCGTGGAGGCCGTGTAATCCGCAGGCGCCACGGCGGAGCCCGCGGTCTGCGCGCAGTCGACGGTCACCGTCCCCGCAGCCGTGCCGGTCTTGGTGACCGTGAACACCACGGTTCCGCCTTCCGCCGCGCTCGCCGCCGCAATGGTCAACTGAGGGGGTTGGCCCTGCGCCACCGAAACGCGGTTACCGGCCGCATCGTACTGGTATCCAACGAGCTTCCCGTCGCTGAACGACCCCAGGATCAAGCGGCCGGCATCGTCGTATGTGTACGTCGCACTCGCTGGCGGGTCCGCATGTGCGCCCGTGAGCTCCAGCGAGACGACGAAAACCGTCAAGGCAACACGGCGTACGACCGGCGTGGCGATACTCGTCCTCCCTGACAGCATGACTGGCACTCCGTGTGCGTGGGCTCCGGCGATCCGACGATGCGGCATCCCGGCGCTTACTCGCCTCATGCCCGGCATCGGCCGCCTCGTGCGGCCGCTTATCTCAACTGCGCCGATGACGCGCACGCTCGCTACTGAGAATCCCTTTTCAGATGTTTCGAGTTCTTGTTGCCGGCGGACAATTCCAGTTGTGTCCGTCGCGCGCGATAGTTTCAGAAGAAAATGTCAATTGCAATGAGACGAACGCTTGACGCCAGGATCGCAGCTTCACTTTGACCGCTAAGCGTCTGAAGAGCCTTGCAATGACCGCGAATGAAAAATTTCGCTCGAGCGCCGCCAGGCCGCCGGCTGGCGACGAAAGCTTCGAGCGCGCGCCATGGCGCTCGCCGGATGCGCGCCGACGCGTAAAGCAATAACGAAAGTGATGCGTCTATACAGAGTCCGCGCATGCCCCCGCCGAATCGCTTGACCGGCTGGCGACCGGTGTGCTACAGATGTGCTAACACAGGTAGAAATCGCAACTGCCATGGCCGCTACCACCACAATCCGCCTGCCGCCGAAGCTCCGCGCCCGCTTGCGCACGCTCGCGAAACTGACCGGCCGCTCCGCCCATAGCATCATCGTCGAGGCGGTCGAGCACCGCGCCGCCTATGAGGAGCAGTTGCACAAGCTCGTCACGGAAGCCCGCGAAGCGGACGCCGAAATCGAGCGGACCGGAGAGGTTTATCGCGCGGAGGACGTGCATGCCTGGCTCGTACGCCTGGCGACCGATGGCTCGGTTCCCCGGCCCAAAGCGTGGCGCGGGTAGTTTATTCCGCGCGCGCGCTGGATCACCTCGAGCGTGCATTCGAGTTTCTGCGCACGCAAGACCCGCGGGTCGCCGAGCGCGCCGTGCTCGCGATCGTCTCAGCCGTCGATAACCTCTCCACCCATCCGCTGATTGGCCGACGTATCGACGGTGAGATTCGCGAATTGATCCTCTCGTATGGAGAGACGGGATACGTCGCACTCTATCGATTCGTCGTGCCGCGCGACGAGGTGCGCGTCCTCGCCATCCGGCACCAGCGGGAACTCGGGTATCTTCCCTGATGAGCGCTTCCAGCCATTTCCGCTTCCGGACGCCGAACACTCCTTTGCCAATCGTTGAACGGCGATGCCATGCCGATCTGATCGCCGCAGGTTCGATCCTCGCCCACTCGATTCCGAACCGATGGCAATTCAGCCCGATCGACCGGGCCGTTGCGAAGTCCTGTTCATACCGGTGATAGCTGCAGCCAGCTGTCGGAATTGACGTCATTGCCCTCGCTCTGGTGTGCCGAGATCGCCGCGCCCCACAGAAAACCCTTCGGCATCCCGTCGTTCCAATCCCTCCCGTTTCCTGGCGCGCATCAGGTGTCGGCGGCGTGTGCGATTGCACTGGCCACCTCGCGCTCGGCCTGCAGAAACCCGTAGGTCGGCACGATCTCGCCAGCGCGATCGGAAATCTGCTCCCACTCTGCGATCACGCGCTCGGCTTCGCCTTCTCCGCCACCCACCTGCCGACCCTGCGAAAGCGTGACGTACGCGCGCGCGATATGCCCACCGCCCGCGCAAACGATGGCGCGCGTGGGCGCGTCGTCGCCGACCAACGCCAGCAAGACCGGACTCACGAGCGCGGGATCGAGCAGCTTCAAGCTCGCTTCGGGCAATACGCCCTGGGTCATCGAAGTCGCCGCCGACGGCGCCAGGCAATTGACGCGAATGCCGTACTTCTCGCCTTCGATCGCGAGCGTCTGCATGAGGCCGACGAGCGCCATCTTCGCTGCGCCGTAGTTGGCCTGCCCGAAGTTTCCATAGAGGCCCGAGGAGGACGTCGTCATGACGATGCGTCCGTGGCGTTGCTCGCGCATGCGATCCCAGACCGCCTGGGTGCAGATCACGGAGCCCATCAGGTGCACGTCGACGACCAGCCGGAAATCGGCAAGCGTCATCTTCGCGAAGCTCTTGTCGCGGAGGATCCCCGCGTTGTTCACCAGGATATCGACGCGCCCCCACTCGGTGACGGTACGGGCAACCATCGCGCCAATCGCAGCTTCATCGGTAACGGACGCCGCAAAGGCAAGCGCTGCGCCGCCCGCGCCGGTCACGATGGCTACGCGCCCGGCAATCGCGCTCGTCACTTCCATTGCTTCATTTCCTCCAGTCATGTCGCCGCAGTCGCAGCGTGGTCGCGCTCTGGCGCAGTCTGCGCCCTCTTCGCTTCATATTGGCGACCCAATTTCCATGCGGCCACGCCCCACAAGCCGCAGATGCCGACACCCAGGCCGAGCGCCCCGCCCATGCCGAAACCGAGCGCTCTCAGGCCCGCTTGCGCCCAGGCGGAAGAGAGATCGCCGAAGCGGTACACCACGACATCGATGATGTTCTTGGCCTTGTAGCGGCTTTCCTGCTCGACGACGGTGAAGCACATTTCACGGCTCGGGCGCGCGATGGCGTATTGAGTCACGCGCCGCAGGGCTTGCATCGCCTGCAGCATCAGGAGAGTCGGCGACAGCGCCATGAGGACGAAGGAAATCGCCACCAGGATGGGATTCAGCACGAGGCTCCCGGTGACGCCGAAGCGCTTGATGAAGCGGCTCAGGCCGAACATCGCCACCAGCGCCGAGCAGATATTCACGACGATATCGATGTCCGCAAGCGCCTGCGTGCGCTCGGCGAGCCCGGCAAATGCCTTGGAAATAATTTCGGTCTGCAGGAAATAGCCGATAGTCGCGACCCATGTCATCAGCAGCATGAAGAGCGCCTGATTCATCAGGTACGGGGATGTGAACAGGGCGCGGAAGCCGTCGATAAACGTACCCGGCAACTTGTGATCGAGCGTGGACCGTTGCGTCTCCGCCTGCGCTTCCTGCAGGCGATGCTTTTCCCGAATGAGCCGTCTCACCAGAACGACGACGATCGCTAGCCCGGCCGCAGCGACCAGCAACAGGCCGGCGACGCCAATGCGCTTGACGAATAGCGATGCAACGAGCGGACCCGCGATCGCTCCAAGGCTACCGCCGGCGGTGATGCCAGGGAGCAGACGGGCAGCCTGGGTCGGCGTGAAGACGTCGACCATCAGGCTCCAGAACACCGAAATCATGAAGAGATTGACGACGCTGAACCACCAGTAGAACCCGGCCGCGAGCCAGCGGCTGTCGGGAGCGGTATGGAACCAGAGGCAGAAGGCCAGGAGATCGAGGATCAGGAACCCGAACACGCCCGGCAGCACCCGCGAGAGCTTGAACGTGTCGGTTAGCCACGCGAATAGCGGCGAGCACAGGAGCGTCAGGAGGAGAGTGCCGGTGAAGAGATTCTGCAACTGGTCGACGCCGAAGACCATTGCCATCGCATCGCGCACCGGCCGCAGGATGTAGTAGCTGCCGAGCAGGACGAAATTGCAGGCAAAGGCGAGCACACCGGCAGTGATCTCGTTCGGCCGGATGTCCGCGATCCTGTGAATCCACTTGCCCATTCGATGCCTCCGAGTCGATCATTGCACCGATTCGGAGTGTCGGGAACTCTTGAGGTAGCGACGTAGCCATGCGAACAGGTTTGTGTCTTCTCATTTCGAGAAAACGCACGTCGACCTGGCGTTTACGATCGACCACATCGGGTTTTCGCAGAAACACGGTTCATTTCGCGATCTGGACGCGACACTCGACTGCGATCCCGAAACGCTTGAATCCTGTCATGGGCATCGTCATCGTGATCGACGCCGAATTCAATCGACCGAAGGACGGCGCGTAACCGGAATTACGCCGCGCCGCGTTTGGGCCGGCGGACCGCCCTCACCTTCCCGGTCCTGCCTCCTCCACAGAAAAACCGGTCGCCGCCGTCGGACTCGAGCCCTGAAACGTTCACGCCGGGCGGCATTTCGATCTGCTCGAGGACCTCGCCTGTCTTTGGATCGATCCGCCGCAATTCGCTGTCGTCGCCTTCCCAGGTCCCGTGCCAGAGTTCGTTGTCGACCCAGGTGACGCCCGTGACGTGGCGGTTCGATTCGATCGTGCGCAGGATCGCGCCGGTCTCGGGATCGATCTGGTGGATCCTCCGGTCGCGGTACTGCCCCACCCAGAGCGTGCCTTCCGCCCAGGCGAGGCCGGAGTTGCTGCCGCTGTCCGGCGCAGGGATCGTCGCGAGCACCTTGCCGGACCTCGGATCGATCTTCTGGATGCGGTTCTCCGCGATCTGGAAGAGGTGCTTGCCGTCGAAGGCCGTACCCGCATGCGCGGCAACGTCGATCGAGCGCAGCAGCTGCCCGCTTTGCGGATCGACGGCACTCAGCTTGTCGCCGAGCGCGACCCAGACGTTCTCGCCGTCAAACGATACGCCGGCTACCTGCTCGGAACCCGGATAGGGACCGTACTCGCGAATGATGTCGGCTTTTGATGTACGCATGCTGCCATCCTAGTCGATCGGCAGCGGGCCCGGGAGTAACAACGTCGTCGTGAATCCCGGGACAGGCGGCGTCATCCACCGGCGCGCTCGTCCGAGACCGAACGACTGCACCTTGCGGGCCGCCGCCAGTGATTCGAGTGCGCGCTGCACCGTGCGCTGCCCCGTTCCGAGCGTCAGCGCCAAGGCCGAGCTCGACCAGGACTCCCCATCGGAGAGAAAGGCGAGCACCGCCGCGTGTTCCACGTCCACGGGCAGTGCCAGCACGACGACTTCACGCGCGCGGCGCGGCACGAGCGCAAACCCACGCTTCGTCGCGCTCACATCGGCGATGGGTCGAAGCGCCTTGCGCAGCCGCCCCATCTCGACACGCAAGCGCGCGCGATGGGATTCATCGGCGAGCTTCAAGCGGAACGCGCGCGCGACGAGCGCGTCCCTCGCCACATCTTCCGGCCACGCCTCGGCAAGCGCGCGCACCAGTGTGAACAGCACGGGACGCTTCGCGAGCGAGATCACAACGCCGGCGTGACGCACGACATGACGGCAGGCATCCACGACAAACGCCTTCGACGCCAGCAACACCTCCACGTCGTCGAGCAACAGCAGTTGTTCCCCGCCCTTCGAGATCCGCCGCGCGGCAGGCGCATTCAGTGTGCGGAGCGCACTCTCGACTTCCGCCATCAGCGCGGGGACGCGGGCGTCAATGGCGGCCTCCGTGGCCCGCGCCAGCGCCGCGCGCGCCGCCTGCGTCCGCAATCGACGCATCTCGATCCCTGCGGCGATCAGTTCGTGCGTGGTTCGCCACGCCGGTGGAAAGCGCGTGGCGTCGAGCGTCGCGAGCGTGCGTTCGGCGTCGTCGACGCGGCCGATCAAAAGGAATCGCCGGGCCTGCAGATAGCGCGCGTGCGCGGCGTTCGCGCGGTCGCCGTGCGCTTCCAGTGTCGTTCGCGCCGCTTCAAGCGCTTTCGTGGGCCAGCCCAATTCGCGCGAGGCGAGCGCAACCTCAGCTTCGGCGACGACACATCGCGCGCGGGCCACGGCCTCCTTCGGGCCGAAAGCTCGCGCCGCACTCTTGAGAAGCACTTTTGCCTTGGCGAGATCGCCGAGCTGCGCCATCGCGATGCCGCGCAGCGCGAGCGCCGGCGCGTCGTCGCGGAGCGCAATCCGCTTCAAGGCGCCGAGGGGATCGCCCGCGGCCAAAGCCCGCGCTGCCGCGGTGATCAGGCTGTCCATGGAAATCCCGTCACATTTGTCACTCTCATCGATCGCGGTGCCCAGCGTAGGCTACCTCATACCCCACAAACACAGGAGTACGAGCGATGAGCAAACACACCGTTGGAACACGCAAGGACTGGTTCGAGAGGCGGCTCGAGCTGCTGCAGGCGGAAAAGGAGCACACGCGGCGCGCCGACGAGCTGGCAAAGCAGCGCCAGGCACTGCCGTGGGTGCGCGTCGAGAAGGCGTATCGATTCGACACCGACACAGGGAGCGCAGCGCTCGCGGACCTCTTCCAGGGGCGCTCGCAGCTCCTCGTCTATCACTTCATGTTCGGGCCCGACTACAAGGCGGGGTGTCCGCACTGCTCCGCGATCGCGGACGGCTTCAACGGCATCGCCGTCCACCTGGCCAATCACGACGCAATGCTCTGGGCGATCTCACGGGCGCCGCTCGCGAAGCTGCAGGCGTACAAGCGGCGGATGGGCTGGACGTTCCCCTGGGCGTCTTCGGTCGGCGGCGAATTCAACTTCGACTTCAGCGTTTCGTTTAGCGAGCAGCAACAGCGCGAAGGCATCGAATACAAC
>DASQOR010000015.1:0-47274 GCA_035644395.1 Steroidobacteraceae bacterium
CGTAAACGGCATATTCCCGGGAGTGGGAACCTTTCCAGTCCTGAGGTAGATTAGGCGCCCGATGACCATGCCACCCATAGCCGAGGCCCTGACCCTGCGCCGCTGCGAATTCCCCGCCGACTTTCGCTGGGGGTGTTCGACATCGGCTTACCAGATCGAAGGGTCCGCAACCGCGGACGGCCGTGCCGAATCGATCTGGGACCGCTTCTGCCGGGACCCGGGCCGGATCCGGGACGGCTCGAGCGGCGACGTCGCTTGCGATCACTATCGACGCTGGCCGGAGGATCTCGATCTCGCGGCCGAGCTCGGCCTGTCCGCTTACCGATTCTCGATCGCCTGGCCGCGCATCCTGCCGTCGGGCCCCGGCGCGCCCGCGAATCAGGCCGGTCTCGATTTCTATTCGCGCCTCGTCGACGGCATGCTCGAGCGCGGGCTCGAGCCCTGGCCGACGCTGTACCACTGGGACCTGCCGCAGCGATTGCAGGAGCGCGGGGGATGGGCGCATCGCGACACCGTCGAGGAGTTCCTGGTTTTCGCCGACACGGTGAGCCGGAGGCTTGGCGACCGGGTGAGTCACTGGATCACGCACAACGAGCCCTGGTGCACGGCCTTTCTCGGCTTCTATGAAGGCACGCACGCGCCGGGCATCAAGAGCTGGCGATCGGCGCTTCAGGCCTGCCATCACGTGCTGCTCTCGCATGGGAAGGCCGTTCCCGTGCTGCGTGCCAACGTGCGCAACGCCACGGTCGGCATCGCACTCAGCTTGCATCCGCCGCACGGCGCGAGCGACGGCGAAAAAGACATCGCGGCGGCGCAGCGCTACGACGGCTTGAGGAACCGCTGGTTCCTCGATCCGCTCTACGGGCGCGGGTATCCGGCGGACGTCTGGTCACTCTGCGGCAAGGATGCGCCGCAGGTCGAAGCCGGCGATCTCGAGGCCATTGCCGCGCCGACCGATTTCCTCGGCGTGAACTATTATTTTCCGGAAACCATAGCCTTCGCGCCGCAGGACGGGCCGCTCTCCGCGCGCGTCGTGGCGACACCCGGCGCTGAGTTGACGGACCTCGGCTGGGAAGTTTTCCCGCAAGGATTGTCCGCGCTCCTCGGGCGCATCCAGCGGGAATATGCGCCGCGAGAAATCTACATCACGGAAAATGGCGCGAGCTACGAAGACCGGCTCGCGCCGGACGGTATCGTCGAGGACGCCGCCCGCTGTCGCTTCCTGCAGCGGCATCTCCTCGCGCTTCGCGATGCCATGGGGCAGGGAGCGCCGGTGAAGGGCTACTTTGCCTGGACGCTCATGGACAATTTTGAATGGGCTGAAGGGTACACGCGCCGCTTCGGTCTCGTGCACGTCGACTTCGACACGCAGCAGCGGCGTCTCAAACACAGCGGCGCGTGGTACCGCGACTTTCTCCACCAGGCCTGACGGGGCGCTTCGTGTCCACAGCCGAGATCACAATCCGCCTGGCCGCGTGCGGCTGCGCGCTCTGGCTGGGCTGTCTTGCCGCGGCGGCCCCGCCGCCCGCGAACGGCAGCGTGCATCCGGATCTGTGGCCGCAAGCCCACAGCCGGGGCCTCGTTGATGGCGCGACGGAAGCGCGCATCGACGACTTGCTTCGGCGCATGAGCCTCGAAGACAAGGTCGGACAGATCATCCAGACCGATATCAGCGCGATCGTGCCGGAAGATCTCGCGCGCTATCCGCTCGGCTCGATTCTCGCCGGCGGCAATGGCGGTCCGAAGGGCGATGATCGTGCGACGCCTCTGGAGTGGCTGGAGCTGTCGCGCCGCTTCCACTTAGCCGCAGTCGAGCCTCGCGCAGGTCACGTCGCGATCCCGCTGCTGTTCGGCATCGATGCCGTGCACGGTCACAGCAACATGCCCGGCGCCGTGATCTTTCCGCACAACGTCGGACTCGGCGCGGCGCGCGATGCCGGGCTCGTACGGCGCATCGCTGTCATCACGGCCGAAGGCGTCGCGGCGACCGGCATCGACTGGACGTTCGCGCCGACCCTCGCCGTGCCGCAGGACATGCGCTGGGGCCGAAGCTATGAAGGGTTCAGCGAGGATCCGTCGATCGTGCGCGACTATGCCCGTGCGGCCATCGAGGGTTTGCAAGGCCCGCCGGAACTCTCCGCAAAGCTGCAGGCCGGAAGGATCGCGGCGACCGGCAAGTCATGGGTCGGCGAGGGCGGCACGCTCGATGCCATCGACACCGGCGACAATCGCGCGTCCGAGAGCGATCTCATCCGCATCCATGCGCAAGGCTACTTCGCCGCGATCGACGCCGGTGTCATGACCTTGATGGCGTCCTACTCGAGCTGGCAGGGCGTGAAGATGCACGCCAACCGGCCGCTCCTCACCGACATACTCAAGGGGCGTCTCGGCTTCGAGGGCTTCGTGATCGGCGACTGGGACGGTCATGCGCGGGTGCCCGGCTGCCGAAGCGATCACTGTCCTGAAGCGATCAACGCGGGCGTCGACATGTTCATGGCGCCCTATCACTGGAAGGAGCTCTACGAGAACACGATCGCCGACGTGCGGTCCGGCGCCATTCCCGCCGCGCGGCTCGACGACGCGGTGCGCCGGATCCTGCGCGTGAAAATCAAGCTGGGACTCTTCGAGGCCGGGCGTCCGTACGAGGGACGATTCGACCTGTTGAATTCAACGGCGGCCCACGCCGCCGCGCGCGAAGCCGTTCGCAGGTCGCTCGTGCTCCTCAAGAACGATAAGGTGCTGCCCATCCGATCGTCGGCGCGGGTATTCGTGACCGGGCCCGGCGCCGACAATCTGCCGATGCAGTGCGGGGGCTGGTCGCTCACCTGGCAGACGAACGATACGACCAACGCGGATTTCCCGGCCGGCGAGTCGATCCGCACGGCATTCGAGCGCGCGCTGAAATCATCCGGCGGCCGGCTCGTCGACGGTTCGGACCTCACCGGAGCGGACCGGCCCGACGTCGCAGTGATCGTCTACGGTGAGCTGCCCTACGCCGAGAATCACGGCGACGTGAAAGTCGCAATCTACAATGATCGTGAAATGCTGGAGCAGCTGTGGCAGCTCCGCAGCTCCGGCATCCCGACGGTGAGCATCGTTCTGAGCGGCCGGCCGCTGTGGATGCAGCCGGAGATCGATGCCAGCAACGGGTTCGTCGCCGCCTGGCTGCCGGGCACGGAAGGCGGCGGCATCGCTGATGTGCTGATTGGCGACGCCAAGGGACGTCCGCGTTTTGATTTCAGCGGCCGGCTGCCCTTCCATTGGCCGAAGGATATTGATCCGCCCGGCACGGGGCACGCGGAGAAGGAGCGTGGGGCAAGCTGGCCGCTCGGCTACGGACTCAGTTACGCGAGGCCGGCGTCACCCTGATATTGCGATAGTCGACGCGACCATCCTCGCTCCCCTGCAGGTAGATCGGCCCGGGCAGCCCCTCTCGGCTGTCGAGTGCGCCGCCCGTGATACCCGGAATCTCCTGGTTGTCGATGAGCGTTACGCCATCGAGCACGACGGTCACGCGACGGCCGACGAGCGTGATGTCGTAAGCCCGCCAGATGCCCGGTTTGCGCTCGACGGGCGTCGACGGTGCGAGATATCCGTAAATGCCCGCGAGGCCCCGCTCGGGAGGTACCGGCTCCGGGTCGTCTTCGACCTGCACTTCATAACGCCCGCGCAGGTACACGCCACTGTTCGATCCCGGCGTGCAGTTGAATTCGATATGCAGCTTGAAATCGTCGAAGGTTCGATCGCTCACGAGATCGGCGCCGCGTCCGGGACTCACGAGCGTTCCCTCCTCAACCCGCCACGCTGGTTTGGCGTTGGGATCCGTCGCATGCCAGCCCCGAAGATCCTTGCCATTGAAGAGGTTCACTGGCGATCCCCATTTCGGCGTGCGCATGCGCTCGAGGGACGGCGCGCGTTCGCCGCGCCAACTCCAGTCGGTCCCGTCCAGTCCGTTCGTTGTTCCCACCAGGAAATTCCCCTGGAGCCGCCCTTCGAAAATCATGTCGCCGTCCGTGCGCCCTTCTTCTTCCTTCGGTGACACGAGCCGGATTCCGCCCTTCACGAGTTCGGCGATCGGGAGCAACCGCGCATGACCCCAGCGGCTGACGAGGCGTGCTTCAATGCCTGCGTCGTGCCGCGTGATTTCCAGCCATAGGGCGTAATCCCGCTCCGGCGATTTCAACGTGAGGTCCCAGCGTCCGAGATAGGCGCTCACATCGCTTCCGCCGGCAAAGGGAGCAAGCGTCAGTAACGCGAGGCCCGGCAGGATCCGTGCACGAGTCATCAGGCGCGGCGATGCACGCCGTTCTTGAAGTTATCGAGCATGTGATCGCAGGTGCGGAGCGTAAACGCCATGATGCTGATGGTCGTCGTCTTGTCCGTCGAGCTGGGAAAGACGCTGGCGTCGCACACGTAGAGATTCTTCACGTCGTGGGTCTGGCCGAAGCGATTGGTCACGAAATGCTTCGGGTCATTGCCCATGCGGCAGGTGCCGGTCTCGTGCAGGCTCCAGCCGGGCATGTTGGGTTCTTTCGCGGCCCCTTCATGGACCCCGCCCGCCGCGTGCAGGAGTTCCGCGCAGGCTTGCTTCGAATGCTCGAACATCTGCAGCACGTTGTCGTCCCACTTGAAATGCAGGCGCGCGACCGGAAGGCCGTATTTGTCGCTAACCTTGGGATCGAGGTCGAGGTAGTTGGCCGGCGAGGGGAGCGACGGTGCCTGGATCGAAAAGCTGATCGGTGTCGGATAGCGCCGCTTGACCTCGCGCTTGTACGATGCGCCAAATCCCTCGACGTACACGACGTTCCACGGGTACTCCATGCAGCCACCCCAGGGGTAGACCGAGTAGCCGTTCGCGAACTTCTCCTCGTGGGGACTCTTGAGGTTCTGCCAGCGCGGCAGCCACGCAATCTGGTTGTCGCCAACGTTGTCCGGAAAGCTCGGCTGTCCCAGCAATTGCGGCAGATAGCCGTCGGCCGACGAGCCGTACAGGTGGTCGCAGAGGTTGCGTCCGAGCTCACCGCTCGAGTTCGCGATGCCGTCCGGCCAGATGCGCGACTTCGAGTTCAGCATGATCCGGGCGGATTCGAGGCACGAGGCGGCCACGACCACCACGCGGGCACGCACTTCGACTTCCTGCCCCGTCGTGCGATCGACGTACGCCACGCCGCTCGCCAGGCCGTTCTTGTCGACCAGGATGTTTTTCGCGAGCGCGTTGGTCCTCAATTCCAGATTGCCGGTCGCCTCGGCGCGCGGCAGGAATCGCCACGGTGTCGAGAAGAACGAGCCCGTGTCGCAACCGGTCGTGCAGGCGCCGCAGAAGTGGCAGGCGGGGCTCCCTTCGTGATTCTGCGTGAGCTGCGCGATGCGATCGGGCAGATAGGGGATGCCGATCTTCTGGCCGCCTTGCTGCAGGATGTGATCGAGGCAGCGGAAATTGAAGGCGGGCAGGTACTCGCCGTCCGGGTTGCTCGGGCGGTTCTGCACGGTGCTCGCGACGCCGATCATCCGCTCGACGCGGCTATAGAACGGCGCGATTTCCCGGTACTCGAGCGGCCAATCGATGCCGGCACCCGAGAGCGACCCTGCGCGAAAATCGATATCGCCCATGCGCGCGGACGATCGGCCCCAGAAATTGGTCTTGCCGCCGACGGCGAAACACCGCGGCCACATCCATTGGGTCCCCGGCGCGGTCGTGAATGGGATTTCGTGTTCCCACACGCCCTCGACCCATTCGTTGTCCATGTAGCCATACGATTCGGCGCGTTTCGCCGGGTCGCCGAAGCCACGGAACTTCATGTCCCAGGGCATGCGATGGTGGCGGAAGTCCTTGTTCGGATCGAGCCGGCGTCCCGCATTCAACGCACAGACCTTGAGGCCCGCTTCCGTCAGCGTCTTGATGGCCATGCCGCCGCCGGCTCCGGTTCCAATCACGATCGCGTCATAGGTCCTGGTCACGCTCATCACCACTTGGGCGGCGGAAGATGCTGGTGAGCTGGATCGTTCACGTGCGGGCACGCTTGAGAGGCGGAGTAGAAACGCGAGGCCGGGTTGTCGAGTTCGCGGTAGCCGATTTCGCTCGAGTAGAAGCCCATCGCGGTGAGTTCCTTCAAGCGCCGGAAGAACTCGCGCGGGGCTTCTTCGCCTTCCCGGTACTTGGCCTTGTAGGCGAGGGGCTCGAGCAGGGAGCTCTGCTGCGCTTCGCTCAGCTCGAGAAACGGGTGGGCGAACTGGCGTTGGCTTTGCGCACTCAGCCACTCGAGGCCAGCGCGCATGGGCTTTTGCTGCTCCGTGTCGTGCGCCACCATGAAATCGGCGAACTCGGCGGCCCCGGCTTCTCGTGCGCCCGGCGTTTCGTCGCTCGGAATGATCAGCTCGGTGAGGCGCTCGATGTGCGCAAATTCCCCGGCCGAGAAGAATTGTGGCGCATAGGTTTGCGGACGCGCCGGTGCCGGCTCGGTGCCGGCATGTTCATGCGCGCCCGCGTAGGCCCACTTCGTGAAGCCGGGGAAATGGGACGCGACAACGGCGATGCCGATGGCGCGCAGGACCTCTCTGCGCTTTATATCCTGTCCGGCCACTGGGGTCGTTCCTCTCTCTTTGCGGCGAGAGTAACCAAGGGTCTCCCAGGGACGCAAGACAATTGTCCCGGGAGAATGTAATGATCCGCCCGATGCGCAAGCGCATTCCAATTGCTGCGGTGCTGCTGGGCCTCGCCGGGCTGCAGGCCCCGGCATGCGCTGCAACGATCCTGTTCGTCGGTAACAGCTTCATGTTCGGCGGGGCGACGCCGCTGGTGCAGGGTTACAGGCCTGAGACCGTGACCGACCTCAATCACGAACGCATCGGTGGCGTGCCCGCCTTGTTCAAGACCTTCACGCGCGAGGCGGGACTCGCCTATGACGTGAGTCTTGAAACGGCCTCCGGCATGAACCTCGATTTTCACTACGAGCAGAAGGCGGCGCTCATCGCACGCGCCTGGGACCATGTGGTCGTGCAGGGCTACAGCACGCTCGACGCAGACAAGCCCGGCGATGCCGGCAAGATCATCGACTACTCGTCGCGGCTCGCCGAGCTGTTCCACGCTTCGAATCCGCGGGTTGACGTGTGCCTGGTCGCCACCTGGTCGCGAGCCGATCAAACCTATCCTGCATCCGGTCATTGGTTCGGGAAACCGATCGAAACCATGGCGATAGACATACGCGCCGCATATGACCAGGCCGCCGGCCACTCTCTATATATCCGCGCGGTGATACCGGTAGGCCAGGCCTGGAATCGGGCCATCACCGAAGGAATCGCCGCACGCAATCCCGATCAGGGCGTTGGCCCCGATCAGATCAATCTCTGGGCCGCCGACGGCTACCATGCGAGCGTGGACGGCTACTACCTCGCCGCGCTCGTGATTTTCGGCAGCGTCACCGGCCACGATCCGCGCAGCCTGGGACGCAAGGAAAAGGCCGCGGGCGAACTCGGAATGTCGCCGGCCCAGGCGGTTGCGCTGCAACGCATTGCCTACGAAACGCTTGCGGGCGAGCACAAGCGATGATCCAGGCTCGGCCGATCTTCGCGCTGCTGATTCTGCTCGGTGCCGCAGCCGCTGCCGTTGCGCAATCGCCGGCGCCGGCAGACGTCAATGTCGTGCCGCGGCCGGTCTCGCTGAAAACATTGAACGGCACATTCCTGCTCACCAGCGAGACTCGAATCCTGGCAGGCGATGACGAGTCGCGCCGCGTCGCTGAGCTCTTCAACGATTACCTGCTCGGACAGCACGGCCTCAGACTCAAGGTCGTTGGCACGCGGCCTCGCGGCGAGAACAGCATTTCATTCAGCCAGAGCGGCAGCCGGGACCTGCCAGACGAGGGCTATCGACTGCGGATCGAACCGAAAGTCATTCGCGTGACCGGCAAGCCCGCGGGTCTGTTCTATGGAATGCAGACGCTGACGCAATTGCTGCCGCTCGATCTCGTACCGACGATCGAGCTGCCGGCCGTTGAAATCACCGACGCTCCGCGTTTCGGCTACCGGGGGCTCCTGCTCGATGTCGGGCGGCACTTCTATTCGGTCGAGTTCCTCAAGAAACTTCTCGACGTCGCCGCGCAATACAAGATCAACCGTTTCCACTGGCATCTCACCGACGATCAGGGCTGGCGCATCGAGATCAAGCGCTATCCGAAGCTGACGCAGGGAAAGTCGCTAAACCCAGATGACCCTGCCTACGTCGCGTATTACACGCAGGATCAGATCAGGGAGATCGTTGCCTACGCGCGGGCGCGGTTCATCACGGTGATTCCCGAGATCGAGATGCCGGGCCACTCCGGTGCCGCTCGCGCAGCGTACCCCGAGCTCGGCTGCGCGCCGGTCGAGAGCGCCGTCGCCTTTTGCCCGAAAGCGGAAACGTTCGTTTTCCTCGAGAACGTGTTGAGCGAAGTCATTGAACTCTTCCCGAGCCCGTACATTCACATCGGCGGCGACGAAGTCGAGAAGGAAGGCTGGCGGCAGAGCGCCGAAGCCCAGGCCATCCTGAAGCGGGAGGGCCTGAAGGACGAGGATGAGCTGCAGAGCTATTTCCTGCGGCACATCGAACGGTTCCTCACGTCGAAGCATCGGCGGATGATCGGCTGGGACGAAATCCTGCAGGGCGGGCTCGCGCCGAATGCGATCGTGATGTCCTGGCGCGGGGAGGAGGGCGGCGTCGAAGCGGTTCGCCAGAAGCATCCGGCCATCATGACGCCCACCGACTACTGCTACTTCGATTACAACCAGGGCGATCGCAACCGCGAGCCCGTGAGCATTGGCGGCTACGTCCCGCTCGCCAAGGTCTATGGCTACGAACCGGTGCCGAAAGAGTTGAGCGCGGACGATGCCAGACAAATCATCGGCGCCCAGGCGAATCTCTGGACCGAGTACATCGCGACGCCCGAGCATGTCGAGTACATGGTGTTTCCGCGCCTCCTGGCATTGTCGGAAGCGGTGTGGTCGCCGGCGGCGGGCAAGGACTACGAAGACTTCAAGCGTCGCCTGCGCTATCAGCTCGGACGCCTCGACAAGCAGGACGTGCGTTATCGCATTCCCGAGCCCGATGGACTCGAGGACTTCTACACGACGACGGCAGATCGCACGACCGTCGCTCTCACCTCGATGGTCGCGGGGAGCTCGATCCACTACACGCTCGACGGGAGCGATCCGACGGATGCCTCTCCACGCTACGAGGCTCCGCTGCAGATTCCGCTACCGATGGAGCAGAAGACGACGCTGAACGTGCTGGTCACGGCACCCGTCGGCCGGCGTAGTGCGGTCTATAGCGCCCATTTCCTGCGCCGGCCTTATCGAGAGGCGATTGCCGGCGTCAGCCCCGAACCGGGGCTGTCGTTCGCGCTCGTCGACGGCACTTTTACGACGGTGCGGGACATCAAAAGCGGCACGCCAGTCGCGAGCGGAACCACCAGTGCGCTCGACCTCGAGCAATTCGGCCGGACGTCGAAGTTCGGAGTGCGCTTCGACGGCTACGTCAAGGTGGAGACGGACAGCTTTTACCGATTTGCCGTGGAGTCGGACGACGGATCGGTCCTCAGCATCGACGATGAAGTGGTGATCGAGAACGACGGCAACCACGCGCCGCAGCTCGTCACCGGCCACATTCCCTTGCGACAGGGGTTTCACAAAATCAGCCTGTGGTACTACCAGTCGGAGGGCGGTGCCGCGTTCCGGGTCGATTGGGCAGCCGCCGGCGGCGAGTTGCAGCCGCTCGCGGGCCCGGCGCTCTTTCACTAGTCGCCGGTACGATCCGCAACCGGTGTCAACCGGACCAGCGCGCCACCCGATTCGGCGAGCCGTAGGCTGAGCTCGTCGGTCTTTGTCACGTCGCGCGTCTCGCGTCCGAAGCCGTGTGCCGCGGCGAGATCATCCCGGTAGATTTCCGCCTGATACTTTCCGGCCGGCAGGAAGGAGAGCGAGAGCTGCACTTTCCTGGCGTGGCGATCCGTCATCGCACCGATCCACCAGTCATTGCCACTGCGGCGCGCGATGACGATTTCTTCGCCAACGCGCGCAACCAGCGCGCGGGTGTCATCCCAGGTGGTCGGAATCATGGACATGACCCGTGTGAGCGGATGCCGGCGATAAGCCGTCGGATAGTCGGCCATCATCGGCAAGTGATTCTGGAGCACGACATAGGAGGCGAGCATCCGGACGGGCGTGCCAATCGCCACGGGCTCCGTAATCCTTGGCTTGAATTGCTCGAGCGGCACACCGCGAAGCGTGCCCTGGTGATAATCCATCGGTCCCGCGAGCATGCGCGTGAGCGGCACGGTGACGTCGTGCTCGGGCGTCACGCCGTCGTCGTCCCATTTGTCGTACTCGAGATTGCGCACCGCCTCGCTGCTGAGCAGATTCGGAAACGTCCGCTCGAGGCCCGTCGGCGCCGCGACGCCGTGAAACGTCACGGTCAGATGATTGTCGGCGGCCAGCTGCAAGAGCTCGCGCTGGAAATCGACCATCTCCTGGTCGTCCCGGTCCATGAAGTCGATCATGACGCCTTCGATGCCCCACGCGTGATAGAGCGGAAAGGCGCGAGCCATGTGTTGCTTCGCCGCTTGCCAGTGCATCCACAGCCGAATCCGCACGCCCTTCTGCCGCGCATAGTCGATGACTTCCTGGAAATCGAGCCCTTCAATTCCCTTCGTAATATCGGCGCCTTCGTAGGGAGCGATGTGCCCGCCGTACCAGGCGAGGTCGTTTATCCCGTCGAGCGTGTGATACGGGATGCCGTACTCTGCGCAGAAATCGATGTAGTGCCTGGCCGTCTCCGTGTTGAGACCCATTTTGAACGGCATGCCCACTTCGAAGTAATCGTTCCACCACGGAAACGTGGTCTTGCCGGGCTTGATCCACGAAGTGTCTGCAATCACGTTCGGCGCATTGAGCTTGAGTATAGTGTCCGATTCGATGAGTTGCCGTGCGTCCTTGCTGATCAGGATCAGGCGCCAGGGCGAGTCATGGGGCAAGGTCGCGCGCACGGCACTCTTCGGATCGTCCGGGCGGGGCGAAAGCCGGCTAATCAAATGGGCTCCTGGTGCTGCTCCGCGTGCCAGATACATTCCGGCGTAGTCGGTCAGGTTCGCTTCGAGGACGGCGGCCCAGCCGACCTTCGGCAGCTCCAACAGGAGCGGCAAGGCCAACAGCTGGTCGGCCCGAATTTGATCGACGCGCCGCCGTTCGTAGCGACCCTCGTGCGACGTAGTGAAGCTCTCGAGCGGCAATGTCGTGGCGACCGCGCCGGCCGGGAATGCAAATTCCGTATGTTCTTCGGCAAGTTCGAGATCCGACCAACCGGGCTGCTTCGGAAACCGATACCGGAAAGCGACGCCATCGTCGTATGCCCGCACCACCAGCCGCCATTCCAGTGGCTTAGTTCCGCGCTCGCGCAGCGTCAGCGTCGTTTCAGTCGCGCGATCGATCACCTGTCTGCGCTTGCCTGGATATTGTTCGAACGCGGAGTCAACCTGGACGGACTCGGAGGCAACCACCAAGCAATCGCGGCCGAGTTCGGTACCCACTTTCAGGCGAACTCCGAGGTTCGACGCATCGACCACGGCTTTGCCCGCCAGGGAAACACGATACTGAAGTTGGCTCGGTGCTCCGGGTGCGGCGCGCGTGAACAGCTCGATAGCAAGGTGCCCATCGGGAGACTGGACAATCAGAGGACCGCTCTGGCCCTCCGTTGCTGCCGCGCAGGCTACCGGCGGTTCGCCCCAGAGCAGCAAGCAAAGGCAGGCGAGGCGGGGGAAAGATGCTTTCGCAGGTGTAATCGCGCACTTCATGTCGTCATTAATGCACCCCGTCCGAACCAATGCATCGACATCAGCGACGTGGAGGTCGCTCGAAACAGTGAGCAAATCAGTCACCGCGCTGCGCGCACGTATATATAGAGTGGCGCGCACGGAGGGCGGGCGAAGGATCAACAACTTGCGAGGTAATTTTCGACGAGAAGTTGTCGAGAAAGATGGCGTAACTGATTGATCAGACTAGTCGGGGTGACAGGATGTCAACCTGCGACCTATACGTCCCGAAGCCACCATCCCTCAGATAGAGAGAAACGGATCGCCCTCGGTGACCTGCTGTTCGAGTTGGGGGCGCGCGCCTTTGCTCCAGCGCCGCGCTCGGTGAACGACCCGATAGAGGAGCGGGCCGCCGTCGGGCGCAGTCGATCTCACGATCGGGCGCGGAATACAGACAAACTCCGTTTCAAAAACGTCGCTCGTCGCCGTGACGACCGAAAACCCGTGTCCACCCATGTCAAGGAACGTGAGGTGCGGAGAGACATCCGGATTCGTCAGTGCGCGCGCCGCCACGATATCCCGGGACTTCGCATATTCGATGGCACTTCGAACGCCGCGATGCATGGTCAGGTTGATCGTCGCTTCCGGGCGCTCGCGGCCCGGAATATCGGCGAAATAGATAGGCCGCAGCGGGTGATCCTTCGCAAGATTATGCTCGCAGGCTTCGACCATTCCCGGCGCCGACAGGGAACCGGTGATGAAGGCAATGCCGACGGGATCAAACGCGTGCGGCGGCAGTGATTTCGCTGCATAACCCGCCCAAAAGCTATGCCGATCACCGGCGACGATGGCGAAGCCCGTGATGCCTTCGCGTCGGATCAAGTCGTATATTTCGCCACGCTCGCTGAACGCGGCGCCCATGTCGCCACCGCCGAAACCGGCAAAGCCCTGGCCCGGCCACGTTCGGGTCATGCCCGATGGAAGATTTTGCGGATCCGCTCGATAGTCGAGCGTGCCTCCGGTGGCGGCCCATATCTTCCAGGTGGCCTTGGATCGCGTGAGCGTTTGCTTGAACCACGTTTTCTGAGCCCGGCCCAGAATCGTGAATGGCGCCTCGTTCTTGCGGAAATTCGGAATCTTGACGTCGCCAAAAGTCAGCGTCTCGGGCGGTCGGCCCTGGTTGTAGCTACGCCCGGCGTCAATGATCTCGAGGGCGTCCTGCGGATAGAAGTCCGGGAATTCCTGCGCAGTAAGGGCGTCCGCTTCGGGTCGTCCCGTCTGCTCCTCCATGCGGTAGCTGTACAGGTCGGTGATGATCAGTTCGACGTGACGACCATAGCGAAAGGATCGATAGCCGGTGAGACTGCCAATCGCCGTCAGATTATTCGGTTCGTTACCGAGCCCATCGTCGTCGTGATCTGAAATCGGCGCGTTCACCACGTGCGGCGGATCGAACGCTGCAAGGGAGGGTCCCGATGCTTTGCGTATGCGCGCGGGTATGTATTCGAACCATGCCTGGTTGGCAGCGACTTTGAGCGCCTGCGCGGGCTCCGCATTGCCACCGTACCGGATGTTGCTTTGCCAGCCTTGCCACGAAAACTCGTGGTTGTCCCACATGCCGACAAACGGAAATCGTGCACGCGCGTCCTGGAGATCAGGGTCATGAAGGTACGCGCGGTAAATGAATCGATAACCCTCCAACGTGGTCGGCACATGAAAATTGCTGACCTTGCGGGCGTCCGGCACGCGGCCGATGTCGAAGATGGCCCGGTCGTAGCGAGTCTTCACTTCATCCGGATACTCAACGACCTCGTAGATGAAATCGCCGAGGTGCAGGACGAACCCGAGCCGATGCCCCGGTGCGGCGCGCTCATCGTCGTGAATCATCCGCCGATAGGCATTTTGCGCGCCCTCGTTGACGGACTGGCAGGAAACGAATGCAAAGCGCACGGGCCGTTCATCGTGTGGCGTGGGTGCCGTGATGGTGCGGCCGATCCGGCTTCCGTTTCCGTCTGCGTCGATGAACCGATACCAGTACTCCGTTGCCGGCCTGAGGCCCGCCACCAACACCCGGCACGTCCAATCCGATCGTGACAGAACGGGCGCCGGCGATTGGCTCACCACGCGAGTGAAGTCAGGGTCTTCGGCCACTTCCACCGTCAATGTCGCTCGCTCGATACCGGAGAACGGACGACGCGTCCACAGGATGACGCTGGTGGGCTCGGGGTCGCCGGAGGCCACTCCTTCCGCGTAAAGATCGCGTCGTTCGCGCCAGTCCAGTCTCGATTTCGCGGACCGCCCGGTGCTCCAGGCGAGAGTGGCGCCGATCGCCGCGGCGGCCGTGATGAACTGACGTCGTGTGACAGCACTCATGGAACCGATGATTTCAAATCGATCCGTGCAAATCCAATATCCTGCCGACTCATCCACTCGTCTGAGCGCAATTGTCCTTTCGCCCTGAAACTCCAGCAACAGATGAGCTATTACATGGACCGGTCGGAGTGAAAGGATTCGATCCCGCGGCCTATACGTCCCGAAGCCAACCGGATGGCACTCAAAACAGTGAGTTAGGTGACGTACCGTCACCACCCGTGACCACAGACGATCAATAGGTTGCCAGCGCGTGCGTGCCCATTGCGTGCCCGCCGCGCCGCCATGCACCGTGCACAGGCTTGACCTCGTCTACTGCAGTGGCTGAGCCGCCGGGAATTTCCATTCCCCGCTCAGGATCTCGGCGCGGGGACGATAGAGGCGGACCATGTAGTTCCAGCCTTTCACAATGGGCAGGCAGTTGGCCATCGTGCCGTTGCAGCCCCCGAACTGGAAAGCAATCGAACCGTCCGGGCTCTGCTTTGCCGTGATGTTATTGAGCGCGTAGGCGTTAAGCGCGTTCTTCTCGAAGTAACCCTTGGCGTTGTAGACGCTGATGGACCAGAAGCCGTCCACCGGCACGTCCCGGACGGTGAGGCGATACGTGGTCACGCCATCGTTCTTGCTCGGCGTGATATTGAGATAAACGGCGTCCTTGTCGGGATTGCCGCCCCAGGCGGAGGCGCTGCCGATCAGGTGCCGCACCGGATCGACCTGCTCCTTGCGGCCGAAGGCGCCCTTGAGGTCGGGCAGCGTCGAGTTCAGCACGATCAGCGCGTCGCGCACTTTTTTCTGGCTGACGGGATCCCAGTTGGGCAACTCGAGGCGGCCGGGACTCTTCTGCGTCACCTTGATCGCATCCTGCAGCGCGTGGACCTGGTCGAGGTCTCCCGGCTTGGCGGGATCGACCAGCGTGCGGGCACCGAGCAGCACATAGCGGGTGCCGACCTGCTCCTGGGTGACGGTGTGGCTGCCGGCGCCGTAGAAGACCGCGGGAACATAATGGTCCTCGTCGATCACCTGCAGCGACATGAAGCGCCCGCCCGTGTCCGGCAGGGTGATCGTCACCGGCCCCGCCGCGAGGTCGAACACGCCGTCCGAGTAGAGCGTGTCGCGGTTCCCCCGCACTATGGTCTGATGGTCGATCGCCCACACGTCGCGGTGCTGGTAGAGTTTCCAAAAGCCGCCCTCCTTGAGGGCGATCGCGGTGAAATAGAGATCCGACTCGGCGCGGATGAAATTATCCGCGGTGACAGGCACGACGGCGACGGTGGGCGCCGCGGCGGTCTGCGCCGGGAGGTTTAGGGTTGGGATCAGCGCCAGCGTTGCCACCAGCGCGGCCTGGGTGAGTCTGGTTTTCATGAGATCGCCTCTTGTCACGACTCAGGAATTCGAGACCTTCTCGATGTCCGGCAACTTCCACGCCTTGTCGAAGAACGGCTTTTCTGGTCCGTAGAGGCGGAACAGCACTTCGAACTTTCCGTCGGCGCTCGTCGGGACCCAGTTCGCCTCCTTGCCGGCCGGCGCCTTGGGCCCGAAGTAGACGTCCACTGAACCGTCGGCGCCTTGCTGCAGCCCCGGTGTGTTGGATGCGCGGCTCGACCACTGCTGGTTGCGGATGAGCGCGTGGGTGGCGCGGTCATAGACGGTCGCCGACCAGTAGAGTTTGACCGGCGCATTCGCGGGCACGTTGAGACGATAGGTGCTGGCGCCGTCGAATCCCTTGCCGTCCTTGTCCACGATGGTCATCAGATAGAACTGACCCTCGCCCAGATGCTTGGCGCTGAAATAGGCCATGGAATAACTGATGCCGCGACCGTCCACGGCATAGGCGTCGGGCTTGGCGAAATTCGTCTGCATGCCTTCGACCACGGCCGGCGACGCGGGCAGCGCCCAATGGCTGCCTTCGTTGAACGGCGGCGAGAAGAGGCCCTCGTATTGGAGATCCAGCAAGGCATGCGCTTCGCGCACGGCGTCGTTGAGAATTTTCTGCGTGTCGGCGTCGGGGTTGAACGGTTTGCCCTTTTCGATACCGATCGTCTTGAGCGGATCAATCATCGCCTTGTCCCGCTCCAGCCAGGGCTCCCGCTGCACGAAGCGGTCGAGCGTCTGGAAGAAGCGCACGTCGTAAGGGATCGTGCTGTCGAACACGACGTCGATCACATCGACGAACGTCGTCGCCGGTGCTTTCGCGGCCTGCGACAGCGGATAGAACTTGATCCGCTTGCCGTACGCGACCGCCTTGGCGACGTCGGCATTGCTTTCGCTCTTGAGATTGGAGCGCAGGATGACGAATCCGGTGTAGGTCTGCGACGCCAGGGCGATGTATCCGCCCGGGACCCTATTCTTGTAGCTCGGCGGTAGGATCAGATATTTGCCGCCTTTGCCCTTGTCGACCCCGGCTGGTCCGACATCCTCCAGCGCCACTTGCCATGCATCGTCGATGCTGCCCGTGATCGACCCCTCATCGGCGGGTGGAATTTCGAGCACCATCGGCCCGACGTCCTTCGTGTTGTAGAAGGGATGGAGGTAGATGACGTCGGGGTTCGGGGTCAGCGTCCGGTTTTTCCAATCCGGAAGGCGCGACCAGTAAACGACCTGGTTGAAGTCTCCTTTGGCCTGCGCCACGGCCTGGAACATGAGTTCGGCGTTGACCGCCGGCATGCCCCAGATCACTGCTTCGACGGCGCGGCGCGCGAGCGTACGGCGCGAAAGTTCCTCTGAGGAGAACGGCACCGGCCCGGTTCCCGACGGCGCCGCTGCGGCAGCCTGTGTGGTTGGCGCTTGGTTTGACGGCCGGTCCCCGCACGCGCCCAGCCCCAAAACCGTCAGCAGCGCGTACACGATTCGCAGTGTGGGCGTGTACATTGGAGTACTGCCTCCCGAGCAGTCTTGAGATGGCGCACAAGAACCCGCTCGCTCTGGATGTCCGGCAGCTTCCTGCTGCGGCCAAGCGCGCGTCGCGACGCCGCTACGGCGCGCGCTTCTTCATGGCAGCGATCTGCTCATCCACGCTCTTTCTGGTCTGGTCGACGGAGAAGCTTGCCGGCGCCTGGCTGGGCGGATACTCCACGAAGGTCTCAAGGAATGCCGCCGATCTGATGACCGAATCGGCCACCAGGTAGACGTTCTCCACCCGCCACTGATCGTAGAGATCGCCTGAAATGTCCGCATGCTCATAGGGGTCCATCCGCAGGTTGTACATTCTCGGCACGCGCAGGGGCGTAAATGGATTTGCCCAGACATCAAACTGACCGGCCTGACGTTGTACCGCGTATACAAACTTCCAGTTGTCGAAGCGCATGGCAACGAGATCGCCATCGTCATTGAAGTAGAAGAACTCGGTGCGCGTGCCCTTCGCTTGCTGGCCCGTCAGGTAGGGCAGCTGGTTGAAGCCGTCGAGATGATTCCTGAAGGACGTCTTGCTGCCAGCCGGCGCCCATCCCTTAAGCAGTCGATCCTTGACCGTGGTGTCGCCTGCAGCGGCGAGAAGTGTCGGGAACCAGTCGAGACCGGAAAAAATTTCGTTGGAAATTTCACCCGCCTTGATCTTGCCCGGCCAGCGCACCATCGCCGGTACGCGGAAGGCGCCTTCCCAGTTGGTATCCTTTTCAGAGCGGAACGGCGTCGTCGCTGCATCGGGCCAGGTGAACGCGTTCGGACCGTTGTCGGTGGTGAAAACGATGATGGTGTTGTTCGCGATGCCCATGTCCTCCACGGCCTTGAGGAGCTTGCCGACGTTCTGATCCATCTCCCACATGCCGTCGGCATACTCGTTGCCGGGCAGGCCGCTCTTGCCGCGGTACTCGGGCCGAACATGCGTGTAGATGTGCATGCGGGTGAAGTTCATCCACGTGAAGAAGGGCTTCCTGGCGTCGACCTGCTTTTTCATGAAGCCGATCGCGGCGGCCGTCGTCTCATCGTCAATCGTTTCCATGCGCTTGCGAGTAAGCGGCCCGGTGTCTTCGATCTTGCCATCGGCAAATGTGTGCATCACGCCGCGCGGGTTGTAGTTCTTGAGGAATGCAGGATCATCCTTCGGCCAATAGGGTCGCTCCGGTTCTTCTTCGGCATTGAGGTGATAGAGATTGCCGAAGAACTCGTCGAAGCCGTGGTTGGTCGGCAGGTATTCGTCCTTGTCGCCCAGGTGATTCTTGCCGAACTGTCCGGTCGCATAACCGAGCGGCTTCAACGCCTGCGCGATGGTGATGTCGCCCTTCTGCAGGCCGACCGGCGCACCGGGAGCCCCGACCTTCGACATCCCGGTACGCAGCGCCGACTGTCCGGTAATGAACGTCGAGCGTCCCGCCGTGCAACTGTTCTCCGCGTAATAGTCGGTGAACATCATGCCTTCCTTGGCAATCCGGTCGATGTTGGGCGTCTTGTAACCAACCAGGCCGAACGTGTACGCACTCAGATTGGTCTGGCCAACGTCGTCGCCGAAGATGACGAGAATGTTCGGCTTGCTCGCTGTTTGCGCTTGCGTCGCGCCAGGAGCCGCGAGCACGCAGACGACGAGGCACGCCAAAGCGAATCCGAAGATCGCGCGATTGCCGCGAAAGGGATGGCTCATGAGGTCACCTTGTTGTTTGTTCTGGCTACTGCCCGACAACCCAACGGTCATCTGGGTTGTTCGGTTCCCTGGCTTCCACTCGCATGATTGCGTGCGCCCACCTCTGACAGTCTCCGTTGTGGGCACGGAGACCCGATCCATGGAAGCCAAGTAAAGTCTCGCGCGAAGCGGCCATTTCGGCAAGATAATTCTCGTCAGCCCGGTAGAGATTAAGGGGCCTGTTCACACGTCGAGTACGGCTGGCTGCACGCGGATCAAATCGCTGGTGCGCGGTCGCCCCACGTAGTTGATTCGAGGACGTAGGACCTTAGGCTTATTGACTTGTGGCAACGAATCTCAAATCTTTGCGCCAGGATTAAGCAGAGAAAGGAAGGTCATACTTATGTTTCCCATGCTTAGCCGATTTGCCAGACGCTTTGCCGTTGCGTTACTCGTCCTCGCCTCGGCCGCGGCGATTGGCCAATCCATCAGTACCAACTATGTGCCGGGGACCGATTTCTCGAAGTTCCGGACCTACCGTTGGGTCGCGGTCGAGGGCGCCACGGCGGTGGACCAGATCCTCGACCAGCAGATCAAGCAGGCCGTGGACAAGCAGCTCGCGACCAAGTCGCTGACCAAGAAGGATGCCGACCCGGTTGACCTGTACGTGGGTTACCAGGTCGCGGTTGAGCAGGAAAAGGAACTCAATGCGTTCGGGGCCCCGGGATGGCGATTCGGAGGAGGGATGGCATCCGTAACGACGTCCACGGTGGACATCGGCACCTTGGTGCTGGATATCTATAATCCGGTAGCGAAGCAGCTCCTGTGGCGCGGATCCGCAAGCGAGACGGTGAGCACGAGCGGCTCTCCGGAGAAGAAGCAGGAGCGCCTGGACAAGGCCATGGCCAAGCTCCTGAAGAAGTTTCCGCCCGCGCATTAGCGGTACGGCCGGCGGCTTGCGGATTCGCCGGACACCATCCTTAAAGCCGCCGAAGTGACGCGGAGCGGCGCAAGTTGCCGGAGATCGACTCGCTCTTTGTCGGCAATACCACGGTGCCTGTGCGCCAGCGCGCGCGAACCACGAGGGCGCCGAACGCAACTTGCTCTCGGCGGACACCAGGATGACCTTCCACACTTCAGGAGCGAACCTCATGGAGAGAGTGGCAAGGCAGATTGTGACAGCCGTGCTCTCGGCCGCCGTCGTCGCATTCGTTCCACACACCGTGCAGTGCGCCGACAGCGCCGACGAGCTGGCCAAGAAGCTATCGAATCCCGTGTCATCGATGATCAGCGTGCCGCTGCAGTACAACGTGGATTTCGACCTGGGTTCCGAGAATGGAACAAAGCACACGCTGAATGTCCAGCCCGTCATCCCGAAGAGCCTCAATGAGAATTGGAATCTGATCACGCGTTTGATCATGCCGGTCGTCTACGAGGACGACGTGTTCGGCAATTCTGGGACCCAGTTTGGCTTGAGCGATACCACACCCACTTTCTTCTTCTCCCCCAAACAACCGACTGCGGGCGGCTGGATTCTCGCAGCCGGGCCGGTGTTTCTGCTGCCTACCGCGACGGACAATCTGCTGGGTACCGAGAAGTGGGGCGCTGGACCGAGCGTGCTGGCAGTGAAGCAGACGGCTGGCGGCTGGACGTGCGGCGTCCTGGCAAATCACATCTGGTCAGTGGCCGGTAACGACAGCCGTGCCGAAATCAGTAGCACGTTCATCCAGCCGTTCCTCGCCAAGCAGTTTCCGGGTGCACGCACGTTGACGGTAAACCTCGAATCGACCTACGACTGGTACGGAGCAAAATGGAACGTGCCCATGAACCTGATGTACTCGAAGGTCGCGCGCCTGGGCAGTCAGACCGTCAGTTTCGCGGGCGGCGCTCGCTACTACATGGCAACCCCGGGTGACGGGCCGGAATGGGGATTGCGTTTCGCGGTGACCCTGCTGTTTCCGCAGCACTGATTCCTCGGCGGCTCATGGACGGTTTTGACACCCGGGTGATGATCGACCCGGTTCGGGTTTCGTTCTCGAAGGACTGGAACAAGGATAAGCTGGCGAGGCCTGAAGCGGTCACTTTCACGGACGCGATCAGCCGGAACAAAGGCTATCCCGTCGTGACGGGGGCGGGACGGCCTGGAGCGCGAGCGGCGGCGACCCGGCGGCACGCGCTGAGGTGCAACAGAAGATTGAAGTACGCCGGGGACACCTCCCGCCGTTCGCGCCGCGCGATGCTGAAGGAAGCGAAGGGTATCCAGGGCAAATTCGTCGCTATCGAGCGCTGGAAGGCCAGACCGGCCAGCTGAAGGTTCGGCCGGAAGCTTTAATGATGCAGGGCGAAGTTGAGCTGCGGTCCGTCGCCGTTGAAGCGATCTTGCGTGTCGAACTCGAACATCCAGCGGAAATTCACGTCGAAATGCGTGCCGCCGGCGAATTTCGTCGTGTAAGTGAAGGCCGGACCTGCCGCGAGTGAATGGCCGCGAAAGCCGTTGAGGGATGCAGGCAGGTTCGGCGCTTCGTCCCCGGTGATCTGGTCGAGCCACCCGGCGACGATGCCGACGCCCCAGCCCTTCGGTGTCCGCAGCATGCTGAGCGCTTCGAGTCGAAAGACGTCGCCGCCGTCGTAGTCAGTCGCCGGATTCTCGCCGTTGAAGTCGACGGCCCCCGTGACCGACACTTCAATGCCGCCCTTGAGATAAAGGTGCGTGTAGCCGACAGTGGGCGAGAACGTCCAGATGTTGAGACCGGGATTCGCGAGCTTGCCAGCGGTGTATTCGCCGGTCGGCGCATAGACGTAGAGCGCCAGCGACCAGTGTTCCATTTCGCTCACGTGGTAGCTTGCGATGACGGGAACGAAGGTCACGTCGAAGAGCCCGGAGTCACTGTCATGCAGGTCCGTGGCGAACGGGCCGATCGTCGAGTCCGCATCCGCCGAGAGAGAAATGAACGGCACGGCAAGCACCGACGCGAAATTCCAGCGTCCCTTCGGTGTGTTCCAGACGTAGACGGCGGTGGGCGCGACGATATCCGCCGTCGCACTCAGATTGAGCGCGCGGACGCCACCGATCGGGGTCTCGCGCCCGCCGCCGATATCGCCGCTGTAATGTATGTAGCCGAGCTGCCAGATGAAGCCGGGATCCGGTGGAATGATGCCGGCAAAGCTCGTGATCTGCTGGCCGGTGATCGTGTGACCGAGCGCACCCTCAACCGCATGGGCGCGCGGCGCCGGCGCGAGCCCACACACGGCCGCAACGCAAAGCGCGGGAAATGATCGCATGGCCGGACTCCTCATGAACGGATCGGTGAAACACGCATCGCGCCAGCACCCTATTGCATTCTCCCAATGGGCGACCCCGGCGAGTCCCTGCCTGCTCACGAACCCCGCAGTCTTCCAATTCCACTGCGGCGGCAGCCGCAAACGCGCCTACCATGATAGCCACGAATGGTCCGTGGATGCGCCGGTGTCCACAATAGGCCCAAGGTCGCACACGCGGGTTGCGCGTCGGGCCAAGCTTCAGGTGCCTGGGAGGGAATCATGTCGACCCTGTTAGCGCCACGCGCGCACGCCGCAATCGCGCTTGTCACGACCCTGTTGCTGGGTTTGGCGATCACCTGCCGCGCGGACCCGGCGCCGGCCAGCGGCCGGCCGCGGATCGGCCTCGTCCTTGCCGGCGGCGGTGCCAAGGGCGGCGCTCACGTTGGCGTGTTGAAGGTGCTCGAAGAACTGCACGTGCCCGTCGACTGCATCGCGGGCACGAGCATGGGTGCACTGATCGGCGGCGGCTACGCCTCCGGCATACCGGCATCGGAGCTGGAGAAATTCCTGAAGGGCATCGACTGGAAAAAGGTCGTCGGGAGCCAGGGCCGGCGCGGTCTCGAACCGATCGAGCAGAAACGCGCCGGGGCGACCTACAGCAATGACTTCGAATTCGGCTTGAGCTCGGACGGCATCGTCGCGCCCGGCGGTCTCGTCAACACGAGCAACATCGAGGATCTGCTGCGCACGTACGTGGCGACCGCGCGCCTGGAAACAGATTTCAGCAAACTGCCGATTCCGTTTCGCGCGGTCGCAACCGACATGGTTTCCGGCACCATGGTGGTGCTCGACCAGGGAGACCTTGCGACCGCGATGCGCGCGAGCATGGCAATACCGGGTGCTTTCGCGCCGGTCCTCATGGACGACAAGATCCTGTCGGATGGCGGGCTCGTGCGGAACATTCCAGTCGATGTTGCGCGCAAACTTTGCGCGGACGTCGTGATCGTCGTCAATCTCGTCGAACCGCCGGCGGATCCGAAGAAGCTGCACAGCGCTACGCAGCTCCTCAGCCGGACCATGGACGTGATGATCGAGGCTAACGAGACCCTGCAGCTCAATGCGATTGGTTCCAACGACATTCGCATTGACGTTTTCATGGGCGACATCACCACGGCCGATTTCGAGCGCGTCCCGGAAACGATTCCGCTCGGCGAATCGGCTGCACGCTCCATGGCGGCTGCGCTGTCGCGATACTCGGTGCCCGAACCCGAATATCTCGCCTGGCGCAAATCCGTAACGGCGTCGCAGCAGCTCGAGGCGCGACTCGCCGGTGTGCGCTTCGAGGGACTGAAGCACGTCAATCCGGAATTTCTTGCCAGCATCGATACGGTCAAGGCGGGTGACCTCGTCGATACCGCGCGCATCAGCAACGAGGCGCAGCGGATGTCGGCATTGCAGGACTTCGACTCGGTCGGCTATCGGCTGGACGGCGACCGCGAATCGCCGACGCTCACGTGGCTCCCGCGCGAAAAGAACTGGGGTCCGAACTATCTCAAGCTCGACCTCGGCCTCTATGCCTCAGAGGATGGAGACCTCACGTTCGCGCTGTACGGCCGGCATGTGCGGACGTGGGTGAATTCGCTGGGAGCCGAGTGGCGCAACGAGGTACAGCTTGGCGGCGATACGCTGGTGTCGAGCGGGTTCCTGCAACCGCTTGACGCCGGCCATCGTGTATTCGTCGAGCCGCGCGTCTTTTTCAACCACACGCTCGAGAATATCTTTGAGAACGGCGAACGCGTGGCCCGTTACATCTTCAGCGACCTGGCGGGCCAGGTCGATTTCGGTCTCAACATGGGGCCTTACGCCCAGGCTCGAATCGGCTACCTCTATTCGAGGCGCAAGGTCGAGGTCGACATCGGATCGACGCTGCTGCCGGAGGGATCCCCGCGTGATGCGGGTGTAACCAGCTCCATCGTCTATGACAGCCGCGACACGGCTTTCAATCCCACGCGCGGTCTCGCGATGGCGCTCGAGTACATGCGCAGCGACAACTCGCTCGGCGCCGACCGCGACTGGCAGCGTGCCGAACTCGGTGTCGGCGTTGCGGTGCCGCTGCGCCGCGACGTCCTGTGGGTGACTGCCGCAGGCGGTTCCGACCTTGGCAGCGATCTGCCGGGCGATCGCCTGTTTGCTCTCGGCGGGCCCGGCAGCTTTCCCGGTTTCGATCTCGAGGAACTGCGCGCGGGCCAGTACTGGACCGTAGGCACGAGCTACCTCTGGCGTGTCAAGGATATGCTCTCGATCAAGAACCTCGCGCTCTACGCCGGCGTGCGCCTCGCGGCCGGCGCAACGTACGATCGGATGAACCCGGCGGACGATGGTGACTTCTACGGAGGCTCGGTATTTCTCACCGGCCGCACCATGGTCGGGCCGCTGACCGTCGGGCTTGGCGCAACGTCGAACGATTCCTGGAGCCTCTGGATCAGCGTGGGACGGCCGATCGGCCACGGCACGATTCTCGAGAAGGGGATCTTCCGGTGATCGGGATTCCGATGAACGCGGCTGCAAATGCTACGGCGCCCCGTGCGTCAGCACCGCGCCCTCGGCCACCGGTACTGTCACGGGGATTGGCGACCGATTCCTGTTCAAAAGCATTCAGCGCCCTGTGCACCTATATAAGAGAGAGTGACGGGCACGCAGCGGCAACGGCGCGTCAATGACTTGCCCGCGCTGTTCCATTTATATGCAATCGAGGAAGAAGCTATAACCGATTGATCAGACTGATCAAAGTGACCGGATGTGAACCTGCCACTTCTACATTGCGAAGCCAACCGGATGGTGGTCAAAGCAATGACCTGGGTGACGTACCGTCGCCACCGGTGACCGCCGACGATCAATTAGTTGCCAGCGACCGCGTGCCCATTGCGTGCCGGCACAAGCCTGACCGTTTGGCGACGAAACGGGGCGAAGCGGGTTATAGCGGCCGTGATCGGCGGGCACATGCTGCGAAGGGCCGCAATTTCGTCGATATCGACAGCCAACCTGAGGTCGGCTACGACGACCATCGCGGCATGAGGTTTGGCACGTACTGCTGTCTGTGCCGCCGAATCGGTGGTGGCGACCGCTGTCTCAAATCCAAAGTGACGCAGCTGCTCAGCGAGCAGCTGCGCCGCGGTCCGGGCGCGCGAGGGCGGCGAGGATGCCTTGCAGAATTCGGGTAGGGCTCGGCGGACAGCCGGGCACTGCGACGTCAACGGGGATAACGTTCGCGACCCGTCCGCGACTCGCGTAGCTCTCGCCGAAGATGCCGCCCGTACAGCCGCAGTCGCCGAGGGCCACCACGAGTTTCGGATCCGGGGTCGCTTCGTAGGTGCGGCGCAGAGCAACTTCCATGTGCTTCGAGACCGGGCCCGTTACGAGCAGCAGATCAGCGTGACGCGGGCTGGCGACGAACCGAATGCCGAGGCCTTCGAGGTTGTAGAGCGGATTGTTGAGCGCATGGATCTCGAGCTCGCAGCCATTCAGGAGCCGGCGTCGATGTGGCGGATGCAGAGCGCGCGCCCGAGTACCGAAAGAATGCGATCCTGCAACTGAGTGCGCAGGCGCAGTGTTTCGTCGGCGGCGGGCGCGGCTTCGGTGACGATCCCGATGTGCGCGATCTGTTGCAGGGTCTTCAGCATGGCCGTGCGCTAAACATCGTGTCCGCTGTAGGAAAGGTTGAAGGACTTGTTGATCAACGGAAAATCCGGAACGATGTTGCCGATGATCGCGTGTTCGAGCGCGGGCCAGTTTTGCCAGGAGGGGTCGTGCGGATGGCAGCGGCGGATCGTACCGTCGGGTCCGGCCTCAAGAGCAACCAGCACGGGACCGCGCCAGCCTTCGATCATTCCGATCGCGAGCGTGCCTGCCGCGGGTGTCTGGACATCAACGCGATGCGGGCCGGGTGGCAGACGCTCGGCGATGAGCGTGACCAACCGGCACGACTCAATCAGCTCATCGAATCGCACATCGACGCGCGCCGCGACGTCACCTTGCTGGCGCAGCATTTTTCGTGGCTCGAGTGCGTCGTAGGGGGCGCACGGCAGGTCGACGCGCGCGTCGAAGTCCTGGCCGCTCGCGCGGCCCGCGAGACCGATGAGTCCCAGGCGCCTTGCGAGCGCAGGAGTCACTTCACCGGCGCCCAGGAAGCGATCGCGCACGCCGGCGTGCGAGTCGTAGATGCCCCTCACCAGCGTGACCTGCGCCGCCAGTAAATCCGCTGCGAGCGCTAGCGCCGCGCGCGCCGTTTCGGGCAAATCGACACTCAGCCCGCCCGGCACGATGGCATCGAAAAGATAGCGCTGCCCCAATGCTCGCTCGACCGTGCGCAGCCAGTGCTCTTTGAGTCGCGAGAACTGCGCGAGACCGAAGGCGAAGCCGGCGTCGTTGCCGAGCGCACCAAGGTCGCCGAGGTGATTCTGGATGCGCTCGATTTCGAGGCAGAGTGCACGCAGGTACGCTGCGCGCGCCGGAGTCTCGCAGCCGGCAAGCGCCTCGAGCGCCTGGCAATAGGCCCAGGAGAACGCAACCGCGGAATCGCCTGAGATGCGTGCTGCGAGGCGGTGGCCCTCGAGCGCGGGCAGTTCAGTGAACCGGCGCTCGATGCCTTTATGGACGTAGCCAAATCGTTCCTCGAGCCGCAGTACTTTTTCGCCGACGATCGAAAAGCGGAAGTGGCCGGGCTCGATGACGCCGGCGTGCACCGGGCCTACGGCGATCTCGTGTACGCCGTCCCCTTCAACGCGGATGAAGTCATAGCGATCGGCTTCTTGTTCACCGGCGGGCGGCGGAGTCTGCGCGCTCGCGAGCGGATGAAAGTCCGCGGGCCAGGCCGCGTGGCGTATCCACGGCCGGGTATCCTCTGAGCTGCAGGGAACACCCGTGAGGTCCCTGATCGCACGTTGCATGCGCGCGGCCGCCGGAAAAATGTCGTCGAGCGCCGGATACGGCCCGTCTTCGACACTCAGTGTCACGATCAGCCCGCGGCCCTCGATGCGATAGGCGACATGCACTCGCGGCGCGCCCTCAGCAACCGGATCTGCCCACAGCGCGGCGAGCCATCCGCCCGCCGCGGCGACATCCTGGGCCACATGGCGCCAGTCCTCGCGCGACACGTCGAGCGCCCGCAGGCCGGGTGCGCCTGGCTGGGGATGGCTGCGTGCGAACCAGGCGCGTAGCGGCATTTCAGTGGCCCCCGATCAGATTCGCGGCCGCGCGGTACCAGGCGGCGAGGTACGGCGGCACGTACACGCCGAGCGCAAGTACCAGCGCGAGGTGCGCGAACACCGGAAGAAGCGCCGGAGGGTGCGGCAGACGACGCGCCGTCGTTTCGCCAAACACCATCGGTTGGACGCGCCCGAAAATCGCAGCGAAGGCGACTCCAAGCGCGGCAAGCAGGATAGGTGTCGCCCAAGGCTGCTCGCGCATGGCGGTTGTCAGAATCAGGAACTCGCTCGCAAAGACGCCAAATGGCGGCAGGCCGAGAATCGCGAGCGAGCCCATCATCAAGCCCCAGCCGACGGTCGGACTCAGCGTGATGAGTCCGCGAATGTTGTCCATGAGCTGCGAGCCCGCTTTCTGCGCGGCGTGGCCGACCGTGAAGAAGATCGCCGACTTCGTGAGTGAATGCACCGTCATGTGCAGGAGTGCCGCAAAGTTCGCGACGGGTCCGCCCATGCCGAAGGCGAACGTAATGATGCCCATGTGTTCGATCGACGAATAGGCGAAGAGCCGTTTGATGTCGCGCTGGCGCCAGAGGAAGAACGCCGCCAGCACGACCGAGAGCAGGCCGAATCCCATCAACATGCGGGAGGGAAGCGCCGACTGGAGTGAGCCTTCAACCAGCACCTTGCAACGGACGACCGCATAGATTGCGACGTTGAGAAGCAGGCCCGAGAGGACGGCTGAAATGGGCGTCGGCCCCTCCGCGTGCGCGTCGGGCAACCAATTGTGGAGCGGCGCCAGGCCGACCTTCGTGCCGTAGCCCACGAGCAGAAAAACGAACGCAAGGCCGAGCACGCCCGGCTCGAGCTGGTTCTTGACCGCGTTCAGGTGTGTCCACAGGAGCGCGCTTACTCCTTCGGCACCCAGGACTTTTTCGGCCGCGAAATACAGGAGGATCGTGCCGAAGAGCGCCTGCGCGATGCCGACGCCGCAGAGAATGAAATACTTCCAGCCGGCCTCGAGGCTTGCCGCCGTTCGGTAGAGGGTCACCAGCAGAACGGTCGACAATGTTGCCGCTTCCATGGCGACCCAGAGAAGCCCCATGTTGTTCGTCGTGAGTGCGATCAGCATCGTCGTCATGAAGAGCTGATACATGCTGTGGTAAAGGCGCAGCCGCCCAGGGCTGACGCGCCCGTGTTCGGCCTCGACGCGCATGTAGGGCCGGGAAAAGAGCGCGGTCGTGAGGCCGACGAAGGCCGTGAGCGTGACGAGGAAGACGTTGAAGGGATCGATGAAGAACTGCTCGCGCCCGACGACGAGATTGCCGTCGCTGATCACGCGCACGGTAAGCGCGCAGGCCGCGAGGAAGGTGACGAAACAGAACCCCGCATTGATCTCCGGGGCCGCACGTCGATGCCCGAACACGCTCAACACGAGCGCGCCGACGAGGGGACTGCCGAGCAGGAGCAGGAACTGCACCTTACTTGTCCTCCTTCAGCGACTCGAGATGGTGCAGATCGAGGCTGTCGAACTGCTCGCGTATCTGGAAGAAGAAAATGCCGAGCACGAGCACGGCGACGAGCACGTCGAGCGCGACGCCGAACTCGACGACCATCGGCATGCCATAGGTCGCGCTCATGGCGCCAAAGAAAAGGCCATTCTCCATCGAAAGGAATCCGACGACCTGCGACATCGCCTTTCGGCGCGTGATCATCGTGATGAAGGAAAGGAGCACGACGGCGACCGCGATCCCGATCGAATTGCGCGTCGCCGTGCTCGCGAGCGCCGAAATCGGCTGCGCGAGGCCGAACGCGAAGACGACGACGACGAGACCAACGAGCATCGTGCCCGGAATATTAAGGAGCGGTTCGGTATCCCAGTAGACCTTCAGGCGCCGGATGAGCCGGTGCAGAATCCAGGGCAGGAAGATCACCTTGAGGGCAAGCGTCAGCGCTGCGGAAAGGTAGAGATGGTGTTGCCCGGTGCGCCACGCGAGAAGGAGCGTCGCCGCAAGGAGCAGCGTGCCCTGCATCGCGAGAAGATTGACGAGTATGACGACGCGCCGCTGGGCGAGCATCGCGAACGACAGCAGCAGGAACAGTGCCGCACAGAGATTGAGGAGCTGCAGGTCGAACGGGGTACCGGCCATGGATCAGGCTCCAAGCAGCAGGTGCACCAGGAGGCCGAGCACCGCGAACAGAAAGGCTGTCGCGAGAAACTCGGGCACGCGAAACACTCGGAGCTTCGCCGAGACCGTCTCGACGACTGCGAGCCCCGCGCCCGCCAGCCCGAGTTTCAGCATCAAGATGGGAATGGAAACGAGGAGTGCCGGGGGCCCGCCCGTCGCCGTCGAGACGCCCCAGGGTACGAAGAGGGCGAAACCGATGCAGGCGTAGTTGAAGAGCTTGAGCGCGGCCGCCCATTCCATGAGCGCCAGATGCCGCGCCGAGTACTCGAGCAACATGGCCTCGTGGATCATCGTGAGTTCGAGATGGGTGGCGGGGTTGTCGACGGGAATGCGCGCGTTCTCGGCGAGCAATACCAGCGTGAAGGCGATCGCCGTGAACGCAAGGCTCGGGTAGAGGCCGAGCGTCTGCGTGGCGAGGCGCTCGGTGATCGTCGGCAAGGCCGTCGTCATCGAGATGAGCGAAGCAACGAAGATGATCATCAGGAGGGCCGGCTCCGCGAGAAAGCCCACCATCATGTCGCGGCGGGCTCCAAGTGTGCCGAAAGCCGTGCCGACGTCCATGGCCGCAAGCGACATGAAGACCCGTGCTACCGCAAGGAGGCCAACCAGTGCGATGGCATCGGCTGCCGTCGAAAGGGGCAGGCGCGTTCCCATCGAGGGAATGATGGCGGCCGCGACCACCATCGCGCCGAAGACAACGTACGGAGCAAGGCGGAAGAAGGGCGATGCGCCATGTGCAATGACCGCGTCCTTGTGAAAGAGCTTGCGGATGCCGCGATAGGGCAGCCAGATGCTCGGCGCGCTGCGGTTCTGCAGCCAGGCGCGGCATTGATTGATCCAGCCGACGAACAGCGGCGCCACGGCGAGCGCTGCGATCACCTCGAGAATCTGCGTGACGAGCGCCATGGATGTCATAGCACGAGCGCCAGCAGCACGACGAGCGTGATGAAGCTGTAGAGCAGGTAGGTTGCAATGCGGCCCTGCTGCAGCCAGGCAAAGGCATCGGCGATGCGCTGGACGCCAGGACCGAGCGGCTCGTACAGGGCGCGCCAGATCCGGTCTCCAACCGCCACGCGATAGCGCGGCTTGAGATCGGCGGGCGACGGCAGCTCCCGCTCGATCCAGAAGAACGGCTGAAAGATGTGGCGGATGGGCTGGCCGAAGCCCTCGGCGCTGTCCTGCATGCGTGCGTCGATCCGCACGAAGCCACCGTCCCAGGCCGCGGCGCGCCGCACGCGTCGATGATAGAAGAGGCGCACGCCGATCGCGGTAAGCGCGAGGACGGCGATGATCGCGACGAACAGCACGACGGCCGAGTAAGAGGTCTCGCGGTCCGGCAATGGCACGAGTAGCCACCAGGGCGCCGTCATGTCGGGAAGCGTGGCGCCGCTCAACTGCGACGCGACGATTCTGAGGCCACCGATCACCTGAGTCGGCAACAACCCGAGCGCGATGCACGCGACCGCGAGCCAGGCGAGGCCGATTCGTTCGAGGACTCCCGCATCGTGTGCGCTGGCGAGCGCGGGCTCACGAGGCTGGCCGAGAAAAATGACGCCGAAGAACTTGACCATCACATAGCCGGAGAGCGCCACCGCGAGCGCGAGGACAGCCGCGCCCATGGGCAGCAGCATGTTGACGAACGCCCGGGGGACTTCGTGCGCAAAGAGGAACGCCTGAAGCAGCAGCCACTCGGACACGAACCCGTTGAGCGGCGGCAGGCCGGCCATGGCGAGGGCCCCGACGAGCGTGAGCCACGCCACCCACGGCATGCGGTGAATGAGTCCTCCCAACCGGCCGAGGTTGCGTTCCCCCGTGGAATGCAGCACCGCACCCGTGCCGAGAAAAAGGAGGCTTTTGATCGTCGCGTGATTGAGGCAGTGATAGAGCAGCGCGATCAGCGCCAGCGCTTCAAGCGACGCCATCGAGGCGCCGCGAAATACGATGGCAAGGCCAATTCCCGTAAAGATGATCCCGATGTTCTCGATGGAGGAATAAGCGAGAAGTCGCTTCATGTCGGTCTGAACGGCCGCGAACACCGCGCCGTAGAACGCGCTGAACAGCCCGAGCGCGAGCGGCACGAGGCCCCACCACCATTGCGACTCGCCGAGCAGATCGAAGGTCACGCGCAGCACGCCATAGACCGCAGTCTTCAGCATGACGCCGCTCAATAGCGCCGAGACCGGCGAGGGCGCGGCCGGATGAGCCTCGGGCAACCACACGTGCATCGGGACGAGGCCGGCTTTGGCGCCGAATCCGAACACGGCGAGCAGGAACGCGAGCGCGGCGTGTTGTGGCGTGAGTGCGGCCCCACGCATTGCGTCAAACGTGAATTGCCAGCTGCCACCCTGCAAGACGCCGAACGCGAGCAGGATCGCAATGGCTCCGACATGGGCGATGAGAAGGTACAGGAATCCCGCTCGACGAATTTCGGCGATGCCATGCTGCGTCGTCACGAGAAAATACGACGAGATGGCCATTGTTTCCCAGGCGACCATGAACGCGTAGGCATCGTCGGCGAGCAGCAGAAAACCCATGCTCGCGAGGAACAGGTGGTACTGCAGGCAGAGAAGGCCGGGGAGGGTACCCAGGCCCTTGCGGAAGTAGCCCGCGGCGAACAGCGAAATGCCGACGGTCGCGACGCCGAGCAGAATCAGGAAAAACGCCGAGAGCGCATCGAGGCGAACGTGCATTGGCAGGTCCGGCAGGCCAATCGCAAGCACCGCCTGTTCAGGAGCCGATCCGAGCGTCGACCCTGCGGCCACAGCGAGCGCGAGCCCGCAAAGGGCTCCAAGTGGAAAGAGCGTGCGGCCGACGAGACCAATGCTCCGCGGGCGCAGGAGGCCAGCGAGCCCGATCAGACCCCAGAGGCCCAGAATCAAGAGGCACGCGCTGAGCGGTGAGCGGATGAGGAGCGTCACAGACGATGCTGGTAGGATGTGTGCTGTATTATAATCGTAGTCAACCACCGATGTCGCTTGCCCGGGAGCCCGCTTGGCCATCGAAGAGAGAACCGCTCGCCTGACGACCCTCGTGGACCCGCGCAAGAAGGCGGTCTTCGAGCGCTTGTGCGCCGAAGAGGACGCGACACCGTCCCAAGTGGTGCGTCGGCTGATTCGACGCTACATCGAGGAGCGCACGGGGCAGGCATGGTCGCCCGCTGCGGATACGGCTGCGCCACCGACGACCGATGGCACGCAGAACCGATTGCGCCCGCGGCAACGAGCGCAGCGGCCTCGGTGACGCAAGTGCTCGGTGGGGTAGATGGCTATTCGAACACATCGCGTTCAGGTCCCGCCCGGCGGTTTCAAGCTTCTGCGCGGAACGAGCACGGGTCTTTCCGAAAATATTCAGGCTACGCGGCTGGTGGTGACGTGCGACGGGCCATCGAGATCGCACATCATTGTCCGCGCCACCGAGGCGCCCTTCCTCGTGCAGGTCGCTGAATTGCAAAGATTCGCGGGCTCGCCCAGGCCCCGCGCCGGGGCAAGCGCCGGAATTTTCGCGGCGCTCAAGATTCGACCGTCGCGGCCGTCTACAAGGCCCCAACCCGGGATCTCCATGCGTATCGCGTTCACAATCGCCGTCGCGCTATTCAGTGCCGCCGTCCTGGCAGCGACCGAGAGCACGCAGTTTCGGGTCGAGGTGCAAGTACTGCCCGAGTGCTCGGTCAGCCGCACGGTGACGCCTGCGGCGCGATGCACCCGCGAAATTCCCTACCGGGTCGATGGCAGGATGCAGCCGTTCCGTGCCGACACCGACCGGCCCCATCGACTCGTCACGATCACTTTTTAGGCGCCGCCGCGGCCGTTGACGCCGTCCACGACTTGGTAGTACGGTACTTGCGCCCAACCGAGGGCGGATTCGAGAACAGGCCGCGATCGGAAGCGGCGGTTTTTTTCAGGGGTGGTTCGAGACGTCGTTGCAGGAGGCAACATGCTTACGGCCGCCCGCGCTTTGCTGCTCCTCGCGCTTCTTGCCCTCTCGTCCTCCGCGACGGTTTGGGGCGCAACCAAGACCACGACCTTCCTCGTGCAGGCGACGATCACCGGCGACTGCACGATCACCGCGACCAACCTGACCTTCGCGCCCGTCAGCGGTCTCTCGGCGACCAACAGCGACGCCACGTCGTCGATCACGGCGACGTGCACGCAGTCGACGGTGTACAACATCGGCCTGAACGCCGGCGACGCGCCCGGCTCGACGATTGCGAACCGGTTGCTCGCAAACGGCCTCCAGACGATCACGTACCAGATGTTCCGCGACAATCCCCGGACGCAGATCTGGGGCAATACGGTCGGCACGGATACGCAGTCGGGCACCGGCACCGGCTCCGGGCAGGCGATCACGGTGTACGGCCGGCTCTTCCCGCAGGTACCCGCGCCGGCTCCGGGCGTCTACAGCTCGACGATTACCGTCACCATCACATATTGACGCGCACCGGCGGAGCATCGCAATGAACAAGAAATCCCTGTCCGCGGCGGCTTTATGCGCCACCGTCCTCGTTTCGCTCGCCTTCGGCGCCTCGATTCACGTCGCGCCCGTCGCCATTCAGCTCGCGCCCGGGCAATCGTCCGGGGTTCTGACGCTTACCAACGAAGGCGACAAGCCGCTGCACGCGCAGGTGCGCGTCTTCGCGTGGAACCAGGCGACCGGCAGCGACAGCCTCGACCCGACGGATGCGCTCGTCGCGAGCCCGCCGATGATCGACATCGCGCCGCAGGCGAGCCAGACGATCCGCCTCGTCCGCACGATCAAGTCCGTGGTCGCGAAGGAAGAGAGCTATCGCGTATTGATCGACGAGATCATCGACCCCGCGACGGCCACGGCAACCGGCGTCAATCTGCAATTGCGCTACTCGGTGCCCGTCTTCGCCTCGCCCGCCGGCATGAGACCGCCGCGCACCACCGTGACGGCGAACGTCAGCGGGCAGACAGTCAGTCTCAAGGTGCAGAACCGCGGCGGCCAGCACGCCAATGTCTCCGCGGTCACGCTCGAGAACACGCGCGGCGAGTCCGTCACCGTCGAACCGGGCCTCGTCGGCTACGCGCTCGTCGGTCGCACCATGCAGTGGAAGCTGCAATTGCCGCCCGACGGCGCGGCGAAAGCGCCGTTCGTGCGGTTGCGCTGCCGCTTCAACGGCGAGGACTTCTCCACCAAATTGTGAACCCGGGGCGCGGACTCCTCCTGTGCGCGCTCCTGTGCGGCGCATGGTCGGACCGCGCGTCGTTGGCGCAAGCGCCTGCGGACGTGCCGAGCGGCGCTGAGCCGCAGCGATTGCAGCTCGACGTCAGCGTCAACAGCCTGACGAAGAACCTCATCATTGCGGCGACGCTCGCGCACGGGAAGCTGTTCGCGGCGCCGTCGGAGCTCGATGCCGTCGGCATCCGGACGACCGATCTGCCGGTCCAGTCGGACGGTGAGGTCGCGCTCGATGGCATCCCGGGCCTCAACTACGTCTATCACCCGGACACGCAGCGACTCGACCTCAAGGTCGCCGACGATCGGCTGATCGCGGAGAAAATCGGCTACCGCGAAGAGAAGACTCCGCCGCCACAATCTGCGCTCGGGCTCGTCTTCAACTACAACGCCCATCTGCAACTCGACTCCACGCACAACGCGAGCCTCCTTGCGAGTCCGACGGCGGCGAGCGATTACAGCCAGCGCAGCATCTTCAACCCGGTGAGTACGCTCCACGATGTCGGCCAGCCGCCTTTCGTCATCGGCACGAGCGCGAACCTTGGCTTCACGACCGGCCTCGGCCTTTACACCGACACGCGCCTTTTCTCCCCGATCGGCACCTTTCACAACAGCGGGTTCGCCACGATCAGCAATGCTCCGGGACTCGAGAACCACTGGATCCGGATGGATTCGAACTGGGTCCTTTCCAATCCCGGCTCCTTGCGGACGATTCTCGCGGGCGACTACATCACCACCGCGGTGCCCTACACGCGCGCGGTGCGGGTCGCCGGGATCCAGTGGCGGAGCAATTTCTCGCTGCGGCCGGATCTCATTACGTTTGCCGTGCCTTCGCTCGGCGGCAGCGCCGTCGTGCCCTCCGCCGTCGATCTCTACATCAACAGCGTGCGTCAGTTCAGCGGTCAGGCGTCCGGAGGCCCGTTCCTCATCGGCACACCGCCTGCCATCAACGGCGCGGGCGATGCGACGATCGTCGTCGAAGATCCCATCGGCCAGCGCATCACGACGACCGTGCCGATCTACATCGACGCTCGTCTGCTCAAGGCCGGGCTCTCGGACTACGCCCTCGAGGCCGGCTACGCGCGGCGCAACTACGGCGCCGAATCGAGCGATTACTCCCCCAGGCTCTCCGCGAACGGCCTCTATCGCCATGGGCTGAACGACTACGTGACGCTCGAGCTCGGCGGCCAGGCGACGTCCGGCCTGGAAAATGCGACGTTCGGCCTCTGGGGCAAGCTCTTGCGCTACGGCGTGCTCGGTGGATGGGTCAGCAGGAGCTGGGGAGACAGCGAGGGCTGGCAGGCGGGCCTCGGCTATCGCTACGTGGCACAGCGCTTGAGCATCGCGTTTGCGGGCGGCGTCACCCGCGATGACTACCGCGATATCGGGAGCGTCGAAGGGTTCCCCGTTCCGAATCGCGTCCAGCGAGTCCTCCTCGGATGGTCGTTCGCGCGACGGCAGAACCTGACCGCGAGCTACAACCGGCTCGATACGCCCAATGCCGGACGCTCCCGCATCGTCGCGCTCACCTACAGTGCGAGTCTCGGCGATTACGTGAACGTCTTCCTGCAGGGCTATAGCGATCTCGATGTCGACGACTCCCGCGGCTACTATCTCGGCTTTACGATCAATCCCGGCCACAACCTCAACGTCTACGCGAGCGCATCGAGCTTCAACGACCGCACGATCGTGAGCGCGGGCGTCAGCAAGCCGGTCGACTACGATCGCGGCGGTCTCGGCTGGACGGTCCAGGCGGACAGCGCGGGTGATGACTACCGCCACGGGCTCGCGCGCGTGGCGTTGCGCGGACGGTACGGCGAAATCCAGGCGAACGCGGAAAAATTCAGCAACGCCAGCCTGCTCGCCATCGACGCCGCCGGTGCGCTCGTGCTGATGGACGGCGCCGTGCTCGCGACGCGCGCCGTGAACGATGCCTTCGCCGTGGTATCGACGGATGGCGTTGCCGGCATTCCGGTGCTGCACGAGAACCGGTACGTCGGCGAAACGAATCGCGGCGGGCATTTCGTCGTGCCGGATCTTCACTCCTACGAAAGAAATCTCCTCGCCATCGATGCGGCGAACCTGCCGGTGGATGCGCGCGTCGGCGCCGATCACCTCGTTGCCGTGCCGCGCGACGGCGCCGGCGTGCTCGCCCACTTCGTCGTCGGCAAGTACACAGGCGCGAGCTTCATCCTCGTCGACGAGCACGGGAAACCGCTACCCGTAGGTACGCGGGTGACGATCGAGGCGACGGGATTGAGCGCGCTCGTCGGCTATGACGGGCTCGTCTTTTTCGACGCGCTCGGCCCCGCGAATCACCTCTCCGTCGAGTACGGCGACTGGAGCTGCACCGTGGACGTGCCGTTCGATGAGAGCCGGGCGATGACGACGATCGGCCAGTTTGTCTGCGCGCTCAAGGAGGCTCCATGAAGCCAGCCGCGCGCATCGCGCTGTGCTTCATCGGACTTGCCCTGCTCCGCGCTCCGGCCGCACTCGCCGACAACTGCGTCCTCAACGTTGGCAACATCTCGTTCGGCTCGATCAGCGGCGCATCGGGCGGCGATGCCACGGGCAACATGGTGCTCGACTGCAATACCGACACGAATCCGTCGCTGCGCGTCTGCATCAGCATCGGCGCGCCGCCGACGGGTGACGTTCGCAACCGGAGGCTCCCAGGCCCATCCGCTGCGCAACTCTCGTACAACCTCTACAGCGACGCGGCGCGGACGCAGATCTGGGGCTCGATCACGGGCACCGAGCCGGCGCTGGCGCTCGATTTCCCTATCTCGGGCGGCAAAGTGCACGCGACGATTCCCATCTATGCGCGCGTCGCCGCGGGACAGGGCGCGCTTCCTGCGGGCAACTATTCGTTCACCTACGCCGCGAGCGACATCCAGGTCGGCGTGCAGAGCTACACGGTCACGCCGAGCCCCTGCTCCAGCATCCCCATCAGTGCGACGATCAACCAGTCACAGATGAACATCAGCGCGAACCTGATCCTCGACTGCTCGGTGTCCGCCACCGACATCAACTTCGGCTCGACAGCGACGCTCGGCGCCGCGAGCAACACGACCGGCACCGTGACCGTGAGCTGCTCGAGCGGAGTCAGCTACACGCTCACGATGAACGCGGGCACGAGCGCGGGTGGGACGATCACCAATCGGCTCATGATCCGGGGCGGCGGTACGGAAACGATCCGCTACAGTCTCTACACCAATTCCGGCCGCACGATCGTGTGGGGTAACGGCACAACCGGAAGTACCGTGACCGGCACGGGAGGCGGTAACAGCCAGAGCTATACCGTCTACGCGCGCATGCCGGCGCAAGCGCCGACGCCTCCGCCCGGGAACTACAGCGACAGGATTACGCTGACGATTTCGTACTAGCAGAGCTGGGGGCACATTCAATACGCCTGCGATGCCTTGCCCCAGGACGTGATGCGCAAGCAGGCGCGAGGGCTCGAAAGGGTCGTGACATGCTCACTCCTTTATGTGAGGAGCCCGTTCCGGCGAGCCAATGGAGCCCGACATGGCGATCCCCACTACCAGCCTGTCGTCGAGGAGATCAACGCGGCTCCGGCGCCGGTGCGCCTGCTGCGTGGCGTGTGGCAGCTGAGATGACCGGGAGGGATAGGACCAAAGGCCAATAGCACGGTTGGAACCTGCGGACTACGGTTTCAAGGCCCAAGCATCAGAGATGGAACGTCGGGTGAGACACGTGTGGGCCTGAGCGCACGTGGGGGGCGCAGGAATCGCGCGCGAGGCATGGACGTTACAAAGTTCACGGCACTCTCGGCATTGCCGCCCAGCCGGCCCGCCGCCGGGATGATGCTTGTGCCAATCTCGGCCCGTCCGCAAACCTTGTTCGGGCCAGGTCCGCCGACCCTTACTTCGTCCACATTGACCGGCTGGGCCAACTTCACCGGCGACAACACACTTCTGACCATCGGTGCAGGCGGCCCCCACGTTATGGCTGCCGGAAGCTGGTGGGGTTTCAATGGCCTGCGAAGCGCCGACACCACCACGCTTACCGGGCCAGTCCTTCGGCCCAACGTCGCCAGCGCCGTCCCGATAGTCAGTAGCGCCATGCGGAATGTCCTGCTTCGTGATCCGGCGTGCTCCGGGACATGTGCGGAATGAACACTGAATCCTGTCCGCGACACCCGGGCGCACCGGTATGCGAAAGCCACGGTCAGCCCGCGGTGTGCATGCGCGGTGGCAAGGCATCTCTTCTCGATACGAAATCGTGGCGGGCGCGCGTCGTTTTCTGCCTGACGGTGGGGGCGGCGCTTGCTGCCTTGGAGGCGCGGGCGCAGACCAGCGCCACCTGGACGGGACTTGCCGATGATTTCCTCTGGAACACGGGCGGGAACTGGACGGGAGGCGTGAGGCCCGGGACCGCCCTGGGCGATATCGCCATCTTCGATTCGGGGGGCACCCCCACGCTCAGCGGACAGATCGTCACGATCGGCGCACCCATCACACTGGGCAGGATCACGAGCGTCGGTTCCGGCGCGCCGGTGGCGTTTACGATCTCGGGCGGCGTCATCCTCTTCGACAACGGCGCATCCGCTGCGCAGCTCCAGTTCGGTGGCAACGACAGTCTCACCATCGCAAGCGCCCTGTCCCTCAACAGCGACCTGAGCCTCAACGGCGCTTCCGCGATCTCGAGGTTGACCCTGTCCGGCGCGATCACTGGGGCACACAACGTCGCGAAGTCGGGGGTCGGAACGGCCGTGTTCTTGGGCGGTGGCAAGACGTTCAGTGGCGGGTTCGACATCTTCGCGGGACTGGTGGAGTCGGCTGTCGCCAATGCTGCAAATTCGACGATGACGCTTGGCGCGGTCGATTCCGTGAACAATTACCTCGGCGCCGGCAATCTGCGCGTCGGCAATGCGGGCACGGTACTCGACATCATGTCATCCGGCGGCGCGTCGGCCAGCCAGACGGTGTCGCTCAACGGTAGCAGGTTGACCGCTGAGTTCGGCGGCGTGATCCGTCTGAGCGAGCAGGACTCGCGCAATGCGCTCACGCTCAACCTCAACGGTGGCACGCTCGACGGCGGCACCAACGCCAATCGCGGAACGTTGTATCTCTCAGGCGCGGATCTGGCCTACAACGTCAACGGTCTCGGTGGCACCACCGTTGTCAACACGCCCAGCGTCGTCTTCGATACCTCGGCCAACACCACGGCGATGACCGTTACGCTCAATGGCGGCACGCTCACCGGTCTCGGCGCGGTGCGCAAGGTCGGCGCGAACGACCTGAACTTCATCGACACCGGCACGTTCGGCGCCGCGCAATTCAGCGTCGAAAGCGGCCGAACCGCCTTTGGCACGGCGACGCTGAATCTCACCAGCGGCCTGGTGTTCGCCGACCAGACGCCGATCACGAACCTTCTTTTGCCCACCGGCCGCGCCGTCTTCGGCAAGGCGAATCAGATGGCGGCGGGCGGGAACAATCTCAGCACCGTGGCCGGCGCCACCGGCACGCTCGCTCTGGGCGGCTTCGACCAGACCTTTGGCACTATCTCGCTCGCCGCGAACTCCAGGCTGAACATCGCGATGCAGCCGGTGGCTGCGGTCCCGACCAATCTCGCCATCGGCACGCTCACCGGGACGGGACTCTCGATATTCGGCTGGCGTGGCAATCCCGCTACGCATATTCCCGACGGCTCGGCGACGATCACGGACAACGTCACGTTTGGCGCTGCGAACCTGGCGAACGTCTGGTTTCGCGGATTCGACCCCGGGGCCGTCCTCGGCACCGACGGCATTCTTCGCCCCACCGACTTCCTGCACACGGGCTGGACGGGAGCGGCCGGGGCGGTGGCGGGAAGCACCTTTCGCTGGTTCGACGTGGCGAACTGGTCTGTAGACGTACCGGTGAATCGCGCCGGTGCGACCGCGACGTTTGCGCCTTTGGCCAACGTCGTCGCCTCGCTGGAATCCCAGACCGTACCCCTCGGCCATCTCGTCACCAATTCCACCGGCAAGTTGACGATCGGGACCGGGACCCTGGTCTTCGATTCCGGCGTGACCGGCGTGGCCTCGACCATCACCGGAACCGGCAACGTCACGATCAACGCCCCGATTGAGTTGCACAACGATCTCATCGTCAACACCGGCGCCGCCGATTCCGTCTACGTTTTTACCGGCGCCGGCAATATTGCCGTCAATGGCGGCGGGCTGACCCTGACCGCCGCCAGCCCCGCGTACACAGGCGATCTCACCGTGAATGCTGGACGGCTGACATTCAACAACGCGCAGGGCCTGGGTCCGGACACGAACACACTGCACATGAACGGCGGCGAGGTGTACGCGGGCTCCAACACCCTGAACGTCAAGACCATCACCAACAAGGTGACGTTCGACGGCGACTTCACCGCCGGCCTCATCGAATTTGGCTACACCGGCAACGTGAGCTGGACGGGCACGCGCACGATCACCGGGGACAGCATCGTCAATTTCGGACAGGGCCTCAGACTGACCGGAACCGGCGCGCTGGTGGTCCAGGGCGGCGCCACCAGCGGGTTCTTTGATTTCGGCAACAACAGCAACGATTTCTCCGGTGGCCTGACTGTCAAGCCGCGCCTGGGGTACGGCACGGGCGGCGCCAACGCGACGCTGCGTACGAACCTGGTCACGGGCGCACTCTCGCCCGGGGAGAATTATTTCGGCACCGGACCGATCGTGGCCACGGCGCCGATCACGGTAGCGACGAACGGATTCAGTTCGACCCTGCGCGGCGCGCTGTCGCTCGGCAACGGCGCCGACGCCATTTTCTCGGGCGGCGGCAGCGTGACGCTCGCTGCCGGCGCCACGCTGACCCGGACGGACGCCACGGCCACCGACCTGGTGGTCGACGGCAGTCTGGCGATCAACGGCGCCACGCTGGTCGGTAGCCCCAACATTGTGTCCAACCCGGCGCAAGGCACCACCAAGACAATCACCTCGACCGGCAGCATCACCGGCGTCGGTGCGTTCACCAAGACGCTTGGCGGGGCCACCATCCTGAATGCGCCGCTCGCGGCCGGCACATACACGATCAACGGCGGCATCTTTGTCCTGGGCGGAAGCGTTATCAACGGGACGTCAAAGATGTTTGTTTCCGGCGCCAGCATCCACTCCCGGGGCGGCACCGCTGGCGCGCCCGTCACCAACAAGTTTGGCGATCTGCAGCTGGACGGCAACGCCTCGATCAACGTCGAAGACCACTCTGCCGTCACATTCACGAAGGGTATCTGGACCACGGGCGTGGGCCGGTCGCTGCTGATCCAGAACTCCAACGGCATCTGGTCCACCGCCGCGCAACCCACGCTCAGCGATACCTACGTGCGCTTCACCAACACTGCGAGCAGCCTCTCGGCGGCGCAACTCCTCGAAGTCGCCTTCACCGGCTTCGACCGGGGAGCGAGTCTCGTTCTCCAGAACGTCGGCGGGACCAACTATTGGTTTCTCGCGCCTACGGGGCAACCCCTGACCGAATGGAGGGGTGCCGGCGGCCTTGGGCAGCCGGATACCGACCGCCTCTGGAGCACCGGCACCAACTGGTTGGGCGGCGTGTCTCCGAATGCCGCAGGCGCGGTGGCGGCCGTGCGCGCACTCGACAGCAAGCTGCCCAACAATGTGATTATTGTTGACGCGCCGGTCACGCTCGGCAAGCTCCTCATCGAGCGGGGACCGTCGACCTTTGAGATCAAGTCGCAGGGGAGCGGCGTGATCACGTTCGACAATAACGCCGCAGACGCACAGATTTCAGTGGCCAACGACAACGGCGCGGTGCTCTCAAGCGACATCTTCTTGCCCGCCACCAAAACGCTCGCGCTCAGGCACCTGGGCACGCAGATCTTCACGCTGGCGAGCAAGATCAGCGGCGGCGGCGGGATCGTAAGCAACTACGCCGGCCCAGGGACCGCGACGCTTCCCGACGCGGGAATCATTCGCTTCGACGGCAACGCGGCCGGCAGCGACTATACGGGCGGCTTCTGGCTCAGGGGCTCGCCCGGCAACAACGTCGCCCTGGACCGGGGCGCCCGCGAAATTCGCATCGCCACCGACGGCACTCTTTTTGGCGCCGGGACCGACACCGGCGATCCGGCCACCAGCACGCAGGCGCTGCGCATCGGCGAGAGTTCGGTCGCGGGTGGAAATGCCCTGGGCTGGTATCGCATCGCCGGGGAAGGCGGCGCGCGCACGGTGAACGCATCAGTCCGTTTCGACGGCAACCTCTACCACGTTGCGCCGGACGGGTTGACGATTCAAAGCAGCGCCAGCAGCTACGTGACTGCCGGGCTCAAGCAGATTTCAAGCGCATCGGGCTCAATGCTGACGCTCGACACGCCCATCGCCGGCCCGGGCGGTTTCCAGTTCGGCGCCTCCAACCAGGTCGTCAATTTTCTCCGCGCCAACACCTTCAGCGGCGGCACGCTCTTTCTCTCGAGCTACAGCCCGGTGATCGGCATCGGCGCGGATGACGCGCTCGGTACCGGCACGATCACGTACCAGAACGTCAACGTCGGCAACAACCCCACGATCAGCGCCCTGGGCGGCGCACGCAGCCTTTCCAATCAGTTCGTGTTCCAGTCCCCGGTGGGCACGGCCAAGATCACTGCCCAGTTCATCGGCAACCTGACGTTCAACCACAACGGCCGCAGCCAGCTCATCAACTCACCCGGCATCGTCGTCAATGCAGGCAGCACGGCAGTCTTCACAAGCACACACATCCTCGAAGGCCCAGCCGGCCTCATCAAGAACGGTACCGGCACACTTCGTCTCGAAGCCGCCAACGAGTACCTCGGCGATACCGACCTCGTGCAGGGCGTGCTGCAAGTCGGGAACGACCAGGCACTTGGCACGACGGGCAGACTGATCTTCAGCGACGCGACCAAAATCGGCACGCTCGCCTCCTTCGGTGGTGCGCGCACGCTCACCAACCAGGTGCTCCTCAACGCGCCGACGTTTGGCCTCGACGGGACGCTCGGCACCCTCACGCTGAATCCCGACGCGGCTCTCGGCGCCACGGTTCTCGCTGGCGCGCGCACGGCGAACGTGTCGGGCACGGCGGTGTTCGGCGCGAACCTCAACCTGACCGGCGCAGGCAGCCTGAAGAAGGCGGGCGACGGCACACTCGTGCTCACCAACGGCGATTCGAGTTATTCGGGCGGCACGACCGTCACGCGCGGCACACTGCAAGTCAACGCCCCTGCCGGCGACGTCACACTTGGGCGTGCCGAAGCAGGACAGAACTATCTCGGCACCGGCGCCATCAGTGTCGGACCAACGACGGCCAGCGCGGGCGTGGAGAGCCGGCTCGAGATTCTCGTCGCCGATGGCGCGAGCGTTCATATCGGCGGCAACGTCGTGGTCACGGGCGTCGCCCTGGGTCCAGCGGCGCTCGACATTACCTCGACGGCGAACGCTGTCCCCGTCACGGGTGCGAACATCAAGACCTACCTCGACGCCACCCAGACGATCAGCGGCAATTCCTTCGGTACGTTCCGTACGCCGGGTGATCTCATCAAGACCGGTGGCGGCACGACCACGACGATCACCGGCGGCGTCCTCGACACCCGCAATCTCGTCATCGACAGCGGCACGTTCGCCTTCGGAGCAAGCGGCCTTGCCTCGCAGATTCAGAACCTGACGATGGGCAATGGAACGCTCATGATGAGTCAGAGCCAGACCTTTGCCGCCGGCAGTCAGTTGCGCCTCGCCGGCATTGGCACGGTGAACATGGCCGGCAGTTCCGGCTTTCTGACGCTGGGCACGGTCGGCAGCTGGGATCCGGCCGGCGAGCTGACCATCAGCAACTGGAACGGCACCACGGGGACCGGCGGTGGCGTCGAGCAGTTCCGTTTCGCGAGCGATGTGACCGGCCTTTTTACCGACGCGATGCTGAGCAGCGTCATCTTCGAGGGTCTGCCAGGCACGAGCTACGCCCCCGGCGCCGTCGTCGTGCCGAACTCTCAAGGCTTTTTCGAGCTCCTTCCCGTTGGCACCACCGCTGAATGGGATCATGGCGGCAGCGGTTACAACTGGAGCACGGCGCAGAACTGGCAGCCCGATAACCAGCCGAACGGCGTCGGCGCCTCGGCGGCCTTTGGTGATCTCGATCCCGCGCTCAACGGCAAGTCCGTCACGGTCGACACTGCCGTCACGCTTGGCAGTCTGGTCGTCAGCAACACCCTGGGCGCCGCCTTTACGCTATCGGGCGCCCCGATCACATTCCAGCAAGCGAGCGCAACCGCAAATGCGGTCATTTCCGTCACGGGCAACAGCAGTCCTACGCTCGCCAGCAATCTTGATCTGCGCAACAACCTGCTGGTCTCGCACCGGGGCACGGGGGTCGTCACGGTCAGCGGCGTGCTGTCGGGAATCGGGAAGTCGGTGATCAAGAGCGGGCCGGGCACGTTGGTCCTCACCGGAGCCAACACTTATACCGGCGGCACGGAGTTTCTCGAAGGTGTCCTCGTCGCCGGCGCGGACCGAAGTCTCGGCGGCGCGAGCGGCGCTCTGTCGTTCGATGGCGGCACCTTGAAATTCGGCAGCTCGTTCGATCTTGCCGGCACGCGCGCCATCAATCTCGGTCCCGGTCCCGGTCCAGGTCCCGGCCTCGGCGGCGGCGCCATCGACACCGATATCTACAACACCCGCATTGGCCAGGGAATCACCGGCCCCGGAGGACTCACCAAGCTCGGCGCCGGCACGCTCACGCTCGCCGGCGCTAATACGTACGCAGGCGATACGAGGATCTCGGCCGGCACGCTGCAAATCGGCGACGGCGGCACCACGGGCAGCGTCGTCGGCAACATCGTCGACAACAGCGCGCTGATCCTCAATCACTCCAGCACGTTCACCTTCAGCGGCGCTATCTCCGGGACCGGCACATTGACCCATGCCGGTACGGGTCTCACCACACTCACCGGCGATCTCACGCACAGCGGCGGCACGACGATTTCGCAAGGCACGCTGCAAATCGGCGACGGCGGCACCGCCGGCACGATCGCCGGCAACATCGTCGACAACGGCGCACTCGTGTTCAATCGGAGCGATGCCATTACATTCGGCGGTGGGGTGAGCGGCAGCGGCACGCTCACGCAACAGGGATCCGGCATCCTCGCGCTCACGGGTGCGAGCACGTACACCGGAGCCACCACGGTGAGTGCGGGCACGTTGCAGGTCGATGGCTCGCTCGGGAACACCGCAACCACTGTGCAGAGCGGCGCCACACTCAGCGGCATCGGCAGCATCGCGGGGCCGGTGACGGTGCTCGGTGGCGGGCACATCGCGCCCGGTGACAGTCCTGGAACGCTCAGCGTCGGCACGCTGACGCTCAACGCGGGCTCGATCCTCGACTACGAATTGAACACGCCGAATGTCGTGGGTGGCGCGAGCAACGACCTGCTCCTCGTCAACGGCGATCTCACGCTCAACGGCACGCTGAATATCTCGACGGCGGACCCCATTGGGCTGCTGCCCGGCAGCTATCGGCTGATCGGCTACACCGGCGTCCTCACCAATGCCGGTGGAACGCTCGCCTTCGGCACCATCCCCGACGGGTTCACGCCAAATGTCCATCTGTTCATCCAGACCTCCGTGACCCAGCAGGTGAACCTCATCAACGCGAAGCCGCCGGTGCCGCTCGTGTTCTGGGACTCTGACGACCCGGCGCAGTTCGACAACGGCAGCGTCGACGGCGGGAACGGCACGTGGCTCTCCGCGCCCGGTAATCAGGCCTGGACGAACGTCACGGGCGGCACCAATTCGTCGTGGCTCGCGAACGGTTTCGCCGTCTTCGAGGGAACGCCGGGTACCGTAACCGTCGACCAAAGCAGCGGCGCTGTCACGTTCGGCGGTGCGCAGTTCGCCGTGAGCGGCTACCGGATCACCGGTCAGTCCCTGACGACGGATCTGCCCGAAACCTTCCTTCGCGTCGGTGACGGCACTGACGCGGGCGCGGCGTTCATCGCCACGATCGACAGCGTCATCGCGGGCACCGGAGGCATTCACAAGGTTGACCTCGGTACGCTCGTGCTCGCGGGCCTCAATACGTATACCGGCGGCACGACGATCCGCGGCGGCACGCTGTCGATCGCGACCGACCTCAATCTCGGCGACGCGGCGGGCGGATTGACGTTCAACGGCGGGACGCTGCTGACGACGGCGGATGTGACGACGGCGCGAATCGTGACGCTGGAATCGGCCGGCGGCACGATCGACAACGGTGGCAATACCGACACTTTCAGCGGCGTGTTCAGCGGGGACGGTGGCCTGACGGCGGCTGGCACCGGCACGCTCATCCTGACGGGTGACAACCTCTCCACGGGCGACACGACGATTTCGGCGGGTACGCTGCAGCTCGGCGATGGCGGTACGACCGGCAGCATCTTCGGAAACGTCGTCGACCATGGTGCGCTGGTGTTCAATCGCTCCGACGCGGTGACCTACGCGGGTGTCATCAGCGGCACCGGCACGGTGACGCAGGCGAGCGCGGGCGTGCTGACACTGACCGGTGACAGCACCTACACCGGCGACACGACGATTTCGGCGGGTACGCTGCAGCTTGGCGATGGCGGCACGAGCGGCAGCATCCTCGGCAGCGTCGTCGACAATGGCGCGCTGGTGTTCAACCGCTCCGACGCGGTGACCTACGCGGGTGTCATCAGCGGTACCGGCACGATGACGCAGGCGGGCGCGGGCTCGCTGATCCTGACCGGTGACAGCACCT
>DASQOR010000016.1:0-4628 GCA_035644395.1 Steroidobacteraceae bacterium
TGCAATACCTCTCCCTCGACCCGTACATGCGTGGCCGTATGAACGACGGTAAGTCGTATGCCAAGCCACTCGAGATCGGCGAGGTGATGACCGGGGAAACCGTGGCGAATGTGCTCGTCTCGAACAATTCCGCATATGTCAAAGGTGACGTCGTCCTCGCGCGAACAGGATGGCGGACGCACGCGCTCTCGGACGGCGCGGGCCTTCGCAAGTTCGATCCGGTCGCGGCGCCGGTCACAACCGGTCTCGGCGTGCTCGGAATGCCCGGGTTCACCGCGTACGCCGGCCTGCGCGTGATCGGCAAGCCGCAGCCCCGAGAAACCGTGGTTGTCGCCGCGGCCAGCGGTCCGGTCGGGTCACTCGTCGGACAGCTCGCCCAGCTCGCCGGCGCGAGAGCCGTCGGCATCGCCGGCGGTCCGCAAAAATGCGCCTTCGTGAAGGACGAGCTTCGCTTCGACGCCGCGGTCGATCATCGCGTCGCCGATTTTCCCGCACGACTGGCCGCGGCATGTCCACACGGCATCGACGTTTACTTCGAGAACGTCGGCGGAGCCATCTGGGAAGCCGTGCTGCCGTTGCTCAACGATTTTGCACGCGTTCCGGTCGCCGGGCTCATTGCGCAGTACAACGGCGTCCCACCGGGCGACGGTACGGATCGGCTCCCCGCGACCATGCGGCAGATTCTCTCGAAGAGGCTGACCATACGCGGCTTCATCTACTACGACTTCGCGGCCGAACACTATGCCGACTTCCTGCGCGAGGTTGGTGCGGGCGTCGCCGCGGGTCGCATTCGCTACCGCGAGGACATCGTCGACGGTCTCGAAAACGCGCCAGGTGCTTTCATCGGAATGCTGGAGGGGCACAACTTCGGAAAACTGATCGTCCGGGTGGCGCCATAAAAAGGCTTGCTGTTCGGACAGCAGGGAGAGCAACGATGGAGCTTACGATCAACGGCAGGAAGCGGGAGGCCGACGTGCCGTCCGACATGCCGGTGCTCTGGGTCCTACGCGACGTCCTCGGCATGACAGGGACGAAATTCGGCTGCGGGATGGCGCTCTGCGGCGCGTGCACCGTGCAGCTCGACGGCCAGGCCATCCGCTCCTGCGTGACCCCCGTGAGCGCGGCCGCCGGCAAGGCCATCACCACGATCGAAGCGATCGGCAATACCGCTGCCGGCAAGAAGGTGCAGGAGGCGTGGATCGCGCTCGACGTGCCGCAATGCGGCTACTGCCAATCCGGCCAGATCATGTCCGCCTCCGCGCTGCTCGCGAAGAATCCACATCCCACCGACAGTGACATCGACGCCGCGATGGGAGGCAACATCTGCCGCTGCGGCACCTATCGACGGATCCGCGCTGCGATCAAGCACGCGGCCCAGGGAGGTCGGCGATGACGACCGTATCTCGGCGGGAATTCGTGAGCGTGCTGACGGCAGCGGGCGGCAGCCTGCTGCTCGGCTACCGCGTCGGCGAGGGGCAGCGCGTCGCATCCGTCGCCAGCGCACCGGGCTTCGCGCCGAACGCCTTCATCCGCATTGCACCGGACGGCAGCATCACCCTCTTCATGCCACAGGCAGAAATGGGCCAGGGCACGCACACGTCGATGTCCATGCTTTTGGCGGAAGAGCTCGAGGTCACGCCTGAGCAGGTTCGGCTCGAGCACGCCCCGCCGGATGACAAGCTGTATGCGAACCCGCTGTTCGGCGAGCAGATCACGGGCGCGTCATCATCTATCCGAATGTTCTACGAGCCGCTGCGCCGCGCTGGGGCGACGGCGCGTGCCATGCTTATTGCCGCAGCGGCAGCGTCATGGAACGTCGATGCGGCATCGTGCCGCGCGCGCGAAGGCGTGGTGACTCACACGCCAACCGGCCGAACCCTCAGCTATGGCGCGCTCGCCGCCAAGGCGGCAACGGTCCCGGTGCCCGACAAGATTGCGCTGAAGGATCCGAAGGATTTCACGCTGATCGGCACGCCGGCGAAGCGGCCGGACACGCCGAGCAAGGTCAACGGAACGGCACAGTACGGGATCGACGTGCGACTACCGGGGATGCTGATCGCGACGGTGGCCGCGAGCCCGGTGCTGGGCGGTAAGGTCGCCGGCCTCGACGATGAGAAGGCGAAGGCTGTTCCAGGCGTACGGCAGATCGTGCAGCTCGATGATGCCGTCGCGGTCGTGGCGGACCACATGTGGGCGGCGAAGCAAGGATCGGCGGCGCTCGAAATCCGGTGGGAAGACGGACCGAATGCGAAGGTGAGCACCGCCGACGTCGTGGAGGGGCTCGCCAAGGCGTCGGAGACCGCGGGCGTGACGGCGCGGAAGGACGGCGACCCGGCGAGCGCGCTCGCCGGCGCGGCAAAGAAAGTCGAGGCCGTCTACGAATCGCCCTTCCTGGCGCACGCCACGATGGAGCCGATGAACTGCACGGTACACGTGCGCAGGGATGGGTGCGAGGTGTGGACCGGCTCGCAGGTCCTGAGCCGTGCGCGCGCCGCAGCGGCCAAGGTCACGGGACTGCCGCTAGAAAAGGTCGTGGTCCACAATCATTTCCTGGGTGGCGGCTTCGGCCGCCGACTCGAAGTGGATTACGTGACCCAAGCCGTGCGCATTGCGAAGCAGGTCGATGCCCCGGTCAAGGTCGTGTGGACTCGCGAGGAGGACGTCCAGCACGACGTTTATCGCCCGTACTACTACGACCGATTCGCAGCCGGCCTCGATGCGCATGGCAAGCCGGTGGCCTGGTCGCACCGGATTGTAGGTCCGTCCATCATGGCTCGGTTTCTGCCGCCCGGCTTCAAGGACGGCATCGACATCGACGCGGTGGACGGGGCCGTCCAGCTGCTCTACGACATTCCCGCGATCCAGATCGAGTACGTGCGCCACGAGGAGCCGGTGCTCAACACGGGCTTCTGGCGCGGAGTCGGCGTCACCCATAACAACTTCGTCGTCGAGAGCTTCATCGACGAGCTCGCCGCCGTGTCGAAACAGGACCCGGTGGCGTTCCGCCGCGCACTGCTCAGAAAGTCGCCGCGCGCCCTGACCGTACTGGAGCTCGCGGCGAAGGAAGCTGGATGGGGCAAACCAGTGCCACGCGGCCGCGGACGTGGGGTCGCGCTGCTCTTCAGCTCGTGGGGCACCTACCTGGCGCAGGTTGCTGAAGTCGAGGTCACCGGCTCGAGCGACGTACGGGTGCGTCGGATCGTGTGCGCGGTGGACTGCGGCCAGGTCGTGAATCCAGACATCGTCAAGGCGCAGATCGAGAGCGGGGTCGTGTACGGCATCAGCGGCGCACTGTGGGGCGAAGTCACGCTCAACAATGGTCGGGTCGAGCAGTCCAACTTCAACAACTACCGCGTCCTGCGAATGAATGAGACGCCGCCGATCGACGTACGTTTGGTACGGAACAGCGAGGCGCCCGGTGGAATCGGCGAGCCGGGTACGTCAGTGACCGCGGCCGCGCTCGCCAATGCAGTCTACGCGGCCACAGGAAAACGGCTGCGAAAGCTGCCGCTTCAGCCTGGACTTGCGTCCTCGACACGGTAGATCGCTTCCGACAGGAGCCAGGACATGCGATTTACACAAACGATAGGAGGGGAGCATGAAATTTGGAACGATCGGCGCCGGTGCTGTCGCGCTCGCATTCGCGCGAGAGGCGCTGGCCAGGGGCCATGAAGTGGTCCTGAGCGGCCGGCGTGGTGGAGATGTACTCGCCCACAAAGTCGCCGAGCTTGGTCATAGTGCGTCCGCGACCTCGGTCGAGGAAGCCGCGAGCCTCGACTACGTGTTGCTCGCCGTGCCTTGGCGAAACGTCGAGTCAGCGTTGAAGAGCCTACCCGCCTGGAACGGCCGTGTGCTCATCGATGCGACGAATCCCTTCGTCGAGACGACTCCGAAGCTCGTCCTCGCCGATCTCGGCGGCAAGGGCGCGAGCGAGGTCGTGGCGGCCCTGGCGCCAGGTGCCCGCATCGTCAAGGCGTTCAATTCGATCGTCACCGCCCGCTTCAATGAAGGGCCGGTGAAGAACGGAGGACGTCGCGTGATCTTCGTCTCGGGCGACCATCCCGAACCGACCGCATTCATCAAACAGCTCATCGAGAGTTTCGGCTTCGCGGCGATCGATCTCGGCGGTCTCGCGACGGGTGGCCGCCTGCAGCAGGCCGGGGGTCCGCTCGCCGGTCGCGATCTCGTCGAACTCGGCGGTCACTGACACGGGAGGCGGAGAATGCGTGCCGTCCAAATCAGAACGATATTCGGCTGGGCTGCGCATCCCCGAGTGCTGAATGCGGCTAGGTGGAATCGCCGAACCAACACGGTTTCGGCGTCCCCCAGAACTCAGCGCCGTACACGCCCCGCGTTTGCGATATGCGCGCGAGGCCTGCGGTCGGTGCTGGAGGTTCGGGAAGGTCCGCAAGTTCGAGGACGATTCCCGGCTCGCCGAAAGTTCTGATTTGCACTGCACGCATTCTGCGCCTCCCGTATTAGTGATGGCCGAATTCGACGAGATCGCGACCGGCGAGCGGCCCCCCGGCCTGCTGCAGGCGGCCACCCGTCGCGAGACCGCCGAGATCGATCGCCGTGAAGCCGAAACTCTCGATGAGGTGTTTGATGAATGCGATCGGTTCGGGATG
>DASQOR010000017.1:0-2842 GCA_035644395.1 Steroidobacteraceae bacterium
ACTCGCCCCGCGACGCGGAAGCGTACGACGAGTACGGCCGGTTGATGCACTTCATGGCGCAGGCGGTGAAGCCGATCCTGAGTATGGTGCCGCCCGACCCGACGTCGTTTGCTCCGAGCGACCTGGCTGGTCTCCTGAAGCTGGGCAAGCATTTCCGCGGCCTGGGTGGCGAACGGCTGCATGCGCTCGTCAAACTGATGACGATGAGCTCGGCAGATTTTCTGGACGAGTGGTTCGAGACCGACGTGCTCAAGGCGACCAAGTCGGCGAGCGGGATCATCGGCACATTCCTGGGGCCGCGCTCACCGGGGACCGCCTACGTCCTGCTTCATCATTACATGGGCGAGCTGGACGGCGTGTTCCGCGCCTGGGGCTTTGCCAAGGGCGGCACCGGCGCCGTGAGCGAGTCGATCGCGTCCGCCGCACGCGCGTTTGGGGCCGAGATCCGCTGCGATGCCGGTGTTGCCAAGGTCCTCGTCCGCAACGGACGCGCCACGGGTGTGGTGCTCGAGAACGGCGATGAGCTCGAGGCATCCATCGTCGTGTCGAGCCTCGATCCGCGCCGTACGTTCCTGCAGCTCCTCGATTCGAAGGAGCTGCCGGACGAATTCGTCAGCGACATCCGCCGCTTCAAGTTCCGCGGCTCATCAGGAAAAGTGAACCTCGCACTTGACTCGCTGCCCAGCTTCACCTGCATGCCGGGGATTGGCCGGCAGCATCGCGGTGCGTTTTCGATCAGCCCGAGTCTCGACTACGTGGAACGCGCCTACGACGACGCGAAGTACGGCGAGTTCTCGCGCCGTCCGTACATGGACATCGTGTTTCCCTCGATGATCGATCCGGGGATGGCGCCGCCGGGCAAGCACGTCATGTCGATCTTCGTCCAGTACGCGCCGTACAAACTCAACGATGGCTGGACCGACGCGAAGCGCGAGGCGTTCGGCGACGCCGTCGTGAACACCGTCGAGAGCTTCGCGCCCGGATTCAAGGCGAAGATCCTGCATCGCCAGGTCATCACACCGCTCGACATCGAGCGGATCACCGGCCTCTCCGAAGGCAACATCTTCGCCGGCGAGCTGGCTCTGCATCAGCTCTTCTTCCTGCGGCCCGCGCCGGGATGGGCCAAGTTCGCGACGCCGGTGCGCAACTTCTATCAGTGCGGGTCCGGCACGCATCCGGGCGGCGGCATCATGGGCGCGTCGGGAAGGCTGGCCGCGCTGCGCATCCTGAAAGACGGTCGATGACCGCGAGCTTCGACGCGATCGTCATCGGCGCCGGTGCCAACGGCCTGGTCGCGGCCCACTACCTCGCCCGCGCCGGCAAACGTGTCGTCGTCGTGGAACAACACCAGGTGGCGGATCACTCCGCCGACATTGGCTGGGTGCCGCCCCGCGTGATTCGCGATCTGGGCTTGAGTCAGCTGCGGCTCGAGCAGCCCGATCCGTGGCTCACCGTGCCGCTCGACGGCGGCAGCACCCTCGAGCTGTCGCGCGACATGGGTCGCTCGGTCGAGGCGATTCGTCGCATCAGCGCCGCCGACGCGGCGAAATGGCCGGAGTTCAGCCGGCGCATGCGCACGCTCGCGGGCGTGCTCGAAAAGCTCTACCTCGCGCCGCCCCCCGATATCGAGACGCGCGATCCGCGCGAGCTGGCGCGCATCGGCGGCCTGGGCCTCTACGTTCGCCGGCTCGGCAAACAGGCGGTCATCGACCTGGCCCGCATTCTCCCGATGGCGATCGCCGAGCTGCTCGACGACTGGTTCGAGAGCGACGCGCTGAAGGGAGCGCTCGGCGCACTCGGGATCTGGCACCTGAAGCAGGGACCGCGCTCCGGGGGCACGGCCTTCAACTTCCTGCATCATCACGCGGGCAGTCCCGCGGGCGTCTTCCGCCCGGTGCGGTCGAACGTGACGCAAGCCTTAGAGGGAATGAAGCGTGTCGAGGTGCGGCGCGGCAATCGCGCGACCGTGCTCGCAAAGAACGGCCGGGCCACGGGCGTCGTGCTGGAAAAGAGTGGGGAGACGATTCTCGCGCCGCTGGTCGTGTCGAGCGCTCCGCCCCGCGCGACGCTGGACCCTATCGCGATCGAGCTGGATCCGGAATTCGCGCGGGCGGTGCGCAACATCAAGGAGCGAGCCATAGTCGCGCGCGGCACGCTGACCCTCGATCGGGCGGCTTCCCCGAGCTACGCGAATCTCTGCATCGCGCCATCCCTCGACTACCTGGAGCGGGCCTACGACGACGCCAAGTACGGCAGGGACTCGGCAGCGCCGTACGTCGAGGTGCAACGCTTCAACGGCAATCGCCTGGAGCTCCACGTGCAGTTCGTGCCCCCGGGAACGCACGAGGGACTCGCGGAGCGCGTCGCGCAGGCCCTCAACGTTCAGTCGGATCAGGTGCAGCTGCAGGCGGCGGAGGCGAGCCTCTACCACGGAGAGCTTACTCTCGACCAGATTCTGTTCATGCGTCCCGTCCCCGGTTGGAGCCGTTATCGCACCCCCATCGAGGGGCTGTACCTGTGCGGCTCCGGAACGCATCCGGGCGGTGGGATTCCCGGGGCGGCGGGCCGCAACGCGGCCGCGGTTATCGCATGACGTTCCTCAAGACGGTCGAGAGCTATCGCCAGGGCGCGCGCACGCTGCCGGGCCGCTACTACACGGCGCCCGAAGTGTTCGCCGAGGAGCGGGAGCGCATCTTCGCGCGCCACTGGATCTGCGTTGGCCGCGATGCCACGCTCGCGACGCCCGGGGATTACTTCGTCGTGGAGATCGCGGGGGAAAGCATCATCGTGCTGCGCGATCAATCGGGTGAGCGGCGGGCGTACTACAATGTCTGCCGCCATC
>DASQOR010000018.1:0-122819 GCA_035644395.1 Steroidobacteraceae bacterium
TAGAATTTAAGCTTCGCATGCCTACAGGCTCAGAAATTCGCGCCAGGTTCCTGGAGTTCTTCGAGACGAAGGGACACAAGATCGTCCACTCCTCCTCGCTAGTCCCGCAGAACGACCCCACCCTGCTCTTCACCAACGCCGGGATGAACCAGTTCAAAGACGTCTTTCTCGGTCTGGAAAAACGCGACTACAACCGCGCGACGACCTCGCAGAAATGCGTCCGCGCGGGCGGCAAGCACAACGATCTTGAAAACGTCGGCTTCACCAACCGCCATCACACGTTTTTCGAGATGCTCGGCAATTTCAGCTTTGGCGATTATTTCAAGAAAGACGCTGTCGCCTATGCCTGGGAGCTGCTGACCTCGCCGGAGTGGTTCAACATCCCGAAAGAGAAGCTGTATGTAACGATCTTCGAAGGTATGGGCAATATTCCCCGCGACGACGAAGCGGAACGGCTTTGGCTTGAAGTGGATATGCAGAAAGATCGTATCTTTGCCCTTGGCATGAAGGACAACTTCTGGCAGATGGGCGATACCGGCCCCTGCGGCCCGTGCACGGAAATCTTCCATGATCACGGCCCCGAAATCCCGGGCGGACCGCCAGGCTCGCCCGACGCCGAAGGCGATCGCTGGATCGAGATCTGGAATCTCGTTTTCATGCAATTCGATCGCTCGGCGGAAGGCAAGCTCGCGCCGCTGCCGAAGCCGTCCGTTGACACGGGCATGGGGCTCGAACGCGTCTCCGCCGTCATGCAGGGTGTGCACTCGATCTATGACATCGACCTGTTCCAGCACCTGATCCGCGCGGCCGACGCGCTCGCCGTCAACAAGGGCCACGTCAATTCACTGCAGGTCGTCGCGGATCACATCCGCGCGACCTCGTTCCTCATTCTCGACGGCGTGACGCCGTCGAATGAAGGACGCGGCTACGTGCTCCGCCGGATCATGCGCCGGGCCCTTCGGCACGGCTGGAAACTCGGCACGGTCGGCGATTTCCTCTGGCGCATGGTGGCGCCGCTCGCCGCGCAAATGGGCGATGCCTATCCCGAGCTGCGCACGAAACAGGCGGCCATCGAAACCGTCATCCGGGCGGAAGAGCAGCGATTCGCGCAGACACTCGATTCCGGTATGACGCTACTCGAGACGGCGTTGCGGCGTACCGGCGGCTCGATACCGGGCACCGAAGTGTTCCGGCTCTACGACACTTACGGATTTCCGCCGGATCTGACGGCCGATATCGCGCGCGAGCGCGGCGTGGCGGTGGACCTCGAGGGATTCGAGCGGGAGATGGACGCACAGCGCGACCGGGCGCGGGCCGCGAGCAAGTTCGGCGCGGACCTGCGTGACGGCGTCAAGCTCGACGCCGCCACGGAGTTTCGCGGCTACGACCGTCTCACGGACGAAGCGCGCGTGCTTGCGCTGGTTCGTGATGGCGCCGCGGTCGACGAGCTGAAAGCAGGCGAGCGCGGCCAGGTCGTGCTCGACCACACGCCGTTCTATGCCGAATCGGGCGGGCAAGTGGGGGACACGGGCAATTTGACCGCACCGGGCATTTCGTTTCGCGTGGATGACACGCAGAAGCTTGGCGACGCCCACGCGCACATCGGCGAGGTCAAGCAGGGCACGATCAAGCCGGGCAGCAGGCTGACCGCAAGCGTCGACAGTGAGCGGCGTGCGAAGACGGTGCTCAATCACTCCGCAACGCATCTGCTGCATGCGGCCTTGCGCAAGGTGCTCGGCACGCACGTGACCCAGAAAGGCTCACTCGTTGCGCCGGACCGCCTGCGCTTCGACTTCTCGCACTTCCAGGCGGTGACATCCGCGGAGCTGCGACAGATCGAGAACCTGGTGAACCGGGAAATCCGTGCGAACGCGGCGGCCGACATTCGTGTCATGCCGTACGACGATGCGCTCAAGGCCGGTGCCATGGCGCTCTTCGGCGAAAAGTACGGCGATGAAGTGCGCGTCCTGAAACTCGGCGACTTCTCGACCGAACTCTGCGGCGGCACGCACGTCGAGCGGGCCGGCGACATCGGCTTCTTCAAGATCGTCGGCGAATCGGGCGTCGCCGCGGGCGTGCGCCGCATCGAAGCGATCACGGGCCAGGCGGCGCTCGACTACGCTGCGGCCTCCGATCAGCTGCTCCGTGACGTCGCTGGCCTCGTGCGCGGCGGGCGCGATGACATCGAGGCCAAGGTCCGGGGACTCATCGAGCACAATCGCAGGCTCGAGAAGGACCTCTCGGATGCGAGGAACAAGCTCGCGTCCGGCCAGGGCAAGGACCTCGGTGCTCAGGCCATCGATCTTGGCGGCGTCAAACTCGTGGTGAGCCGCATCGACGGCGTCGATGGCGGCGCGCTGCGCGAGACCGTCGACAAGCTGAAGGACAAACTGAAGTCGGCGGTGATCGTGCTCGGTGCTGTCGACGCAGCCAGCGGCAAGGTCGCACTGGTCGCGGGCGTCACGGCCGATCAGGCGTCACGGCTCAAGGCGGGCGAACTCGTCGGCATGGTCGCTGCGCAGGTCGGCGGCAAGGGCGGCGGGCGGCCGGACTTTGCGCAGGCGGGCGGAACCGAGCCGCAAAAGCTCGACGCGGCGCTTGCCTCGGTTGAACCCTGGGTGCGGGACAAGCTGTCGCCCGGATAAGCCCGATGACGCTCATCGTCCAGAAGTACGGCGGCACCTCCGTCGGATCCATCGATCTCATTCGAGCCGTGGCGGGCAAGATCGCCGCCCAGCGCGCGCATGGCGCCCAGGTCGTCGTGGTCGTCTCGGCGATGGGCGATCACACCGATCGCCTCGTTGACCTCGCCAAGGGGGTCTGCGCCGAGCCCGAGCCGCGCGAAATGGACGTCCTCCTGTCGACGGGCGAGCAGGTCTCGATCGCGCTGCTCGCGATGGCGCTCAATGCCTGCGGCTGCCGGGCCCGCTCGTATACGGGCGCACAGGTGCGGGTGCTCACGAGCCCCATGCCCACGAGGGCGCGCATCCTCGGCATCGACACCGCGAGACTTCAGAGCGATCTCGATGCCGGCCTCGTGCCCGTTGTTGCGGGATTCCAGGGCGTGAGCGAGCAGGGCGATATCACGACCATCGGGCGGGGCGGTTCCGACACGACGGCGGTGGCGCTCGCGGTTGCCTTGAAGGCCGATGAGTGCCAGATCCTCACCGACGTCGACGGCGTCTACACGACGGATCCGCGCATGGTGCCGGACGCGCGGCGCATCGAGCGCATTTCATTCGAGGAGATGCTGGAACTCGCCGGGCAGGGCGCGCGGGTCATGCACCTGCGGGCCGTCGAGTTCGGCGCCAAGTACAATCTGCCGATCCGCGTGCTGTCGACTTTCAATCCGGGCGCGGGCACCTTGATTTGCCGGGAGGAAGAGCACGTGGAAGCGCCAGTCGTCGCCGGGATCGCATTCAACCGAGATGAAGCCGAACTCACGGTGACGGGGCTGCCCGATACGCCCGGCGTCGCGGTCGGCATGCTGAAGCCTGTTTCCGACGCCGCCATCGAGGTCGACATGATCGTGCTCAACGCGCCTCGCGACGGCAAGGTCGATCTCAGCTTCACCGTGCATCGCGATGACTTCGCCGCCGCGTTGCGACTGGTGCGCGCCGCGGCGGGCGGGTTCGCGGATGCGCGAGTGACGGGCGACGACCGCGTCGCGAAGCTGTCCGTGGTCGGCGTCGGCATGCGCTCGCATGCAGGTGTTGCAACGCGGCTCTTCGAGACGCTGGCGCGCGAGAACACGCGCGTGCGCATGATCACGACGTCCGAGATCCGCATTTCCGTGCTCATCGAGGAAGCCGCACTCGAACGGAGCGTCCGCAGTCTGCACGCAACATTCGGTCTCGCCGCGGCGAGGAACTGAGTCGAGCCGGGACGGAAAGCTGAATCTCGCAAGTGGGATTTCAAGCACAAAGAGCTCGCGCCGCGACGAATCCCATTGACGTATTTCTCACACAGAAATTCTGGACCGAAGTTCATCACTCGCGCGCCGTGCTATTGGGTATCATCTGCGCCATCGAATTGGAGCCCACGGATGTTGGGCGGAGCATCAAATGCTGATTCTTACTCGCCGTGTCGGCGAAACCGTGATGATCGGGCATGACGTCACGGTCACGGTCCTCGGAGTGAAAGGCAACCAGGTTCGCATCGGCGTGAACGCGCCGAAATCGATCGCCGTGCATCGCGAGGAAATCTACGAGCGCATCAAGCGCGAGGAACAGGGACTCGGAAACGCCAACGCAAATGGCAACGGCAACGGCAACGGTGCCGACCGCAATCACGAGCCCGACGACGGTTACGACGAACACAAGTAGGCCAGGCGCGAGACGCACGCCGGCTTTACCTCGCTAATCCCGCTCAGTATGATTTGCCGCCCTGCGCTGCCGGGCGGCCGGATTGCGTGCGCGCTTGCGCGGCCAGACAGGGAAATTCGCGTTACGGAGAGATGGCCGAGTGGTCGAAGGCGCGCCCCTGCTAAGGGCGTATGGGTCAAAAGCCCATCGAGGGTTCGAATCCCTCTCTCTCCGCCAATTCTTAGAGTTGGCCAGCGTGATTTTCTCACCTGACCAAAAGCAAGTCAGCGCGAGTTTCGCGCGAAATGTGGCCGATACCTCAAACGATTTCGGCGCGTGTCGCTCGGTGACAGTGATCGGCGTGACATCACCGCGATTTTTCCATCGGGACTTAGGCCAAAGCGCCATTCGAAAGACGCCTTGATGTTCAGCCCTCTGAGCGGAGCTGCACAAAGACGGGATACACATTTACATACAGGTTGATTGCGAAGATTAGAAGCAAATCCATGGCGGACAATTTCGGATATCTAACCAGCAAGATACAGGTGAGCAGGAGCAGGGTCAGCCAGTGAATGACTTCGTTCCGCCGCGTTTCCCACTCGAGCCGCTCCAGCTCGGCCTTCACGTTTTGGCCTCCCTTCATTGCCTTACCACCACGCAAGTGCTCGACCAAGAGCTCAGTCGGCAGGAGGTATTTCTTGAAGAACCTCACGCCCAAAAACTCATATATGGATCTCCCTCTCCATAGCTCGAGCTTCTTTGGTTCGAAGTAAAAACGCACAGCTGCCGAATGAAGGAGCTTTCGCTAACGGGTACTGGATTACCGGGTCGCGCAGTTACGTGGTCACAGTCAGCTTCACACCGAGCGAATCCACCAACTTTCGCACCGTCTCGTAACGCACCTTCGCGCCTGGGGCGAGCGCCTTGTACAGGCTTTCGCGTCCGAGTCCCGATGCCTCAGCCACCGTAGCCATGCCTCGCGCCTTGGCGACATTTGCGACCGCGCGCAGAAACATGTCGGGGTTTGGGTCTTCCAGAGCGGCCGCCAGGTATTCGGCAATCACCGCCTCGCTGTCGAGGTGGCGTGACACGTCGAACGGTGCGAGTTGACCCGCCACCGCTGCTTTCGCCTTTCTCTTCTTCGCAGTCATGTCTTCAACTCCAGCGCCATCTTGAGCGCGCGTTTGATGTCTCGCTTCTGAGTGGACTTGTCGCCGCCAATCAGAAGCACGTAAACGTGGCACGTCGCGTGAAGTACACGCGGTAACCGGGCCCGAAGTGAATCCGCATTTCGCTCACGCCCTCGCCGACAGACTGGCAGTCGCCGAAGTTGCCAAGCGCCGCGGAATCCAATCGCGAGAGGATGCGGGCCTTGCCTTTTGCATCCCGCAGTTTCCCGAGCCACTGCTCGAATTCTGGCGCTGCAATGAGGCTGTTAACTGGCGCGTAGTGTATCCGATTAGATACAATTCTGGTGGCAAATAAGGGGAGTTAGGGGGATTGGAGGGGACAAGATTGGCTATTCGTATCAGCAACTTACTGATTTCACTTAGTCGCCGCCCGAGTTCGAATCCCTCTCTCTCCGCCAAATTTCTCAATGATTTCAGGGATTCGAATTTTCTCAGTGCCAAATCCGGTGCCAAATCCCGGTGTTTGAGTTCGATTTTGCTGATTTGACACTGGACTGATCAGTGACTTGCAGCGTCGATTGCTCATGCGGTTACCCCGATTGCCTCTCTTCAACCCCGCGCCGCAGGGATGTGAGCATTGAGACCGCCCGGTCGCCCGCAAGCTTCATCTCGCTCGCCAGGACTAGCCCTCGATCGGAATCACGATCGAAATGCAGAACATCGAGTACACGCGCGCGAGATTGCGGGCTCATCATGGTGCCGAGATCACGACCGAGCATGCGCGCGCCGGCCAATTCGAAATCGAAGTTGTTGTCGCCAAGCAGGTCCTCATGCTCCGCCTATAGGCGCTGTTCGTTCCCTGCTTTCAGGTAATTGGGTACGAGCACCGCAGTGTCGCGTGCGCCCTTCCGGCGAGTGGCTGCGTCGCGCTCGTTCCACGAGAAGAGTTTCAGAAGGGCAAGGCCCGCAGGCGAAGCAAACGGAATCTCAATGCCGTCATCGATTGCTGCTGCGCTAGACCGGGCGCTTGCTTCGCGGAACCCTATAGTCGACATGACCGTCGCGAAGTCTGGCGGCCATGCGAGCTCGCCAGGTTTGCCTTCGATTGATCCGAACGGGATCAAGTCGAGTGGGCGGGCGTTCCGAAATCGCAGTCGGTGTGCAACGCCGTCGACGATGCCAAAACCAGCGGCGTTCAGCAAGTGTGTGCGCAAGGCTTGAAACTGGTCCCAGCCTTCGAGCATGACAGCAAAATCAATGTCGAGTATCGCGGGTCCCGTATCGATGCCATATCCGTAGCCCAGGACGACGTCGCGAGCAAACGCGCCAATGACGAGACACCGCGCGCCCGACGGCGAGGTCGCCTCAGGAACACCGATGAGCTAATCCTGGCTCGGCCGATCAAACTTCTAGGAAACGTCCCGCCAGGTATCTCTTGTAGATGAGCTTGGCCGTTTCTAATCCGCGGGCGTCACCGGTCGCGAGCAAGTCCGCATGGATGAGCGGCGTCGGCACGAGGCCTGGCTGGTCAACAGGCAAATTAGCCGGCCAGAAGGCATCGAGTACTTCAATAGTGCCCTTTGGATCTCGACGCAGCTGATGGCGCGTGATGAGCATGTTGAGAGGCCGCAGTGCTTGACGCGCATAGATCGTGATGACACCGGGCTTCAAGTACTGGGTTAGCTGTTGGGCAAATCCAAAATCCCGGTGCACCTAACGATGGCCCAAACCTGAGCACATATATATAGGCGTAGCCGGCGCGCCGGATGCCGTCTGGAAATGCAATGCTGATTCCAACGAGCCGGATGATTTCACTGCCTGCCTTGTCGATTAGAGGTCCGATCGAACGCCGGGAGTAGCTCAGTACGGTATCCCGTTCCCTCCCATAAGCACGCCGCGATCCGGCGTGCCAACTTGACGTCACTGGACTCCCGGCGTATTTTTAAACTTACCGAGTACTCGGTAGGTAACTATAACTCGGCTGCACGTCTGCGCAATCGAGGCAGCGGCTGCCGCCATCTGACGGGGGAACCATGATTTCGAATAAGTTAGCGTCCAGCACGCTTGCCCTCTTTTTGAGTTGTGGATTCGGCATCAGCAGCGTTTCAGCGGCCGACCAAGCAGCAGGTAGCACTGCAGTCTCCAATGAATCAGGAGCGATTGAGGAGGTCATCGTCACGGCCCAGCGGCGCGAGCAAAGTCTCAAGGACGTTCCGCTTGCAGTGACCGCGATCAGCGCTGAGGACATCCTCCGTCGCAATTTCACGGGTCCGGAGCAACTACCGCTCCTCGTGCCAAGTCTGCAGCTCACAAGCTTTCAGGCATCTCCTGGCGCTACCAACTTTTCCGTGCGCGGAGTCGGCACTGCGAGCTTCTCCCACCTCATTGAGCCGAGCGTGGCAACGGTCATCGATGGCGTCGTGATGGGAAGGCCTGAAATGGGCGTCATGGAATTCTCAGATCTCGAAAGAGTTGAAGTGCTGGAGGGACCCCAAGGCACGCTCTTTGGCAAGAACTCATCCGCGGGTCTTGTCAACATCGTGACGGCGCGCCCGAAGCTCGGGGTGACAGAGTTTCAGGGGCGGGTGTCGTACGCCGACGTCAACGGTGCCGGTAGCGACGGCGATTCGCGCGTCAGCCTGCTGGCGAATCTCCCAATCGGCGAAACAGCGGCGGCTCGCGTCAGTGCCTACTACACAAACCTCGACGGACTCGTGGAGAACACGCTCTCAAACGCCGGTGAATTCGGGCACGAACAATACGGAATTCGTGGGAAGCTTCTCTTTCAGCCGAACGACCGGCTCTCCGTCTATTTCAGTGGCGACTATTCTGACTCGCACGGCATGGGGAGCGGGGTGTTCGTCGCAAGATCCAACGGTCCTGGCTCGTCATTCACCGAGCTGGACGCTGAGGCGGGCGTAACGCCGAGCCCAAACAATCTCTTTCAGTCGTCGGATGCCGATACCGATCTCGACTTTCAAGTCGGCGGCGGTCAGGTCGAACTCAACTATGAACTGACGAATGGACTGATGCTGACCAACATCCTTGCCTATCGCTCATACAGGAGCCATCACACCATCGACTTCGATTTGCGGCAAATCGACATCGTCAATTTGTCCGCGGCGTCGTTCGATTTTGATCAGGTGACGGAGGAGTTGCGGGTTGCTTCGCCGGCCAACGAGGACTATGACTATCAGTTCGGCGTCTTCTACTACACCGCAAATTCCGATCGACACGATCTGCTCCAGGGACAGCTCGGACTTGGCACTCCGGCGCCACCGGCGGTCGCGTGGATTGGAATCAATTCGGACAATAACCTCGACACCGACAGTTACGCGATCTATGGCCAGGGCTCGCGACGCATCGGCGACAAATTTCGCGTCACCGCGGGCGCTCGCTTCACGAAGGACAAGCTTGCCCTGATGGGTACCCACAATCAGGACGGGTACATCTTCACGATTTCCGGTGATCCCGGCACCCAGACCTACACGCCAAGTACCGACGAATCTGATGTCTCCTGGCGCTTAAGCGGCCAGTATGAAATGACATCGGACGTCACGTCGTATGTCACGGTCGCGCGCGGCTACAAGGGACCGGGTTACAACCTGAGCTGGAGTGGCATTCCGGGCGCGCTGCCCGTCGGGCCCGAGCATTCGATGGACTACGAGATCGGAATCAAGTCCACGTTTGCTCACTGGATGTTGAATGCCACCGCATACTTCGAAACGTTCAACGACTTCCAGGTTCAGGCGTTTCGGCCCGGGCCGACGCCTGGAAGCGGCAGTTTCATCATCGAGAACGCCGCGAAAGCGGAAGCGAAGGGCATCGAGGCACAGATTGCCTATCGTGGCACAAACGGCTTTTCACTCAACGGCGGATTCAACTACAACGACGCAACCTACAAGACATTTGTCGGCTCGACGTGCTATCCCGGCGAAACCGAAGAGCAAGGTTGCGTCGGCGGCGTTGCCGATGCTTCGGGGAACCAGATCGCCAATGCGCCAAAATTCACCTTGACCGTGGGTGGCGACTACGAATGGTCGCTCAGCAGCGCTCTGAAAGGCTTTGTACATGCAGATGTCTTTACGCGCACTTCGGTCAATTTCGACCCGGGTGAAGATCCGAACTCGCATCAGGGTGGCTATGGAATTACCAACGCGAGCTTCGCCATCGGCGATGCCAACGATCGCTGGAAAGCGACACTCTACTGCGAGAACTGCTTCGATAAGCGCTACGTAACGTTTATTCAGGCGACGCCAGTCGGGGGCCCTGGGGACTACAACCAAACGTTTGCGCTCGACTCGTTTCGCTCGGTCGGGATTGCGCTCGATGTGAAGTTCTAGAAATGCACTTTCGAAGCGCAAGCTGCGCTGCCGGCCGAGAGCAGGACCTCAAGGCCGGCAGTGCGGAGAAGAGCCTCTATGCGCCGCGGTCGGCCTGTCTCAAAGCACTGAAGATTGCAGTCACGTGCCCTGTCGTCGCGCCGATGAGCGCGCAGATCTCGCGCGAATTCAATTCGTCGGGTCCCCATCTGTCTTTCGGCGCCATTCGTTTCGCGAAGCGCGGTTCGGGGCTCGACGTCGCCAGTCTCGTTCTAAAGTTCGCCTGCGACAAGCCCAGCGGTATCACGGGCTTTCAATGTCGCGTCGATGGTGGCTGGCGCGTCGTCGCTACCGATTGAGGAGAACATGTCAGCGGTCAAATTTCCAAAGGGTTTCTCCTGGGGCGTTTCGACGTCGTCGTATCAGATCGAAGGCGCCGCGTTTGAGGATGGCCGAGGCACATCCATTTGGGACACGTACTGCCACGAGCCTCAACGCGTCTTTCACGGTGATACCGGCGATGTCGCCTGCGACCACTACCATCGTTTGGAGGCAGACCTTGATCTGATCGCCGGGCTCGGTGTGGATGTCTATCGCTTTTCGATCGCGTGGCCGCGCATCCAGCCGCTTGGGACGGGTCCTGCCAATCTGCAAGGACTTGAATTTTACGCGCGGGTGATCGACGGCCTCCACGCTCGTGGCGTCAGGCCGGTACCGACGCTCTATCACTGGGACCTTCCGCAGGCGCTTCAGGATCGAGGGGGCTGGGCGAACCGCGAAATCATCGAGTGTTTCGCGAGCTATACCCAGATTCTGATCGATGCCTTTGGCGACCGGGTGCCGATGTGGACGACGATCAACGAGCCCTGGGTCGCAGCCCATTTGGGTTATGGAATCGGCATTCACGCCCCAGGTATTGCTGACGAGTCGCAAGCCGCCGCCGCGCATCATCATTTACTGCTGGCTCATGCTGCCGCGCTGGAGGTCATTCGGCGCACACGCCCGGACTCGAAAGTTGGCATTGCGCTCAATCTGATGCACATCTATTCGGGTTCAGATCACGCGGATGATCGCGCTGCCGCTGACCTTGCTGATTGCCAGTTGAATCGCTCCATGTTGGATCCGCTCTTCAAGGGACGCTATCCCGATCAATTGGGATCGCTGAGCGCGCACTGGCATGCCAACGCGGGCCTGGTGCAAGTGCACGATCTACAGCGAATTCAAGCAAAGCTTGATTTTCTGTCGATCAATTCATATCACCCGCGCTACGTGGTTGCCCCGGGTCGGGTCGACATCGCCCGGCAAAACGGTTTTGCCGGCGGCTACGAATCGCCGTTTACATTCGGTCTGCCGTTCGTCGATGTGCACCCCGGCCAAGCGGCAAAGACCGACGCCGGGTGGCTCATTGAGCCTCAGGGGTTTCACGATCTGATCGTGCGCCTCGGCCGCGATTGTCCGCACGTGCCGCTCTATGTCAGCGAGAACGGCGCCGCGTACGCAGACTATGCGGGGCCCGATGGGGCTGTCATCGACAGCGAACGGGTCGGTTATCTCGATGGGCACTTTCGTGCAGCGCAAGCGGCGATCGAAACCGGAGTCGACCTTCGGGGATACTGGGTCTGGAGTCTGATGGATAACTTCGAATGGTCCTTCGGATTCTCGAAGCGCTTTGGACTTGTGTATGTCGACTACGCGACACAGGTGCGCACGCCCAAATCCAGCTATGAATGGTTTCGTGGCGTCGTTCGCAACGGTTCGTTGCCCGACTTGACGGGGGTGTTTCCGAACCTCGCCATGTCCGCGCCGAAATTTCCCTGAGTTTCCACTTTTCCGCGTTAGGAGCGCTCGATGACGAATCAAACGAACGTATCCGAGGACCTTGCACGCAGATTGCTTGACGGACTCGTGCACGGCGCCCCTGACAGTGTCCGTGCTCTTTTCTCGGGACCTGCCGACATCGACGACCCATTTGCCGGTCGGCAAATCGACGGCGGCTTCGAGCGACTGGTTCGAAACTGGGGCCCCGCGAAACTCGCGACCATCAAGTCGACGACGCTCGATCATCTGACGGTTGGCGCGAAAGGCCGCTTCTGCGGCGCGGAATTCACCCTGATTCTCGATAAGAACGGGCAGAAACAACACGTGAACTTGGTCGCGGTGCTTGAGCTGGCGGGCAGCAAGATTCTGAAGTCTCGCCTCTACTACCGCCGGGCGAGAATCGATGGCGTTCAGCACGTGCGCAATCGAATCCTGGATGAGCCGCAGAATATTGAGAAATTCTTTCCGGTCCTCGAAAAGTACCAGACAGCGCTTTCCGCGGGTGACGCCGAGGCGCAGGCCGCCACGTTCGCCCCGGACGGGCGCTTTGACGGTCATGGCGAGCACCGTGACCTGGCCAAGGGCCTCGGCATGGGAATCTACGAGGGGCGCGAGGCCATCCGCACGGTCTTGGTTCAAATGTTCGGTATTATTGATGACAGCGCCGGCAAGGCGCGCGTCGGAGCGAATCTCGAGAAGTTGAACATTTTCGCCGATGAGAGGACTGCGGTTCTGGAATTCAATATCATTGATCCGAACCATCCCACGAATCGGGTCCATGCGGGGGTTGCGGCGTATGAGATCGACCAGCAGGGCCTGATCAAGGAAGCACGCGTTTACGATGAAGCATGGTGACAATGTCCATGGAGTTACGCGCTCGAAGCGGGCAGCGGCCAAGCGTCCATCGAAACCGAATGCGCGGGGCGCGATGAGCCGGGAGAATATTCTCAATCGCGCGGCGTGGCACTTCGCGGAGTATGGTTTCCGCGGCTCATCGGCGGCCGCCATCGCGCACGAAGCCGACATGTCTGAGCCGGGGCTGCTGCACCATTTCGGCTCGAAAGTTGGGTTGTTGATGGCGCTTCTCGAGATGCGCTATTCCCTCGATGAATCGAAGCTCGAGGCGGAGAAGGATCTCGATGGCCTTCAGCTCCTTCCGTTGCTCGTGCACCTCGTGCGCGAGAATGTGACCAAGAAGGACTCAGTGCGACTCAGCATGGTGATGTTGGCGGAGAGTCTTTCCACCTCGCACCCGAGCCACAAGTTCTACAAGCGGCGCTACACGCGAGCGCGTGAAATCGTGACGAAGCACTTAGCGCGCGCGCAGCAGCTTGGGTTCATCCGCAAGGAAATTGATTGCCCTGCACTTGCCACCACGATGCTGGCGGTCATGGACGGCTTGCAGCTGCAGTGGTTGCTCGATCCGAAGATCGACATGGCGGAATGCTTCGAGCGCTTTGTCGTCGTCCTGGAACCCGCGCTCGCGAAACCGCGCTAGGCGCGGAAGAAGCATTCTTTGCCGCTCTCTCTAAGACTTCGCCTGTCGGCGATGATGTTCATCCAATACTTCATGCTCGGATCGTGGCTTGTCACGGTCGGTACTTACTTGAGCAAGGGCCTGAAGTTCGATGACGTCATCGGTACCGCTTTCGGAATGCAGGGCATCGCGGCGATCGTCTCGAGCCTCGTCGTGGGCGCGATTGCGGATCGGTTCTTCTCTGCGCAGAAGGTGATGGGAGTACTCGCGATCATGGCGGGCGCCATGCTGCTGCTGGTCGCTCAAATTGACCAGTCGCGCAATCTCTTCCTGCTGACCCTGCTCGCTCATTACCTGTGTTTCGTGCCGACAGTACCCTTGGCAACGGCGATTGCGCTCAACTCGATGACCGATCGCTCGCGACAGTTTCCGACCGTCCGGGTGGTTGGCACGGCGGGTTGGATAACCGCTGGAATTGTCGTTGGATCGATACCCGGCGCGGCTGAAACGAGATTGCCGCTATTGATTGGAGGCTGTTCCGGCCTGTTACTGGGCCTGTACTCGTTCACGCTGCCGGCGACGCCGCCGCGCGCGCGCGGACAGCGCGTGAGCATTGCAGGCCTCCTTGGCCTTGACGTGGTCCTTAAGGTTCGCGATCGAGACTTCTGGGTATTCATCGCAGGAGTCCTGTTGCTCGTCATTCCCTTGGCTTTCTACCTTGCCTACTGCAACAATTTTCTTGTCGAGGCCGGCGCGCACGCGAACCTGTTTGGACATTCGTTCGAGCCCGCTGCGATTCAGACGCTCGGTCAGTTTTCGGAGTTGTTGTTTCTCTTGACCCTGCCGCTGGCGCTGGTGCGGTTTGGCATCAAGGGCGTTTTGCTCATCGGCATGATCACATGGACCATTCGTTATTCGCTGTTCGCATTCGGCTTTGACGGGCACTCGGCCAATACGCCAATGCTGATCACGGCCGTCTTGTTGCACGGTGTGTCGTATGACTTTTTCTTTGTGGCAAGCCAGATTTACATCGATGAGCGATTCGACGCGGCAGCGCGCGCGAGGGCGCAAGCCTTCCTCGTCACAGTCAACATGGGCGTAGGAATCTTGCTGGGGTCCAACCTGGCAAATGCAATCTATGGGTACGGCACCATCTCAGTGACAGAACATGACTGGCGCACCATTTGGCTGATTCCGGCGGGCATTGCACTGGTCGGGGCGGTGTTCTTGCTGTTCTGTTTCCGTCCTCGCGCGGGCTCATCGCGCGCTGCATCTCCTTGATACGCACGCACTGCACGGTGAGCGGCAGCTGGGTGAACGGCAACGAACGATGTGAGCCTGGAAGGACCGCTAGCAGTAGGACCAAGGTCTCATCGACGGTACGAACGGGGGCAGTGCATCGTTCGACTATCGGTAGGTCGCAAAGGCTGCATGAACAGGCCCAGCCTCCGACTCAACGCACTGGCAAGGAAGGATGGTCATGCCAAAACTTGCCTGTGCGGACCTTGAGCAATTCGTGGCAGGGCTTGAAGGCCTTCAGGGGCAATACATTCTGCGCACTGCCCAAACCGAGCCCTGGATATTGCGTGCGGCCAATCTACGCGGCGTCACCGTGATGATGGGCAGTGAAGGTGCGGGCAGGTTGTACAACGGTACTGGGCAGAACAACTATTTCCACATTAGTTCCAGCTCTCGGCGATCGCCAACGAGTTTCCGTTGACGGCACCGATGTCGATTCGCGTCAAATTGCCTGGGTCATGCCCGACAAGATGCTTCACACCTGTACACAAGACCCGATGCGATGGCTGAACATCTCTGTGTCGGTCGATATCGTAATGGAGTGGGTCCGTGCCCATGAAGATGAATTCGACCTCGGATTGTTGAAACGCAGCCTTCGACTGCCATTGCGTCGACCGCCCGAAAGTTTGCTTTCGCTGGCGAGCAGAATGCTCGAGGTGGAGGAAAGTCTTCCACATCGCTTGCACACGCCGATCGCTGAATGCTCCGCCCGCACCGAGATTCTCGAGACGATATTTCGGACGTTGCCGCCGATGACACCCGCAGCACATGCACGGCGATTCAACGCGCGTCGTATGCGCATCCTGGACAGGGTGCTCGAGCTGCTGCGCGCGGTCGACTACGCCACTCTGCAGACCAAAGACCTGTACGAGGCTGCGGGCGTTTCCGAGCGTACCCTGCGCGACATTTTCAATGAGTATCTCGGGATGAGCCCGCATCGCTACGTCATGTTGCGTCGCCTTTATGAAATCCGGTCCGCCATACACAGCGCGGCGCCGGAAGACACCATCACCACTATATGTGCGCGCTTCGGTGTGTGGGACTTCGGCCGTCTCGCCAAACTCTACAAGTCGTACTTCGGGTTGCTTCCATCCCAATCGCTCCATAAACGCGGAGCGGGATCGAGCGAGACTAGAACTGTTTGCGCAACTGCAGCGTAGCGGAGAGGTTTTCGATCTCACCATAGTCTTCCGCATCCAGGATGAGCTGAAGTGAGGCGTTGTTTGCCCAGGTGCTCTCGAAACCGAGTCCGTAACGGATGCCATCGCGTGATTGCCCGTTCCCGGAAATCTCGAAAGGTCCGGCCATCTCGAATTGCGCGGTAATATTTCTGTTATCCAGCGCGTCGTCGTAGATGTAATTGGCGTAGACATAAATAGCCGTCACGTCTTGCGCCTGTAAATTCGCGAGTACCTTTCGCACGGTAAGGCCGGCTTCAGTGCGGAACGTGTCGGCGTTGAGCTGGCTGTACGTGAGGTCCAACGACTGCGCTCCATTTTCCGCATAAGCATCGTCAGCAAAACGCTCGTAGCTCACATTTAATTGCGGCTGGATCAGCCAGCCCTGCCCGGCGGTGATGTTATAGCCCGCGCCGGCAGTGGTAGCGAAGCCACGGGCATCGCGATTGCCTGCAGCCTGGCGATCGAGAATATTCAGTGAGATGTCGCGAACGGATTCGAGCCGGTGCCAGCCATATTCGATCATGCCTTGCATGAACCAGTGATTCTCACTCCAGTAGCTTCCGTACGCGCCGAGCGTCCAGCCTGTCACCTCTGTTTCGCCGGTGTCCGCAGTCGGTCCGTGATAGCTCACATCCATCTCATCGCGCGCGAGATACCCGCCGATCAGCGCGCCCTCTTTAAGCGCGACGTCGATGCCCAGCATCATGCTGCGATTGATGCTGTCATAGCCCTGTTGGAACAGATCGCGCTGTTCTCCTTGACCATCCTGGTAGGAGCTACGCACCCAAAAGCCGACACCTTCGCGCAGGCGGTACGAATCGTCCAACGCCGCCAACGAAGGGTTCTCAATCGAGCGATTCACCTGGGCGATCCGATTGTTCAGTTGCGAGAAACGGGCGCTCGTGCGGCCATGAACCGCGGAGGGAATCACACTCGGGTCGCGTGGGCACGTGTCGATTGCCGCCTCGACCAGACTATCTACCGGGACAGCGACGAGTGCTGCAAGTGTGGCAGTCGCTTCCGTGCCAAGCGTGGCGCTGCGCGCCAGGTCCAGAGTGCCGATGCAGGACACCAGGTTCTTGCCGCCTGAACCCGGATCGGTAATAGGGCCGATGAGCGGCTTCGATGTGATCTGCACCTGCACGCTATCGGAGTGGTAAACCGTGTCGAATGTGACGCCCGCATAGGCTTGCGAGGAATTGCTGAAAGTGCCAGTGACTGAGCCGGCGGACAGGTAAGTGTAGATCTGGTCTGTAGCGAATGTGCTGGCCGGGTCGGGCAAATAATCGACGCTTCCTGCCAATGTGGCAGTGCCGGACACCAGGAGTGCGTCGACTCCGCCATGGTCGTCAAGCTCGATATCGAGTGTCCCTGAGGGTGACTGCGAAAAATCACCTGCCACGGTCAGTGTTCCCAGGGATGCGCCGGGGGAAACGTGGCCACCATTGACGACGGTGCCAACGCTGCCGTTGCCGCCGAGCGTCGCCGCGCTCATGACATTCACCGGCGACGCGATCGAGCCTTCCACTTGCAGCCGTCCTGCGTTGACGGTAGTTGGGCCGGTGTAGGTACTCGCGCCGGTCAGGGTGAGTACATTCAATGCCTCCTTCACCACGCTGCCCGAGCCATCGATGACTTCGCCGTGCACGATGTCGTCGCTGCGATTGAATATCAGCGTGCCGTTATTGGCGATTCCGCCGATTACACTCCCGCTGGTGCCGCCGTTTCCAAGCTGCAAAGTGCCGGCGGTGATGGTGGTGCCACCCGTAAACGCCTGGTTCTGGGTGAGGATGAGTGAGCCGTTGCCGGCCTGCGTCATCGTTCCCGTGCCGTCGACAACGCCGGCGAACGTAATCGAATCGTTCCTATTGAAAATCAGTGAGCCATCATTGTTGGTGATGTTTCCCGCGATATTTCCCGTCGAACCGCCGTTGCCAATCTGCAGCGTGCCTGCGTTGATCGTGGTGCGTCCCGTGAATGTATTTGCTCCCTCGAGAATCAGAGTGCCGGAACCGTTTTTTGTCAGAGTGCCGGTGCCGCTGATGATGCCGCCGAAGGTGACGTCGTCGGACCGATCGAAAGCCAGCGTCGCATTGTTGAGTACGCTGCCGACCAGATTTCCGCTGATCTCGCCATCCCCAAGTTGCAGACTGCCTGACGAAATCGTCGTGCCGCCGGTGTAGGTCTGATCCGCGTTGAGGATCAGTGTGCCCTCGCCAGCCTTGGTGACCGAGCCGCTGCCGCTGATCACGCCCCCAAAGGCGAGCTCGTCGCCGCGATTGAAAATCAGCGCGCTGTTATTCGCGATATCGCCGGTGATACTGCCAGACGTGCCGCCATCGCCGATCTGCAACGTTCCTGCGCCGATTGTCGTGGTGCCGGCGTAAGTGTTGTCACCGGCCAGCGTCAGCGTGCCGGCGCCGAGCTTGGTTAGCGCGCCCGCGCCACCGACCGCTTGCGCGATTGTCGATGTGAATCCATTCGTATCGATGCTGCCAGCGGAATCCAGCGCGATCGCGCGCGTCTCCGCCAGATCGAAGTTGGCGCCGAGCCGCAGCGTGCCGCCATCGAGTTCGAGCGATCCGTTGCTGTCGCCGAGAGCGGCATCGCTTGATACTTGCAGCACGCCTGCACTCAACAGTGTCCCGCCGCTGAATGTATTTGCACCACTGAGCACGACAGCGCCGTCACCGCGCTTGCGCAGTTGGCCGCTACCGCTGATCGTGCCGGCGAGTGTCAGCGTGGTGTCTGCTGCCGGAGAGAACGTACCGCCTTCGCTTGCCAATGTGACTGCCCGTGTCGATTCAAAAGTACCGGTCGTGATCAAAGCTCCATCGTTGAACAGCAGCCCGCCGCTGGCCGCGCCGAGATTGCCATCGGCGGACACCTGCAGGGCGCCGCCGCTGATCGTCGTTCCACCGCTATAGGTGTTGGCGCCGTCGAGAATCAGCGTGCCGTCGCCAGTCTTGCTCAGACGCGAGGGGCCGCTGGCATCGACGATCCGAGCGTCAATGATTGCAGTACCCGAATTGACGTTGATGGGCGTGTTATCCGTTGCGGCTTGCAAGTCAAAACCGGCGCCATCGATGCGGTAACCCTCGGTCGCGAACTGCATTCCCGTGAACGTGGTATTCGCGCCCAGCGTCACTGTGCCCGCCTGACCCGTGAATACAGCAAAGCCACTTTGCCAGGGAGCATTGATGGAGCCATCGGCGGTCGTCCAACTCGTGGCGGCGCTATCCCAAATCGAGGTGCCGCCGTCGACCGTGCCCAAGCCACCCGCGTTCGCGCCATCCCAGTGCTGAATCGTAAAGCCCTCGGCGACGACGATCAGGTTTACCTGATTGCTTCCGGCTTGCACCAACAGCTGCGACGCCGAGAAGCCGGGCACATTCAGGTCGAGTCCCTGATCGAACAGTGCGCCGCCATACTCGAACAGCCGATACACCCCGGGCCCGAATGCGCCCCCCGCGAGCACTTCGCGTGCACCGAATCCGCCGATGTCGGAGACGTTCAGTTGTCCATCGAGCGTGAGGTCACCGGTAACGATGGTGAGGTCATTCACGCCGCCGCCAAACACATTCGCAAGCCCGAGCTCGTAGTCGAGCTGCGATGTCTGATTCAGCACCAGGTTGCCCACACGAAGCGTGCCCGCACTGTTGCCTGGCGCGAGATGGGCGCCGGCAGCAACGGTGACAGTCCCGCCTATCTCGTCGCTGTCGCCGTCGCCCCCTCCGAGCGTCGCGCCGCTGTCGACCTGTACATCACCGCTCACTGATCCATTGACGAGCAGGGCGCCATTGGCAACGGTAGTCAGGCCTGTCGACGCCTGCGTGCCGCTCAGCGTGAGCGTGCTGGCTCCGATCTTCGTGACCGTGCCGCCGCCCGTAGTACTACCACCGTAAGAGAATTCCCCACTGCGATCGAGCACCAGCGCGCCGTTGTTGGTCACATCTCCAATCCCCAGGCTTCCGGTCGAGCCGCCGTCGCCCACTTGCAGCGTGCTGCCGGCGGCGATGATGCTGCCGCCGCTGTATGTATTGTCGGCGGTGAGAGTCAGCGTACCGATTTGCTGTCGCAACGCTCCGTCGCCGGTGACCGGACGGGCGAAGGTGTGGCTCGTGTCGCGATTGAAGGCCAATTCGGCGTTGTCCGCGACCGTGACCAGTCCCGTGCCGCCGATGTTGCCACCGGTGGCGGTGCCATCGCCCAGTTGCAGGGTGCCGCCATTGATTGAAATGGCGCTCGTGAAGCCCGGACTGCTGCCGTTGAGAATCAGGGTGCCACTGCCTGCTTTTCCGAACTCTGTGCCGGAGACCATGCCCGAAATCGTGTTGGTATTGGTTTGCGTGTCGATGACATTGAAAACGCCTGGGGTGTTGAAGCCGATGGCGCGAGCAAGCGTAAATGAATTCGTCAGCTGGAGCGTGCTGCCATTGGTCAACAGCATTCTGGCGTTCGCGACGCCGAGATTTTCGTTAGCCGCGACACTCAGCGTGGTGCCGTTTTGGATTCTCGTCTGGGTGGTGTAGCTGTTTTTGCCCGTCAGCGTGATGGTGCCGCCGCCGAGTGCCGTGATACCGCCGGTGCCTGAGATTTCGCCGCCAAAGCTGTAGCCGTCGCTACGGTTGAACGTAAGGCTAGCGTTATCGACGACGTTGCCGACGATGCTGCCGGTGGTACCTCCGTTGCCGATCGACAGAGTGTTCTTGGTGATCGTGGTGCCGCCGATGTAGGAGTTGGCGCCGGTGAGGTAAAGTGTGCCACTGGCGAGTGTGACTGTCAGACCGCCGCTGCCGCTGATGTCACCGCCGAAGCTCGAGCCGTTGGAGCGGTTGAAACTGAGTGCCCCGTTGTTGACGATGTTTCCGGCAAGGCTTCCCGTTGTACCTCCATTGCCGATCTGCAGCGTACCGCCGCTGATGGTCGTGCCGCCGGTGTACGTATTGTCGCCAGAGAGAATTAGCGTCCCGCTGCCCAGCTTCGCTAACGACCCACCGCCACTAATGGTTTGCGCGAAAAGAGGTGAATCGCCGCGATTGAAGGCCACCGTCGCGCCTGGCATCACACTGACACTGCCCGAAATGCCGCCGCTGCTGCCGCCGTTGCCAATCTGCAGCGTGCCTGCGTTGATCGTCGTGAGACCGGCATAGGAGTTTGGCGCCGACAGCGTGAGCACGCCGCTGCCAACTTTCGCCAATGAGCCAGTTCCGGAGATCAACCCGAGGTCGATGGTGGAATCCAGATTATTGCCGCCAACGGTGAGGATTGAGGAGCCTTGGAGGGCGAAGGAATAGCCGGGCGAAGTCAGTTGAAAGGAGCCGACTGAAGTGTCCTGCGAAATCGTCAGCGCCTTTCTGCTCGAATCGCCGAACGTGGCGATACTTGTTGCCGTTGGCACCGCCGCGGGCGCCCAGTTCGCGGCAGTATTCCAATCGTTCGATCCTGGCACCAACAACCACGTCGCGTCCTGCGCGTGCGCCGGCGTGATCGTGGCGATCAAGGCCGTCGACAGAGCAATGACCGGGCGCCTCGCCGGATGACGCGACGATGCGAGCGCGGCTGCGATGGAGTCGCGAAGCGGGCGCCGCACCGAGCGGATGGAAGGCGAATCGATCAACGCGCGAGGCGGCAGTTTCATGGTGAGCATCCTTGGCAACCGCGCCCAGCCGGCGCGGGCTATGTGTCGAACACAGCCCCATTCCGCCGATGAAAATCGCGCGGAAGCGAGTGGCGCGTTGCCGCGCAATCGGAGATATCCCTTTGCTCCGCGTCCAGAATGCCCGTCGCCACGGATTGCGCAACGTAAAATCGGCAAGCGTGTTGACGGTGTGGATGTAGAAGCCTTTCGCCAATCTTCGACTCTTGGCTAAAGGGACGAGATTGCTTGTCGGCCAAAGCGCTGATTACGTGCGTTGCACAAAATGCGTCCCCATGACACATCAGTTCCATATGGCCTGGTGCGTGCAATGAGGAGTTTCAAGCCAGGGTCAAACAAAACCTTTACCGCGAGGACGGGAGCATCAGGAGGGAACGCATCGCCCAGATCGTCAACGATCAGAATTTCGCCCGTATCAAGACACTCTTCGATGATGCCGTCGCCAGGGGCGCCAAGGTCGCCGTGGGCGGCACGCTCGAGCAAGGCGACCGCACGATCCATCCGACGTTGCTCACCGATGGCACTCCCGCCATGCAGATCATGCAGGAGGAAATCTTCGCGCCGATCGTGCGGGTCCTGACCTGCAGGAACATCGATGATGTCATCGAACACATCTCGGGCCGTGGCAAGCCGTTGGCGCTCTACATCTACAGCAACGATCGCAACAACATCGACAAGGTGCTCCGCAGGACTTCATCGGGCGGTATGACGATCAACGGGTTTTTCTCCCATTACCTGGAAAACCAGTTGCCATTCGGTGGTGTCAACCAGAGCGGCATGGGCAGCTATCACGGCGTCTTTGGCTTCAAAGCGTTCTCCCATGAGCGCGCAATCTACATACAGGAGAGTCGATAGGCCGCGAAAAGAGGGATTGCTGATGACAGCTTCGGTGACAGCTACGGAGCTTCCAGGGGATCGTGGGGACTCGGTGGCTTTCCGAATCCGTAACATGCTGATCGGACTCAGTACCTAGATCCGGTTCGAATCCCACTCTCTGCGCCGGATTTCCGGTCCCCGGGGCGGCTTTCACGACGATTGCGCTACAATCCCGACCGTTCCAGTCGAGCATCCGCGGCTCAGCCAAAAGGAGAACATTCATGAGCGCGCTCCGATCCGTTTCGATCATTCTGGCGATGTCGCTTGCGACCGTCGCCGTTGCCGAGGAATTCGATGGCTCCAAGCCGCTGGAGTGCACCGTCGACAAGGGCCACAACTGCCTGCCGACGGAGACTGGCTGCAGCCCGCTGAAGCCCGAAACGAACATCGCCCCGGTTTTCAAGATCGACTTTGCCAAGCAGGAAGTCCGTTCGCCCTATCGCACGGCACTGCTGCCGGTGGTGAACTGGAGTTCGAACCGCGAGGCCCTGGTGCTGCAAGGCGCTGACCTGATGTTCGCCTGGAGCGCGCTCATCAACAAGAAGACCGGCGCATTCACCGTGTCCACTGCGGACCGCAAGGGTGGTTACATCGCTTTCGGCCAGTGCAAGCTGGCGAAGGCGAGCTAGTCTTCTTCGATGGTGCGCCGGCGCAGGAGCCGGCGCGCTGTTTTGCAGCCAGCCAGGCACGGGCCAGCTTGCCGCTGTCCTTCAGGGTCAGCACGCCGCCCGCTCCCTTCGCGATTTCGGCGCCCGTGGCGCCACCCCGGCTCGCGTCAGAACTCTTTTTCGGCGCCTTCGAGGCTGCGCAGCTTGTCGACCTGGAAGAACTTCGCCCAGCTGTTGGCCATCGAGAAAAGGATGGGCTTGCCGACCATCTTGCCGAGGCCGCTGGGCACTGCGAAGTAACGATGGTTCGAGAAGTAGTTGAAGTACTTCTTGTAGTCCTCGTCCGCTTCCCCGAGCACATTTCTCGCGGCGAAACTGCCACAGAAAGTCGCCCACGGAATGCCGACGCAGCCGAGGATGAAGCGGATGTGCGGCTGGCCCGGCGGCCGCGCGATGACCGGCAGCAGATCCCGGGTCATGTCGATCTGTCCCGGCCAGTATTGAATGAACGTCAGATTTTTCAATTCCGGGAAGTGGCTGCGGAAGTCCTTGATGACGCGCCGGATGATGCCGGGATTGTTGTAGGCGTCCTTCAGGAATGTCGTGATCGGTGTGCCTCCGCCGAGGAGCAGGCGGTTATCCCCAGTCAGCCTGAAGTACGAATAGACGAGTTTCGAATCCCAGCACTGCATCGGCTCGCCGGCCGGAAACAGGGTCCGCAGCTCCTTGTCGGTCAGCGGCTCTGTGACGCTCAGGAAGGTCTGCGCATGGAAAGTTTCGTCGGCGAGCGGACTGATCGATGAGTTCAACTTGTCGACTGCGACAATGATGTGGTCGGCCGTGACACTGCCGGCATGCGTATACGCGGTGTGATCCTCGAGCCGCACCATGGCGGTGCTCTCGAAGATCTGCATGCCGGCCTCGACCAGCCGATTCTTGAACCCTTGCAGGCACGCCAGCGGGTTGACTCCGTAGGTTCCGCCGTAACGTATCCCGGCCATATACCCCTCTGACCCGAGGATTGCCTTCAATTGATCGGTGTCATACGTCTTCTGGTCGTTGAATCCGACGCTCTGGCGGCACTCGAGCTCCGATTGCACGGCCTCCTTGCCGCCCGAGCCCAGGCCAAGGAAGAGCGAGTCCTGGCGGAGCAATCCGCACTCGATGTCGTTCCTCTTGATTGCGGCGACGATCCGCTCGATGCCGCTGCAGGGTGCGTCCCAGATTTCCCCGGCAGCCTTGGCGCCATAGCGTCGTACCAGCTGATGCAGTTCAAGCTCGCTGTCCGGAGTGAGAAAGCCGGCGCTGCGGCCCGAAGAGCTGCCGCCGACGATGTTTTTCTCGATCAGCACGACCTTCAGGCCCTTCTGCAGGAATTCCGCCGCCGCGCTGACCCCGCTGAATCCGCCCCCGACGATGAGTACGTCACACTTGATGTCTTTCGTGAGCGGCGGGCAATACTTGTGCTCCTTGATCATCAAGGTGGTGATCCACCAGTTCTGATTGACCATCCTCGTCTTTGCGGTCACTTCGCTTGCGCCTTGTCGTCTTTGATCCAGGATTCCAGCAGCGTGTACGTCACGGCGAGGATCACCGGGCCGACGAACAGGCCGAGTACTCCGAAGCCAATCAGGCCGCCGATGACGCCCGCAATGATGAGGATCATTGGCAGGTCCACGCCGCGGCGGATAAGGACCGGCCTCAGGACGTTGTCGAGCGCGCCGACCAGCAGCGACCAGATGAGGAGCGCTACTCCCCAACCGGTGCTCCCGGACCAGAAAAGCCAGCCTACGGCCGGCAGCAGCACGAGCAGCGGCCCCAGCTGAGCCACGCAGAGCACGAAGACAATCGCGAGCAACAGCCCGGCGTACGGAACGCCGCTGACCCAAAGGCCCAGCCCCGCGAGCAGGGACTGCACGAGTGCCGTCACGATCACGCCGAGCGCCACACTGCGCACCGCTTGTGCTGCGAGGCGCACCACTTTATCCGCGCGTTCCTGGCCGATGCGCCGCGCAAACATGAGCACGCCGTGCGCGGCATGCTCGCCCTGCGAATAGAGAATCGCGGCGATGATGACCGTCAGGAGGAAATGCACGATGACCAGGCCGAATCCCCCCGTAACCGACAGCACGGTCGCCGCCGCCGTGCGAACGTAGGGCCTGACGGTTTCCGTCAGCGCCTCGGGGCCGCCCGCCGCGAGCTGCTGCCATTCATCGACGATGCGCTTGCCGACCCATGGCACCTTGTTCAGCCATTCCGGCGGAGCGCCAAGACCCTGGGTGGAAAGCATGCGAACGAAGTCCACGCCCTTGCCTGCAGCGTCGATCAACATGCCGATGGCAAGCGAGAACGGCACGATGAAGATCACCAGCATGATGACGGTCATGGCCATGGTGGCGATCGATCGGCGGCCGCCGGCGGCCTTCTGGATCCGAAGCAACAGGGGCCAGGTCGCAATGACAATGGTCGCGGCCCAGATCAAGGCGCCGAGGAACGGCAGCATCGTCCAGAGACTCGTGACGATCAGCAGGACGATGATGAGGATGACGAGCGTGATGCGCGTGAGGTCGATCGGAGATTGCTGATTCATGGGGTACCCGCCAAGCGTAAGTGGCCCCACGGTGCGCGTGAGTGCCTTGTTATTGGATTCCCTGCTACCGACGCGCCGCCGAGTATGAGCCAAAACACGGTGCCAGGCACCGCCGAAACACCTGCAAAGGTGTCACCAGATCAAGGCTCCGATGCAGTCGGCGTGATGACGGCGCTATTCAAGCTGGCCGGCCCGGGCGACGGAGTCGCGCAACATGAAACTCGGTTCGAACACCCGCTGCACGTCGAGGTCGCCCTGCTGGTACACATTCTTCAGGACCCAGCGGGCCGCCATGCGGCTCATGTCGGCGATGGGGTAGTGCACCGTCGAGAGCTTCGGGTAGACGTAGCGCGAGATCGGCGCGTCATCGAAGCCGACGATCGAAAGCTCTTGCGGGAGCCTCAGGCCCCGGTCATGTGCCGCGGCCATCGCGCCTGCGGCCATTTCGTCGTTGCCGCAGACCACGGCGGAGAACTCGATGCGGCGTTCGATCAGCGCGTTCAGCGCATCGCCGCCGCTCGGTTCATGGTAGTCGCCTTCGTAGAAGATCCGCGCATCAAAGGTGATGCCGGCCTCGGCGAGCGCCCGCTTGTGACCCTCGAGCCGCTCGCGTGCATCGACGAAATCGAGCGGACCGGAAATGTAGGCGATTTTCCGGTGCTTGAGCTCGAGCACCGATCGCGCCGCGAGATAGCCGCCGAGCTCGTTGTTGAGACTGAAGCAGCGGTCCGCGAGGCCGCGCACCTTGCGATTGACGACCACGAGCGGCGTCGACTTCTTGTTGTGGTCCACCAGCACCTTGTCGGGCAGGGCCTCGATGTGGACGATCAGCGCATCGCAATTGCGGCTGACGAGGAAGCGGATGCCTTCGCGCTCCTGTTCCTCCTTGCTGTGGCCGGCGGCGACGAGCACGAACTTGCCGGCGGCCCGCAACGTCTCCTCGATGGCGCTCAGCATCGCGCCGTAGAAGGGGCCGTGCAGTTCCGAAACCAGCACGCCCACGCTGTTGGAGCTGCGCGTCGCGAGCGATTGCGCGATGGAGTTCGGCCGGTAGCCGAGTTCCTTCATGGCCGCGAGCACCTTCTGCCGCGTCTTGTCGCTGACTTTCGCGCCCGGGTTGATTACCCGGGACACGGTGGCGAGCGAAACTCCGGCGAGCTCCGCGACTTCATAGATGTTCGCCATGGTGCGTTTCACTCACCCGCCGCGGCGCGCATGTCCGGCGCCTTGCAGTATTGCTCGACATAGGCCTGGTGCCTCGGCAGCTGCATGACCGTCTTGTCGACCGACGAGCGGATGCCCTCGAGGAAGTCCGAGAGCTCGGCGTCGCCCATGAGATCCGCGACCGGATGATGCTGCTGCGGGAGGATCCCCTGGCCCATCATGACCTGGATCCACGAATTCTCGGCGAACAGCTCGTTCGGCACGCGAAACACACGGCCGGTCTCGCGGAAGAGCTCGATCCGGTGGCGCAAGGTCGGTGGAATGTCCATGGCACGGCAAGCGCGCCAGAACGGCGTGTCGTCGCGATTCGTCACGTGGTAGTGCAGGACGATGAAGTCGCGGATGTGCTCGATCTCGGCATTGGTCTGCTGATTGTATTCATCGATATCCGTCTGGCGGATGCCCGCGCGCGGGAACATCTGCATCAGGCGGATGACCGCGCGCTGGATGAGGTGGATGCTGGTCGACTCGAGCGGTTCGATGAAGCCGCTGGCAAGCCCGACGGCCACGCAGTTGCGGTGCCAGGTCTTGCGCCGCTGGCCCGGCCGGAACTTGATGACGCGCGGTTCCGTGAGCACGGCGCCGGTGACGTTTGCGAGCAGCGTCTTCTTCGCCTCATCGTCGCCGACGTAGCGGCTGCAGTAGACCATGCCGTTGCCGACGCGGTGCTGCAGCGGAATGCGCCACTGCCAGCCGGCCTCGCGGGCGATCGAGCGCGTGTAGGGCAGCATCTCGCCGGTCGACGCGGTCTGCAGTGCGACCGCGCTGTCGTTGTAGAGCCAGTGCGACCAGTCTTCATAACCTTGATGCAGGGCCTGCCCGATCAGCAAGCCACGAAATCCGGTGCAGTCGATGAAAAGATCGCCCTCGATGTCCTCTCCGCTGTCGAGCCGGATCGAGCGGATGAAACCGGACGCGGGATCGGTGCGGACCTCGGCGATCTTGCCCTCGATCCGAACGACGCCGAGGGGCTCGCTGAACCTGCGCAGGTATTTCGCATACAGGCCCGCGTCCATGTGAAAAGCGTAGTTCATTCCGCCGCGCGGAAGGTGCGCGAAGCGGTTCTTGAGCGCCGCCTTGAGCTCGAGGCAATAGTCGCCGTAGTCGCCTGCGAGCTTGCGCTCGCGGCCCTTCAGCCAGAAATGCTGGAAGCCCGCCGTCCAATGGTCCTTGCCGGTCAGACCGAACGAATGGATGTAGTTCTCGTTGCGGTTGCGCCAGTTCTCGAAGCCGATGCCGAGCTTGAACGTGGCCTGGGTCGCAGCCATGAATTCCTGTTCGTTGATCTCGAGCAGCCGATGGAAGGTCACGAGCGTCGGAATCGTCGCCTCGCCGACGCCGACCGTGCCGATCTCGTCCGACTCGATCAGCTTGATCTCGAGCACTTTGCCGAGCGTCCGGGAGAGCGCCGCTGCGACCATCCAGCCTGCGGTTCCGCCGCCGGCGATGACGACGCGCCGGATGAGTTTCTCTTGCACGCTAGCTCTCCCTTCTCATCGATTCAGTCGCTTGAGGAGCTGCGCGCGCAGCTCCCGGGCCGACTCGGCGTCGAGCGGCGCGAGCACGCGGCGGGCATTCTCGGGAATGTGCCGGGCCGTTTCCTCGTCCGCCTCGAACACGTAGTGGCGAAACAGATTCTCCCAGGCTTCGCGCTGCTCGCCGGGCAGATTGCGCACGGTCATGATAGCGAGCATCAGCGCGGTGATCGGCGAATCCATGTAGGCGGGCGACTGGCGCCACCAGTAGTTGACGAGCACGTTGAGATTGTCGAGCGCCTCGATGTGATGCCACCACATGCTCGGAATCAAAATGGCATCGCCCGGCCCGAGTTCGGCGACCTGCGCGCAGCGCAATGCGTCTGCGAACCTCGGGAACTTCGCGAGATCGGGCTGCGCGAAATCGACCAGGCTGATCGCCTGGCCGGCCGGCGTGAAATCGAGCGGCCCGACGTAGAGATTGGCGAGCTCGGCCGGCGGGAAGAGCGTGAAGCGCCGATGGCCGACCGTGACGCAAGCGAGGTTGTCGGGCAAATCGTGGTGGGCGGCGATGCGCGAGCGGTTGCCGATCCAGACGCTCGCGAGCGCCTGCCGCGCGCCGAGGCCGAGGTCGTTCTCGGCGCGAAAGCCCGGCAGACAGGTGTCGATCGTCGTGGAGCCGACGTAGATCGCCGGCGGCTTCGCCGCCGAGCGATGGCGGCCGATTTCATCGAGCACGGCGTCGAGCCTCATCCGCACCGAACGGAAATTGAAGCCGCTCAGGTCCTCGTTATAGAAGAATCGGCCGTCGATGTCCGGCGCTCCGAGCAGGGCGCCCACGGTCGAATCGCGATAGAAGCGCCTGAGGTACGCATCCGCCGCCGCTTCGGATTCAAGGCCGGCCCTGACGATTGGCCAGTTCGCGACGAGTCCCCGCAGCACGATGGGCTGCGTCGCCGTGAGGACCGAATCCGGCAGCGACTCGGGATCGAGGCCCGGCATTTCGCGGACCTTGTCAGGGATCGCCAGCATGCAGGCGGTTCCGAAGTTCGATGAGCGTGCGGAAATTCGAGAGCGATGCGATCGCCATATAGGCCGCCTGCAGATGGCCGGCCTTGCTCAGGCGCTCGAGGGCGCTGCCGCCGAGGCCGGACAGGCGCTCTTCGTTGATCGTGTAGAAGCCCGCGAGGCGGTTCTGCGAGCCGTCATCCAACTGGACATCGAGAACAAAGGACTCCAGCAGATCGTGCTCGACGACGGCGGCCACGAAGGACACCGTTCCCTGCAACGCCAGCTGGATCGAATGCAGCAGGGCCGTCATCCTCTCCAGATACTCGGTGGTGCCGCCGTGTTCGCGGAAGAGCGCCTCGCCCGCGCTTTTGCCGACGCGGGGGCTGCCGAGATCAATGTGGACCACCGGGTCCCCATTGCCCGCGAAGCCGATCAGGAACGGCTGGCGCTCGATCATGAGCGGCAGATACGCGGCGTCCCAGCTTGCCTCGCGCAGGAACAGATTCTGGCGCTCGCGGAAGCCGAACAGGGCGAGCGGCTGGAATTGGCCGTTCGGAGCCTTGCGGAACACGATCGGGTAGTGCGCCTGGATGCTGCGAAACTCCGCCGGGAACGTCAGCGCGGACATGACGTCGTCGCCGTAGGCGGCACCACGCGCCGTGACGACGCGCAGGTTCCGGTGTTCGACGTTGTTCAGGAGGACGTGGTTCGCCATTCGATGCCTGTGCCTAGATCCGATGCAGGCCGTTGCGCTTGATGTGCGCGATGAGCTCCCGGTTGGCGGGCAGCGCCGCGAGCATTTTCGTGGTGAGCGCCGCAGCCTCCCGGAAATACCCGTCGGCCCGGTCTGCATCGTCCGAGCGGCGGCGCGCGCCATTGAATTCGGGCCGGAAGCCCATCCCGTAGAGCACATATTGATAGCTCGCCGACGGAAAGACTTCCTCGATGCGGAAGAAATCGTAGCGGGAAGGCGGCAGATGGCGCCAGAGGGCCAGTTGTTCCTGCAATCGATCCGGAATGGATGCCGGCCGCCGGTTGTCACGCCAGAAATCCGTGTCCGTGCGTTTCGTCAGCACATAGTGCATCTTCAGGAAGTCGATCACGCGCTCCCAGCGATAGGTGAACGAGTCGTTGAAGCGTCGCGCGACGATGTCCATCGTGTCGCGCGTCGCCGGCATCTCGTCCGCGAGCATCGCCGCCGACAGTTCGACAAGCGCGAGCGCCGAAGCTTCCAGCGGCTCGATGAAGCCGGCCGACAGGCCGATGGCGACGCAGTTACGGTGCCAGAACGTCTCGCGATAGCCCGGTTCGAAGCTCAGTTTGCGCGCGCCCGAGGCGCCTTTCGGCCCGCCGGATTCGGCAATGTACGCGACCAGCTCGCTTTCGGCGGCTGCGTCGGAAGTGTGCGCGCTCGAATAGACGTGGCCGACGCCGCGGCGCGATGACAGGCCGATATCCCAGATCCAGCCGCTCGACTGTGCGGTCGATAGCGTCTGCGAGGCGATCGGGCTTTCGCTGTCCGCATACGGGACCTGCAGCGCCAGCGCCGAGTCATTGAACAGGACGTGGCGTTGCCGGCGCAGGCCGATGCCATAGTGCTGCCCCAGCAGGAGCGACTGTAGCCCCGAGCAATCGACGAAGAGATCGCCGGCGACGCGACCCTGCACCTTCGTCTCGAGCGCCGCGATATCGCCGTTCTCCGCGGCCTCGATGCCGGTCACGTGATCGACCACGTGTCGCACCCCGAGTACTTTCGTGCAGTGGCTGCGCAGAAACTGCCCGAACTTGCCCGCGTCGAGGTGATACGCATAGTTCGCCACGGCGGCGAACTCGGGAGTCGCCGCCTGTTTCGGCGCCTTGCCATGCACGCAAAGGTGCGGCTGAAAACTCACGAGGTCGGCAAACGGCACGTCGGCGTGGCGTTCGAGCCAGCCGGCAACGAGGCTGGTTTCCGTATAGCCCTGCGGCAGCACGAACGGGTGGAAGTAGTAGTCGCTGGCGGCGCCCGTGACCCAACGGTTGAAGCGCGACCCCTGTTTGAACGAGGCGTCGCACTCGCGGATGAAATCGGATTCCGAGACCCCGATCCGGCGCAGCGTATCGCGCATGGTCGGCCAAGTGCCTTCACCCACGCCGATCGCACCCACATCGGGAGACTCGAGCAGGGTCACCTCGAGGCCGCCGCTGGCGCTGCAATGCTCGGCGGCAATGACGGCGGCGGTCAGCCAGCCGGCCGAGCCTCCGCCCACGATCACGACCCGTTTAAGCACACTCTTCCCCGGCAGCGGTTGCGCTGCACGCGCCTACTATAGTCAGGCCAGCCGCGGGCGGCACGCTCGGCGGAGACGAAAAAGCCGCTGATCGCCAGCGGCTTTTTCGGCCCCGCAATGACATTGCGAAGCGTGGGTGACCCCGCGTGGCCTTAGCGCCCGAACTTGTACCGTGCGCCGATCATGTAGCGCGGGCCCGTCTGCGTCACGAACAACACCTCCTGCGGGGTCCGGCCATGGATGCGCTGGATCTCGTCGGTGAGGTTGATCGCCTCGATCGACAGCGTGAGGTTGTCATGCCACGTGTAACCCACGTTGACGTCCAGCTGGCCATACGCCTCGGTGTAGTTCGGATTGGGCAATCCCGTTCCGTCGACGACGCCCGACAGGAACTCGTCGCGCCAGTTGTAGGCTGCCCGAACCTCCCAGTTGCGGTTCTCGAAGAAGGCCACCAGATTCGCCGAATCGGACAGCCCGACGATCGCGAACTGCTCGGCGCGGTTCTGGTTGTCGTACGCGAGGTTCGAATCGACCAGCGTGTAGTTCGCCGACAGTCCGAATCCGCTCTTGCCGAACATGTGCTGGATATTGAGTTCCCAGCCGTCAAGCGTTGCGGAGCGCTGGTTTGCCGGTACGGTGATCTGGAAGGTCGCGATGGGATCGCCCGGCTGGCCCGCGATGGTGCCGGTCTGGTTGCCGAGCGAATCGTCCGGTCCGCGCTCGACGCCGGGGTCGCCGTCGTGATTCAGGAAGATGTAGTTGCGGACACAAGTCAAGTCGCCGGTAGCGCAGCCGTTCGCCACGGCTTCCTGGAAATAGGCGCCCTGTCCCGGATGGGGAATGTCGAAAGGCGATTCCGTGACGGTCGTGATGCCGATGTAGTTGTCGATGTTCTTCTTGAAGTACCCGATCGACAGGTAGCTCGCGTCGGCGTAGTACCACTCGAGCGACAGGTCGAAGTTCTTCGACTCGAGCGGCTTCAGCGCCGGATTGCCCTGCGCGCCGGTGCCGCCGTTGATGCGGGCCAGCTGGTTGAGCGTCTGCCCGCCCTGGATCTGGTCCCACTGCGGCCGGCCGATGCTCTCGCCGAAGCTCGCCCGGACCTTGATGTGGTCCGTCGCGTCGAGGGCGAGGTCGATGTTCGGCAGGACGTAGTTGTAACTGCCCTTGAGCGTCGTGAAATCCGGCGCGCCGAACTGCACCGAGAACTCGTTGTTCGCCACCCAGAGCATGCCCGTGGCGATCGGCACGAGTGCCGAGGAGGTGACGTCCGTGTCCTCCCAGCGCAGGCCGGCGGCCGCATGCAATGGCCGCCCCACGTTCCACGTGGTGCTGTACTGCATGTACGCGCTCTTCGTTTTCTCCTCCACCCGCCGGTCCGTCGAGAAATTGGGCGACGCCGCATAGAGATCCGGGCGACCTGTGCCGTCCGCGGCGAGCTGCCGGACCGTCTCGAAGTCCCAGGTGAAGAAGTCGTTGAAGAGGGCCTGGCTGCTGCTGCCGCCGATGTTGTCGAAGTACTGGCGCACGGTGTCCGCCCGCCAGACGTCGTCCGGATAGTCGCCAGGATTGCTGGCGCCGCCCCAGGTGTCCGCCTGCACGTTCGCGAATGCCGAACGGTTGTCGACATTGGTCGCGCCCACGCCGAAGTCCAGGCGCGAATTCTCGAGGAAATTGAAGTTTCCCCCGAGCTGGGTCTGCTGGATCTTCATCTTCATGTAGCTGTTGCGGAAGCTCGAGCCCGTCACCTGCATCTGCGAGGCGTCGATGCCTGTCTGACCAGGCGGCAACACCACGCTCATGACCGGGAAGTCGTGCGAGAAATCGGCCGTCGTGGTTCCACGGAAAAAGCCGGCGACACCGAGCACCGCGTTCGATCCGTACGGGCTGTCGGGGCCCGCCTCGGCCGTCGAATCGTGGAAGTCCAATTGCAGGCCGAAATTGTCCGTCGCCTTCCATGCGAGGTTGAAGCCCGTGGACTTGTTGGTGTTCTTCGTCCCGAACTTGGCGCCGCCCATCGACAGGTCGCTGGTCGCCGGGTTGATGGTTTCCGCATAGGACAACGGCGCGGCGACCGGTCCGTCGGTCCACGAAGTCACCGACGGCCCGAAGTTGAACCAGACCGACAGCTCATTGCGCTGCGTCGCAATCTTGTTTTCGGAGTACGTGTAGTCGAGCGTCGCCACGACCGCTTCGATCGGCGCGAACTGCAGCGTGAGCTGGCCGTTCGTGCGCTTGCGCTCGAGGCCGTTCACGCTGTAGCCGAGATTCTGCGGAACGGAATAGGTGTCCGTCGCGTCCGGCCGGTTGGTGATGTTCTCCGACCCCGGGTTGCCGGGCTGCGGAATCGTGCCCCAGTTGTTTTCATCGCCGGCGAACGGGCGCCAGCCGTTCGCAACGGCCGCCTGGTTGAAGCCGAGGTCGCGCTTCTGGTAGCTCGCGGAGAGCGAGATGCCGAATTTGTTGTCCGCGAAGGTGTCGCTGAAGATGCCCGAGACTTCGGGCGTGAGCTCATCGCCCTGCAATGCGCTCGGCAGGTTCTGTGCGGATGTGTCGACCACGCCCTTCACGCCGAAGCTCATGTGCAGGCCGGGCATGTCGAGCGGACGCGTGGTCTTGATGTTGAGCACGGCGCCGATGCCGCCCGTCGAATTGGCGGCGCGCGTTGTCTTGTAGACTTCAACCCCCGAAATCGCCTCAGAGGCGAGATTCGCGAAGTCGTAGGCGCGAGAATTCGAAGCGCTCGTCTCCTGGAGGGTGGCGGCGGGCATCTGCCGGCCGTTCAGCAGCACGAGGTTGTAGTCCGGGCCCACGCCGCGGACCGTGACCTTCGAGCCTTCACCGATCGAACGGTCGATCGACACGCCGGTGATGCGCTGCAGGGACTCCGCAAGGTTCGTGTCAGGAAACTTGCCGATGTCCTCGGCCACGATTCCATCGACGACGCCCTGGGAGTCGCGCTTCAGGTTCATCGAAGTCGTGAGGCTGGCGCGGATGCCGGTGACGACGACCTCCTCGACGGTCGAGGCGTCCTGCGCGAACGCAGGCGCGAGCACGGTCGTTCCAAGAATCAGCGAAATGGCTTGCGCCAGCGGCGTGCGTCTGACTGCGCGATCGTTCACTGCGGTACCCCCCCTTTGAGGATTGCTGTGTCGATTGATTGTTGTCTGCAGAGCAATGTAAGCGCTTACAAATCTACGCTAGCACCTTCGCCGCGGCAAGGCAAGCAGTGCCCGCGCGGATATTTCGCGCCCATCGTCACGGCGTGACATTCGCAAGCGATCGCGCGCGCGCGACACGGTGAGCCGCGACTGAAGTGCATCGCAAATGGACTATCAGCGGAAAATTTCGCGCCGCGCCACGGCGTTGCCGTCGCTTCCGGTCGCAATGCTAGCGCTACCATGACGGCTTGCCGGCCTGCGAAATGACGTGGGCCGAGGGCCGGGCGTCGGCGAGCGATCGCTTTCGGCGCCGCTACCTGGCCTGCTGGTCCTTCACGTAATGCATCAGCTTGATGAACGTGTCGATGAGCCGCCGGCCTTGAGATCCCCGCAAGGCGTCGTGAAAGTCCGCTCGGTCCGGCCGTCGATCGCCTGCAGCATCGTATTGCCATGACGGATCTGCGCGGCAAGCTGCGCAACGCTCACCTGGTCCAGATCATCCGCGGCGGTTACCCATTCGTGACCCGGAACGCTGCGCGAGCCCTGGTGAAAGAGGGTGTGATTGCCGAGTTCGCGGCCGTTGGCCGCCGCGGCCCGCCATTCGGCCATGCGGACACGCACGCTCTCGCCGCCGAGAATCAGGTAGAACGTCCCCTTGAGGCCATACTTGTCGAGCGCCGGAATCGCATGGTCGAGCTGCGAGTCGAGGGCGTCGTCGCAGGCGAGGCTGACGGCCGCGCGCGCACCATGGGGCCAGGCGAACGGCTGATCGCCGGCAATCACCCACGGTGCGGCGCAAACGAGGGCGGGAAGGGTGAGGAGAACGCGAATGAATGTTTTCATGAATTGTCGCGGGGTGGGCCGGCCGGGCGAGCATAGACGCCGGGTGCCGTGCGGGCCGGCGCTTGACAGGCCGAATCCAGCCGCACGATACTGGAGTGTAAGCGCTTACACTGCCTGTATAAGTGGATTTTCGGGTGGCGCGTGCACGCAAGCACAGCACAAAAATACTTCGGCGCGGGTGATCCACGCATGACGCACGCCAGACTCAACATCGGATTTGTGGCGCTGACCGTCGCGATTGGCGGCTTCCTGCTCGGCTTCGATGCGACGGTGATCGCCGGCGTCGTGCCGTACATTCGCGATTACTTCGATCTCGCCGGCAGCGGCGGCGCGTTGAAGCTCGGGTGGGCGGTGAGCAGCCTGGGCTGGGGCGCGATCGTCGGCAATGCGCTGGTCGGGTTCCTCAGCAACCGCTTTGGGCGGCGCAGGGTGCTGCTCGTCACCGCCGTGCTCTTCATGCTGTCGGCGCTGCTCGCGGCGCTTGCGACCCACTTCGCCGGATTCGTCCTGGCGCGCACCGTCGGTGGGCTCGCGGTTGGCGCGGCGATCCTCATCGCTCCGGTCTACATCGCGGAGATCGCTCCGGCGGGTCGACGGGGGAGCCTCGTCTCGCTCAACCAGCTGATGATCGTCATCGGCATCTCGGCTTCGTTTTTCTCCAACGACTTCCTGCGCACGGTCGGCGGCAACAACTGGCGCTGGATGCTTGGCGTGCAGACGGTGCCCGCCGCGCTCTACTTCCTGCTGCTGTGGCTCGTTCCGGAAAGCCCGCGGTGGCTACTGATGAAGGGGCGCGAGGCGGAAGCGCTCGACGTGCTGACCCGCGTCGGCGGCCCACAGCAGGCCGCCGAGAGCCTGCAGCAGATCCGCCAGAGTCTCGCGGCGAAGTCGATATCGCCGGGTATCCGGGGCCTTCTGCATCCGCGCATGCGCTACATCATGCTCATCGCGTTCGCGCTCGCGTTCTTCCAGCAGATCACCGGCATCAACGCCATTTTCTATTACCTGCCGACGATCTTCATGCAGGCCGGCGGCGGCATGAGCGATGCGTTTCACCAGGCCGCGCTCGTCGGCCTCGTGAACGTCGGCATGACGCTCGTCGCGATCCGCCTCATCGATCGCCTCGGCCGCAAACCACTGCTCACGATCGGCGTGACCGGCATGGCGGTGTCGCTCCTCACGATCGGCTGGGCCTTCAGCCAGGCAAGCTACCGGCTGGGCGAGCATTCCTACGCCATGGCGCAGGCTGGCGGCGTACCGGCCGAAATGGTCGCGGACCTGCGCGGCTTCGGCGATGCGTCGTTTGCCTCCGAGAAGGAATTCGTCGCCGCACTTGAAGCGAAATTCGGCGCGGACCGGATCGGGCCGCATCAACAAGCGCTCGCCGGCGCGGCCCTTTCGATGAACGCGCGGCTCGTGCTGTTCGCCATCATCGGCTTCGTTGCGTCGTTCGCGATATCGCTGGGCCCCGTCATGTGGGTGCTGCTGTCCGAGATATTTCCGAACGAGCACCGGGGCGCCGCTATTTCGGTGGTCGGTTTCTGGAACGCGCTCGTGAGCGCGACCGTGACCCTGGTATTTCCCTGGGAACTCGCGGCGCTAGGGTCCGCGTGGACCTTTCTCGTCTACGGCATTTTCGCGTCGGCGGCGCTGCTGGTCGTGATCCTGGCGATTCCTGAAACCAAGGGCCGGACGCTGGAGGAACTGGAGACCGATCTCACGTCGCGTGGACGGCAATCGCACCGCCAATGAGCCTGCATCCGTCCATCGCCGAACTGCGTCGCCGCTTTCCCAGCCATTTCGTCTGGGGCGCCGCGACCAGCGCCTTTCAGATCGAAGGCGCGGCGCGCGCCGACGGCAAGGGTCCGTCGATCTGGGACGAGTTCTGCCGTTCGCCTGGCGCGATTGCCGACGGCAGCAACGGCGACGTCGCCTGCGATCACTACCACCGGCTTGAGTCGGATCTCGACTTGATTGCCGAGCTCGGCGTGAACGCGTATCGCTTTTCCATTTCCTGGCCGCGCGTGCAGCCAGCGGGATCCGGCGCCGTCAATGAAGCGGGGCTCGCGTTCTACAACCGGCTGGTCGACGGCCTGCTCGAACGCAACATCCAGCCGTACGCAACGCTCTATCACTGGGACCTGCCGGCGGAATTGCAGCATCGCGGTGGCGGCTGGCTTTCCCGCGATACCGCAGAGCGCTTCGCGGACTATGCGCGCATCGTCGCCGAGCGCCTCGGCGATCGGGTGGTTTCCTTCGCCACGCACAACGAACCCTGGGTGACCGCGGTGCTCGGCCATGAACGCGGCATCTTCGCTCCAGGCGTGAAGGACCGGCGCGTTGCCTATCAGGTCAGCCACCACGTGCTGGTGAGCCATTCGCTGGCCATGGCGGCCATTCGTTCGACCCGCAGCCGCGCGGCCGTCGGCATCGTGCTCAACATGTCGCCCGTGTATCCGGCGACGGATTCCGATCTCGACGCGGCCCACGCGAAGCTCGAGGACGGCAGGCTCGTGCGCTGGTACATGGATGCGATCTTCAAGGGCCGCTATCCCGCCGACATCCTCGATCATCTTGGCGCGCACGCACCGCAGGTTCGACCGGGCGACGCGGCGCTCATCGCTGAACCGCTCGATTTTCTCGGCGTGAATTACTACCACCCGACCGTCTCGAGCAGCCTGATTTCGGCTTCGCCGGCCTCCAGCGGTGCGTCGGTCACGGACATGGGCTGGGAAGTTGCGCCGCATGGACTCGGGGAACTGCTGCTGAGGCTCAACCGCGACTACCGGTTGCCGCCGGTCTTCATCACCGAGAATGGCGCCGCTTACCAGGATCAGGTGATCGGCGATCGGGTCGAGGACGAGGCCCGGCGGCAATACATCGAGTCGCATCTGATCGCGGTGGCGGATGCGATCCAGCGCGGCGTGGACGTCCGCGGCTATTTCGTCTGGAGCCTCATGGATAATTTTGAATGGGCGGAAGGCTTCAGCAAGCGCTTCGGCATCGTGCACGTCGATTACGCGACCCTGCGTCGTACGCTCAAGAGCAGTGCCCTCTGGTATCAATCGCTCCTCAGGCCGACGGCGTGAGTCGCAGGGAAGGCAATCCGCAATGACGCACGATCTTGCTCTGGTCGCCGACGTCGGTGGGACCTACGCGCGCCTTGCGCTCGCGAGGCGTGACGACGACGACGTGCTGGCGCCCGGTTCGATCGCCCAGTTCGACGTCGCGCGATTCGGCTCGCTCGAGCGCGTCGTCGACCACTACCTCGAGGGCATGGAGAGCCGGCCGGTGGATGCCGTGCTCGCCGTAGCCGGTCCGGTGGCGGGGGATGAGGTGCGGATGACCAACAGCGACTGGCGCATCTCGCGCGGCCGCTTCGCGCGGGAACTCAATTTCGAGTCGGTGCGGCTCGTGAACGACTTTGCGGCGCTGAGCGCGGCAATTCCGAGCCTTTCGGACGCATCGCTCGAGCCGATCGGACCGCATGCGGCGCCGAAGTTCGATCGGCTCGCACCGCGCGTGATGGCCGTCATCGGCCCCGGCACGGGGCTCGGCGTCGGCGTGCTGCTCGTCCGCGACGGACGGCTCCTCATCATCGATACGGAAGGCGGCCACAGCGCCTTCGCGCCGAACACGGCGGAGGAGCGGGAAATCCTGAACGTAATGAGCAGCCGCTTCGGCCGTGTCTCGAACGAGCGGCTGGTGTCGAGTTCGGGGCTGCTGAATCTCTACGAGGCGGCTTGCGCGGTGAGCGATGTCGCGGTGCGCGCGGCGACACCGGAGGCCGTTACGGCCGGCGCCGCGAACGGCGACACCGCGGCGCGGCGTTCCGTCGAGCTCTTCTGTGAAGTGCTGGGAGCGCTCGCGGGCGACGTCGTCCTGATGACCGGCGCCTGGGACGGCGTTTACCTGGCGGGCGGGCTGATTCCGCCACTCCTCCCATGGTTGAAGAGCGGCAAGTTCCGCGAACGGTTCGAAAGCAAAGGGCGCATCGCCTCCGCGGTCGCCTCGGTGCCGACGACCGCAATCACGCAACAACACCCGGGCCTCATCGGCGCGGGTGCGCTCGCGTTCTCGGACTGGATCTCGCTCGTTCGCCAGCCCTGAGCGTTCCTCGCCGATCGCGTCAGAACGCGGATGCCGTCAGCGTCGCGTCGGAGCGCTTCCATGCGGCCAGATACCGCTTCTCGACACCCGCAGCGTCTGCGTTCTTGTGCTCCGCCCTGAGCGCCGCAGCGAGTCCATAAAGCGCCCAGCCGTTCTCCGGATTGCGCTTCAAGTCCTCGCGGTAGACGGTCTCGGCGTCGGCGGCCTTGCCGGCCTTCAGCAGCTGGGCGCCCAGCAGGTGGCGCGCGGGAAAAAACCAGTCGCTCGGCTCGTCGTATGAAAGCTTGTCCTCGCGCGCGACGGCATCGCGCAGCAGCTTCACGGCGTCGTCGGGCCGCTGGTCGGCATCCGCGATGCGCGCCTTCAGGATGTCGATGGCGAGGTCGAGCAGGTCACGCGCCGTATTGAATCCTGCCGGTGCCTCGGCCGGCGTCGATTCCCTGAGATGCTGCAGGCGCGCCAACGTGGCTATCGCTTCGTCGATTCGACCCTTTGCGGCAAGCGCGACACCGCGGCCGTAGAGATAGCCGCCGGTCGCCGCCGGCATCTTGGCGCTCGGGGCGGGCATCGCGATCATCTCGTCCCATAGCCCGAAGCGCACATTGGCGCTGTATTCCTCCGTCAGCGGCCAGTCGAATCCCGGCATCGCAAGGATCAGCTCGTCGGAGACAGCCGCGCGCATCTTCTTGACGGCATCGAGCGTTTCGGCCTGCCGGCCCTCCATGGCCGCGGAGAAGGCCAGGAACTGGTAGTTGTGCGCCGTGTACATCGAGTAGTAGTCGGGTGGCGTCGCCTTCGCGTAGTAGGCGACGTCCGCGCTCGCCCCCTTGCGGTTGGCTTCAGCGGCGTCCTCATAGCGGCCGACCCGCTGCATGATGTGCGCCGGCATGTGCACGAGATGGCCGGCCGCCGGCATCATGTCGCGCAATCGCTCGGCCGCAGCGACCGCCTTTTCCGGATGTGGCGAGGCTTCCATCGCATGCACGTAGTAATGGTTCGCGCCCGGGTGGCGCGGATCGCGCTTCAACACCGACTCCAGCGTCGCGAGGATTTCCTCCGTGCCTTCCTCGGGCTTGCCGTCCGGCAGCCACAACTTCCAGGCGTGCACGTTCATCAGCGACTCGGCGTACAGCGTCTGCACATCCAGATCGGCCGGGTACGCGGTCGCGATGTCCTTCATGGCCTGCGCGTAGTCGATGAGCACCGGCGTCAGGTTGCCGGGATCGAGCGGTTGGGCGGACGGGTAACGTTTGGCAAGAGCTCCGATGAGTGCATGCTCCACGGGCGTCGTGTGCGAACTGTTCTGCCGGGCACCCTGCAGCGCCGCCGCCGCGACCCTGGCCCTCGGCGCGGCCATCATCGGCACGTTGTAGTTCGGGCCGACGGCGAGCGCGACGCCCCAGTAACAGATCGCGCATTGCGGATCGAGCTCGGTCGCCTTCGCGAACGAGCGCGTCGCCTCGTCGTGATTGAAGGCCCAGAGGAAGCGCATCCCCTGGTCGAAGTACTGCTGCGCCTCAGCCGATTCGGTCGTGGCCTTGCGGTGGAAATTGCCGAGACCGTCGAACAGCTGTGCGCCTTTCGCCCAATCGGCCACGGTCCCTGGCACATGGGCCATGACGTGTTGATCGGGGGCGGGGGGCGCAGGCGCGGCGGGCGCACTTTGCGCCATCGGTTGCTTGGCGGATCCGCCGCAACCGGCAAGTGTGAGCATCGAGACCCAGACCAGAACGACGAGCTTGCGCTGCATATCGATCCCCCCCTGTTCCATGTCTCCCGGGGCTGTCCCGGCGCGGACTCTAGCGCTACCGCCGTCAATATGCGATTAACCTTCGGGCTTCGGCCGACCGGTAGGAAGGGGAGGTCTCATGCTGTTCGTCTGGCTAGGCACCGCCGTCGTCGCGACGGTTGCCTATCACCTCGTTCTCAAGCTCACGCCGGCTGGGGCGAATCCCTTGCTCTCGCTCACGGTGACCTATGTGCTTGTCACCACCGCATTCGCGTCGCTCTACGCAGTGATGTCCGGCGGTGTCCCGCTGCGGGAGTCCTTGCACGCGCTCAACTGGACTGCGGTGGTGCTCGGTGTCTCCATCGTGGGACTCGATTTCGGATTCCTCATGCTGTACCGCTCGGGATTCGACGTGAGCCTCGGCCAGCTCGTCACACAGTCGGCCGGGGCACTGGTGCTACTGCTCGTGGGTGTGGCGTTTTTTCAGGAGAAGCTGTCGCTCGCCAACGTCGCAGGCATCGTGCTCTGCGTCGCCGGACTTTGGCTGGTCAGCCGACGGTGACCCGCCCCATGGCCGCCGCAATGGCTTATTGCTGTTGCGCCTGCGCCGCGGATGTCGCCACCGACACCGCGACCTGCATCCGTTCCTGGCCGCCGCCATGTCTCACGCCGCGAATCGGCGCCGAATCGAGATAGTCGCGTCCAACCGCCAGGCGGCAGTGGCGCGCTCCGGCTGAGCTGCGGTGCGTAATGTCGAGACTCAGCCAGCCCTCATCCTCGCCGAGCCAGGCGTCGGCCCAGGCGTGGCTTGCCACCTCACCGATGTCGCCTGCATGAAAGTAGCCGCTGACGTAGCGCGCTGGAATGTTTCCGGCGCGACAGCAGGCGATGAACGCGTGCGCCTGGTCCTGGCACACTCCTTCGCCGCGTGCGAAAACGGTTGCGGCGTCGTCGCTTACATCCGTCGAGCCCCGCCGGTAGCGGATGACCTCGCACAGCGCCTCGTTGAGGCGCACCAGCCGCTCACGCAATGGCGCGCCGCCCGCCAGGTGCTGACCGGCGAATTCACGCAACGGTTTGTCGGTCCGGGTGAGCCGCGTCGGCGCGAGATACGCGAACGGCGACAGGGGTCCTTCATCCGGCATCTGCGGCGTGCCGCTGTCGCCCGTGTCGACGATTCCCTGCACGACAATTGAAAGCTCCCGATGCGGCTCTTCCAGCGTCAGCAGGTGCGTGATGTTGCCGTATGCGTCGACCTGTTCGAGTTGCCGCCCGGGCGCCTGAATCCGCCAGGCTAGCGGCCGCTGGCCCGGATCGCGACGTGGCGTCAGGCGCAGGCTTTGAATCGAGTACTTGAGCGGGTGCTCGTAGCGGTAGGTCGTTTCGTGGCGGATGTGCAGTTGCATGGTCATTCTCCGACGGGAACCAGGAAGTCCTGCGCGATGCGGTCGGCGAGATCGTTGAGGCGCGCAAGGAAGCTCACGAGAAAGCGCTGCGTGCCGGTACGCGTGAGATCGTCCAGACGACCGAAATGCAATTGCGCCTGCAGTTCGCCGGCGCGGCGCTCCGTCTCGCGCGACTGCTCGTTCGCGACCGCTGCGAGTCCCGAGTGCAACTCGTTCATCGAGCGTCGCAGCGAACGGGGCAGCTCCGCGTGCAGGACGAGCAATTCCGTCACCCGCCAGGGCGTCACGGCGTCGCGGTAGACCTTGCGGTAGACCTCGAACGCGGACAGGGAGCGCAGGAGTATTGTCCACGCATTGAGATCCGCGCTAGCCGCATCGACGGACGGCGGCTCGATCGACGATGGGAGCCGCGCCAGCAACATGCGCGCCGTGGCATCCGCGCGCTCGAGAAACGTGCCGATGCGGGTGAAGCGAAACGCTTCATCGCGCAGCATCGTCCCAAGCGTGACTCCACGCCAGAGATTCGAACGGTCCTTCACCCATTCGAGGAAATCGCCAACGCCGCCCTCCGTCGACCCCGCACGGTAACGACGGGCTTCGAGCCACGTTGCGTTGATGGTTTCCCACATCTCCGACGTGATCGATCCGCGCACGGCGCGCGCGTTCTCGCGGGCCTGCCGCAGCACGCTCACGATGCTGCCGGCGTGCTCGCGGTCAAAGCAGAGAAACTCGAATGCCGCGCGCGGTTCGATCGCGCCATGTTTCGACTCGTAGGCCGAGAGGAGCCCGAGTGCATTCAGCATCGCCTCCCAGTCGCGGACGAGCACCTCGGGCGCATGCGGCAGCAATTCGTGGCGATACCTCGCGTCGAGCATGCGCGCCAGATTCTCGGCGCGTTCGATGGAGCGCGACATCCAGTAGAGGTGATCGGCGGTGCGGCTCAACATCACGTGTTCAACACCCAGGTGTCCTTGGTGCCGCCGCCTTGCGAGGAATTGACGACCAGCGAGCCTTCACGGAGCGCAACCCGCGTGAGGCCGCCCGGAACGATCGTGATGTCGGCTCCCGAGAGCACGAACGGCCTCAAGTCCACGTGGCGCGGCGCAAGACTGGCTTCGACGAACGTTGGACAGGTCGAAAGGGCGATCGTCGGCTGGGCGACATAGGACTCGGGCCGCGCGCGGATCCGGGCGCGGAATTCGTCGAGCTCCGCGCGGGTCGCCGCAGGACCGATCAGCATGCCGTAGCCGCCGGCGCCGTGAACCTCCTTCACCACGAGCTTGGCAAGGTTCGCGAGCACGTATTCGCAATCGTCCGGGCGCCGCAGGATCCATGTCGGCACGTTCGCAATGAGCGGTTCTTCGCCAAGATAGAACCGGATCATGTCGGGCACGTACGGGTAGATCGACTTGTCGTCCGCGACACCCGTGCCGATGGCATTCGCCACGGTGACGCGGCCAGCGCGATACACGGACAACAGGCCCGGCACGCCGAGCATCGAATCCGGGCGGAAGGCGAGGGGGTCGAGAAAATCGTCATCGAGGCGCCGGTAGATCACGTCGACTCGACGTGGGCCGCGCGTCGTCCGCATGTACACCGCATCGTCGTGCACAAAGAGGTCCTGCCCCTCGACCAGTTCGATGCCCATCTGCTGCGCCAGAAACGCGTGTTCGAAGTAAGCGCTGTTTTGCGCGCCCGGCGTCAGCAGCACGACGGTCGGCGCGTCGACGCCGATGGGAGCGACGCTGCGGAGGTTTTCGAGCAGCTGGTCGGGATACTGCTCGACCGGCGCGATGGAGTGGCGCGCGAACAGTTCCGGAAAGAGCCGCATCATCATCTTGCGGTTTTCGAGCATGTAGGAAACGCCCGAAGGGACCCGCAGATTGTCCTCGAGAACGTGGAAGCCGCCGCTGTCGGACCGCACGACGTCGATACCTGCGACGTGTGCGTAAATGCCACCGGGGACCTCGATGCCCTGCATCTCGGGCCGGTATTGGGCGTTGCCGAGCACCTGTTCCGCCGGCACGCGTTTCGCGCGCAGGATGTCCTGCTCGTGATAGATGTCGTGGATGAAGGCGTTCAAGGCGCGGACGCGCTGCTTCAGGCCTTTCTCGAGGGCGCGCCATTCGTCGATGGGCACGACGCGCGGCATCACGTCGAAGGGAATCAGCCGCTCCATGCCTTCGTGCTCGCCATCGATGGCAAACGTAATGCCGACGCGATGAAACAGCGAATCCGCCTCGGCACGTTTGCGGCTCAGCCGCTCTTCAGCCTGCTCCGCCAGCCATTCGGCATAGCGCGCGTAGTGCGGACGATACGATCCGTCCGGCAGCTGCATTTCGTTGAAAGCGGCGCCCATGTCCCCCCACAGCCTGACCATCGCAGGCGACGTTGCGAATGCCGTGCCATCGGGCGAGGTCGCCGGATTTCAGTGGGTTAGGTGGCCTCGGGCGTCATTTACGCACCAGGACAGGCCGCATCGGGGATCGCAGCCGCCCCGAAGCAGTGCAGGCATCCCGTTTTCCGCGGAGCCGTGTAAACTACGCGCCCTTCGCGGGGACCGGCGAAGCCCAAGTCCCTGATTAGAAGAACGATTGTCGGCGGCGACGCGCCTGTAGCTCAGTTGGATAGAGTACCTGGCTACGAACCAGGGGGTCGGGAGTTCGAATCTCTCCAGGCGCGCCATTTGAAACAAAAACCCGGCCTCGCAGTCGAGAACCGGGTCGCCATTGTGATGTAAACCATCATCGGTTCATGGAGGTGCCCAAATGAACCAGCCGCCAAGCGTTTTCATGAATTCGGTTTCGAAGCGCCGGATGTGCACGTCCATCGCAGTCATCAGCCTCGCACTGGGTGCTGCAACCCTGATCGGAGGCTGCGTATCACCCGCACCGCAACCCGCATCGATGCGCGACCCGCAGGCGGATTTCCATGCCTACAAGACCTTCGGCTGGGATGCGGCTGCGAGTGGCAATGCGTCCGGTCAGCCGCTCTCCATCCTCGACAGCAATATTCGGGCGGCGATCGCGAATGACCTGAAGGGCAAGGGCTATGAGGAAGCGGCGGCGGGCACGGCCCCGGACCTCATCGTCAGCTTCGGGACCGCCCGTGCCGAGAAGGTCAAGAATAGTCCCGTGCGCATCGGTGTCGGTATGGGCAGTTGGGGCGGCAGCTCCGGCGGTTCCGTTGGTGTCAGCAGCTCGGGCGTCAAGAATGTCAACGAAGGCACCCTGGTCGTCCATGCCATCGACCGTGCGCGCAACGCCGAGGTGTGGACAGGGCACGTGTCGCGCGACCTGGGTCACGGCAATGTCGAACCGGCGCTGGTGCAAAACGCGGTCGCTGAGCTGTTGCGCGCATTCCCTGCGCATGGTGGCCAGCCGTGACTGGCAGTACGCAGTCAGAAAGCCCCGCCCCCTGCGGGGCTTTCTTCATAGACGCTTGAGAGTCGAGGCGAGCGTCACCAACGCGAGCCCGGTGCCGAGCAGATTGACGCCGACCAGGATGCCCACGGCCCACATGCCGGAAACGGGCCACTGGCCCCAGATCAGCGCACCGAGCAGAAACGACAGCAAGCCGCTTGCGAGGAGCCACACCCAGCCGTTGGCTGGCCGGTAGCGGAATGACACGACGATCTTGCAGATGCCTTCCGTCAGGAAATACCCGACCAGCAGCAAGGTCAGGAACGCCAGGCCGAAGAGCGGGCGGGCGATGACGGCGATTCCCGCGAGCGCCGTGACAACGCCGAGCACGAGACTGATCGTCTTCTCGATCGTCGTTTCGGCCCCGCGCACGCGCACGATGGCGACAATGCCAGCGAGCAGCAAGATGATGCCGATCGCGATCACCACGGCGCTCCCGGCCACGGCGGGCATCAGCACCCCGGCGAAACCGAGGACGATCAGCACGATCCCCAACGTATTCAGGTGCGCGATTCCAGATCGACTTTCTATGGTCATGCGCGTTCTCCTTGTAGTTGAGCCGGACCTGCGGTCCGCCCGCTCACGGAAAGATCTGCCGCCAGTCGTCCTTCACGCTGACGACCGACCAGCCTTTCGCCTTCGCCTCGTCGAGCCCTTTGTCGAGCTTGCCGATGTGTGACTGGCGGTCATACGCCCACTCGCGCACCGCGTCGGTGTGGTGGACATAGAGACAGAATCGCAGGCCGCTGCCGGCGGCCGTCCATTGCAGCATCTGCAGATCGCCGTCGGAGTTGCCGAATGCGGCGATCGGGCGGCGACCAATGTGCCGCTGGATGCCGACGGGCTTGCCTTCCTTGTCGTCGTTGAGCACGAGGTTCGGCAGCTTCACGATGACGGGATGGCCGTCGCGGTATTCGTACCGCAGTCCGCCGCTCGAGCCGACCACCTGCTCAGGCGGGACGCCATAGACGCGCTCCGTCCAGGGGCGCATGAATTCGATGCCTCCGCCCGAAACGATGAAGGTCTTGAACCCGTTCGCGCGCAGGTAGGCGAGGAGTTCGAGCATCGGTTGATAGACCATCGACGTGAGGAGCTTTCCGGTCTTTGGATGCTTCGCCGTCTTGATCCAGTCGGTGACGGTCTTGTCGAATTCCTCGGTGGTCATCCCCGCATGCGTCGCGGCAACCATCGCGACGATGCCTTTCTCGCCCGCGGCGGCGAGACCCTTCATGTCACCCTTGAGGATCGAAGCGAATGGCTCCTGGGTCTTCCATTCGGGATGCTTCGGCGCGAGCGCCTTGACGCGATCGATGGCGAACAGGGCCTGAAAATAGATGGGCTGCTCAGCCCAAAGCGTGCCGTCGTTGTCGAACGTCGCGATGCGTTCCGGTATCGGGACAAAGTTCGGCGAACCCGCCTTGGTCACCTGCTCCACGAAATGAACGATCGCCTGCTTCGGGGCCGTATCGCTCCAGGAGGGGAGCGGGTCGGCAGCGAATGCTTTCGTTGCCAGCAGGGCCGCGGTGATCAGGATCGCTGCATTCTTCATGGTGTGTCCTCGAAAAAAAATTGGCCGCGCGCGGGGGCGTCCGCGCGCGGCCGGCTTGACTATCCTTCACCCGGCGTCAGTTGCTGCTGCCGCCCGGGCTCTCCATCTTCTTCATCGCTTCGTCGATAGCCTTCTTCATGCTGAGCGTGTCGGCACCCTGGCTCGGCGGATAGTCCTGCAGGCTCTTGAGATGTGCCGCGAGAAAGGGACCCGCCGCCGTCGGCGCCCAGAGTTTCGCGCCAACGAACTTGCGGCCCTCGTACTGGTACTCCTCCGAATCGGGAGTTACTTTCTCCATCGGGTCCATCAGGAGATTCGTGATGTAGGGCACGCTCGGGTAGGACTTCTCATCCCACCAGATGCCGTGGTGCTTGACGCCGAGCGACAGTTTCCAGCCGTCGACGCGGACCGCCATCAGGTCCGTTTCGTCGTAGTAGAAGATCTCACGGCGTGCGGAATTCGCGGACTTGCCCGTCCAGTAGTCGAGATTGTTGTAGCCGTCCAGATGCACCTTGTAGCTGGTGCCGTTCATCGTGTAGCCGGTGAGCAGGTCCTGCTTGAGGTTCGGCAGCCCCGCAGCGGCAGCGAGCGTCACGTAGAGATCCTCGTGACTCTGGATACCGTTCAGGTCCTGGCCCGCCGGGATGTGCCCAGGCCACTTGATGAGGCACGGGACACGCAGACCGCCTTCCCAGGTCGTGCCCTTCTCGCCGCGGAACGGTGCATAGCCGCCGTCCGGATAGAAGAGGAACTCATTGCCGTTGTCCGTGCTGTAGATGACGATCGTGTTCTTGTCGACGCCGAGGTCCTTCAGCTTCTTCAGGATGGAGCCGACCTGCTGGTCGTGCTCTATCATGCGGGCGCGCACGACGTCTTCCTCAGCGCGTCCCTCGTCAACGGCCATCTGCACGAACTTCGGGTTCGGATGCGACCAGATGTGGATTGCGGTGGAATTGAACCAGACGAAGAAGGGCTTGTTGCCCTTGCCCACGCGGTCCAGGTACTTCAGCGTCTCGTCGGTCACTTCCTGGTCGAAAGTTTCCATGCGCTTGCGGGTGAGAGGACCCGTGTCCTGGATCTTCTGCATGCCGACGCGGCCGAATTTCGGATCTTCCGTCGGATCGTCCACCGTGGTTGCCCAGGCGTGGAGCGCCCCGCGCGGGCCAAACTTCTTCTTGTATTCCGGATGCTTCTGTCCGGGATAGTCCAGCTGTTCCGGTTCCTCTTCGGCGTTCAGGTGATAGAGGTTGCCGAACCATTCGTCGAACCCGTGCATCGTGGGCAGGAACTCGTTGCGGTCGCCGAGGTGATTCTTGCCGAATTGCGCGGTGGCATAGCCCGCCGAGCGCAGTACTTCTGCGATCGACGGGTCGCTCTTCTGGATTCCGCGTGTCGATCCCGGGATGCCGATCGTCGTCATTCCCGTGCGAATGGGCATCTGTCCCATGACGAAAGCGGCACGGCCGGCGGTGCAGCTTGGCTGACCATAGTGGTCGGTGAACAAGGCACCGTCTTTCGCGATCGAATCGATGTTCGGCGTCCGGCCCATCATGCCGTGCGTGTACGCGCCGACGTTCCACGTACCGATGTCGTCTCCCCAGATGACGACGATGTTCGGTTTCTTGTCCGCCGCGCCGGCTAGGGTGGCTGCGCCGAGAAGCGCTGCAACGACCGTCAGCAGTGACAGGATGAAGCCGAGGGGGCTGAATTTGGTTTTCACGTCTGCGCCTTGCCTTTGTGTGCGGGTTTGCGATTCGTTGCGACATACCTGCCGCAGGGTGGTCAATTTTGCGTCACGGCTCGCGCAACGGAATCAGACTTTGGTCCCATCAGGGGGGGGGTGAGCTTCTGCAGCCCGACCCCGAGCCGGCTCACGGCTTGCATGGCACTGTGGACAGGTATGTCCAGCGGGGTTACGCGCGCGCTTTCCACGAGAAAGAGGCTCCCAACGGCGGGAGTCGGCGCAGCCGGCACGAAGACTGTCACCCGCTCATCGGGGGATCTGGCCGGCTCCACGACGAAGCCGATGACAGTGTTGTCATCAAACGCGATCAGCGCGGGCGTGAGTCCCCCGTTGCCTTTCTCGCTCGAGAAGCCGGCAGCCATGGACTTGAAGAACAGGAACCCGGGCAACTTGCTCAGCACCCTGTCCTCGAGCTTGTCGCCAAGGCGCCGTCCGGCGGCCGAGACCGCGAATGCCCCGATCGCGATCAGGAGGAGAATCAGGGCCAGCACCGCGGCGATGTCCAGCATGCCGATGCCGAACCAGGTTCCCTGCGGCAGCAAGCGCGACACCGGGGCGAACACGTGCTTGGCGGTAGCGACCACTTTGTACAGCAGGTAGAGCACCACCACGGTCGGCAGCGTCAGAAGCAAACCGGAGACCAGCAAGTCACGCAGTCGCGCCATCGTGTCACTATCGGAGCGCCTGGCGTCCGTGAGAATGGGACCTTGGTCTCACCGCCGCGCCTTCCGGCCCTCGAGATTGGCGCCCTCTCGGCCGCTGTGTTAGAACCCGATCGCTCGCGTAACGCGTCCCGAACAACAACGAAGGTCAGGGCATTGATGCGGCAAACTCCCTCGGGGCGCGGCCGGTGAAGGCCGGCATCTCGGGTCTCGTCGCGCTCATGCTGATCGCGGCGGCCGCGTGGCTGGCGATTGCCTTGCAGGAACCGCCGAGTCCCGGTGGTGGCGAGCTGCCGGCCAAGGATTTCTCTGCAAGACGCGCCATGCTCGACGTGCGGGCGATTGCCGAGCGCCCGCATCCCATCGGGTCGGCGGATCACGCGCGCGTGAGGGAGCACATCGTCGGGCGCCTGCGGGCGCTCGGTCTTGAACCCCAGCTACAGGAAACGACTGCGGTATTCGCACGCGACGGTGTCGCGGGGCGCGTGACGAATATCCTCGCGCGGCTGAAGGGCACGGCCAGCACGCAGGCCGTGCTGCTGTGTGCCCATTACGACTCGGTGCCTTCCGGCCCGGGTGCAGGCGATGATGCGTCCGGCGTCGCGGTGCTGCTCGAGACGGTGCGCGCGCTGCGCGCCCGGCCGGCTCTCAGGAACGATGTGATCGTGCTCGTTACCGACGGCGAGGAGGTGGGTCTGCTCGGCGCGGCGGCCTTTACGGCGGAGCACCCATGGGCGCGCGATGTCGGCCTCGCGCTCAATTTCGAAGCGCGCGGCAATCGCGGGCCCGCCCTGATGTTCGAGACCACGGCGGACAATGCCCGCTGGATCGAACTGATGCGCGATCGCGTGGCGGATCCGCGCAGTTCATCACTGACGCAGGCGGTCTATCGGCGCATGCCGAACGACACGGATCTCACGGTCTTCAAGGCTGCCGGACTCGCGGGCCTCAATTTTGCATTCATCGGCAATCTTCCCGCCTATCACACACGCCTCGATACGCCGGAGAACCTGAGCACGGCGACCCTCGAGCAGCAAGGCAACTACGCGCTCGCCATCGCAAGGGGCGCCGGGAACGCGAAACTGCCATGGGCCGGCGAGGGCGATGCCACTTACTTCAACACGCTCGGATCGCAGCTGGTCGTGTACCCGGAGGCGTGGGTCATTGCGCTCACGATCGGTACGGCGCTCCTCACCCTGGCCGTCGTGATCCTCGCATTCCGGCGCGGACAGTTGTCGATCCGCAGTTTCCTGCTGTCATTGCTGGTGCCCCCTGCCTGCGTGGCGGTGACGTCGGGTCTCGCGTTTGTGATGCTGGGCGCCGCGCGCTGGATGCATCGCACGCTCGTGCCACCGGGTCCGATCCTGACGAGCAACTGGTATGCCGCGGCGATCGTCGCGATTGCCGTGACGGTTGCGATGACCCTGATTGCGCTGCTGCGGCGTGCGGCGTCGGCGACGGCCCTGAGCGTTGGCGCACTCGTCTGGTGGACGGCATTCGCGGGGCTCACGTCCGTTTATCTGCCGGGCGGCAACTTCCTGTTCCTGTGGCCGGCAGTGCTGCTGGCACTCGCCGTGCTGACGGGCCTTCGCTGGGCGCCCGGCACGGCACCGGGCTTCGCAGCCCAGATCCTCTCACTCCTCTTTCTATTGCTCGCGGTCCTGCTGATTGCGCCGGTCGGCTATTCGTTTCATGACGCATTCCCGCTGCACGCCGTCGGCACGATCGTGCTCGGGACCCTCACGTCGATTGCGCTGGTGCTCATCGCCGATCCGCTCTATCGCACGGTCGCCGCTTTTGGCTGGCACGCGGCGGGCGTTGCCGCCGCTGCAGTCGCGGTGCTGTTCAGCGGTGGATTGATCTTCACCCGTTATTCGGCCGAGCAACCGCAGGTTTCGAACCTCTTCTACCTGCTCGACGCGGATGCGGGTCGCGCGTTCTGGGCCACGCGCGAGTCGACTGCGAATGTCTGGACGACTGAAATCCTGACGGCCGCGCCCGAGCGCGGTCCGATGCCGGAATTCTTCTCGGCGGACACCGGCACGCTGCTCCGGCACGAAGCGCCGATCGCGGATCTCGCCGCCCCCGTGGTCGAGGTCGTGAGCGACACGGCGAAAGGCGATCGTCGATTGCTGCAGATCAACATCCGGGCCGGGCAGCCTGCCTGGGAACTGCGCCTGAGGCTGAGCGGTGCTGCTGTAATTTCTGCAACTATCGATGACCGGCGGCTGGATTGGCCGCCCGCGATGAAAGCCCGGGGATCGGATGCCGCCGGCGACGAGTGGAGCCTGCGTTACTTCAACCCCGGACCGGGCGGAATACGCCTTGCGCTCGAGCTGCCGGCGACGAAGGCCGTGACACTGCGAACGACGGCTTATTTGCTGGGTTTGCCGACGCTTGCGAGCGGCGCTGCACCGCCGCGCCCGGCCCATCTCATGCCCAATCACGAAGGCGATCTCACGCTGATCGCTCGTGCAACAAAGATGCCCGCCGCTGCGAACTGAAAATCGCCGCGCCCGGCCGCGCTGTCGCCGATCGCCGACGCGTTGACACCTTGCACGGAGCGGTGTCATCTACCCACACTCGAAAATCGAGTGAAAGGGGACAGAATCATGAGCCTGTGGAAAGAATTGACGGCGAAAGAAGCCGAGGCTGCGCAACTCAAGTCGCCAGTAGCCGCTCGCGATCCGGTTGTCGTGTCGCACGAACTGCAGCAGAAGCCGGCGGACCGCAATGTCGAAAACCATCCGGCGGCCATCGATGCGCGGCGCGCCCGCGAGCGACCCGTCGACACCACGCGCGAGGCGCTGATTTCCGCGGGCCTCATCATCGAAGGCAAGATCCAGGGCAGCGGCCACGTGCGCATCGCCGGTCACTTCAACGGCGACGTGCAGGTCGATGGCAATCTCACCATCGAAGCGGGTGCGCGGGTCACGGGCCAGGTGCGCGCACAGAATGTCGTCGTCGGCGGCGAGCTCGAGGGCAACATCGAGGGCGCGACGCGGGTCGAACTTCTCGAGACCGGTATCCTGTCGGGCGACCTGAAGGCGGCATCGCTCGTCGTTGCGGCGGGATCGCGCATGCGCGGCCGGGTCGAGTTCGGTTGGGAAGGCAAAGCCGAAAAGACGCAGAAGCTGCGGGAGACCGGCTCGGGATCATGAGCGCGGCACGCGCTCCGCTCGCCGGCAAGACTCGAACCTGTCCGCACTGCAAGGCGACGATCCTCGAAAGCGCGGCCATCTGCCCGGCCTGCCAGCACCACCTCCGCTTCGACAAGGGAGCGGAGGAGCGCGCGCGGCCGGACGCGGTGCCGCTGCGTGTCGACGGGCTCATTCGTCAACCGGCGAATGCGCCCTTGTCGGAGTACTCGGTGGTCGTGTCGATCCGCAATGAGCAGGGCGAGGAAATCGCCCGCAAAGTGGTCGGCGTCGGCGCGCTGCGCCCGCAGGAAGAGCGCTCCTTCACCCTCAGCGTTGAACTCTTCAAGGTGAACGGGCTGGTGCCGCGCTAGCCTCGGCAAGCAGCACTTCGAGGTCGTCCGACATTTCGAAGTAGCGGCCGGAGAGCGCGGCATATTGTCCGCCGGCGAGATCAACGCAGCGCCCGGCGCAGCGGGCGAAGACCGCCTCCTTGTCGGGTTCGACTTCCTTTTCGCGCAGTCGCGCCACCATCCCGGGCAGCCAGCGCTGCGCATCCGGCGAATTCATCGTCTCGGCCGCGAGGTCGGTGAATACGAATCCGGGATCCATCGCGAACAGGCTCACGCCGTGTTCGCGCGCTTCGGCCGCAGCCTGGGCGATGACGCGCGCCTGCGCCGTCTTGCCGACGCAATACGCGGACAGGTGCGCAGCGACGATGCGGCTCGCCGTCGCGCAGATCGCGATCACGCAGCCACGCCGGCGCTCGACCATTCCCGGCATCAGCTGCTGCAGAAACAGAAACGGCGCGCGTACGTGCACGGCCTGCGCCGCCCACCACGCTTGCGCGTCGACGCTCCAGATCGGACCGAAGGGTCCCGGTACGCCGGCGTTGCTGACGAGCACGCTGACTGCTCCGAATTCCTGGCCGGCGGCCGCGACGACTCGCGCCACGTCCTTGCTCACGGTTACGTCGCCGGGCGCAGCGAGTGCGCGGCCACCGGTTTTCGTGATCTCGGCAACCACGGCGTCGAGCTCTCGACGGTTTCTCGACGCGACGGTGACCGCGGCGCCTTCGGCCGCAAGCCTCAGCGCGATCGCGCGGCCGAAGCCGCGTCCCGCGCCCGTCACGATCGCCGTCTCGCCCGCGAGTCGTCCACTCATGCCCGCTACTCTAATGCGCGACAACAGCGCTGCGAAGCGGCATCATTTGCGCCTTGTCCCGAGGGAGAAACGGTGCCGACCATCACCAGCATTGCGGACCTGCGCGCCCTCGCGCGCAAGCGTGTGCCGCGCGCGATCTTCGATTACTGCGACCGGGGTTCATACGACGAGGTGACCCTGCGCCGCAATCGTTCCGACTACGAAGCGATCGAGATCCGCCAGCGCGTCGCCGTGGACGTTTCCGCGCAATCGCTCGCCACGACCCTGGTCGGACAACCGGCCGCGATGCCGCTCGGCATCGCGCCGACGGGACTCGCGGGCCTCTTTTACCGCGATGGCGAGATAGAAGGCGCGCGCGCCGCGCAGGCCTTCGGGATCCCGTTCTGCCTGAGCACGGTGTCGATCTGCTCCATCGAAGACGTGCATGGCGCGGTCGAAAAACCGTTCTGGTTCCAGCTCTACCTCATGCGCGACCGCGCGTTCAACGAGGAACTCATCGCGCGCGCCAAGGCGGCGCAATGCTCGGCGCTCGTGCTGACGCTCGATCTGCAGATGCAGGGCGTGCGGCGGCAGGACATCAAGAACGGCCTCAGCATTCCGCCACGCCTGACGCTGCGCAACGCGCTCGAGATCGCCGCGCGGCCGGCTTGGGCGCTCGGCGTTCTCCTCGGGAAGCGCCGCACTTTCGGCAATCTCGCGGGCCGGATGCAGGGATCGGGCGGGCTCGCCACGCTCTCGGAGTGGATCGGCAGCCAGTTCGATCCGACGGTGAGCTGGAAGGACGTCGAGTGGGTGCGCAAGCAGTGGCCCGGCAAGCTGGTCCTGAAGGGCATCCTCGATCCGGACGACGCGAGGATTGCGAGCACGACGGGTGCGGACGCCATCGTCGTCTCGAATCACGGCGGACGTCAGCTCGACGGCGCGCCGTCGTCGATTGCCTCGCTCCCGGGAGTTGTCGAGGCGGTGAATGGCCACTGCGAGGTGCTGCTCGACGGCGGCGTGCAATGCGGACAGGACCTCCTGAAGGCGCTCGCGCTCGGCGCCCGCGGATGCTTGATGGGGAAGTCGTTCCTCTACGGGCTTGCAGCTGGCGGCCGCGCGGGCGTGACCACTGCGCTCGATCTCATCAGCAGGGAACTCGCCGTGACGCTTGGGCTCGCGGGCTTGTCCGACGTGCGGCAGGTCGACCGTTCGATCCTGGTCGGCGGCGGTCCGCGCTAGCGTTTCGTCCGCATCAGGTAGGCCGTGAGGACGGCCAGGTCCGCATCGCTCACTTCGGTCTTGCGAAAGGGCGGCATGACCGAAACGCCGTGGCGCACATAGAGTTTGAGGAAGTCCGGCGTGAGATCCGTTCGATCCTCGAGTGCCGCGGGCTTGGCGCCCTTGTACAGCGCTTGCAGTGCGATCGTTCCCGGCTTGTCCGGGCCGTGGCCGTGGCACGGCGCGCACCATTTCTGGAAGACCGCATCGCCGGCCTTCACCGCGGCTGCATCGTCCGCAAGCGCAGGTCCCATGATCGCGACGCTCACGCCGAGCGCGGCAAGCAATCTGACAATGTCTCGTCTCATGGGTGTTTTCCCCGCAGATGTTTCGGCCAGATGCCGTAGCGGCCAGGCGACAGTATGCCGTTGGGATCGACGGCGTCCTTCAGGGTCTCGTGAAACCTGAGCAGCGCGTGATTGTTGAAGGAGTAGGTCCCCATGATGAGGTCCTGGTAAGCCGGCGCCGTGCGGTATTCGCCCCAGCCGTGTTCCGCCGCGATCTCCACGAGTTTCCTGAAGGCCGTGCGCGTCGCCTGATTCTTCGCGGCGTCGTGCGTGACCGGGAATCCGAACAGGAAGAGAAACGAGCGTTCCCAGAAACAGAAGGGGATCGAGTAGGGCGGTACCGGCAGTCCGAAGTCGCGCCCGGCCGCGGCGAAAACCTTGTTCGCCTCGAAGACCGCGGCGCCGCTGCGGGGAATGATCGGCGAGAACCACTGGTGGCCGTCGGTCGGCGTCGGATTATTCGCGTTGCGGGCGCCCATCGAGAAGATCGAGAGATTCGGGATGCCGAATTCGACCTTGTGCAGCCTTTCGCGCTGCTCCGCCGTTAGCGGCAGGCGGATGAGTTCTCCGTCGATGAATTTCGTGCCGGGAATGGCGGCGAATCTCTCCTTCGCATACTCCCATTGCGCGGCGATGGCCTTCGCGGGCCCGTAGAACTTGATCGTGACGCTCCAGGCCGCGAGACCTTTCGATGCCCCGTACGCGTCCAGGTCGCCCGCATTGCCCGCGATCGCCTTGTTAATGAGTGCGACGACCTCGGGTGCCGGCGGTGGCGCGCCGGGCGGTGCCGGTTGTTCCATTGCGGGACTCGACAGATCGCTCATGCCGTTGCAGACGTGGCTGTTCTCCAGATAGTTCAGGACCTCGACCAGCGGGACGAGGTCCGCGTGGCGCGGCACCAGCACGGTCCCTGTCAGGTAGGCATCCGGTTGCGGCATCAGCCAGAAGCCCATCTTGGTCACGATGCCGAAGTTCGACTGCGAGAAGATGCCGTCGATCCACGGGCCGTAGCCGGTCTTGTATTGCTGCCACGCTTGCGAGCCCGGCATGGCGCCCATGCCCGTGCGCAACAGCTCGCCATTTGCGAGCACGACCTCCATGCCGCAGTGGGAGTCGAAATGATTGCGGAACTGATGGGTGGTGTAGCCGCCGCCGCGGTCGAGCGCATTGCCGATGGGGCTTCCCCAGCCCGGATCCGGCACGTCGATCCAGACCTTCAGGCCGCGCTCCTGGATGTGCCGGTAGAGATCGAAATAACTGACACCCGGCTCGACCAGCGCATAGGCATTGTTCTCGTTCACCTCGAGAACGCGATTCATGCGCTTGAGGTCGAGCACGACCGAGCCCGTCGCGGCCGGCGCCGAACCACCGTAGCCGAGATTGCGGCCCGTCGAGATCGTGTAGAGGGGAATCCGGTAGCGATTCGCAATCCGCGCGATCGCCTGAACCTGCTCGACCGTGTCCGGCGCGAGGGCCGCCGAGGCCCTGCGCTCTTCGGCTTCTCCCCAGAAGGGCGAGTACGCGTCCTTGTAGAGGTCGACGTCCTCGTCGCTCGTGAAAACCCAGCTCTTGCCGATCGCGGCTTCGAATTGACCGAGAGCCGCAGCGAAATCGGCTTCGCTGACTCCCGGCGGTGTTCTCACGCGCGGGTCCCCGGCGCGATGACCCAGGAGATCAGCTCGCCCGGGCGGGCATCGCGGGTCGCAACGCGCATGCCGAAGTCCCAGGACAGGCGCTCGAGACAGAAGAGCGGTCCGTGTGCCGTGAGCCCGGCGATGGCGAGCGGCTGGCGCCGCCATTGCGGATAGAGATCGTCGTACCAGAGATCCGTCATGTCACCGCGAATCGCGTGGACAGCGAGGCCCGCACGCAGCGCCTCGTGGCCGAAAGCCACGCTCAAGGGAAAGCGCTCATCGTAGATGACCTTGTAGAGCGCGGATCCGCCCTCCAGCGTAGAGCCCGGCTTGGGCGAAACCCATGCGCCCGCAATAGCGGGCAGGGCGGACACTGCCATTGCCCCAAGTACGACGTCGCGACGGGTGACCATGGATCGAAGTATCCCGCCGCGGGCGTGGCTCGGGTAGTCCCGCGGCGAAATTTCAATCGATAGGGAGCGCAACCCAGGGCTGGGCGCGGCTCAGCGCACTCGCATGTGCCGGATGAGATTGCGGTCGACAGCAATCCGCGTGTCGAGCACCAGGCGGTCCTGGGCCTGCTGCAGCTGGTGCAGGCAGAACATCACGATGATGCACAGGGTCAGCGCGACGAGCGTCGCATTGAAGGTCACGCCAAGGCCCAGCGTGACGCCCGAGATGTCGCCCTGGATCGCACGCTGGGATTCCTGCAGCGCGACGCCGATGCCGCGCACCGTGCCGACGAATCCGATCGCGGGAATCGCCCAGGCGGTGAATCGCACCATCGACAGCTGTGCGTCGAGGCGCGACAGCTCGAGCTCGCACTCATCGCGCACGGCTTCGGCCGTGTCCTGGACGCTGCGCGTCGCCCCGAAGCGGTTGAGCGCCATCATGAGCGTGCGCGGCAGGAGCATGGACTGCTCGGCGTGCGGCAGCTGCTCGATCGGCCTGCCGTAAGCGCGCGCGTCTTCCGGCAGGACCACGCGGTTCTCGCCGACCTCGATGTACTGCTTGTCGAGGAGCTTGCGGCTCTGGCCGACCAGCCGACCCTGGATCCCGAGCATCGAGAGCGACCAGATCGTGAGGATGATCGCGGTCTCCTGCTCGTAGTCCTTGAGGATGATCCAGGGCGAGCGCAGATGGAGGATCGGACGCTTGCCGTCCGCGCCCACCGTCGTTTGTTCGGCAAGGATCGCTTCCGCATGGGGACGAATCACGAGTGCGTAGACGGCCTGCACGAGGATCGCCACGAGCGCCAGCGTGCCGAGGCTGATGATGAGTTCCTTGCCGGCCGATACCTCCCGCGGGATCGAAACCCGGGCGGGCGTTGCGCTTTGCGGTGCCTGATTCATGACGGTCGACATGTTATCCGACGGACCCCGGTTGCTGGGTGGATTGTGACTGGCGGGAAGGGACGGGTGCGGGCACGGGTCGAATGGACCGGCGGTGGCGCCTCCCGGTTCCGTCGGCGCGCCGAAAGAGCCGCAAAAGCTGCCGTCAATGGGCGGGCGGCAGTTGTGCGCGAGCGGCGGCCACCTCTTCCGCCGAGACCGCGCTCGCCTGATCGCCGAACTTCATCCGCACGTAGGTCAGGGCTGCGGCGAGCGTGGCATCGTCCAGGTGGCTGAATGGCGGCATGACGTTCTCATTGGCGCTGAGTTTGCGCCCGGCGCTGTCGAATCCGCCCGTCAACACGAAGGTGGCGAGCACCTTCGGGTCGCCCCTGACCCAGTCGCTGCCGACGAGAGCGGGCTGGAAGCCCCGCACCCCGGTGCCATCCGCCTGGTGGCAGGCGAGGCAGTTCGACTCGTAGGCAGCCTGCCCGCGATCGGCGTGAGCGTGGGATGCGGGTTGCGACGCGCAGGCCGTGAGGCAGGCGATGCCGAGCGTGGCGCTTGCGACGTGCAGCGTTCTCATGAACCGCCGTACGTCACTCGCCAGATCCGTCCCTTCTCGGAATCGACGATATACAACGCGCCGGCGGAGTCGACGGCGAGACCCACCGGCCGCGTCCGCGCCTTGTTCGGATTGTTGTCCGGGAGCGCGCCGCCGGTGAAGTTGTCGGCGAACGTCTGCCACTCGCCGGACGGTGTGCCGTTTTTCATCGGCACAAACGCGACGCGATAACCTGCTTGCGGCCGCGGCGCGCGATTCCAGCTGCCATGGAAGGCAATGAATGCGCCGCCGGCGTACGACGCCGGAAAGTTCTTGCCGGCATAGAAGACCATATCGTCGGGCGCCCAGTGTGCAGGGAAGGCGACCAGCGGCTCCGGATACTTGCCCGCCTCGGCGCGCTTCTTGCCGTCGCCGCCATATTCAGGCGCCACGACTCGCGCCTTGAGCTTCGTGTCGTAATACGCGTAGGGCCAGCCGTAGTCGCCGCCCTCGACGATGCGCTGGAATTCCTCCGCGACGCGCTCGGCATTGTCGTCCGCGGTGAAAAGCTTGGGGAAGATCGTATCGAGCTGGTCGCGGCCGTGGATCGTCGCGTAAAGCGCGTTCACGTCGTTGTTCCAGGCGAGCGCTATCGTGTTGCGCATGCCGGTTGAATAACGTGTGCCGTCCTTCGGCGTCTGGTTGATGCGGTCCGCGTCGAAGCGCCAGATGCCGCCGTAGTGCTCGAGGAGCGGGCAGGGATTCTGGCCCATGGAGCCTTGCGCGCGATCCTGCTCCTGGCACGAGTTCGACGGTGCGCCGACGTTGACGTAGAGGTGCCCGTCATTGTCGAAGGTGAAGGTCTTGTCCGCATGAGTGCGCTCGGCGGGAAATCCGCCGACGACCGTTTCGGCCGGCTGCTTCGGCAGGAGTTCATTGCCGTCGAAGCGATAGCGATACACGCCGACGTCGTCGGAGACGTAAAGCATGCCCTTGTAGATCGCGATGCCGGTGCCGTCGAGGTCGCTGAAGTGCTCGACGACGTCGGGCAGGTGATCGCCGTTCGAATCGCGCAGCGCGACGATGCCGACGCGCTTCCTGGCGTCGAAACCGAGGAAGGCGAACTGATGCGTCGTGACATAGAGATCGCCATTGTCGCGGATCGCGATATGCCGTGCGAGTCCGACGCCATCGTGCACGACCGTGGCGGTGAAACCCCGCGGCAGCACGAGTCCGTCGCTGTCGGCGGCGAATGACGCGGCAGGGAGCGAGCACGCGAACAGGAATGCGGCAATACGAATGAGTGTCATGGGGCCTCCTCGGCGCATTTTCGGTCCTCGGACACGGCACGCACAAGCGTCCCTCGGGCCTCGCGCTTTGAAGCAAAGCTGATCTCGCCGAGCGAGCGGGACTCCATTAGTATCTTTCGCATGGGACAGCCATTCTCGCGCCGCGATCTCATCCGCCTCGGGCTGCTTGCCGGGGCGGGCATCCAGCTTGCCGACGCCGGCGAGACCCTGACCCGCAAGACGATCCCCTCGAGCGGGGAGACGATTCCGGTCGTCGGCCTCGGGACCAACGCTTACGGGGTCTCGGATGCTGGCGAGCTCGAGGCGAGGCGGGCCGTGCTCAAGCGCATGTCGGAGGTCGGCGCATCCGTCGTCGATACCGCGCCCGCCTACGGAGACTCGGAGAAAGTGCTGGGCGAATTCCTGACGCAGCTCGGCATCCACGATCGCATGTTTCTCGCCACCAAGATCACGGCGGCCGAGGGCGAGCGGGACCCGGGCAAGGCGATGTTCGAGGCATCGCTCGAACGCCTGCTCACTGGGCGCATCGACCTCCTGCAGGTCCACAGCCTGAAGGGCGTCGATCCGCTGATGCCGGTACTGAAAGAATGGAAGGCGGCGAAACGCATTCGCTACCTCGGCGTGACGACCTCCCGCGGGGAACAGCACGAAGAGCTGCTGGCGACGATGGCCCGCCACCCGCTCGATTTCATCCAGGTCAACTATTCGATCGGCGATCGCGCGGCGGCCGCAAAGATCCTGCCGCTCGCCGCCGAGCGTGGCGTCGCGGTGCTCCTCAACCTGCCGTTCGGCGGCCGGCGCGGCAGCCTCTTCGCGCAGACGAACGGCAGGGCGCTTCCGGCATTCGCCGCGGAACTCGGCATCGCGAGCTGGGGACAGTTTTTTCTGAAGTACGTGATCTCCCATCCGGCGGTCACGTGCGCGATTCCGGGCACGACGAAGATTTCGCACCTCGACGACAACCTCGGCGCCGCGCGAGGCGCGCTCCCGGACGCGGCGCTCCGCAAGAAGATGGAAGCGACCTGGGACGCTCTCGCGTCATGAAGGCGGGCTGCATCGCCTGCCTGCTGCTGATCGCCGTCGCGTCGACCGCGCTCGCCGACGAGCGCGAAGACCTCGAGAAGGCCCTTGTGCAAGCTCTCGGACGAAGCAACCACGACCTCATCAACGAGGAAAACGAATTGCCGGACAGCGGGCCGGTGACCGCGGATGCGCTCGTGTACCTCTTGAAAAAAGACTGCGTGCGCGTTGCCCGATCGGGCGCCAGAAATTCGTGGACGATCGGGCCCGGCTGTGGCGGCGAATGTCGCATGGGCCGGTTCACTTCGCCGCTCATGCCGGGCACGGGCCTGATTTGCCGGGTCGCTCGCCAGGCGGACATCCACGTCATCGCCAATGCGCCTCCCGAGCGCAACCAGCGGGGAGACGTCATTGCGCACGTGAACTACACGGCGAAGCTAGTCGACGTCGCCGACTGGGCCCGGGACCCCGAGTACGTCGCCATCTGGACGGCGTATGGGCTCGACCTCGAGACGTTTCAGGCCCATGCGGATCTCGTGAAGACGCCGGACGGCTGGATACCGTATGAGTGAACGCGCGGCCGCGCGCGCTTGCGCCAGGTTCGCCGGCACACTCCTTCTCGCCATCGTCGGCTGCGCCGCCGCCGAATCGCCGACCGACCAGCGCCGTACCCGGCAACTCGAGGATCTGGCATTCGCGCGCACCGCCTATGTCGGGGCGAGCAAAGCGTTCACCGCGAGCGACCGGGCGGCGGCGCTCAAGCTGATCGGCAAGCTCGAACGGCACGCGGGCTCGCTCAGCGACGAGGAATTTCTGGCAGGCGTGATCCGCATCGCCGCGCTCGCGCACAACGCTCACGACAGTTTCGATGCCGGCGACGGCGCCTGGCTGCCGCCGAAGCGCGCACCGTTTCGCATGCTCTGGTTTCCGGACGCCCTCGTCATCGCGCGCACGGGCCCCGGGTTCGCAGACCTGCGCGGGGCACGTGTCCTCACTATCGAAGGCCGGACGCCGGAGGACCTGCTGGCCAGGCTGACGGTGCTGTCCGGCGGGATTGAAGGCTATCGGCGCTGGAACGTCGGCTGGTTCATCGAAAACGGCTTGCTCCGTGCGATCGGCCTCGCCAAGTCGAGCGAGCAATTGCGCATGGAGTTGCTGCTGGCGGACGGGAGCCGCGTGAACCGCACAGTGGAATTCGTGCCGCGAGCGTCCATGCCGCACGGCACTCACCCGCCCCGGCTGTGGTCGGCGGCGCCGTATGACTCGGAGGTCGAGCACGAGTGGCGGGCCGCCACCGATCCGGCTCGCGATCCCTTGTACCTGCAGGAGCCCGACCAGCTCTATCGCATGACACGCATCAATCCCATCGATGCGCTCTACGTCCAGCTCCGGACCAACGACGACGCGACCCACGCGATCAAGGATTTCGTGGCGGACGTCGAGAAGCGCGTCGAAAGCGAACATTCCGCGAATCTCGTGCTCGACCTGCGCTTCGATGTCGGTGGCAATTGCGACTACACGCGCGAGCTGATGCGGTGGCTCGCGGCCCACGTATCCGGCCGCATCTTCGTGCTGACCGGGCCGTACACGTTTTCCGCCGGTATCGTCAATGCCGCGGCCATCAAGCACGACGGCGGCGACCGCGTGACGCTCGTCGGCGATCTCGTCGGCGATTCGCTGCGCTGGTGGTCGGAGGGCAGGCCGCAATGCATGCCGAATTCGAAGCTCTGCCTGCGTCCGACGACGGGCGTGTGGGACCTCGTGAAGGGCTGCGCGGGCGAGCCGGCGTGCTATGGCGATCAGTACGACCTGAACGTCGGCAAGCTCGACCCGGACCTCGCGGCGCCGTTGAAATCCGGCGACTGGCTGGCGGGCCGCGACCCGGGTGTGGAAGCGATCATGGCCGAGTTCACCCGCACGTGGGCGGCCAAGGGCAAGGTGGTTCATTGATCCTCATCGGCATGTTCGATTCGCCCTTCGTGCGGCGCGTCGCGGTCAGCATGAAGCTCCTCGGCATCGCCTTCGAGCACCGCAACTGGTCGGTCGGCAAGGACTTCGATCAGATCCGCAAGTACAACCCGGTGGGCCGCGTGCCGACGCTCGTGCTGGACGACGGCGAAGCGCTGATGGAATCCTCGGCCATCCTCGATTTCCTCGACGAGCGTGCAGGGCCCGAACGCGCGCTGATGCCGCGCAGCGGGCGCGAGCGGCGCACGGCACTGCGGCTCATGGCGATGACGACGGGCGCCGCGGAGAAGGGCGTTGCGCAGATCTACGAAGGAATATTCCGGCCCACCGCCAAGCGTCACGAACCCTGGGTCGAACGCTGCCGGGCCCAGATGCACGGCGCGCTGCATGAACTCGAACGCTGGAGTGCGGCGCGCGGACCCGGGAAGTGGCTGGTCGCCGACCGCATGACGCAGGCGGATATCACGCTGGCCTGCATCTGGACTTTCCTCACGGAAGCGCCGGGCCTCGACGTCGCGACGGCTCCCTATGATTCGTTGCGCTCGCTCGCCGCGCGCTGCGAGGCGCTGCCCGAGTTCAGCTCGACCCACGTCGCCTATTTCGTGCCGAAAGCGGCCGGCTGATCAGGCAGCGCCGTATTTCTTGAACCAGGCGAGCGCCCGCGCCCATCCCTCTTTGGCGGCGGCCGGGTTGTAGCTCGGCCGATAGTCCGCGTTGAACCCGTGCTCCGCTTCCGGAAACACGATGATGTCGGACTTGGATCCCGCTGCGGTGAGCGCCTGCCGCATCTTGTCGACGTCGGTCTGGGGAATGCCCTTGTCGAGGCCGCCGTAGAGGCCGAGCACCGGCGCCTTGAGCTTGCCGGCGACGTCGATCGGAAAGGCCGGCTGCAAGTCCGTGCGTTTGCCGTCGATCCGTCCATACCAGGCGACACCCGCCTTGAGGGCATCGCTATGGGCCGCGTACAACCAGACGATGCGCCCGCCCCAGCAGAAGCCGGTGATGGCGAGATGCTTCACGTTCGCGCTGCCCGTTGATTTCGCCCACGCGACGGTCGCGTCGAGGTCGGACATGACCTGGGCGTCAGGGACGCTCGCGACGATCGGCATCAGGTCCTTGACCTCCGCGATCTTCGACACGTCGCCCTGGCGCGCATAGAGCTCGGTCGCCACCGCGAAATAGCCGGCTTTGGCGAAACGCCGGCACAGATCCTTGATGTGCTCGTGCACGCCGAATATTTCCTGCACGACGAGCACGACCGGAAAATTCTTGCCCTTCGCCGGCATCGCCCGGTAGCCCGGCAGTTCGCCGTCGGCGACCGGAATCCTGATCTCGCCGGCGACGAGACCCTCGGCATCGGTGGCGATGGTCTCGGCCGAAATCGGTTGTACGGCGAGCGCGAATCCCGTGGCGAGCGTCGTCGCCAGGATGTCGCGGCGGCTGAGCGAGAGGGCGGGGAGAAAATTGACGAACTCGGGATCGCGATCATCGTGTTTCATAGGCGCGCTCCTTCCTCAAGGTTCGCGCATCCTACGATCATCGTTCGCGTCTGTCGCGATTGCGCGAGGCTCCGAAGGTTTGAAAAAACGACAACGACCTGGGCCGGCCTATAAGAGAGAGTGGCGCCACGACCGTCAATCGAGCGGCAGGCGCATCTCGTTCGTCGGCTTGAAGCCGAGTGCTTCGTAGAGCGGGCGGCCCGCATCGCTCGCATGCAGTTGCACGCAGGCAAGTTCCTGGGACCGGCACCAGTCGATGACAGTGCGCATCAGCCGGCGCGCAAGCCCACGCTGGCGGAGCGCAGGTTCGGTGTAGACGTTGAGAATCGTGGCGCGAAAAAGCGCGGGCTCCTGCGGCATCGGCAGCCAGCGCGCGATCATCACGCCGGCGCCGGCGAGGATCGCGCCGCCGTCCTCGGCGAACCAGTGCCGATAGTAACCTTCGGTCATCGCGTGCAGCAGCGCCGCCTGCGTCTCGCGCTCGACGACCTCGAGCGCCGCGCCGCTCGCGAGACCCATTTCATCGAACATCAGTCGCCGGTGGCGTGCAATGGCCGGAGCGTCGCCCGTTCCCGCAAGCCGGATGGAAAGTACCACTTGACAGAACCAGTTGTAGTGATTGGTCTCCCGGCCGCAAGATAGTGCCCCGCATTGGCCACGCAAAGGTCCACTTCCCGGCAAAGTGGTCATCCATGACCCGATTCGCGCAGCTGACATCCTTCACGCGGGCGCTCGGCCCCTGGTCGACGGGCGACGGCACCCTGCAGCAGCGCCTCGAACGGGCGGTGCAGTCGATCATCGAGCGCGATGCCTGGGACACCGCGCATCCGTTGCCGCCCGACCGGGTGCTCGCGCGCACCCTCGGCGTCAGCCGCACGACCGTGATCGGTGCGTATGAAGCCCTGGCGAGCCGTGAACTCATCGAGCGCCGCCACGGCAGCGGCACCTATTTGCGCGAACGCCGGCCCGTGCGCTCAAGTGCGCCGCGCGATCTCTCCTCGGTGCGGCTCGCGATGCAGTTTCCCGGCGGGGGCGACGAGGCGTCCGGCGCGCTCGCCGTGGGGTCCATGCCCGCGCTCGATCCGTGGGTGCGCGACGCACTGACTCGCGCGCAGAAGTCCATGGGCAGTCATCTGCGCTCGCACGGTATGTCGCCCGCCGGACTGCTCGAGCTGCGCGAGCGCATCGCGACCTACCTCTCGGATGGCGCGATGGCGAGCCGGCCGGAGGAGGTCCTCGTGACCGGCGGTTCGCAGATGGCCATCGCGCTCGTGGCGCAGCTTTACCTGAAGCCCGGTGCCGTGGTGCTCGTCGAAGAGCCTGCGTATCTCGGCGCGCTCGACGTGTTCGAGCAATGTGGCGCACGCCTGGAGGGCGTGCCGGTCACGCCGCAGGGAATCGATCAGGATGCGCTCGCCCGGGCGGTGGAGCGCTTGCGTCCGCAGCTCATTTATTTCTCGTCGACCGGGCAGAATCCAACCGGTGCCGTGATGCCGCTCGCGTCACGGCGCAGGCTCGCGCGCCTGCTCGATCAATGGCAGGTCCCGGCGCTCGAGGACCTCGCGCTCGCGGAGTTGGTCATCGATCTCGACCGGCCACCGCCGCCGGTTGCAAGTTTCACGACCCGGGCGCCGATCTGGATCGCGGGCTCGGTGAGCAAGCTTTTCTGGAGCGGCCTCCGGATCGGCTGGTTGCGTGCGCATCGCAGTCTCATCGATACGGCCGCGCGGCTGCGTCTCATCTCGGACATGGGCAGTTCGCCGATGCAGCAGCTCGCGGCGCAGTTCCTTATCGAGGACATGGACGAGGCGCGCAAGCAACGCCGCGCGGAGCTTCGCAAGCGCCGCACGCTCCTGCAGGCGGAACTCGTGCGCCAGCTCCCGACGTGGCGCTGGCAGGAACCCGCTGCCGGCATGTGCCTCTGGGTGGATACCGGTGAAGCGCACACGCACGCGCTCACGCAGATTGCGGCACGACATGGCCTCATGCTGCTGCCGGGCAACACGTTCTGCCTTGGCGACGGCGGTCATTCACATCTGCGGCTGGCCTTCGGTGCGGTCGAGCCTGCAATCCGCGAAGCGATATCACGACTCGGCAAGGCGTGGCACTCCTACCGCGGGCGGAGCGCCCAGCTGCACGCCGCGGTCTAGAGGCCACAAAAAAAGGATCCGAACGGAGGCGCGTCCGGATCCTTGCGTGGCGGCCGAGGGAGAGTCGGCGAATCAACGGCTCGTGGAAGCGACGGCCAGGACAGGCGCCACCTGGCCGGTCTTGACGAGGTAGTACTGGGTGAGCTGCGGCTGGTTGACGTCTGCAACGGCATGCGCAATGGCCTGCTTGATGCAGGTCCTGGCTGCCGTTGCGAACCGGAGCTCGGGGCTGTCGTTGCTCGTGCAAACATGGCGTGCCGCCGACCGGATGCGACCGTAAAGCGTCGCGGCGCCTTCGCTGCGCGCGAGGTTGAGGTCGCTGTAGTTCACGGTCTGGGACACGACTTCGACTTCGCCGGCAAGCGACGGGCCGGCTGCGAACGTGAGGCCGGCAACGACCAGGGCGGTGGTCACGGCGAGCGTATGGATCGGGAAGAGCGTGTTGTGGGTGCGCGCATTCATGTCTGTCTCCTGCTGGGGTGTGGATCGCGTGTCAGTCATCGCCCGTCCGGGCCTGATGGATCGGTTTCGACGGTGGAGACAGATTGGCGCGAGCCCCTCCGCCACGCTTGAAAGCGACCTGAAACTTGGCCAAAGTCCGCCAAAGCCCGGCTGAAATCTTGCTTCACGGCCCGCTCGAGGGCTGAGGTGGTCCATGGCAGTGCGATTCGTCCCGAATCCCATGTTTCTCGGCTGGGGTCCGATGCGCCTCGAGAGCGACCTGCGCGATTGCGAGGTCGAAGGGGAGCTGCCGGTGGATCTGGACGGGGCGTTCTATCGCGTCGGCCCCGACTATCAGTATCCGCCGAAGTTTCCGCACAACATTCCCTTCGACGGCGAAGGGCACGTGAGCCTCTTTCGCTTCGCGAACGGGCACGTCGACTTCAAGAGCAGGTACGTGCGGACGCAGCGCTTCAAGGCGCAGGCCGAGGCGCGTCGCGCCATCTTCGGCATGTATCGCAATCCCTACAGCGATGATGCCGTCGTCGCCGAGAAGAAGATCAGCCGCGGCACCGCGAACACGCAGATCGTGTTCCATCACGGCAAGCTCCTCGCCCTCAAGGAAGACAGCCCGCCGGTCGCGATGGACCCGAACACGCTCGAGACGCTCGACGATTACTACACCTTCGGCGGCAAGTACGCCGCGCTCGCGCACACCGCGCATCCGAAGATCGATTCCGAGACGGGCGAACTCATCGGCTACGGCTACGAAGCCCGAGGCGAGATGAGCAATGACGTCTACGTCTACTCAGCGGATCGGCACGGCAAGATCAACTGGGAAACCTGGATCAAGGTGCCGTACGTCGGCATGCTGCACGACTTCGCCGTCACCTCGCGCCATATCGCATTCCTCGTCATTCCGATGGCGACCAACGTCGCGCAGATGAAGCAGGGCGGCGTGCGTTTCGCCTGGGATTCAAAGCTGCCGACGTGGTTCGGCTTCATGCGCCGGGGTGGCGATGGGACGGACCTGCGCTGGTACCAGGGACCCGAACGCTGCGCGACGCACGTGATGGGCGCGTTCTCCGACGGCGATCGCGTGTTCGTCGACATGGACATGGCGAACAAGAACCAGTTTCCGTTCTTCCCGAACCTGCACGGCGAGGCCTTCGACCCGATCGGCTCCTCGGGGCGGATCACGCGTCTCACGGTCAGGCCCGACCGCAAGAGCGACAACTACGACATGGACGTGCTTTTCCAGGAGTCGGGTGTGCTGCCGCGCCAAGACGACCGCTATCACACCGTCCCGTACCGCTACGGCTTCATGCCGACAACCGACTATGCGCGCCCGCTCGATGAGCGCCTCGCGAAGTCACCGCTGCGGCCGCTCAACTGCTACACGCGCTTCGATCAGTTGACGCGCAAGACATCGACCTACTTCGTCGGTCCGACGTCCGGGTTGCAGGAGTGCTGTTTCGTGCCGCGGCGCACGGGCGCGCCCGAAGGCGACGGTTATCTCGTCGGCATCGCGAACCGCCTGCTCGAGGGGCGTTCGGATCTCGTGATCGTCGACACCTCAGACCTCGAGGCAGGTCCGATCGCCACCGTGAAGCTACCGTACCGGACGTTCGGCCAGATCCACGGCTGGTGGGTGCCGGGCGATCAACTGAAATAGGGGTCAGACCCCCAATCTCCGAGGCCCCTCTAGCCGCGCCAGACCTTGCCCGTCACGGGATGCGGATAATGGAAGGGCACTACGTCCGTGTCTGGCCATAGCGGCCGCTTCGCCATCAGCGCGTCCGGGCCTGTCGGGTCCTTCGGATAGAGCGTCGATTCCTTCGGCACGTAGTTCGGCCGGCTGTGGCTCCAGCCCGTCGCGTAGTCCGCATGCCAGAGCGGGTTGTAGTTGAGGAGCTTCAGCTTCCAGAGGCCGCCTTCCTTCACGTACTCGTTCTCGTACATGCCGCCTTCCCACCATGCCATGAGCGGCGTGCCGTTCTTGCGCGCCATGCGCGCGAGCGGAGCTTCCGAGGTTTCGTGCACGCCGGCCTGCATGAAGCAGCGCAGCCGCCCCTTCGCGGTCCGCCGATCGGCCGCGACATGGATGATGTCCTGAAGCAGCAGGTGTTCAAGGAGAAATCCCGGCAGCGGCCCATTCTTGCCCTCGACGAAGACCTGGCCGAAGCGCTCGACATAGAGCCGGTGCACGCCCTGCTTGCGGCCGCGGTAGATCCCGCCGTTGAACTGCACGACGCCGTCGTCGGCGAAGAGGTCCACTACTTCCCGGTACAGGCACTTGTCGAGGTAATAGCCGTACTGGTGCTGCAGGATGCGGATCGCCGCCGCGTCTTCGAGCGTTCCCACGCGGTGCATGAGTTCCGCGATCTGCTTGCCGAGCGCCGCTGCCCCGCTGTGTGCTGCCGTTTTTGCCTTCGCCTTCGCCTTTTTCTTCGCCATGGATCCCCCGCGCGTGCTGCCTTTTCGACCGGACCCGAAACTTAGCAGACCGCCGTGACGGGCAATCGACTGCGAGCGAAATCAGACGCCGTTCTTGGCCAGCTCCGCGCCGAGCTTCAATACGGCGTCGACCATGATCGCGAGGTCGTCGGAGCGCGTGCGGTGGTTCGAAATCGCCGCGCGCAGGCAGTACCGGCCGTTCAGAGTCGTGTAGGACGGCGCCGCGATGCCGCTTTCGTGCAGGCGGATCAGCAGTTCCTCGTTGAACTGGTTGAGCCCGGCCTCGCCGAGTCCGGCGGCGCGGTAACGGAAGCAGACGATATTGAGCGCGACCGGCGCCATGAGCTCGAGCTCGGGCCGCGCCCGGATGAGGGCCGCGAGCTCATGGGCCTGGGCGATGTTCTGGTCGATCAGCCGGCCGAACTTGTCGAGGCCGTGCTCCTTGAACGACAGCCACACCTTGAGCGCGCGGAAGCCGCGCGAGAGCTGCAGGCCGTATTCGCTGAACCAGAGCGGGCCGCTTGCGAGGCCGCGCGCCGTGCGCTCGAGATATTCCGGCGTCAGCGCGAAGGCGGCGCGGTGCGCCGCGTGGTCCCGCACGATCGCGCAGCCCGCTTCGAAAGGCACGTGCAGCCACTTGTGCAGGTCAAGCGCGACCGAGTCGGCGCGTTCGATCCCGCTGACGAGCCCGCGGTTGCGCGGCGCGAGCGCAACGACGGCGCCGATCGCGCCGTCGACGTGAAACCAGATCTGCTCTCGTTCGCAGATGTCGGACAGGGCCATGAGGTCATCGACCGCGCCCGTGTTGATCGTGCCGGCATTGCCGATGACGCAAGCCGGCACGAGGCCCGCCTTGCGATCCGTCGCGATCAGGTCCTCGAGCGCCCCGATCTCGATCTCATAGTCATCGTTCACAGGCACCTTGCGCAGCGCTACGCTGCCGAGCCCGAGGAGCTCGAGCGCTTTCTGCACGCAGCTGTGCACTTCGGCGGAGGCGTAGCAGGTCAATGGGGCGGGCAGCGCGCGCACGCCGTCACGGCGCAGGTTGACGTTCGTCGCGGTATTGCGTGCCACCGTGAGTCCGACGAAGTTCGCCATCGAGCCGCCGCTCACCAAGAGGCCGCCGGAATCGCGCGGCAGGCCGACGATCTCCTTGCACCAGTCGACCACCTGGCTCTCGACGTGATTCGCGACATGATTGCCGCCGCCCATGTTGGGGTTGACGACGGCGGCGAGGAAATCGCCGACGGCGCCGAGCGCCGTGCCGTTGCCCATGTACCAGGACCAGAAGCGCGGGTGTACATTGCCCATGGGATAGGGCAGGACCAGTTGACGAAAGTCGTCGTACGCCGCTTGTGCGCCCTGCGGCTTGCGCGGCAGCGGCTGGTGAAAGCTGGCGACGACGGCTTCCGGTGTCGGCTGCCAGACCGGCCGATCGCGCGCCGTGCTCAACCAGTCGAATGCATCGTCGACGGCCCGATGCGCAAGCTCCCGGATGCCGCGCCAGTCCGCGGGGTCCAGCGTTTCCTCGGTCGTAGGCTCGGCCATCGCGGCATCTCCTTGCGGGGGGTGTCCGGTTCGCGTGATTCCCGGGGCACCGTATAATGAGGCCGCGGAGTCAAAATCAGAATCCACAAAGACCAACAATAACTAAAGGAAAACCATGAACTTTCCGAATCTTGCACGGGCCTCGCGCCAGGCAGCCGTCGCGGCCATCGTTGCGGGATTGTCGGCCTGCGGCGGCAGCTTCAGCGGCCCCTACGCGGACGAAAGCGGTCTCATGAAATTCACGTTCAAGTCCGGCCACAAGGTCGAGATGGTCGCGCCGTTCGGCGGCGGCAGCGTCGAGTACGACTACGAGATCAAGGACAGGACCCTGCGCATCCTGATGCCGCAGGGAACGCAGATTTTCCCGATCGATGACAAGGGCTGCTTCGCCGTCACGTTCGTCGGCAAGGTCTGCAAGGTCAAGAGCTGACCGGCGCCGGCCGTGGGCCGGTCGCCGCCGTGCAGGATCCATCGCGCATGCGCGTCGCCGTTCCCGCCATTTCGTTCTGCCAGCACGAGGGCCTGGTCGAGCTCCTGCGCAAGACCTACCCCGACTGCAAGCTGAATACGGAAGCCCGGCCGTACTTCCGCACGGAAGAGGAGACGATCGAGTACCTGCGCGGTTTCGATGCCGCCATCGTCTCCTTCGAGCGCATCAACGAACGCGTACTGTCCGCGCTCCCGGAGCTGCGTGTCATCGCCAAGCTCGGCGTCGGTCTCGACAGGATCGATCCGGTCGCGATGAAGAAGCATGGCGTGCGCCTCGGCTGGACGGCGGGCGTCAACAAGCGCTCGGTCGCGGAACTCGCGCTGTGCTTCGCGCTTGCGGGCTTGCGGCACGTGATCGCGACGAACACCGCGATGCGCGCCGGCGAGCGGCCGCTCGGACGGATGGGCCGGCAGCTGACCGGCCGCGTGGTTGGCGTGCACGGCTGCGGCGAGATCGGCAAGGAGTTCGTGCGCCTGCTGCAGCCTTTCGAATGCGAAGTGCTCGCCTGCGACGTCAAGGACTACGCCGAGTTCTATGCGCGCTACGACGTGACGCCCGTCGGCTTCGATGAGCTGATCGCACGCTCCGAAGTGCTGTCGATCCATCTCACCGTGACCAACCGGACGCGCAATCTCTACACGGCGGAGGTGCTCGCTCGGTTGCGGCCCGACTGCGTGCTCGTCAATACGGCGCGCGGGCACATCGTCGACGAGACGGCACTGCGCGAACGCCTGAAGAGCGGGCGCATCGCGGCGGCCTGCATCGATACTTTTGCGGTGGAACCCGCGGATGACGACGAGCTCCTGAGGCTCCCGAATTGCGTCGCGACGCCCCACATCGGCGCAGGCTCGGTCGAGGCCCGTTGGCGCATGGGAACGAGCGCGATCGAGGGCCTTACGCACAACTTCATTCCGGAGCCCGGTCAGTATCCTTTCGAGGATCGATGTTGACTCCGGCCGAATGGCAGGCGGTCGGCGCGAGCCTGGTCGTCGGCTCGCGTGCGGTGGCCGTGGGCCTGCCGCTTGCGCTCGGCGCCGCGTGGCTCCTCGCCCGCAAGCGCTTTCCCGGACGCGCGCTCCTCGATGCATTCGTGCACGCGCCGCTCGTGCTGCCGCCCGTCGTCGTCGGCTACGCGCTGCTTCTCGTGTTCGGCGTGCAGGGTCCGATCGGCCATTGGCTCGATGCGACCTTTGGCACGCGGCTCGTATTCACGTCGGCCGGCGCTTCACTCGCCGCGGGCGTCATGGCGTTTCCAATGATGGTGCGGGCCATGCGCCTCGCGCTCGAGGGCATCGACCCGGGCCTGGAGCTCGCTGCCCGCTCGCTCGGTGCGCGCGCGTTCGACCGTTTTTTCACGATCACCCTGCCGCTCGCGTTGCCGGGAATCGTCGCCGCGGCGATCGTCGGCTTCGCCGCGTGCCTCGGCGAGTTCGGCGCGGTCATCACGTTCGCCGCCAACATCCCGGGTGAAACCCAGACCCTGCCGCTCGCCATCTACGGCGCCTTGCAGACGCCGGGCGGCGAGCAGACGGCACTCACGCTCGCGCTCATTTCACTCGGCGTTGCGATCGTGGCGCTGATCGCGGCGGAAATCCTCGGGCGCTGGGCGCGGCGCTGGGCCGCCCGCTGAGTCGCGCTCGCCCATGATCGACTTCGACGCGCGCGCGGCACTGGGGAGCTTCCACCTCGACGTCACGTTTCGCGTGCCGGAAGCCGGGACGACGGTACTCTTCGGCCCCTCGGGCGCCGGCAAGACCACGGTGCTTGCGTTGCTCGCTGGCGCGATGAAGGCCCGGTCGGGCCGCATCGAAGTCGGCTCATCGGTTTTCGTCGACACGGCGCGCGATCATTTCGTGCCGCTCGAGCGGCGGCGACTCGGCTGGGTGTTCCAGGACGGGCGGCTCTTTCCGCACCTGACGGTCGCGCAGAACCTGACCTACGGGCTGAAACGGCGGCGCGAAGAGCCGATACGGGTCGACGAGGGGCGCGTGCTCGAGGTGCTCGGTATCGGCGGCCTGCTCGACCGCTGGCCGCGGGATCTTTCGGGCGGCGAGCGCCAGCGCATCGCCATCGGGCGGGCGCTGCTCGCGCAGCCGCGGCTGCTCCTGATGGATGAACCGCTCGCGTCGCTCGATGTGCCGCGCAAGCGCGAGATCCTCGAGCTCCTGGCGAGCATCGGCATCGAGTTCGCCATCCCGATCGTGTACGTGACCCACAGCCTCGCGGAACTCGTGCGCCTCGCGGATCACGTGGTGTTGCTCGATCGCGGCCGCGTCCTGGCGCACGGCCCGGCGAACGACCTGCTCGGCCGCAGCGACACGCCGCTGCTCGCCGCACGCGGCGATGCCGGCGCGATCATCGAGGCGCCGATCGCGGCCCAGCGGCCGGAGCGGGGCACGACGGTGCTCACGCTGGGTGCACAGCAATTGCAGATCCCGTATCTCGGCGGCGGCGTCGGCCACCGCGTGCGCGTGCACATCATCGCGAACGACGTGATCGTCGCGACGGAGCGCCCACGGGCGATTTCCGTCCGCAATGTCCTGTCGGCATCCGTCTCGCGGCTTTCGGCCCGCGAGGACGGCGCGGTCAACGTCGAGCTCGCGCTCTCCGACGAGCACCGCCTGCTGGCCACCGTGACGCAGGAAGCCGTCCGCGAACTCAAGCTCGCGCCGGGTCTGCCTGTGTTCGCGCTGCTGAAATCCGTCGCCATCGACGCGCCTGCGGGTTCGCGGTTGCTCGAGATCTCCTAGGGCAGTTAGTCATCGCCAGGGACGCTCGACTCGGGAGGTCCTTTCGGGACCGCCGTGAATACATCCCTGCAGGCTTCGGAAAAAACATCCTGTTTTTTACGATCCCGACAGGACCTCCCGAGTCGAGCGTCCCTGGCGGCCGTATCGCGCTGATCGCGGCTCCGCTAACATGCCGCGCGTATGGCGCACGACTACGATTTGTTTGTGATCGGCGCGGGCTCGGGCGGCGTGCGGGCGAGCCGGATCGCATCGAGTCACGGTGCGAAAGTCGGCATCGCCGAGGAATACCGCGTCGGCGGCACCTGCGTCATTCGCGGCTGCGTGCCGAAGAAGCTGCTGGTGTTCGGCTCGCACTTTCGCGAGGAGCTCGAAGATGCCGCGAGCTACGGCTGGCTCGGTATCGAGGGCAAGTTCGATTGGCCGACGCTGCGCGACAACGTGCAAAAGGAAGTGACGCGGCTCAACGGCGCCTACATCTCGACGCTCGAGAAGAATCATGTCGGGATCGTGCCCGGCCGCGCGGTGTTCCTCGACGCCCACACGATCGAGATCGCGGGGCGGCGCATCACCGCGAAGCACTTCCTGGTCGCGACCGGTGGACATCCGATTCTCCCGAAATTTCCCGGCGCGGAGCTCGGCTTCGATTCGAACGAGGCGTTCCTGCTGGAGAAGCTGCCCCGGCGCCTCGTGATTTCCGGGGGCGGCTATATCGCGACGGAATTCGCGGGCATCTTCGCGGGCCTCGGCGTCGAAGTGACTCAGCTCTATCGTGGCCACCTGATCCTCAAGGGCTGGGACGCCGAGCTGCGCGAGAAATTGCAGGCGGCCTACCTCGCCAGGGGTATCCGCGTGAAGCTCGGTGCGGAGGTCGCCGCGGTTGAACGCGCCGGCTCGCACCTCACGGTGACTTTGAAGGACGGCGCGACGCTTGAAACCGACGGCGTCATGCACGCCATCGGCCGGCAGCCGAACACGGCCGGTCTCGGGCTCGAGCGCGCGGGAGTGGCGGTCGATCAGTGGGGGGCGGTCACGGTCGACAGGATGTCGAAGAGTTCGGTGGACCCTATTTACGCGATTGGCGACGTGACCAACCGCTTGCAGCTGACGCCGATCGCGATCCGCGAAGGGCACGCCTTCGCGGATTCGGTCTTCGGCAACGCGCCGTGGTCCGTCGACCATACGAACGTGCCGACGGCGGTGTTCAGCCAGCCCGCGCTCGCGTCCGTCGGCATGACGGAGGAGGCGGCGCGCGCCAGCGGCTTCACGGTCGCGATCTTCCGTTCGGATTTTCGCGCGATGAAGAACACCATCCCGGGGCGGCAGGAGCGCACGACCTGCAAGCTCGTGGTCGATGGGAAGACGGACAAGGTGCTCGGCGCGCACATGCTGGGGCCCGACGCGCCGGAGATCATCCAGGCACTTGCGATCGCCGTGAAGATGGGCGCCACAAAAAGAGACTTCGACCAGACGGTGGCCCTGCATCCGTCGGTAGCGGAAGAGTTTGTCTTGATGCGTTGAGGGGAGGACTCGCCGATGGGTAGTACCCGACGATCGTTCTTGACTGCGTCGGGCCAGGCGCTTGGAGCCGGATGGCTCGCGCTCAACTGGCCGAAGATCAGCGCGGCGGCCATGCATGCGCACGAGAGTGCCGCTGCGCCAGAACCCCGCCTTGCCATCCTGAGCGCGGCGCAGGCGCGCGATTTCGACGCGATCGCTTCGCAGATCGTTCCGACCGACGACACGCCGGGGGCCCATGAGGCAGGCGCCGTGTATTTCATCGATGCCGCGCTCGGCGGTTTCCATGCCGTGCATCGCGAAGAAGTGCTCGGCGGTCATGCGCGGTTCCTCACCGCATTTACGGCGAAATATCCCGGCGAGTCATTCGCGGGCAGCCCAGTCACGCGCCAGGTCGAATTTCTGAAGAGCGTCGAAACGACGCCTTTCTTTCAGACAATGCGCTTTCTCACCGTGCTCGGACTGCTCGCGCACCCGAAGTACGGCGGCAATCGCGATGGCGTCGGCTGGAAACTGGTCGGCTTCGAGGACCTGCACGCCTTTCAGCCGCCCTTCGGCTACTACGATCGCGACTACGCAGGCTTCGTCCCGTACGCGAAGAAAGGGCAGGCATGAGCGCTCGAACCTACAAACCGTCGGAGCAAGTCGATTTCGCCATTGTCGGTTCCGGCGCGTCGGGTGGCGTGCTCGCCCGAGAGCTGTCGCAGGCCGGGTTCAGCGTCGTCGTGCTCGAGCAGGGCCCGCGCCTCGGTCCGTCCGACTTCGAGCATGATGAGCTCAAGCACTGGTTCGCGAACGGCATCACGAATGAACCGGTACGCAATCCGCAGACCTTCCGGGCGGATCCCGCGGCCAAGGCGACCAGGGTTCTCGATATTCCCGCGCTCATGTACGCAAGGCTCGTCGGCGGCAGCAGCGTGCACTACACGGCGAACTTCTGGCGCTTTCATGAGATCGATTTTCACGAGCGCAGCGTCCTTGGCGCCATCGCCGGCACGGGCTTCGCCGATTGGCCGATCGAGTACGCGGACCTCGAGCCGTACTACACGAAAGTCGAGTGGGAAATCGGTGTCTCGGGCCTCGCGTACGCAAGTCCCTTCGATCCGCCGCGCACGAAACCGTATCCGATGCCGCCGATGCCCGTGAAGTCCTCGGGCGTCCTGCTCGAACGCGGTGGGCGCAAGCTCGGGCTGCATCCGTTCCCCGCGCCGCTCGCCATCGCGTCGCAGCCGTTCCGCGGCCGGCCTGCCTGTGTGCATTGCGGCTTCTGCGAAGGCTACGGCTGCGAGGTCATGGCGAAATCGTCGACCCTCTACAACATGATTCCGGAAGCGGAAGCGACCGGTCGCTGCGAGGTGCGCGCCGAAAGCTACGTGTTCCGCGTGGACACCGACAAGCGCGGCCGGGCGACCGGCGTCGCTTACTTCGGCCGCGACAAGCGCGAACACTTCCAGCACGCCAAGGCTGTCGTGCTTGCGGCGAACGGAGCGGAAACGGCGCGCCTGCTGCTCAATTCCGCCAACGCGAAATCCCCGGACGGCCTGGCGAATTCAAGCGGCTACGTCGGCAAATACCTCATGTTCAATGCGGGCAGCGCGACCGGCGCCTCCTTCGAGCACGAGTTGAACGAGTACAAGAGCGTGCAGGTCACGCGCATCATCCATGACTTCTACGATGCGGACCCGAGGCGCGGCTTTTACGGCGGCGGCGGCATCGACGCACGTATCGACGGCGCGCCGGCCTGGTGGGCGGCCATCAACAATCCGCCCGATGCGAGCTGGGGCGCCGCCTACAAGCAAGTCCTCAGGGACTTTCCGAAGTCGCTCATCTCGGTCGGCCATTGCACCTCACTACCGGTCGAAACGAACAGCGTCACCATCGATCCGGAATTGAAGGACGCCTGGGGCGTGCCGGCGATGCGCGCGACCTATCTCGATCACAAGGACGATCTCGCCACGGCGGCCTTCATGCAGGATCGCGCGGTGGAAATCCTGGACGCGGCGGGCGCGAAGAAAATATGGCGGGTGCCCATCGTTCCGCAGACGGTCGGCGTGCACCTGCTCGGCACCTGCCGCATGGGCAATGATCCGAAGTCGTCGGTGGTCGACAAGTACCATCGCACGCACGACGTGCGGAACCTGTTTCTCTGCGACGGCGGCAGCTTCGTCACGTCAGGGCGCGGTCAGCCGACGATGACGATCCAGGCGCTCGCGTTTCGCGCCGCCGATCACATCGCGCAGTTTGCTCGCAGGAACGAAATCTAGGCGCCGTAGGCGACCGACAGCATGCTGATCGAGCCGAGGTCGACGCCGTCGGTCAGCACTTCGAGCCGGTCTTCCTCGCTCGCTGCTCCGAGGACGTAGATGAGAGGCAGGTAGTGCTCCGGTGTCGGAATGGAGAGTCGCGCCGCATCGCCGAACTGCATCGGAGCGACGATCGCTTGCGCATCGCGCGTGATCAGCCGCTCACGCAGCCAGTCGTTGAACTCGACGGCCCAGGCGAACGGCTCCGCAGCGTCCGTCCGGCGCATGACGCGCAGATTGTGGACGACATTGCCGCTCCCGAGGATCAACACGCCCTCGTCGCGCAAGGGCGCCAGCCTGCGGCCCACGTCCAGGTGAAAGGCAGCCGGCTGGGTCCCGTCGATGCTCAGCTGCAGGACCGGAACTCCGGCTTCCGGGTACATGTGCGCAAGCACCGACCACGCACCGTGGTCGAGGCCCCAGGTCTCGTCCGCCTGGACGTCGACATCGCCGAGGAGCGCCCGCACGCGGGACGCGATCGCCGGCGCGCCGGGCGCCGGATATTCGTAGGCGAAGAGCTCCGGCGGAAAGCCGTAGAAGTCATGGATCGTCTTCGGCTGTGGCATTGCCGTCACGGCGGTGCCCGAGACGTACCAGTGTGCCGAGATGACGAGGATGGCCTTCGGCCGCGGGAGTCTCCCGGCAAGCCTGCGCCAAGCTTGCGTGTACGTATTGTCCGCGAGCGTATTCATCGGCGATCCGTGGCCGATGAATACGACCGGCAGGCGTGCCGCCAGGTCAGGCATTGACGACCCGTTCGGCCGGTTTTTCCGCGAGCTTTCCGCTCTGGTAGTCGTGGATCGCCTGCTCGATTTCCTCGCGCGTATTCATCACGAACGGGCCGTACTGCACGATCGGCTCGCCGAGCGGGCGCGCCGCGAGCAGCAGGAAGCGCACGGGCTCCGCGCCGGCGGCTACTTCAATCGTATCGCCGGCGGAAAGAATGCCCATCGACTGGCGCGCGAGTGTACGCGAGCTGCCCGCAGGACCGACCTCGAGCGAGCCTTCGTACGGGTAGATGAGTGCCGTGTACCCGGCGTTCACGGCTTCCGTGAAACGCCCGCCCGCCGGCAGATGCACGTCGAGATAGAGCGGATCGGTGCTCACGCCCTTCTTCGCGCCATTGATCGGGCCGTGCGTCAGCCTGTCGCCGGACGAGAATGCGCCGGCAATGACCTTCACCTTCACATCGCCCGGCAGGGAAACCGTCGGGATGTCCTTGGGCGAAATGTCCTGGTACGACGCCGGCTTCATCTTTTCGCGCGCCGGGAGATTCAGCCACAGCTGGAAGCCGCGCATGCGCCCTTCCGCCTGTTGCGGCATTTCCGAGTGGATGATGCCGCGGCCGGCCGTCATCCACTGCACGCCGCCCGCGATGAGCTCGCCGCGATTGCCGAGGTGATCCTCGTGCCGCATGTGGCCGTCGAGCATGTAGGTCACCGTCTCGAAACCCCGATGCGGGTGCGGCGGGAAGCCGGCGATGTAGTCGCGCGGATCGTCCGAGAAGAACTCATCGAGCATGAGGAAAGGGTCCGCACGCAGCGTCTGCCGTGAGCCGAGGCTGCGACGCAGCTTCACGCCCGCGCCGTCCGAGGTCGCGATGGATTCGATGAGGGTCGAGATCGTTCGGGTCGTCATGTCCGTAATCCTCCATTACGCAGCGAGCGGCTGCGGCTCGATGAGGCTCTCGATGCGTATCGCGGCCTCGCCGAGCGCCTCGAGCTTCTGCGGGTCGCCGGATGCGAGCCCTTCCGCGTAGACAAACGTGAGATCGTCGATGCCGAGAAAGTGGAAGAACTGCTTTACGTAATCGGTTTCCGTATCTGAGGGCGTGCCTGCGTGCTTTCCACCCCGCGTGGAAAACACGAAGAGCTTCTTGCCCTTGAGGAGCCCCTCCGGCCCCTGGTCCGTATAGCGAAACGTTACACCGGCCCGCGCGATGTGGTCGAAGTAGGCGCGCACTGTCGAGGGCACGCCGAAGTTGTACATCGGCAGGCCGAGGGCGATCACGTCCGCCTGCCTGAGTTCGTCGATCAGGCGGTCCGAATACGCGACGATGGCGCTTTCATGCTCGCTCCGTTGCGCGGGCGCTTTCAGGAAAGCCTGGAAGCGCTCCGCGGTGAGGTGCGGCACCGGCTCCCGCGCGAAATTGCGGCGGATGAGCACGGCGTGCGGCTCTCGGCGTTGCCAGAGATCCGCGAATTGATCGACAAGGCGGCTCGACTGCCCGGCGTCGCCGAAGAGGCTCGAATGGATCGTGAGCAAGGTGGTCATGGAGCTCTCCCTTGAATTCGTGGGGCGCATTTAACTATCAATGAATCAGATAAAAAAGTAGAATGAATCGTCCATCACTATCCAATTTATGGATATGAATACGGCCCTGAAAGTCTCGCTCGAGCAGTGGCGGTCGCTCGTGGCGGTGGTCGACGCCGGCGGCTACGCACAGGCGGCAAAGGCCCTGCGCAAGAGCCAGTCGGCAGTGACGTATGCGGTCCAGAAACTGGAATCGCAGCTCGCGATCAAGGCATTCGAAATCCAGGGCCGCAAAGCCGTGCTCACCCCGACCGGTCAGCTGCTCTACCGGCGAGCGCACGCCCTGCTCGCGGAAGCGGGCAGCCTGGAAGGGGCGGCCCTCACGCTCTCGGCCGGTTGGGAGGCGCAGATCCGCATCGCCGCGGAGGTCGTCTTTCCGACTCTGCTGCTGCTCGACAGCTTCGCCCGGTTCGGCCTGGAGAGCCCGCACACCCGCATCGAACTCATTGAGTCGGTCATGGGCGGAACCAATGAAGCGCTGCTGACCGGGCAGGCGGATCTCGCCGTGTCCGGTGCGATCCCACAGGGCTTCGCCGGCGATTCGCTGCTGCGCGCCCGCTTCGTGCCGGCTACCCGTCCGGACCATCCGCTGCATCGCCTGGGGCGCAAGCTCAGCCTGCGCGACCTCGCTGCGCACCGTCATCTCCTGGTGCGCGAATCCGGCTCGCGCCGCGATTCGCGTCCGATCATGGAGGTCGAGCAGCGCTGGACGCTGACACATATGGCGACGTCGATCGAGGCGGCGACGCGCGGCTACGGCTGGGCGTGGTTCCCGGAGGAAAAGATTCGCGCGGAACTCACGGCCGGCACGCTCAAGATCTTGCCGGTGCGCGACGGCGGCGAGCGCTTCCTCGAACTCTATCTCGTGTACGCCGATCGCGAGGGCGCCGGGCCGGGTTCCCTGCGCCTGGCCGAGATCCTGCGGGAAGAGGTCGCCCGGGGCTGCACAACCGCAGCGCGACGACCGACGACGAAGCGCGCGACGCCGACTTGACAGATCACGGTCCCGGCGCCGCTTTTGCATCGACGGCGGATTGCTGCCATAAACTGGCACGCCCATGGACACCGAGAAACCGACAGAGCCCCGCCGCTGGAGGCTGCGCTTCGAGCCCGGACTCGAGCGCGAATACCTCGCCGCGCAAGGGGAATCCGCGCGGCGCTGGGTGCGCATGAGCACGCTCGTCGCGCTCTCGACGGTGCTCGGCTTCGCCGTGATCGATCACTGGGTCGTCGGCTATCGCAGCAACGTGCCGAATATCGTGCGCTACGGCCTGCAATTGCCGCTGGTCCTGATCGCGCTCGCCTTCACGTCCCGCCGGCTCTATGGCCGCTGGTATCAGCCCGCCATCCAGGTGAGCGCGCCGATCTTCGGCCTCGGCATCGTCGTGATGGCGGTCTATGCCCCTGCGGAACAGGTGCCGCTCGTCGGTGCCCGGTTGCTCCTCGTCACCTTCTTCTTCTATTTCATGCTCGCGATGCCCTTCGGGGCGGCCCTGCGCAGCAATCTCATCGTCATGCTCGCCTATCTTGGCGCGAGCGTCGGCGATGCGCTGCCGAGCGCTGCCGCCATCTACCAGCTGTTCGCGCTGTTCTGCGCGAACCTGATCGGCGGCGCCGGCTGCTACGTGCTCGAGCACGCGAATCGCAAGGCCTTCCTCGAGCGCCGGCGCCTCGTCGAGGTCGCCGCGCGCGACGGCCTCACGGGCCTGTTCAATCGCGCCGCCTTCGAAGAGCGCATTCACCTGCTCTGGCGCCAGGCGACGCGCGAAGCGCAGCCGATGACCGTCATCATGATCGACATCGATCACTTCAAGGCCTACAACGACCAGTACGGTCACCAGGCGGGGGACGCCTGCCTGCGGAGCGTTTCGCGGGCCGTCGACACGGCCATGGTGCGGCGGCCGCTGGACTTTGTCGCACGCTACGGCGGCGAAGAGCTGGTCGCCGTGCTCTATGGAGCGGACCGCGTCTATGCCGAGGAAGTCGCGCGCACGACTCTCGCCGCGGTCGCGAATCTCGGCATCGATCACCTGGCGGCGAAGTCTGGCCAGCAGGTCAGCGTCAGCATGGGCGTTGCAACCCATTCACCGCCGCTCGAAGCCTCGCATGACCGGGCGGTCAAGCTCGCGGACCGAGCGCTCTACACTGCGAAACGCCAGGGCAGGGACCGGTACGTCGCAATCGACGTCAGGCTCACGACGGACGCGGCGATGCCCGCCGGTTCCGATCGCCGGCAGGCCGTCGTGTAGCGTTCGTCGGGTTTCGCGGTCAGCGGTCGAGCCTGTTCGCCATGGCCTCATCGGCTTTCGATTCGGCCGACTTGCCCATGTCGTTGTAGATGTCCGAACGCAGGTAATAGGCATCCGCGCTCTTGGGGCTCAGTTCGATCGCCTTGTTCACGTCCTTCAGCGCTTCGTCGTATTTCTCGTTGCGACGATAGACGCCCGCGCGGATCAGGAAGCCGGAGGCGCTGTCCGGCGCCATCTGGATCATCTTGTTCGCATCCTCGATGGCCTTGTCGAATTCACCGCGCTCGTCGTTCGCTTTCGCGCGCAATCCATACAGGTCGCTGCGGTCCGGTGCGGTCGCAATCGCCTGGTCGAGAGCGGCGAGGGCCACCTTGTATTTGCCGTCCTGCATCGCTTTCTGCGCCTGCTTGACGAGGTCGTCGACGCCCGCGGCACCTGCCTGGAAGCCCAGCGAAAGCGCGCCCAGTGCCAACAGCAGTGCGGCAAAAGCGGAGACTGTACGTGACATGGACCCCTCCTCGAACGTCCGAAGGCGCAATCATTGCCCCATGCGGCGCCCGGGGGCAAGACCGGCATAGCGCGCCGCGCAATCCCTGCTACCATTCCGCCCGCGACCAATAATTCCAAGCGTTCCAATTCCTTCCGATGCAAGTGAGGTGTCTCATGAGCGGTAAAGTTGCATTTATTGCAGCCGCCGGGGCAGCGCTGGTTTCAGTGGGCGCGCAGGCCGGCAACTCCATCGCCGTCGTCGAGCATGCGGCGACCGATGCCGTCACGGATACGGGCGCTCCCGGCGACACGGTGGGCGACCTGCTGACGTTCGCGAATCCCGTTTTCGATGCCGCCAACAAGAAGCAGGTCGGCACCGACCAGGGCTATTGCATCCGCACGGAAGTCGGCAAGGCCTGGGAATGCTTCTGGACGATCTCGCTCGCCGACGGCCAGATCACCGTCGAGGGCCCGTTTCTCGACAAGGGCGACTCGACGCTTGCAGTAACCGGCGGCACCGGCAAATATGCCGGCGCACGCGGCCAGATGAAACTGCATGCGCGCGATGAGAAGGGCAGCGAATACGACTTCGCCTACGAGCTGCAATAGGCTTCGGAGACCGGGCAACGATGGCAACGGGCGAAATCCGCAATCTGGCGCTGTTCTGCGACTTCGAGAACATCGCACTCGGCGTGCGCGAGTCGAACTACGCCCGCTTTGACATGCAGAAAGTCCTCGAGCGTCTGCTGCTCACGAAGGGCAGCATCGTCGTCAAGAAGGCCTACTGCGACTGGGAGCGTTACAAGGAGTTCAAGGCGGGCATGCACGAGGCCGCATTCGAACTCATCGAGATCCCGCACGTGCGCCAGTCCGGCAAGAACTCCGCGGACATCCGCATGGTCGTCGACGCGCTCGACCTGTGCTACACCAAGGTGCACGTCGACACGTTCGTGGTCATGAGCGGCGATTCGGATTTCTCGCCGCTCGTGTCAAAGCTCCGGGAGAACGCCAAGCACGTGATCGGCGTCGGCGTGAAGAACTCCTCGTCGGATCTTCTCATCGAGAACTGCGACGACTTCATCTTCTACGACGACCTGGTGCGCGCCGCGCCGAGGCGCGGCCGCGGCAAGGCCGCGACTTCAAAGGGCCAGGCGGATGCACCGCCCCCGCCCAGGAAGCCCGAGGAAGAGCGCCGGCAGGAAGCCTTCGATCTGATTCTCGAAACGGTCGCGGCGCTGATCGCGGAACGCGGCGCCGAAGAGCGGATCTGGGGCTCGATGGTCAAGCAGGCACTGAAGCGGCGCAAGCCGGGCTTCAACGAGTCGTACTTCGGCTTCGGCTCGTTCAACGAACTGCTGGAAGAGGGCGGGGCCCGCAAGCTCCTCGAACTCGAGCGCGACGGGAAATCGGGCGGCTACATCGTCCGCCTGCCGAAGTAATCCACTCCCTCTCCCGCCAGCGGGCGAGGGTCAATAGCCCTTGCCGATGTCGACGACCGAGAGCATCGGCTCACCGGCCGTGTACCTTTTCACGTTCTCGAGCACGACCGCGTTACGCAGCTCGTTGGCGAGCGGCGTATTGGCCGAGACGTGCGGCGTGATGACGACGTTCGGCAATTTCCACAGGGGACTGTCGGACGGCAGCGGTTCCGGATCCGTCACGTCGAGTCCCGCTCCCGCGATGCGCTTGTCCTTGAGGGCCGCGATCAGGTCCGCCGTGACGGTGCTGCGGCCGCGGCCGACGCTCAGGAAATAGGCCGTCGGCCTCATGAGCGCAAAGAACCGGGCGTTGAAGATGCCTGTGGTCGCCGGCGTGAGCGGCAAGCAATTCACGACGAAGTCGGCATCCTTCGCGAGCGCCGGCAATTCCTCGGGCAAACCCACGTAGCTGACGTAGTCCGGGCCGGTGCGGCCGCTCGCGCGTGTCGCCGTGACCTTCATGCCGAACGCATGCGCTCGCCGGGCGACCTCCGTGCCGATGCCGCCGAGCCCGACGACGAGCACGGTCTTGCCTTCGAGATCGGTCATCGCCGGCGTCGTCGGCGAAGATCCCGACCAGCGCGCCGCGCGCTGCTCGTCGATGTAGAAGTCGAGCTTGCGGCTCAGCACGAGCATCAGCCCCATGACATGTTCGGCCATGCTGCCGCCCGCGGCGCGCTGCAGGTTCGTGACGAGCGGCTTGCGTTCCTGGACGATCGGCAACGTCACACAACGCTCGGCGCCCGCCGCCAGCCACTGGATCCACTGGAGCTTCTTTGCCTTGACGAGGATATCTGCGGAGCAGATGCCGAGCGAGGCGTCGGCGTCGGCGATGTCGCGGGCCGCCGTATTCGACGACAGCTCGACGAACTTCACCGTGGGCGCGAGCTCCTGCAGCGCATCGAGCTGATCGTGCAGTTGCGGCGACACCAGGATGATGTGCGGGGATCTCCAGCCCGGGCGTTCGCGCGCGGGCTGCGACGCGACGTGCAAGCCGAGATCGGTGATGAGTTTTTCGGAATCGGCCGTGGCACCAGTGCCGTCGGCCCGGGAGCCGCAGGCGAACCCGGCGGCGATCAGTAGAAGAAGAGTGCAGCGACGCAGATCAACGTGAACCATCATGGCCGGGTCCTCCCGCGGCCATGATAGCGTGGGAGCCGCCCGCCGCTATTTGAAAATCTTGCGGAAGCGGCCGGTGTGGTTGTACGGATCGCTGCCCGAATCGTTGTCGGCGATCGTCGCCGGGGGAGCGATGACAACTTCGCTCGCGGGCGCGCTGCCTTCGCGAATCAGCCGCTTGATGAGCTCTTCCACCGGACGGGAGTGCGCCGGGCCACCGGCGCGAATCGGCGTGAAACTGGTATTCCGTGTCATCGATGCATCCTCATACGACGCTGGTGACAGGGTAATACCGCCGGCGCTGCGGAGGGTTCGCCGTTCAGCCGGCCCGCCGGCCCCGCTGGTCGGATCGAAACCATTCATCCGCACGGAAGCGACGCTCGTCGGCCGTTCGCCGCGGTGCGGGTGATATCCTTGGCTTCATGAAGGTGGAATTAAGCCCGCACGAAGCCCGCGTCATCGGCTGCCTGATCGAGAAAGAGGTGTCGACTCCGGACCAGTACCCGCAGTCGCTCAACGCACTCACCAATGCCTGCAATCAGAAGAGTAACCGCGACCCGGTGCTCGAGCTCGACGAGCGCCAGGTGCAGGAGATCGTCGACGCGCTCATGAAGCGGCACCTCGTGAGCGATCGCTCCGGCTACGGCGGCCGCGTGACGAAGTACAAGCATCTTTTCTGCAACACACAGTTCGGCTCGCTGCAGTTCACGGAGCACGAGCGTGGCATCGTCTGCGAGCTCTTGCTGCGCGGGCCGCAGACTGCGGGCGAGCTCAGGACGCGCACCGCGCGCCTCTGCAAGTTCAATGAGGCGGCGGAGGTCGAGACCGCCCTGCAGAATCTCATGACCCGCACGGACGGTCCTTTCCTTCTGCGCCTGGAGCGTGCGCCCGGCGAGCGCGAAGTGCGCTACGCGCATCTTTTCAGCGGGACTCCGGTTGTCGCGCCTCGCGCGACGGCGGCCGACGAGTCATCCGCGCCATCGGCCCGGGCCGACCGCGACGCGCGCATCGCCGCGCTCGAAGCCGCCGTCGCCGAACTTCGTCGCGAGCTCGACGAGCTGAAACGTCGATCGCCCTAGCGTCGTCGGCGGGCGGGGTCGCCGAGACCGCCACCACCGGGCGTCCGGATCGCGAGGATCTCGCCGGCGGGTATCTGCTGCGTGCCTTTGCCGGCGAGTGCGCGTCCCGAGTTCTTGAGCGAAAGCGTTCCGGCCGCGCCGTTGCCGCCGCCATCGCGGCCACGCGGCGGGTGTTCGATCCGGTCGAAGGCCGCAAGCAGATCGAGCGGCCGCCCGCTGCGGTTTTCGATCTCGACCTCGAGGCCGTCGCCGCCGCGCCATTCGCCGTCGCCGCCGCTTTGCGGGCGCAGGTCCTTGCGCCAGAAGATGAGCGGGGTCATCGATTCGACGATCTCGACCGGCGTGCCGCGTACGCCGCTCGGGTAGGCCGTCGCCGAGAGGCCGTCCGCGCCGGGACGGGCACCGGTGCCACCATTCGTCACCACCGTGGTGGCAAATCGCGAACCCGTCTTCGCATCTTCGCCGCGCACCGTGATCATCCACAGGCACGACGTCCCTTCGGCCGGCACTCGATCCGGAATCGCCTGGCGGAGGCACCCGAATACGACGTCCGGCAGCATCTGCCCGACGATGTGGCGCGACGAGACGGCGCGTGGCCGTTCGGGATTCAGGATGCAGCCGGCCGGCGCCGTCACGCGATAGGCGGCGAGTGACCCCGCGTTGTTCGGCACCGCGCGGGCGAGCGCACAGTGCAAGCCGAACACCGTGTACGCAGTCGTGTACGCAAGCGGCACATTGATGCCGTAGGACGACGTCGGCGACGTGCCGGAGTAATCGACCGTCACGCCGTTCGCGGCGATCGTCACGGTCGCCGCGAGCGTGATCGGCGATTCCTTGCCGTCGATGGTGAGGCTCGAGCGAAAACGGCCCTTTGGGACGCGCGCGATTTCCTTCAGCACGGCGGCGTGCGAGCTTGCGATGATGTGCCCGGCGAGTGTCGAGAGGTCCCGTAGCCGGAATTCATCGAGCATTTCCACGAGACGGCGGGCGCCGACGTCATTCGACGCGACGAGCGAGTAGAGGTCGCCCTCGAGCTCGACCGGAATTCGCGTGTTCGCCTTCAGCATCGCCATGAGCGTCGCGTTGACTTCGCCGCGATCGACGAGCTTCAGGAACGGCACGGACAGTCCTTCCATGAAGAGGTCGCGTCCATCCGGGCCGAAGCCGAGCCCGCCGACATCCATCACGTGGCTCGTCGCGGCGAAGAATGCAACCAGCCTGCGACGATGGAAAACGGGTGTCATCACGACGAAATCGTTGAGGTGTCCCGTGCCCTTCCAGGGGTCGTTGGTCACGTACACGTCGCCCGGCGACATGCGTGCGGGCGGGAGCCAGGCGCAGAAGTGACCGACCGATTCCGCCATCGTATTGACGTGCCCCGGCGTACCGGTCACGGCCTGCGCGAGCATCCGGCCCTTGAGGTCGAAGACGCCGGCCGAGAGGTCGCCGCATTCGCGCACGATCGTGCTGAACGAGGTGCGCAGCAGCGCTTGTGCCTGCTCCTCGACAATCGCGAGCAGGCGGTTCCACTGGATCTGCCGCTCGAGCGGCCGCGCATGTCTCATCGCGAGGACCTCCGGACGCTGCGTCGTTCGAGCAGCAGATGGCCGCGGCGGCTGGTCGTCGCGGTGAAGCCCGCTGGCACGACCGTTGTCGTGTCGTCCTCCGCGATCAGCGCGGGCCCGACGAGCGTGGTACCCACCTCGAGACCGGCGCGCCAGTACACCGGCCAACGCGCGCTGCGCCCCTGCGATTCGATCACGCGCTGGTGTGCAGCCGGTTTTGCGCGGCGCGTGCGCGCGGCAACGCCGTCTTTCGCGATCGCGCGCACTGCCGTCGTGAGGGACAGCGACCACGTGAGGATCTCGATGCCGGCATCCGGAATGATGCGGCCGAAGAGCTCGCGGTAACGCCGTTCAAAGGCGAGACGCAGGCTCGCACGGTCCCTTGCCGCGAGTGCCCGGATCGGCAGGCTCACGACGATCTCGTGACCCTGGCCGAGATAGCGCATGTAGGCAGCCCGCGATTCACGCAGGGCCGAGCGCCCGGCGCCGCCGAGCACGACTCTCTTCGCCTGCTGGTGCATCGAGCGCATCAACCGGTTCGCCCCGGCCGCATCGAAACCGTCGAGCGACATGTAGCGGCTGCGGACGACTTCGAACGCGATCGGGGCGAGCAGGAAACCGAAGGCGGAACCGACGCCCGCAAAGGCGGGCAGTACGATGCGATCGATGCCGAGCTTGGCTGCGAGCCGGGCGGCATGCAGCGGTGCGCCGCCGCCGAAGGCGATCAGTGTCCGCCCGGACGCGTCCTTGCCACGCTCGGCGGCGTGCGTGCGGGCCGCCGCGGTCATGTTCTCTTCGACGATCTCGGCGATGCCGAGGGCCGCGGCGTCCGCCGCAAGGCCGAGTCGTTTTGCGATGCGCGCCTCGATTGCCCGGGTCGCGAGCGAGCGATCGAGCCGCAGGCGTCCGGCGGCGAATCGTTCGGGGTCGATGCGTCCAAGGTGCACGTTCGCGTCGGTGACTGCGGGCTCTTCGCCGCCCATTGCGTAGCACGCGGGGCCCGGCGACGAGCCGGCGCTCTCCGGCCCGACTTTCAATCGGCCAAGCGCGTCGATCGATGCGATCGACCCGCCACCCGCGCCGATCTCGACCATCTCGATGACAGGGATGCGCAACGGCAGGCCGCTGCCTTTCATGAATCGGGCGCTGCGGTCGACCTCGAAGCTGCGCGACGATTCCGGCTGCCCGTGATCGATGAGGCAGATCTTCGCCGTGGTCCCGCCCATGTCGAACGAGAGCACCTGCTCGCGACCGAGCGATCGCGCGATGCCGCTCGCGAGAATCGCGCCGCCCGCCGGCCCGCTTTCGATCAGGCGTACCGGATGACGGATCGCCGCGTCCAGCGTCGTGAGGCCGCCGCCCGAGGTCATCAGGTAGAACGGGCAGCGCACGGAGAGCTTGCCGAGCGCCAAGGCGAGGCGCCGCAGGTATCCCGCCATCACCGGCTGCACGTAGGCATTGGCGACCGTGGTCGACGTGCGCTCGTACTCTCGAATCTCGGGGCAGACTTCACTCGCGAGCGAGACGGCAACGCGAGGCAGGCGCTCGGCGATGCGCTTGCCGATCGCAAGTTCGTGCCGCGGATTCGCATAGCCGTGCAGCAGCGCGACCGCGACGCTCTCGATCCCGGCGCGCTCGAGCTCGTCGATCACGCGGTCGATTTCCGCCGCCTCGAGGCTGCGCAGCACTTCGCCGCGCGCATCGACCCGTTCCGCCACCGTGAAACGCCGCTCACGCGGCACGAGCGGCGCCGGCTTCACCAGGAAAATGTCGTACTGATCGAAGCGGCCCTCGTCCGCGATGGCGAGCACGTCGCGAAAGCCCTCCGTGGCGACCAGGCCGACGTTCGCGCCCTTGCGCTCGATGATCGCGTTGGTCGCGAGCGTCGTGCCGTGGATGACGAGCCCTAGATCCCGCGGCCGCAGGCGTGCGCGCGCGAGCAGTTCGATCGCTCCCTGGATGACCGCTTCCTCGGGCGCGCCGGGGGTCGTCAGGAGCTTGAGGGAGTGGTAGCGCCGGCCGGTGTCGAGCACGAAGTCGGTGAAGGTGCCGCCGATGTCGATCGCGAGCCGGATCATCGCCGGATTGTAGTCGAGCCGCGCCGCCTTACGTCTCCAATGGGCGACAAAAGGTTCTCCGGCGCGGCAAATAATCCCGCATTGGCGCCCCGAATTTCACAGAAGCCCGCGCGCGCGCCTGCCGCCGGGGCAAACTCTGGATAGAATGGGGACACCAATTCGCGAGTTCGTTTGAGGGTGGGAGGCGGCCATGTGCACGTCCGGCGGCAACGTAAGCAGGATCCTCGCGGCCATTCTCTTATTGGGGTGCGCGCCACTCGCGCTCGCCGCCGAAGACAACGGCCCGGTGCGCCAGCACCAGCCGGCCGCGGCCTACGTTCCGGGGCGGATACTCGTCATCTGGAATTCGACCGCCGAGACCCACAAGGCAACGAAGCTCGCCGCCGTGGCCAAGATGTCGGGAGCGTCGATCGCCTCGACCCGGCAAGTCACGCCGCGCATGCAGCTCCTGAAGCTCGCCAACGCATCTGGGTCGGCCTCCGACATGATGCTCGCGAACCTGCGCGCCGACCCGCGCGTGAAGTACGCCGACTACGACTATCGAAAATTCCCGCTCGCCGTTCCGAACGATACGGACTTTGCCAACCAGTGGTACTTGCAGGCTGCGCAGGCGTCGGGCATTCGCGCAGACGCTGCCTGGGATCTCACCCAGGGCAGCACGGGCATCATCGTCGCCGACGTCGATACCGGCATTCGCTACGATCATCCGGACATCGCGCGCGCGACCGCGGCCGGCAAGATGCTGCCCGGCTACGACTTCGTCGACGCCGACTTCAGCGGCACCTTCCTGTCCGCGAACGACGGCGGCGCGCGCGATCCGGACGCGAGCGATCCGGGCGACTGGATCACGAACTCGGAGTCCCAGTCGGGACCGTTCCAGGGCTGCTCGAGCGGTGCCAGTTCGTGGCATGGGACGCGAACCGCGGGCATCATCGGCGCGCTGACGAACAACGGCGTCGGCATTTCCGGTATCAATTGGAATGCCTACATCGTCCCCGTGCGGGTCCTTGGCAAGTGCGGCGGCTTCGATTCCGACATCATCGACGGCATGCGCTGGGCCGCGGGCTTCACGGTGGATGGCGCACCGGTCAATCCGTATCCGGCGCGCGTCATCAACTTGAGTCTCGGCGGCGGCGGCAGTTGCACGCTCCCGTACGCGCAGCTGATCGACGAATTGTCCTCGGCCGGCGTGAGCGTGGTCGTGTCGGCCGGCAATGAAGGCGGCCCGGTGACGGTACCGGCGGATTGCCCGGGCGCGATCGCGGTGGCGGGTCTGCGGCACATCGGCACCAAGGTCGGCTTCAGTAATCTCGGGCCCGAGATTGCGATAAGCGCGCCCGGCGGCAATTGCGTCAATACGAATGGCGGGCCCTGTCTCTTCTCGATCGACACCTTGACGGACGTCGGTACGACGTCGCCGCAGGGTGCCGGCTACACCGACATGACGAATTTCAACGTCGGCACCAGTTTCTCCGCGCCGCTCGTTTCCGGTGTCGCTTCGCTGATGCTGGCGGAAAACCAGAATCTGCAGCCCTCTCATATCCGCAAACGCCTCCGGCAAGGCGCGCGGCTGCCGTTTCCGGTGAACCTGGTCCCCGACCCGCAGAACGGGCCGATCCCCACGTGCCACGTGCCCGTCAGCTTCAGCGACATCCAGAACACGGAATGCAATTGCACGCCGACGACTTGCGGCGGCGGGATGCTGGATGCATCCGGCGCGCTGCTCGCGGCTCGCAAGCCCATTGCCAGCGTGGCATTGCCGGGCGCCGTCACCGCGGGCAACGACGTCAGCCTGACCGGCAGCCGCAGTGTTGCCTCGTGCGGACGAACCATCTCGGACTATGCGTGGACCGTGCTGCTCGGCGCCGCCGTCATCGCGAATCAGGCCGCGGCCGACACCAGCGTCGTTGCGCCGTCGGGCACCGATGTCTACATGGTGCGCCTGACGGTGACGGACGATCAGGGCGATACGGACTCGGCGGATATCACCATCACGCCGAACGATGCGAGCTCGAATGTGGCGACGATCACGCCGGTCAATCCGTGCCCGACGCCGATCACGATTGCGCAGATCGCGTTGCCGACCGCGACGCTGGCCGCGAGCCCGACGGCGCTCATGTCGGGTCAATCAACGATGCTCACCTGGTCCTCGACCGACGCGACGAGCTGCACGGCCTCGGGCTTGTGGTCGGGAGTGAAAGCGGCGTCGGGCAGCGAGAGCAGCGGCGCGTTGACGTCGTCCGGATCATTCAGGATCGCGTGCGACGGTGCCGGCGGCACTTCGAACATTCAATCCGTCGCGGTGACGGTGGCCGCAGCATCCAGTGGTGGTGGCGGCGGCGGCGGCGGAGGAGGCCTGTTCGGCGGCTTCTCACTGCTGGGCCTTTCGGCACTCCTCGCCGCTTCGCGCCGGCGCACCCGGCACTGAGGCGAAGCGTTCGATTTGCAGGTCCGGTCGCGGTTGAACCGCGGCCGGATTACCTTATGTTTCCGTCACGTGGCAACTTGCCGGCCGCGCGCCCGTCATAATGCGCCCCCACCGAATAGCGACGGCCGGTCACCGGGAGCCCCGAGCATGCGACATGGAAATCCGGCCTTCGCGGCCTGCGTTCTGCTGACCCTGATCGTGAGTGTCCCGGCCCATGCCGACGACGCCGCGTCCCTCCGGGCCGAGCTCGAAGCCGTCAAGGCGGACTATTCGGCCAGGATGAAGGCGCTCGAAGAGCGCATCGCCCAGCTCGAAACGCAGGCGGCCGCGACGGCTGCCGTGAACGAAGCGCCTCCGCCACCCGAGCCCACGCCGTCACCGCCGGCAAGTGGCGGCTCGAACCCGCTCGCGGCTTTCAATCCTGCGATGTCGGTGATCCTCTCCGGTACTTACACGGATCTCGACCAGGATCCGGCTACCTATCACATCGCCGGCTTCATCCCGGCGGGCGATGAAACCGGACCGGGCGAACGCGGCTTCAGCCTCGGTGAATCGGAGCTCACGCTGACGGCCAACGTCGATCCGTATTTCTACGGCAACGTCACGGCGGCCATCACCGGCAACAACGAGATCGCAATCGAAGAGGCGTTCTTTCGCACGACGGCGCTGCACGACGGATTCACGCTGAAGGGCGGGCGGTTTTTCTCCGGCCTCGGCTATGTCAACGAGGTGCATGCGCACGCCTGGGACTTCGTCGACCAGCCGCTCGCCTACCAGGCGTTCCTCGGCGGGCAGTACGCCGAGAACGGCCTGCAGCTCAAATGGCTCGCGCCGACGGACCTCTTCCTCGAGTTTGGCGTCGAGGGCGGCAGCGGCGAGCGCTTTCCCGGCACGCGCCTCGACGCCAACGGACTCAACGCGTTCGTCGCTTTCACGCACGCGGGCTATGACATCGGCGATTCGGCCAGCTGGCGCGCCGGCCTCTCTTATATGACCCAGCGCGCCGACGATCGCCGGTTCGACACGAGCGACGCCCTGGGCACGCCGGTCGTCGACAGTTTCACCGGCTCCTCGCACCTCTGGGCGGCGGACTTCGTCTACAAGTGGGCGCCGCACGGCAATTCGACCGATCACTATCTCAAGATCCAGGGTGAGTACCTGCACCGGACGGAAAGCGGTGATCTCACCTTCGACGCCGACGATCTCGCCTTGACCGACGGCTACCATTCGTCGCAGTGGGGCGCTTATCTTCAGACCGTCTATCAATTCCGGCCGCGCTGGCGCGCCGGCTTGCGCTACGATTACCTCGACTCGGGCGACCCGACCATCGGGCTCGTCGACAGCGGCCTGGTCGCTCCCGGGGAGTTTCCGGATCTGCTGAGTGCGACCCCCACGCGTCTCACATTCATGCTCGACTGGAGTCCGAGCGAGTTCTCGCGCATGCGCGCCCAGTACGCCTGGGACGACGCGCGCGACAGCAGCCGCGACGGCCAGTTCTTCCTGCAATATCTCTACAGTCTCGGAGCGCACGGCGCTCACAAGTACTGATTCACCCGAGGATCCACGACATGTTGAAACGACTGGCGAGCGCCGCCCTGCTGTTGTCACTCATCGGTGCCATGCCGGCGCAAGCGGCGCTGCGGGTGCTCGCGACGACGCCGGAGTGGGGCGCTCTCACGACGGAACTCGGCGGCGACAAGGTGAGCGTCTACACCGCGACCACGGCCTTCCAGGACGTGCATCGCGTGGAAGCTAAGCCGAGCCTCGTGGCACGAGCGCGCAACGCCGACCTCGTGGTCGCGGCCGGTGCGGAGCTCGAGGTCGGCTGGCTGCCCGTGTTGCTGCAGGAGTCGGGCAACAGCAAGATCCAGCCGGGCAGCGCCGGCTATTTCGAGGCCGACAAGCAACTGCAGCTTCTCGAAGTCCCGACCGCAGTTGACCGGTCGATGGGTGACGTGCATCCGCTCGGCAATCCGCACGCGCATCTCGATGCGCGCAACGTTGCGATCGTCGCGAAGGCGCTGACCGCAAGACTCGAAGCGCTCGATGCCGCCAATGCCGCGTTCTACGAAGCGCGCGGCGCGGATTTCCAGGCGCGCTGGCGGGCGGCGATCGCCAAGTGGGAAGCCGAGGCCGCGCCGCTGAAGGGCATGCCGGTGGTCATCATCCACCGCGACCAGGTCTATCTCATGCATTGGCTGGGGCTGCGGGAAATCGCAGCGATCGAACCGAAGCCGGGAGTCCCGCCGAGCACGGCCTATCTGGCGAGCCTCGTCACGAAGCTCACGGCCGATCCGCCGAAGATGATCCTGCGTAATGCGTACAATGATCCGCGGGCCGCGGAGTGGCTTTCGGGCCGTGTGCACGCACCCGTCGTCGTACTGCCCTATTCGGTGGGCGGGAGCGACGCGGCGAAAGACCTCTTCAACCTGTTCGACGACACCATCCACCAGCTGCTGGCAGTGAAATGAACTCCTATCTCGATTCCATCGTCACCAACTTCAGCATCCTCTGGCCGGCGCTCATCGCCGGCATCCTCGTGTCGCTCTCGCACGTGCCGCTCGGCCAGCAGGTGCTTCGGCGCGGCATCGTCTTCATCGATCTGGCGATCGCGCAGGTCGCCGGCGTAGGCGTGGTCGCCGCGCACTACATGGGTCTCGAATTGCAGGGCTGGATGACGCAGTTCGCCGCCGTGACCGCGGCGCTCGGCGGCGCGCTCGTTCTCACCTGGACGGAGCGCAAGCGGCCGGAGGTGCAGGAAGCGCTGATCGGCGTGATGTTCGTCGTCGCCTCCACCGTGCAGATCCTGCTGCTTGCCAACGATCCGCACGGCGGCGAGGACCTGAAGGATCTGCTCGCGGGGCAGATTCTCTGGGTGACCCCGGAACAGCTCTGGCGCGCCGCCATCGTGACGGCGGCCTTCCTCGCACTCTGGTGGACCATCGCCCAGCGGCTCGGGCGCATCGGGTTCTACGTGCTGTTCGCCGTCGTGGTGACGGTGTCGGTGCAGCTCGTCGGCGTCTACCTCGTCTTCACGAGCCTCATCGTTCCGGCGATCGCGACGTATCGTCATCCGCCGCAGCGCCAGCTGTGGCTTGGCATCGCGCTCGCGGTGCTGAGCTATGTCGTCGGCCTGGTGCTGTCGGCGATCACGGACCTGCCGACGAGCGCGCTCGTCGTGCCGGTCATGGTGGTGATCGGCGCCATCGTGCATCTCGCGAGCCCGCGCAACGCCGTGCACTCGCTCACGCAACCGGGCGCGCTGGAAACACGCTGACGGCGACGCCCGTCGCCTGGTTGGCGACCACGATCGGGGTCGCGCGGGCGCGCAACGCCGGCCGCGATGGGCCGCCGACACGGATCGTAAAATCGGCGGCACGCTGGTCGTTCAGCACTCCCATCAATGCCTGGGCCAGCTGCGCGCGCTCCTCGGCGCCCGCGAGTTCCACGAAAGGCCTGCCCGTCATCGCCTGGATGCTCACGTCGCCGACCGCGCGGCTCGCCGAGCGGATCGTCAGGATCGCATCGAGCTGCAGCAGCGCTTCCGGAACGGTCGCCGCCATCGCCTGCATTGCGGCCTGGCACAGGCGCAGCGCGTCCTCCGCCGCGCGCCGCGGATTGATATCCATGCACGTGCCGACCATCTTGAGCGCACGGCCGGCATCGTCGCGGGCGACGACGCGCCCGCGCTCGCGGATCCACTGCCACGCGCCGTTGGCGTCGAGGATGCGGTACTCCGCTTCGTAGAAGGAATTGACGCCCGCCACATGATTCGAGAACGCGCCGCGCGCGACGGCGATGTCGTCCGGGTGGATGCGCGAGTCCCAGCGGTCGACGTGGTCGTTGCCGTCGCAGGGATCGAGGCCGAGCGCCTCGCACCAGTTGTTGAGCCAGACCGTCTTGTCGGTATTGAAGTCGAGCTCCCAGAAGCCGATCTGCGTCGCCCACATGGTGGTGTTGAGGCGGATCTCCGAGTCGCGCAGCGCGAGTTCGCCCTGCTTGCGTGAGGTGATGTCGCGGCCGATCAGGATCACGCCGTTGACGGCCGGATCATCGAGGAGATTGCGCGTCACCGACTCGATCCAGCGGTAACCGCCGGCTGCCGTGGCGAGCCGGTACTCGACGGGCGGCTGCAGGGTGCTGGCGTCGGCGCGGATGAGTGCCTCGAGATGCTTTTCCAGCGTCGCACGGTCGTCGGGATGTGTGATGTCGAGGAGGCGCCGGGCGAGGTGCTCGGGCGGGCGGCCGCCGAGGATGTTCGCCGCCGCGCCGCCCATGAAAATGACGATGCCGTAGCGGTCCGTCACCGTCACGATGTCGTGCAGGTGCGCGGCGGCCGCCCGATAGAAGGCCTCATCGGCATGCGAGTGGCCCTGCTGGAAGGCGCCGCCAACCGAATTACTACGCGTGCTCATGCTCGACGACGTCCCTGGATGATCGAAACCCAACCACGCTCAGTGGGTTAGCGGCATGAGCGACGGAAAATTAACGGCGCGGTCCATCCCCGTGCATCGAAGCTGTGCAGCTGCCTCGTTCTGGTGCAGGAAGCTCGGGTCGAGTCCGTCAAATATCGCTAACTAGCTGATTCATCGAGCGCCCCCATCGCTGGTACGCGACATGCATTCGGTCTCCCGTCCATAGAAAACGCACCCATGCGTCGGGACGGAGTTGAATGCAATGAAACTTATCACCGCAATCATCAAGCCCTACAAACTCGACGACGTGCGCCAGGCCATCGCCGACATCGGCGTGCGTGGCATCACCGTGACCGAGGTGAAAGGCTTCGGACGGCAACGCGGGCACACGGAGCTCTACCGGGGCGCCGAATACCAGGTCGATTTCGTGCCGAAGACCAAAATCGAGCTCGCGGTCGATGACGCCATCGTCGAGCAGGTCATTGAAGCCATCTGCAACATCGCGCGCACCGGCAAGATCGGCGACGGCAAGGTCTTCGTCGCGCCGCTCGATTCCGCCATCCGCATCCGCACCGGGGAAACCGGCAGCGAAGCGCTGTAATCCATCGAGGAGCCCATAACGATGAGTCCAACCAAAACCAACATCAGCCTCGCGGGGCGCCTGCTTGCGCTGGCGCTCGTGCTGCTGCCCGCGTTCGCCCTGGCGGACACGGCGGCGCCCGTGCCGAACAAGGGCGACACGTCCTGGATGCTGACTTCGACGGTGCTCGTCATCTTGATGACGATCCCGGGCCTTGCGCTCTTCTACGGCGGCATGGTGCGCTCGAAGAACGTGCTGTCGCTCCTGATGCAGGTGCTGATCATCTTCTGCATGTGCGCCGTGCTGTGGGCGCTCTACGGCTACAGCATCGCGTTCACTCAGGGGCACGGCAGCCTCGGCGCGTTCTTCGGCAGCTTCGACCGCGTGTTCCTGAAAGGCATGACGCCGGATTCGACTGCGGCCACCTTCAGCAAGGGCGTGGTGATTCCGGAATACGTGTACATGGTGTTCCAGCTGACTTTCGCCGCAATTACCCCGTGCCTGATCGTCGGGGCGTTCGCGGAGCGTGTGAAATTCTCGGCGGTGCTGCTCTTCATCGCTTTGTGGTTCACGTTTGCGTACCTCCCGGTCGCGCACATGGTCTGGTTCTGGATGGGTCCCGATGCCTACACGGATGCGGCGGCCGGCAAGATTGCCGGTGACGCGGCGGGGTTCCTATTCCAGAAGGGAGCGGTCGACTTCGCTGGCGGCACGGTGGTGCACATCAACTCGGGCATCGCCGGACTCGTCGGCGCATTGCTCGTCGGCAAGCGCCTCGGCTTCGGGCAGACGTCCATGCCGCCGCACAACCTGCCGCTCGTCTACATCGGCGCGACGCTGCTGTGGGTCGGCTGGTTCGGGTTCAATGTCGGCTCGAACCTCGAAGCGACGGGCTTCGCCGCAATGGTGTTCGCCAACACGCTGCTCGCCACGGCATTCGCAACGCTCGTGTGGTCGGCTTGCGAATGGATCTCGAAGGGCACACCAACGGCACTCGGCGCTGGGTCAGGCGCAGTCGCCGGGCTCGTGGCCATCACGCCGGCTTGCGGCTGGGTCGGGCCCATGGGGTCCCTGGCGGTTGGCGGCATGGCCGCGATCGTCTGTTTCCTCGCAGTGACCAAGCTCAAGAACTGGCTGAAGTACGACGATTCACTCGACGTGTTCGGCGTGCACTGCCTCGGTGGTATCACCGGGGCGCTGCTGACGGGTGTGTTCTGCGCACCCTGGCTCGGCGGCACGGGTGTCTACGACTACGTGGCGAACGCGGTCGGCGACTACTCGATCAAGGGGCAAGTGATCTCCCAGCTCTGGGCGGTCTGCACGACGCTCGTCTGGTCGGGCGTGGTCGCGGCCATTGCCTTCAAGATCGTCGACGTGACCATTGGCCTGCGGGTGGCGGAAGACACCGAGCGCGAGGGTCTCGACACGGTCGAGCACGGCGAACGCGCCTACCAGGACTAGCCACCCGGGATCGTTCCTCCACTCAACCCTCTCTCCGCGATGGCGGAGAGAGGGTTTTTCTTCGGTCCCTGCGACCGCGGCACACGACGACACCCTGAATGCAGCTGCCGCTCTCACGTGTCTTTTTAAATCATCGAGTTAGCGCAAAACTAAACACTCGTTTGAACTACTAAATGACCATTGAGTTCATGGCTCAACCGCCCTAGAATGGCCTCGAACCCACCCGCGGAGCCGGTGTCATGGCAGCCAATCTCGACGCAATCGCCGACCTCCGCCCGAGCGGCTCCAAGCTCGACCTCATCAATGGCGCCATCGACGCGATCTCGCACCACGGCTTGTCGGCGCTGACCTCCGCGAAGATCGCGAGCGCGGCGGGCCACACGGCCGCCTCGATCAATTTTCATTTCGGCAGCAAGGAAGCGCTGCTGCTCGCGACGCTGCGCGAATTGTCGGAGGAGTTTGCCGAGGCCATGGCCGCGGCGCTCGCCGACACCGGTGACGATGCGCTGCGGAGCCTGATTGCCGTCATCGATGCCAGCCTCGACCGCAGGGTCAGCGAACCGCGGAAGGTCGCGGTGTGGTACGCGTTCCTCGCGGAAACGAATGCACGTGGGGACTACCAGCGCATCTGTGGCGATCGCGACCAGGCCTACTGCCAGACAGTGACGGCGCTGTGCCGGAAACTGATCGCGGCCCGGGGCGTCGCGGGGTGGCCGGATGCGGACGCCGTGTCGCTCGGCCTCACGGGCCTCATCGACCAGTTGTGGCAGGCGATCCTGTTCGAAGGCGATGCGTTCGATCGGGACGCGGCCAAGCGGCAGTGCCGCGCGTATCTCTGCAGCGTTTTCCCGTGGCTCGCCGATCGCGTCCAGGGAGCGGCCCCGCTCCGGGCAAAGCTCGAGCCTCCCCAGGCCGTGGTCGAAACCGACCCGGGGCTGCGCTACACCCTGCCGGCCTGGGTCTATCACAGCGAGGAGTTCCACGAGCTCGAGCGGGACAAGCTCTTCATGCCGTCGTGGCAGATCGTGTGCCACGTGAGCGAACTGGCGAAGAGCGGCGACTACGTGGCGTTCGAATTCTTCGGCCAGCGCGGCTTCGTCATTCGCGGCGAAGAGGGGACGCTGCGGGCGTTTCACAACGTCTGCTCGCACCGCGCGCACGCGGTGGTCGGCGGCGAACGCGGCAGCTGCGCGAAATTCCTGACCTGCTCGTACCACGGCTGGACCTATCACCTCGACGGCCGCAACCGCAGCGTCAGCGCGCCCGACACGTTCCCGAAATTCGACCGCGCGAAGTTCGGCCTGAAGCCGATCGAGCTCGAAGTGTTCATGGGCTTCGTCTACGTGCGCTTCCGCTCCGGCGAGCCGAGCGTCGCCGACCGCATGGCGCCGCACGCGGCGGAGCTTGCGCACTACCGCATCGAGGACATGGTGCCGCTCGATGAGCTCTGGCTGCACGACGTCGACATCGACTGGAAGAACCTTGTCGAGAACTATGTCGAGGATTACCACTTCCCGATGGGCCACCCGGGCCTCTCGGCCTTGATGGAGTCGAAGTACGACCGCGAGGTTTACCCGGCAGGCACGATGCGCCTGAGCCACCGGATGCGCGAGAGGCCGCTGAAATCCTGGAGCGCCGAGCGCTACGCGAAATTCCTGCCGGTGATCGAGCATCTGCCCGGGGAAATGCGCCGCCGCTGGACGTACTTCGGTCTCTTCCCCAATGTCTTCTTCGACATCTATCCGGAATGGCTCGATTTTTTCCAGGTCATCCCGGCCGGTGCAGGGCGCATCCGCATCCGGGCGCGTTCTTACGGCTTCAAGGACGACCGGCGCGAGATGCGCGCCGCGCGCTTCCTCTGTGCGCGGCTCAACGTGCGTGTGCAGCTCGAAGACGAGGTGCTCACGGGATCAGTGCAGCGGGGCCTCGCATCGGGCGCGTACACCCAGGGCATACTTTCGGACAAGGAGATCGTGCTCGCGGGATTCCAGGACTGGATCCGTGCGCGGCTGCCAGTGACACAGCTCACGCAAGCGCCTGCGCACGGTGCGGTCGCAACCCGGAACGCGGAACTCGCAAGCTGACGCGGGCCCGCGTTCAGATCGCGCGCAGGTACCACTCGTAGTCGCGGTCCGAGACCTCGGCGTGGAAGCGGTCGCACTCCTCGCGCCGGCATTTCGCGAACAGCTCGTGATATTTCCGGCCGAGGTATTGCGGCAGAACCTTGCCCTGCTCGAATGCATCGAGCGCCGCTTCCCAGCGCAGCGGCAGCGCGATTCTCTCTTCGATGACTTCGCCCGGCTGGACCATCGGCCCCGGGTCGCAGCGCTGTGTGATGCCATGGTGAATGCCCGCCAGGATCGCGGCCATCACGAGGTAGGGGTTGCCGTCCGCGCCGCCCGGCCGATGCTCGACTCGCGTGTCCTCGCGGCCGGACAGCGGCACGCGCAGGGCGACGCCCCGATGGTTCAGTCCCCAATTGGGCGCGAGCGGTACGAAAAGGCCAGGCCGGTACCGTCGATAGGAATTGGCCGTCGGCGCGAAGATCGCCATGGACTCGCCCATCGTCGCGGCGAGTCCACCAATGGCATGGCGCAGAGTGTCGGAAAACGGCTGATCCGGCCCGGCGCCGGCGAAAACATTGTGGCCGGATTTGTCGACGAGACTGACGTGCACATGCAGGCTGCAGCCGGCCGAGGCCTGGAAGGGCTTTGCCATGAAGCTCGCACCGATGCCATGGCGCCTCGCGACCGCCTTGACGGCGCGCTTGAGGAGCGCCGCGTGGTCGCACGCGAGTTCCGCGTTCGCCACGTGATGCAGGTTCACCTCGAACTGGCCGGGTGAGAATTCCTTGAGGGTCGCGCCGGCCGGAATATTCTGCGCGGCGCAGACTGAAAACACCTCGGCGAGAAACGGGTCGGCATCCTCGACGTCTTCCATGCTGCCGTACTGCGGGCCGTCCTGGCGCTGGCGCGTCCCGGGAATGAGTCCGACCTTCGGCGAGGGCCGACCGGCCTCCGACTCGAGCAGGTAGAACTCGAGTTCGGTCGCGGCGACGGCCGTGAGTCCCATGTCCCGCAAAGGCCGTGCGGCATTTCGCAGCACTTGCCGCGGATCCGCGAAATGCGGCTCGCCGTTCGCGTGCGCCATCGTCATCAGCACCTGCGCGGTCGGCACCTGGGCCCAGGGCACGGGAGCCAGGGAACCCGGCACGGCACTCGAAATCGCATCGGGGTCGCCGTCGCGCCCGCCATTGTCGATGCGCTCGAAGGTCTGGCCCTTGCTGTCGAGGAGCACGGTGGCGCCGCAGAAGTTGACGCCCGCTCCGAAGGGCTTGGCGAATTCGTCGCGGCTGACGCGCTTGCCCCTGAGGATGCCGAGCATGTCCGGCTGCAGGAGTTCCAGCTGCTGCGTGTCCGGATAGCGCTCGAGAAATGTCCCGAGTTCGGCAGGCTCGCGCTTCGCATCTTTGCTCATGAGGATTTTCCAGTCGTCGGTTGGGCGGCGCGTGCGCTCCGCCACGCGATGGCGGCTTTGGCCCCGTCGCGCTTCCGGATGCTGTTGAACTCGCGTGATTCGGCGGTCTCGGAGGTCTCGATGAGGACATCGAGCTCGAGCGCCTGCAGTAGCGCCGCGTGCATGCCGGCGATATCCAGGCTCCGGTTGATCGCGAGCTTGGTGAGCTTCACGGCCTGCGCATCGTTCGCCGCCACGCGCTCGGCAAGCGCCAGGGTCTCTTCGAGCGCACGGCCGGAGGGCACGACGCGATTGATCAATCCCATGTCACGTGCATCGTTCGCCGTGACACGGTCATCGCCGGCGAGCAGCAGGTATTTCGCGCGCTTCGGGCCTGCGAACCACGGCGCCAGCATCGCCACGATGCCGCTGCCGAAGCGCACCTCGGGTGCGCCGAAGAAGCATTCCTCGGAAGCAATCGTCAGGTCGCAGGCGACCGCGAGTTCCATGGCGCTGCCGATACAGTAGCCGTGCACCGCCGCGAGGGTCGGTTTCGGGCAATCCCAGAAGCGCATGATGATGTTGAAGTCGCTGTGCAGGGCGCGGCGCACGGCTGCGGGGTCCGCTTGGCCCTCGGACGTATCGACTCCCATGTCGAGATCGAATCCGGCCGAAAATGCGCGCCCGGCACCGGCGAGCACGACCGCGCGCACCGAATCGTCGGCCTCCGCGGCGTCGAGTGCGCGCCCGAGCTCGACGATCATCGGCGGGTTGACCGCGTTCAGTTTCTCCGGCCGGTTGAGCGTCAGCACGGTGAGCGCGCCCCGACGTTCCGCCCGGATGAGTTCGCTCGTCATGTCAGGACAGCCGGAACCACGCGGACTTCGACTGCGTGTAGCTCTTGAAGCTGTCGAGGCACTTGTCACGCGCGTTGCCGGACTGCTTGTAGCCGCCGAACGGCTGCGTCATGTCGCCTTCGTCGAACGAATTGACCCAGATGATGCCGGCTTCGATGCCCTTCACCAGCTTGAAGGCGGTGTCGATGTCGCGCGTCCAGACGCCTGCCGCGAGACCATAAACGGTGTCGTTCGCGATGGCGATCGCCTCGTCGATCCCGTCGAACGGGATCACCGAAGCGACCGGCCCGAAAATCTCCTGGCGCGCAATGGTCATGTCGTTGCGTACCTCGGTGAAGAGGGTTGGGGACACATAGGCCCCCGCATCCAGGCCCTTCGGCGCCGTGCCGCCAAACCTCAGCCTGGCGCCTTCGCGCTTGCCCGTTTCAATGAGACCGAGCACGCGTTTCTGCGCTTCGCGCGTCACCAGCGGGCCCATGTTGGTCGCCGGGTCGAGCGGATCGCCGGGCGCATACGCTTCCTTGCCGAGCTCGATGAAACGCTCGACGAAGCGATCCGCGATCGAGCGATCGACGAGGAGCCGCGAGCCGGCGTTACAGACCTCGCCCATGTTGGCGTAGATGCCGCGATAAGCCGTCGTCACCGCACGGTCGAAATCCGCGACATCGGCCATGAAGATCTGCGGCGACTTGCCGCCGCATTCGAGCGAGACGTGCTTCATGTTCGACTGGCCCGCGTACTGCAGCATGAGCTTGCCGACTTCGGTCGAGCCGGTGAACGTGATCTTGGCGACATCCCTGTGGAGCGCGAGCGCCTTGCCGGCGATTTCGCCGATGCCGTTGACGACGTTGAACACACCCGGCGGTCCGCCGGCCTCGACGAAGAGTTCCGCGAGACGCAGGCAGCTCATCGGCGCCTGCTCGGCCGGCTTCAGCACGACCGAGTTGCCGGCCGCGAGTGCCGGAGCGATCTTCCACGCCGCCATCAGCAACGGGTAATTCCACGGCGAGATCGCGCCGACCACGCCGAGCGGTTCGCGCAGCACCATGTGCATGACGCCCGCTTCCGTGTTCGTGACCGAACCGTCGACCTTGTCGATGCACTCCGCCATGAAGCGGATGGTGTCGATCACGGCAGGCAGGTCGCTCGACAGGACGTCGGCAATCGGCTTGCCCATGTCGAGCGTTTCGAGCACCGCGAGGGCTTCCGCGTGCTGCTCCACGAGCGCCGCGAAGCGATAGAGGATCTCCAGGCGCTGGCGAGGTGCTGTGCGCGACCAGCGGCCGTCCCTGAATGCCTGCTTCGCGGCGGCGACCGCCCGATCAATATCCTCCGCCGTGCCGGCGGCCATTTCGGCGAGCGGCTCGCCGGTCGCGGGGTTCGACGAGGTGAACCGCCCCCCTTTGGCGGCGTCCACGAAACGGCCGTCGATGAACAGGCGCGTCTCGATGCGCCGGCGCGCGCTGCTCGCCGAGGCGTGCCATTGATCGCGGTTCCAGTCAGCCAGCGTCTTGAGAGTCATCGGGCTTGCCTCGCTTGCGTCTGCGGACGATCGTGCGAATCGCGGCCCACGACCAGGGCGTCGACGATGACACAGCCGCCGGCGTGCACGATCACGGGATTCAGGTCCATTTCGCTTACGCGGTCGCCGAGCGCGGCGACCAGTTCCGAAAATCGGGCGGCGGTCGCGCAGAAGTCGTCGAGCGCCAGCGGCTGCTGGTGCCGCGGGCTCTTGATGAGCGCGGCGAACCTCAACCGGTCAACGAGCCGGCGAGCCTCGGCGGCATCGAACGGCGGCAATGCGTAGACGACGTCCGCCAGCGCTTCGACGTGAACGCCACCGATGCCGAGCGAGACGACCGGGCCGAACTGCTCGTCGTGGATCATGCCGAGCAGCATTTCGACGCCCGCAGTCGCGATCATCGGAGCGATCAACGCGCGGGGACCGATCCGGGTCGCGAGATCCTGGTACGCGCCCGACAACGAGACCTCATCCGCGAGAGCGAGGTGCACGCCGTTGCGGTCCGACTTGTGATCGAGCCCGCGCAGCGCCGTCTTGAGAACGACGGGAAACCCGTAGTCTCGCGCAGCGACCCGCGCCTCCGACTCGCTCTCGACGATACGGCTTGGGTTGGCCGGCAGCTGGAAATCGCGCAGCAGCCTCATCGCTTCGTGTTCGTCGAGCCCGGCGCCGGCGGCAAGTCTTGCGCGCCAGGTTGCAACGGCGGCGGCGGGCGGTTGCAGCGGCGTCGCGTGCTTGCGCGCGAGATGATCGCGGTAATCGAGCAGGCATTTGGCGCCGCGCAGGAACGTCGGGACACCGTCGAGCACCGGGAATCCTGCGCGGGTCGACGCGATGACCTCGGCATCCGCGCCCGTGCCCTGGTGATTGGCAACGAGGAACGCGGGCTTGCCCGACACGGCGTGACCTGCGCGCAGGTACTGCAGGTAGTCGTGGAAAATCCCGCCGCCCGCCGCGCGATCGTGGATCACGGCGCCGAAGGCCGCATCCGGATCCGCCATGAGCGCGGCGAAGCACTGTTGCATGCTCTTGTGATAGTCGGGACCGCCCTTGCTCCAGGCATCGAGCGGATTGATCGGCGGCAAGCCGGGATCGAGCAGCGATTCGAGCTTCGCGGTGGTCGCGGGCGAAAGTTGCGCGAGCGGGACCTGGGCGTCACGCGCGAGGTCGATGAGCAGCTGCCGCTCGCCGCCGGAGTCGTGTATCGAAACGAGCCCGCCCGCAGCCACCGGGTGCGGCTGCGCGAACAGGATCATCGCGGTCGCGAGCTCGTCCATGTCATGCACGCGCTGCACGCCGTAGCGATCGAAGAGCGCCTGGTACACGGCGTCTTCGCCGGCGATCGCGCCGGAATGCGATACCGTCAGCCTCGCCGAGAGCTCGGTGCGGCCCACCTTGAGCGCGACGATCGGAATGCGGCGTTCGCGCGCCTTGGCGAAGGCGCGCACCAGTCCTTCCGGGTTACGCGCCGTCTCCATGAAAAGCGCGGCCACGCGCGTCGACGGTTGCTCGAGCGCGAAATCGAGATACTCGTCCATCGTGACGGCGAGTTCCTGGCCGGTCGAGACCACCAGGTTGAAGCGGATGCGCTCGTCGCAATCGACGATGCCGCACATGCCGGAGCCCGAGTGGCTGATGAAGGCGACGTTGCCGTCGCGCCCGTGGGCGCGGGTGTAGAAGCCGCAGCCCCAGATGCCGTCCGCGAAATTGTAGAAGCCCATGCCGTTGGCGCCGCAGACGACGAGACCCGCGGCGCTCAGTTTCGCGAGCACGCGCTCACGCAGCGGCGGTTCGCGATCGTTGTCGAGCACGAGCGCCGACATGATCGTTGCCGCCCGCGCACCCTGCGCGATGACGTCATCGAGCGCCGCTTCGAGGCGCGCATCGCTCACTGCGAAGATCACGTGCTCGACCGGCTCGGGCAGCGCGGCAAGTGTCGGATAGCAGCGCACGCCGCACACCGACTGGTGACCCGGATTGACCGCGAACAGCGGGCCCTCGAAGCCTCCCTTCAGCAGGTTCTCGACGGCCGCGCGGCCGACCGTTCCCGCGCGCTCGGTCGCACCGAGCACCGCGACGGAGCGCGGACGAAGCAGGGGTTCAAGCCGATGGGCCATGGCGATCCTGCACTGCGCGTCGCTTAGAAATCCGCGGCAGGGGTTGCGCGCCGCCGCGGCGGATCGAAGAACGCGCCTTCGACGACGCGGGCGCGGGCCATGACGCGGGACCACTCCAGTTCCTTCCGGTAGTAGATGTCGACCCAGAGCTCCTCGCCGGGCCGTCCCCAGGGCATGTGCATCGACGCGAGCGCGATGTTGGCCTTGGCGGAGGGCGACCACTCGGCGGACGTCACGGTGCCGACGACTTCACCCTTGTCCCGGTCGGCGTAAATATACGACGAATGCGCGGGCTTGTTGCCGTCGATGTCGAGCCGCACCAGGCGATAGCGCGAGCCGCGCCGCCGCTCCTCAAGCAGGGCGCGACGGCCGTTGAAATTCGGCTTGTTGAAATCGACCAGCCGCCCGAGATCGAGCTCGAACGGCGAGCGCGCCCGATCGAGCTTGATGGCCTGGTCCGCGGGCAGGAAGTCGACGTGCGCCTGCAGGAAGCCCGCTTCGATACGCGCGACTTCGAGCGCATGCGTGCCCATCGGCCGGATGCCGTGGATCTCGCCCTTGTCGAACAAGACGTCCCACAAGGCGAGCGCGCGCGATGGGTCGATCCAGGCCTCGTAACCGAGGTCGCCGGTGAAGCCGGTGCGCGAAATCATCAGTTCGCCGCCGGCGAAAGGAAAATACGCGATTCCGAAGGGCGGCAGCTTTTCGACGCCCGTGCAGCCAATCGCTTTCAGCACGGCACAGCTCGTCGGTCCCTGGATGGCGAGCGCGGCGACCTCATGCGTGTCCTCGACGATCGAGACAGCGAAGCCGTGGGCGGAGCGCAGGAGCCAGTCGAGCTGACGCTCCTGCGAGCACAAGCGATAGTCGCCCGCGCGCAGGTGAAAGATCGTGCCGTCGTCGATGACGTGACCGTTGTCGTTGCACCAGACCGTGTAGCCGACCTTGCCCGGCTTGATCTTCGCGACATCGCGCGTGACCAGGCGATTGAGGAACGCGAGCGCATCGGGCCCTGTGATCCGGTGTTTCGTCATCGGCGTGATGTCGAAGACGGCACAGGCGTTGCGAATGGCCGAGTACTCGAGCGCCTCGTCGAAGTACGCGTCCGCCGTGACGTAGTCCTTCCAGCGATGCCATTCCGAGCGGATGTTGAGCGCCGAGGTACGCGGATGGAAGGGCGTCGGGTAGACCGCGGTCCGGAAGTGCTCTTTTTGCTTCATGCTGCACGTCTCGCGCCGAGCACGACCTTGGCGGCATTGCGGCCGGCGGAGCCCATCACGCCACCACCCGGATGACAGCCGGCACCGCAAAGATAGAGCCCCGGCACCGGCGTCGCGTACTGCGCGGCGCCCGGCACCGGACGCAGCATCAGGAACTGGTCGAGCGCGTATTCGCCGTGATGCCAGTGACCGCCCGTGATGCGGAATTCCTTTTCGATGTCGGCCGGCAGGAGCATTTCCGAGGCGACGACATGCCGGCGCAATCCGGGCGAGTAGCGTTCGAGCACATCGAGCGTGCGCTCGAGGAAGTCGGTGCGCGCGGTGTCGCTGCTCGCTCGCGGATCGAAGGGCGCGTACTGCACGATCGCCGACAGCACGTGTTTCCCCGGCGGCGCGAGCGAGGAGTCGTGAATGCTCGGGATCGTGACTTCGAGCGCGGGCGCCGTCGAACACTGGCCGTACTTCGCGCAGTCGAATGCCGATTCGAGATAGCCGAGGTCGGGCGCGATGACCAGCCGCTCGCCGGACCATTCCGCGTCGAGCCGCGGGAACGCCGGCAACGCATCGAGCGCGAGATGCAGCTTCGCGGCCATGCCCTTCGAGCGGAAATGGCGCAGGCGATGCACGAATCCCGTTTCGAGGTGCCGTGCGCCGAGCAGGGTCAGCAAGGTCCGCGCGGGATCGGCATTCGAAACGACGACACTTGCCGCGAGCTTCTCACCGCTTTCAAGTTCCACGCCGGACACGCGGTCGCCTTCGAGCGTGATGCGGGCGACGGCACTTGCCGTGCGAATGGTCGCCCCGCTCGCGTGTGCGGCGGCAGCCAGGGCGTCGCTGACCGCGCCCATGCCGCCTTCCGGCAGGGAGAGGCCGCCGGCGACTCCCGTTGCCTGGCCGCTCAGCCTTTGCAACAGAGTCAGGACCGAGTTGTTCGATCGGGCACCGAGATTCGTGCCGAGGAGGGCATCCAGCGCAAGCGCGCCCTTCAGGAGCGGCGACTCGAAAGTCTCTTCGAGCACGTCGAAAATATTGATGCCGACGATCCGCAGGAATTCGCGCATCGGCTCGCGGCCGAGCCGGCGGATGTCGAGACCGAGCATCGCGGCGCCGATCATCTCCGAACGCCCGCCCCCCGCGATGCGCGGCGGGCGACGGTTGTGCTGCTTGCCGAGCACCCGCGCGAATTTCAGCATGCTCGCATGGTAGTCGCCGAGCGCCGTCCGGTCCGCGGCGGCGAGCGTGCCGCCTTCGAGTGCGCCGCCGTTCAGCACGAGGTGTTCGCCCCCGGCCGCCAACGCGACCGTGCGAAGGTTCTCGCGTGCCGCCTTCAGGCCGTGTGACGCCAGCTTGAGGTCGCGGCGGATTCCGTCATCGAGCATATACGAGAGATGCGCGCAGGCGGAGACGCGAAAGCCCGGCGCGACTTCGCGCGTCACCGCGGCACCGCCGACGCGCCCGGACGCTTCGAGCACCGTCACCGGGCGGCCCGCCTTCGCGAGATACGCGGCGCACACGAGGCCGTTGTGACCTGCGCCGATGATGATGACGGGGTCTCGGTCAGTCATCGTGCCAGCTCCCGGGCACGAGATTGGGCCTGCGCAGATCGCGCAGGATTTCGCGAGCGGCATTCGCGCCGGGCGCGGCCATGACGCCGCCGCCGGGATGGGTGCCCGAGCCGCACATGTAGAAACCCTTCAGCGGCCCGCGATACTGCGCGTAGCCCGGGAACGGCCGGTTGAAGAGCAGCTGATCCATCGTGAGCTCGCCCTGGAAGATGTTGCCCTCGGTGAGACCGACTTCATTTTCGATTTCGCGCGGCGTGCGCACTTCGACATGGCGGATGAGCGACTTGAAGTTCGGGCTGTAGCGCGCGATCTGGTCGATGACGGTCTGCTTGAAGCCGTCGCGATCGGCGTCGGTCCAGTCGCGGCCGTGGATCCTGGGCGGCACGTACTGCACGAACACCGACATCCAGTGCTTGCCGGCCGGCGTCATCGTCGGATCGGTGAGCGAAGGGATGAGGAGGTCGAGATAGGGCTCCTTCGACCAGGTGCCGCTCTTCCAGTCGTCGTACGCGCGCTCCATCTTCTCGAGCGAGTCGAGGAAGTGCATGTCGCCGAAGCGCAGCGGATTGCCCTTGCCAAGCGCCGGGAATTCCGGCAGACCGTCGAGGGCGATGTTGAGCTTGCCCGAGGAGCCGCGGATCTTGAAATTGCGCGCGCGCTTCAGGAAAGCGGGGCTCAGGTCCTTGTCGTCGAAGAGCTTCGTGTAGGTGCGCTTCGGGTCGAGGTTCGAGACGACGATCTTCGCGCGGTATTCGTGGCCGTTCGCCGTGGCGACGCCAACGACCCTGCCGTTGCGGACGATGACGCGCTCGACCGGCGCATCGGTGATGATCTCGCCGCCGTGCGCCTTGAATGCGGAGGAGATCGCGGCCGAGACGGCGCCCATGCCGCCGCGTGCGAAGCCCCAGGAGCCGATCGAACCGTCGATGTCGCCCATGTAGTGATGCAGCAGCACGTAGGCGGTGCCCGGCGAATAGACGCCGAGCGCCGTGCCGATGATGCCGCTCCCCGACATGTGCGCCTTGATGAGATCCGACTCGAAGTACTCGCCGAGGAAGTCCGCGATGCTGAGTGAGTAGAAGCGGATCGTGTCGTAGATGACCTCTTCGCCGAGCTTGGCGAACTCCTTGCCGAGGAACAGCATTTCCTTGAGGTCGCGGGGGCGGAGCGAGGTCGGATCCGGCGGCGTGCGCAGGAGGAGCGGGCGGATGAACTTGCACTGGCGCATCACGTCGGTCGAGTACCGGTGATACGCGTCGGCGTCGCGGGCACTATGCCGCGCGAATTCGCGGCGCTGGATGTCGTCGTCCGTGTAGTTGCCAAGGATGTCGCCGGTGCTCGTCACGGTCACGCCGCCGCCATACGGCACGACCTGCAGGCCATGCCGTGCGAGTTCGAGGTCGCGGAAGATCTCCGGACGAAGGAGGCTGCACACATAGGAGCAGTTCGAGTAGGTCCAGCCTTTCTCGAGTTCCCGGCTCACCGCGGCGCCGCCGATCCAGGGATTGCGCTCGAGCACGAGCACCTTGAGGCCGGAGCGGGCGAGGTACGCGGCGTTCGTCAGGCCGTTGTGGCCGGCGCCGACAACAATGGCGTCATAGTTCGTCACGGTCGCCCTTCGTTCAGCTCGCGCGGTGCGCGGGCTCGGTGTTGTTCGCTTTGTTGACGACGCGGCTGACCGCGGTTTCGAACCGTTCCAGCGTTTCCGCGAGGCAGCGCGCATCGTGCGCCTCGCACACGAACCACGGCTCGCGCGAATCCGGCTCGCAGAGCACGCCGAGATCATGCAGTTCCGGCGCGAGCGCTTCGTAAAAGGTGTAGTCGCTCGTCGCCCAGTCGCGGTAGTTGCGTGGCGGCTGCTCGCTGAAGAAGAGGCCGCTCATCGAGGGATGGCCGCTGAACGAATGCTTGATGCCGCGCTGGGCCAGGATCTGGCTGATGCCGGCGCGCAGCTTCATGCCGTACTCCGCAATCGTCGCGAGCGCGGGCGTTTCGGCCAGGATCTCGAGTGTCTTTTCCGCAGCGGCGAGCGCGACCGAGTGCGCCGTGAACGTGCCGCCGTGCACGACGCCCTTGCCGAGCTTGCGCATGATCTCTTCACGGCCGGCGAGCACCGAGATCGGATAGCCGTTGCCCATCGCCTTGGCGAAGGTGCAGAGGTCCGCCTTGACGCCGAAGAGCTCCTGGCAGCCGCCGCGCGCCACGCGAAAGCCGGTCTTGACCTCGTCGATGATCATCACGATGCCGTACTGGTCGCAAAGCTGGCGCGCGGCATGCACGAACTCGCGCGTCGCAGCGATGGAGCAGCAGTTGCCCATGATCGGCTCGATGAGGAAGGCCGCGATCTCGTGGCCGTAGGCCTTGAACACGCTTTCGAGGCGGTCGGCATCGTTCATCGGCGAGGCGTGCACGAGCGCGCGCAGCATTCCGGGAATGCCTTCGCTATAGGGCACGAGATGCGGTTCGCCGGAGGAGGGGCGCCAGTCCTCGATCGGCGTGTACCAGAGCGCCGCATCGAAGACGCCGTGATAGCCGCCTTCGATGACGACATACGAATCTTTTCCGGTATAGGCGCGGGCCAGCCGCAGCGCCGCCATCACGGCTTCCGTCCCGGAGTTCGAGAAGCGCACCAGCTCGGCGGCCGGCACCATGCTGGAAACGCGCCTGGCGACCGCGTACTCGCGTTCCGTGCCGAGCGCGAACACGCCACCGACCTCGATGCCGCGGCGGGCCGCTTCATCGACCCGCGGATCCGCATAGCCGAGGATGCAGGGACCGTAGGCCAGGCGGTAATCGATGTACTCGTTGCCGTCGATGTCCGTCAGGCGCGCGCCCTTGGCGGAGCGCGCATAAATGGTCTTCTCCTCGCCCCAGTAACGGAAGTTGGAGGAGACCCCGAGCGGGAGCTTGGTGAGCGCCTTCCGGAAGTGCGCGTTGGAATTCTTCAGGCTGCGTGCCATGGCCTTTTCTCCTGCCTTGCACCCCGTTTCTGCTCGCGACAGAGTCCCATGAAACAAGGGTCCACGTCCATTCCGACTGAATAGCCATTCATTCATTGCTTTGGGCGTTGAAGGCGCTGATAATCGGCTCACGGGGCTCATGTGGCGGCGCAACAAGTGCTGGCTTTGCCGGAATCGAACAAGAATTCCAAGCGGCCGCGGGCAGACGCGAAACGGCGGCGCACGGCTGCGCCCGAAGAGCGCCGCCAGCAGCTCATCGATGCGACCATCCGCACCATCGCGAACCGGGGACTGGCGGAAACGACCATCGCGACCGTGGCCCAGGAGGCGGGCTTGAGCCAGGGCATCATCAATCTCCATTTCAAGAGCAAGGACCGCTTGCTGACCGAGACCCTGCGCTCGCTCTCCGACGAGTATCGCAACGCCTGCACGGAAGCGGCCGCCGCCGCCGGGGATTCGCCCATTGCGGGCCTGCAGGCGATGGTCGATCACGATTTCCGGCGCAGCATCTGCACGCGGGACAAGCTCGCCGTCTGGTTCGCGTTCTGGGGCGAGCGCCGCTTCCGGCCAACCTACCGGCGCATCTGCGCCGAGCGCGACAAGTCGTACGATGACATGGTGCGCACGCTCTGCGCGCGGCTCTGCGAAGAGGGTGGCTACCCGGAAGTCGATTCGGCGCTGGTCGCCGACGGTCTCTCGGCGCTCACCGACGGCCTGTGGCTGGATCTCCTGGTGCGGCCGGAGTCGATGAGCCGGGACCTCGCCTGGCGCATCGCGATGTCCTATCTCGCCGACGCGTTTCCGCGCCACTTCCAGCATCCCGTCCCCGAGCGCAGGAGCTGACGCGCCATGCGTATCGCCCTCGATGACAAGGCTGAGGCCTGGCGCGACGCGGCCGCGAAGTTCGCGGCCGAGGAACTCATCCCGTACGAGGTCGAAGCGGAGCTGAACGAAGGCCGGCTGCCGGCCGATGTGAAGGCCAGGCACAAGAAGCTCGCGATCGAGCACGGCTTCAGCGCGATGGACGTGCCGGCCGCGCAGGGCGGGCGCGACGCGCGGGTCGTCGAGCAGGTCGCGGTCTGGGAACAGCTTGGCCGGGTGACGAACGCGCTCTGCTGGTGCTTCTCCGAGCCGCATCGCTGGATGTTCGAGGCCTGCACGCCCGAGCAGCTCAAGCGCTACGTGCTGCCGCTCATGAGCGGCAAGCGCAAGGAATGCTACGCGATCACCGAAAGCGGCCCGGGTTCGGATGCCGACTCGATCCAGACGAGCGCGCGGCGCACGCCCGACGGCTACCGGGTCACCGGCGAGAAGTGGTACGTCACGAGCGCGAACCACGCCGACTATTTCATCCTGCAGGCGCGGCTTGCGGATGGGCCGCACGCCGGTTCGCATTCGCTCTTCTTCATCGACAAGGACCAGCCGGGCATCGAGCTCGTGCGTACGCCGCCCTTCAGCCACACCTTCAGCGACCATCACCCGGTGTACCGTTTCAACGAGGTCGCGGTCAGCGAGAACCAGCGCCTCGGCCCGGAAGGTGACGGCATGCGCTACACGCACAGCTGGTTCCGCCGCGAGCGGCTCATGATCGCCGCACGCTGCTGCGGAGCGGCCGCGCGCCTCATCGAAGAGGCGACGCAATTTGCGAACAACCGGATGATCGGCGGCGAAGCGCTGGCGCAGAAGCAGATGGTCCAGGCCATGCTCGCCGACAGCGTCACCGAGCTCTGGGCGGCGCGCCTCATCACCTACGAGGCGGCCGAAGCGCACGATCGCGGCGAACCCTTGAGCTCGCTCCATGCGCGCTGTTCCGTTGCGAAGCTCTACGCATCGGAAGCGGCGAACCGCATCGTCGACCGCGCGCTGCAGATCTTCGGCGGCCGCGGCTACATGCGGGAGAATTGCGTCGAGCGGTTCTTCCGCGAGCTGCGCGTCGACCGCATCTGGGAAGGGGCGAGCGAAGTGCAGCGCCTCATCATCGCGCGCGCGCTCCTCAAACGCGGGCTCGAGGAGATGTAGGGCCGTGCGGGCGCTTCTCCTTCTCATCGCCGGATCCATCGCGGCGACAACGGCGGCGGCGGCTGCGGAAGGGAAGGTCCTGAACGTTTTCACGTGGCCCGACTACATCGCGCCCGACACCATCTCGAACTTCGAGAAGGAGTATGGCCTCAAGGTCAACTACGACACCTACGACTCGACCGAAATGGCCGAGGCACGGCTCCTCGCCGGCCGCACGGGCTACGACGTCGTCGTGCATGCGGAACGCTACTCCGCGCGGCTGATTCCGATCGGCGTCTACCGCCCACTCGACCGCGCCAAGCTCACCAACTGGGGCAATCTCGACCCCTGGGTGCTGAAGATGCTGGCGGCCGACGATCCCGGCCATCGCTATGGCGTGCCGTATCTCTGGGGCACGACCGGCTTCACTTACAACGTGAAGATGATCCACGACCGCATGCCGAACGCGCCGGTCGGGAGCGCCGACATGATCTTCAAGCCCGAGGTCGCGAAACGTTTCGCCGACTGCGGGATCAGCTTCCTCGACGAGCCGACCGACGTCATCCCGATGGCGCTCCTCTATCTCGGCAAGGATCCGAACAGTCTCGACCCGGCGGATCTCAAGGCAGTCGAGAAATTGTTGAAGGCGGTGCGGCCCTACGTCCGTTATTTCAGCTCGGCCAAGATGCTGGTCGACCTGCCGAACGAAGAGGTCTGCATCGCGATGAGCTGGTCGGGCGACTACGCGCAGGCGATGTATCGCGCGGAGGAAGTCGGGCGGCCCGTGAAGCTCGCCTACACGACGCCGAAGGAAGGCACGCTCGCGTGGTTCGACCTCTGGTTCATCCCGGCCGATGCGCCGCATCCGGACAACGCACACCTGTTTCTCAATTACCTGTTGCGCCCCGATGTGATCGCGGCGATCAGCAACGAGACGCGCTACGCCGCGCCGAATCCGAAGGCCATGCCGCTGCTGCTGCCGGAAGTCCGCGATGACCCGGCCGTCTATCCGCCGGAAGAAGTCCGCCAGCATTTGCGTCAGGGCATCATCCACAGCCCCAAAGAGGAGCGCGCGCGATCCCGCCTGTGGTCGCGCGTGAAGACCGGCCTGTGAGCGGCGCGCAGCCCCAGACGCTCGTCGAGATCCGCGAGGTCTCGAAGCACTTCAACGGCAAGCCCGCGGTCGATCGCGTGTCGCTCGATATCCTGAAGGGCGAAATGTTTGCGATACTCGGCAGCTCCGGCTGTGGCAAGACGACGCTCCTGCGCATGCTCGCAGGCTTCGAAGAGCCGACCTCGGGCCGCATCTTCATCGACGGGGTGGACATTACGGACACGCCGCCGTACGAGCGGCCGGTCAACATGATGTTCCAGTCCTACGCGCTCTTTCCGCACATGACGGTGTTCAACAACATCGCGTATGGACTCAGGAAGGAGCGCGCGCCCGCGGCCGAGATCAGGGAGCGGGTACGCGAGATGCTGGCGCTCGTGAAGCTCGAGGCGCTCACCGGCCGCAAGCCCGACAAGCTCTCGGGCGGCGAGCGGCAGCGTGTCGCGCTCGCGCGCGCCCTCATCAAGCGGCCGAAGCTGCTGCTGCTCGATGAGCCGCTCGCGGCGCTCGACAAGAAGCTGCGCGAGCATACCCAGTTCGAGCTCATCAATATCCAGCAGCGCCTCGGCGTCACTTTCATCGTAGTCACTCACGACCAGGAAGAGGCCATGACCCTCGGGACGCGCCTCGGGGTCATGAACCACGGCAAGATCGCCCAGATCGGCACACCCTCCGACATCTACGAGTCGCCGGCGACGCGCTTCGTGGCCGACTTCATCGGTTCGGTGAACATGTTCGAGGGCCGGGTGAGCGATGACGGCGCCGACTGCCTGCGTATCCAGTGCGGCGAGCTCGGCTGCACGGTGCGCGCCGAGCGCACCTTCAGCTGCACGCGCGGCGCGACCGTGTGGACGGCGATCCGCCCGGAAAAGATCAACATCAGCCGCCAGCCCCTTGCCGCCGGCGGGCAGCAGGCGGAGTCGGCCGAGAACCTGGTGCGCGGCACGGTGCGCGAGATCGCCTACATGGGGGACATGTCGATCTACCTGGTGCAGATCGACTCCGGCAGGATGATGCGGGTCACGCTGCCGAACATCATGCGCGGCGCCGAGCGCCCGATCGCGCGCGAGGAGAGCGTCTGGCTCTCCTGGCACGGCTCGAGCCCGGTGGTCTTGACCGAGTAGGGGGGAAATTGGCGCGCTTGACTACCGCGTCGGGCAGGCGACTGGTCGCAGGTATTCCCACCCTGTGGCTGCTGGTGCTGTTTCTCATTCCCTTCATCATCGTGTTTCGCATTTCCTTCTCCGAAGTACGGCTGGCGATACCCCCGTACACACCGCTGCTCACCTGGCGGCACGGCTCACCGGTGCTGCAGCTGCACTGGTCGGCTTACAGATTCCTGTTCACCGACGCGCTGTACGTCAGCTCGTACCTGTATTCGCTGAAGGTGGCCGCCGTCTCGACGCTGTGCTGTCTGCTGATCGGTTACCCGATGGCCTACGCCATCGCGCGCGCGGACGCGGCGTCACGCCCGGTACTGCTGATGCTCATCGTGCTGCCGTTCTGGACCTCGTTTCTGCTGCGCGTGTACGCGTGGATCGGGCTGCTGAAGAACAACGGCGTGATCAACAACGTGCTCATGTATCTGGGGATAATCCATCATCCGCTCGCGCTGCTGCAGACCGACTTCGCGGTGTACATCGGCATCGTGTATTCGTATCTGCCGTTCATGATCCTGCCGCTGTACGCCAACCTCGAGAAGCACGACGCCACGCTGCTGGAGGCGGCGGCAGATCTGGGCGCACGGCCATTGCGGGCGTTTCTGCGCGTGACGCTGCCGCAGTCCTTCGCCGGCATCGTCGCCGGCTCGCTGCTGGTGTTCATTCCGGCGGTGGGCGAGTACGTCATCCCGACGCTGCTCGGGCGCACCGACCAGATCATGATCGGCCGGGTGTTGTCGGATGAGTTCTTCGAGAACCGCGACTGGCCGGTGGCGAGCGCGGTCGCGATCGTGATCCTGCTGCTGCTGGTGGTGCCGATCATGCTGTTTCAGCGCCTCGAACGGCGCCAGCTCGAGGCCGCCAAGTGAAGGCGCGCGGTCTGTTTACGCGCACCGCGCTGGTCCTGGGGCTGGCGTTCCTGTATCTGCCGATCCTGTCGATGATGGTGTACTCGTTCAACAACTCGCGCCTGGTCACGGTGTGGGACGCGGCGCATTCTCCCACCCTCAAGTGGTACGTGGCGCTGCTGAGCAACGAGCAGATCCTGCGGGCGGCCTGGCTGTCGATCCGCATCGCGGTGATCTCGGCGAGCGCCGCGGTGGTGCTCGGCACGCTCGCCGGGATGGCGCTGGCGCGCCTCGGCGCCTTTCGCGGCCGCATGCTGCTGGCCGGCATGACCGCCGCGCCGATCGTCATGCCGGAAGTCATCACCGGCCTGTCGCTGCTGCTGCTGTTCGTCGCCCTGCAGCAGCTGATCGGCTGGCCCAAGGGGGTGGGCGCCGTCACCATCACGCTCGCGCACATCACCTTCTGCATGGCGTACGTGACCGTGGTGGTGCAATCGCGCCTGGCCGGGTTCGATGAGGCGCTGGAAGAGGCGGCGATGGATCTCGGCGCGCGGCCGGCAGGGGTATTCTTCCGCATCACGCTGCCGCTCATCCTGCCGGCAATTGCCTCCGGGTGGCTGCTGGCCTTTACACTGTCCTGGGACGATCTGGTCATCACGCAGTTCGTCGCGGGACCGGGTTCCAGCACATTGCCGATGGTCATTTTTTCCAAGGTGCGCTTCGGCGTGACTCCGGATGTCAATGCGCTCGCCACGATCATGGTGCTGCTGGTCGCCACCGGTATCGCGATCTCCACGGTGTGGATGCGCGCACGCCAGCAGCGGCGCGCGCGCGATCTGCAGCTCGCCGCTGCCGCTAACCTGTGAGCTGATCCGTGGCCGGTGAAGTGTTGGGAATCGACGTCGGCGGCTCCTCGGTGAAGGCGGGTCTGGTCGACCTCACGGCCGGCCGCCTCGCGGGCGAGCTGATTTCCGCACCCACACCCCGCCCGGCGACCCCGCTCGCGCTGGTGAGCGTGCTGGCGGGGCTGGCGGGGAGATTGCCCGCGGCCGCCGGCCGGGTCGGGGTCGCCTTCCCGAGCGTCATCAAGGAGGGCAGCGCCTATACCGCCGCCAACATCGACAGCGGCTGGGTGGGCACCAACGGCGCGGCGCTCGCCTCACGGGCGCTGGCGCGGCCGGTACTGTTCCTGAATGACGCGGATGCCGCCGGCCTCGCCGAGATGCGTTTCGGTAGCGGTCGCGGCTGCACCGGCACGGTGATCATGCTGACTTTCGGCACCGGCATCGGCACGGCGCTGTTCACCGGCGGCAAACTCTTTCCCAACAGCGAACTCGGGCACCTGGAACTGCACGGCATGGACGCCGAGAAGTGGGCCTCCGCGCAGGTACGGACGGCGGAGGGTCTGGACTTTCCCGCCTGGGTCGCGCGCGTCAACGACTACCTGCTGGCGATGCACAAGCTGTTCTGGCCCGACGTGTTCATCCTCGGCGGTGCGGTGAGCGAGCGCTTCGCAGAGTTCGCGCCCCTGCTGCGCTCGCCGGCGCAGCTGCGAGCGGCGCACTTTGCGGGGCAGGCGGGCGTGGTCGGAGCGGCGCTGGCGGCGGCGGAGACCTGACGGAGGCGGTAACGTGGCGAGCAAGCTGCCGGAGGTCGGCACGACGATTTTCGCCATCATGTCGCGCCGTGCGCGCGAGCTCGATGCTCTGAATCTCGGGCAGGGCTTTCCCGACTACGACATCGATCCACGGCTCACCGAACTCGTGGCCGCGGCCATGACCGCCGGCCACAACCAGTACGCCCCCATGGAAGGCCTGCCGGCGCTGCGCGAGCGCATCGCCGCCAAGCTCCTGTCCGTCTATGGCCTGAGCGCCGACCCGGAGAGCGAAATCACGATCACACTCGGTGCGACCGAGGCGATCTTTTCGGCGGTTCAGGCCGTCATCGGCGCCGGTGACGAAGCCATCGCCTTCGATCCCGCCTACGATTCCTACGAGCCCGCCGTGCGGCTCGCGGGCGGACGCTGCGTGCGGCTGCCGCTCGCGCAGCCGGGTTTTCGCTATGACTGGGAGCGCGTGCGCGCGGCGGTGAATGCGCGCACGCGGCTGGTGCTGTTCAACAGCCCGCACAATCCCGCCTGCACCACGGCCACGGGCGCTGACCTCGACGCGCTGGCGCAGCTGATCCGTGATCGGGACATCGTGGTGCTGTCCGACGAGGTCTACGAGCACGTGGTGTTCGACGGCGCACGCCACATTTCCGTGCTGACGCATCCGGGGCTCGCGGCGCGCAGCTTTGCGGTCTTTTCCTTCGGCAAGACCCTGCACGCCACCGGCCTGCGCGTCGGCTACTGCGTGGCGCCGGCGGCACTCACCCGCGAGCTGCGCAAGGTGCACCAGTTCAACACCTTCAGCATCGCCCATCCGCTGCAACATGCCATCGCGGCGTATCTGGCGGAGCAACCCGACTGCGGCCGCGCACTCGCCGGCTTCTTCCAGGCGAAGCGCGATCGCCTGCGCCGCGCGCTCAGCGCTTCGGGCTTCATCCTGCCGCCGGCGCAGGGGACGTATTTCCAGCTGCTGGACTTCAGCGCCTTTGCGGCCAGCGATGATCTGGATTTCGCCGAGCGGCTGCTGACGCAAGCGCGCGTGGCGACGATCCCCCTGTCGCCGTTCTATGCCAGCCCGCCAGCGCTGCCGTTCGTGCGGCTGTGCATTGCCAAGCAGGACAGTACGCTCGATGAGGCGGCCCTGCGGCTCAACGCTTTCGCCGCGCGCCTGCGCAAGGCTTAAGACACATGACGAGACCTACCGGCAGAAATTTCCCGCGCACCTGGATGCCGACCGGTTTACGCTGGAGCCTTAGGGCGCCATGCCGCTCCACATCATGAAAAAGTCCACTCGCGTCAATCATCCACCCACGGTCGAACTGCCGCCCGGCAACCATGCGCTGGTGGCGCCGATCTACCAGACGGTCAAATTCGAGTTCGACACGCTCGAGGACACCGAACGCTACCTGCGTGGCGAGCGTCCGGGTTTCTTCTACACGCGCACCTCGAACCCCACCACCCGCCAACTCGAGCAGCTGCTGGCGGAGCTGCAGGGGCGTGAGGAATGCCTGGTTGCCGCCTCCGGCGTCGCGGCGATCTCCCAGACGCTGCTCACGCTCACCAAGCAGGGCGACCACATCATCTGCTTCGTCGAGACCTACAACCCGAGCCGTCATCTGATCCGCCGCCTGCTCGGCCGGTTCGGCGTGACACACACCATGCTTTCTGTCGAGGATCTCGCGGGCGTGGAACGCACACTCGCGGCGCAGCCCACGCGCCTGGTGTTCTTCGAGAGCCCGACCAACCCGGTCACCAGGATCGCCGACATCGGCGCGCTCACGCGCCTCGCCCATGCGGCGGGCGCGCTCGCCGTCATGGACAACACCTTTGCCGGCTTCCACCAGCACGGCGACTACGATGTGGACGTGTTCGTTCACAGCCTGACCAAGTACGCCTCCGGCACCGGCGATGTCATGGGCGGGGCCGTCATCGCGCGCGCCGAGCTGATCCGCGCCATGCGTACCGATTTCGGCACCCTGGGTGGCACGCTCGACCCGCACGCCGCGTTCCTGATCCTGCGGGGACTGAAGACCTATTTCGTGCGCTACCAGGCACAAAGCGCCAGCGCGGCGCGCATCGCGCAGCGCCTCGCCGCACATCCCGCGGTTGCGCGGGTGCACTATCCGGGGCTGCCCACGCATCCTCAGCACACCCTTGCCGCGCAGCAGATGCGCGACTTCGGCACCATCGTCAGCTTCGACCTCCGGGGCGGCGGGCCCGCGGCGCGGCGCTTCGCCGACACGCTGGAGCTGTTTGCGCTCGCCGCCAGTCTCGGCTCCACCGAGTCCCTGGTGGTGACGCAGCAGATCATGGGTGGCCGGGACCTGAGCGCGGATCAGCAGAGAATATCCGGCATTACCGAGGGTACGGTGCGGCTGTCGATCGGGCTCGAAGACCCGGATGACCTGCTCGAGGATCTCAGCCGCGCCCTCACCGCCGCCGCGTCGTGACGCGCGCCGTCCGC
>DASQOR010000019.1:0-2498 GCA_035644395.1 Steroidobacteraceae bacterium
CTGACACCATAGTCGCGTCGATCCTCAGGTGAAAACAATTGACGCTCAAGCACCCGCAACTTTCGTTACTCTCTGCAGTATGCGCATCCATGTGCTTCCGACCCCCGAAATCGCAGCGGAGCGTGCAGCCGACTGGCTACACGCCGAGATCAGCCGTGCGTGCGCGCAGCGGGGTCGCTGCCTCGTTGGCCTGAGCGGCGGGCATACGCCGTGGCGGATGCTCCGCGACCTGCGCCGCCTGCGCGTCCATTGGCACGACCTGCAGGTGTTCCAGGTGGATGAGCGGGTCGTGCCAGAGAACGATGAACGACGCAATGCGCGCCAGATCGCCGACCTGCTCGTCGCACCTGCGATGCTGCACGCCGCACAGTTCCACGCGATGCCGGTCGAGCGGAGCAATCTTGAAGCGGGCGCCGAGGATTACGCCCGCCTGCTCAGCGAACACGGCGGAACGCCGCCGGTACTCGACGTGGTCCAGCTTGGGATGGGCGCCGACGGCCATACCGCCTCGCTGGTGCCGGGTGACCAGCTCCTCGAGGCGCACGACCGCGATGTCGGAATCAGCGTTCCCTACCAGCGGGTGCCCAGGATGACGCTGACCTTTAGAGTGCTCGATGCGGCGCGACACCGCTTGTGGCTCGTCACCGGCGCCGACAAGGCGGCGGCGCTGCGGAAATTGTGGGCCGGCGACGCATCGGCGCCTGCCGGGCGCGTCGTGCGCGACTCGGCGTTGGTATTCACCGATTCAGCGGCGGCAGGCGAATTGCCGGCGGAGATCCGTTCTCCCCACTGAGGCGGCGGGCAGCTCACGGGTCAATACTACGCATTCGCGTAATCGCCTCTATCGGCCACTAGTCGTCATTCGGTCACAGAGGAGAACTTCTCGATAGCGGACGCCGCACCGGTTGAAATGTCGGTTCGTCTCCGCCGCGCAAACGGATTCGGGCTTCCACCCGTGCGCCTGTTGGTGGACGAGGCTGCCGCGCGAACTCGCTCGGGCCCCGGATGGTATTCTCTGCCAGATGCGGCCCATTTTCGACGCGGCGCTGGTCAACCGGACGTTCGGCGACCCGGGGGTACTCATCGACCTGAAGTTCGAGCGGCGGGCGATCCTGTTTGACATCGGCGACGTCTCGGGTCTGCCGACCCGCAAGCTTCTGCGGGTGAGCGACGTCTTCGTCTCGCATACCCACATGGACCATTTCGCCGGCTTTGATCACCTACTGCGGGTCTGCCTCGGGCGCGACACCGGGGTTCATCTGTACGGCCCCGGGAGGTTCATCGCCCAGCTCGAACACAAGCTCGCCGCCTACACCTGGAACCTCGTGGAGAACTACGAGACCGATTTCGTGATCACCGCACACGAGCTCGAAGCCGACGGGCGCACGCGGCGCGCGCAGTTTCGCAGCCGAGGGCGTTTCGAGCGCGAAATCCTGCCGCAAAGGGAGGCCCCGGACGGAGTCCTTCTGGATTCCTCGTCGTTCCGGGTGCGCACAATACCTCTCGAGCACCATGGAATCCCCTCGCTGGCATTCGCCTTCGAGGAAGGCACGCACATCAACGTCTGGAAGAATCGGCTCGATGAGCTGGGATTACCGACGGGCCCGTGGCTCACTAACCTCAAGGAACAGGTGCGCGCCGGCGCGCCCGACGATACGCCGATTAGAGTCCATTGGCGCACGCGAAACGGCGCGCACGACGAGATGATTGCGCTCGGTGAGCTGAAGGCCAAGGTCCTCGAATTCGTACCCGGACAGAAGGTCTGCTATGTCACGGATGTGGCCGACAACCCACGCAACCGGGAGGCTCTTGCACGTTTCCTGTGCGGCGCTGATCTGCTGTTCATCGAGTCGGTGTTTCTCTACGAAGACCGCCAACACGCCGAGCGCAAGGCGCATCTCACCGCGCGCGCTGCTGGCGAGATCGCGCGAGCGGCTGCCGTGAGGGTTGCGGTGCCGTTTCATTTCTCACCGCATTACCTCGGGCGAGAAGACGAGCTGCGACAGGAGTTCGAGAGAGCCTGGCGCGAGGCTGAGACGGCAGCCGGATGAGCAGGGGCTTAGGGTCGGGCGCTACCGTCCGGCGGTAGTCGGCGAGATGGCGCCGGTCACGACGCTAGAATGCTCGTCGGAAAGCAGCCATTCAACGTTTCGGCAGCCAGAGCTTACGGCCGGCGTTTATCAGTCCCGATCCGGCGCTCCCTGAGGGGAAGAGTCCTGGCATCGGCGACGCCTTTGGCATCGCGCTCGGTCTCCGTTCGCAGTCGATCCGACACCAGCGTTTGCATCGGACTCATGACGTAGTTGTCAAAGAACCGATCCATGAAGCGTACCGTCAGGGCTGCGTCGTCGTTCGCCGGTATCATTCGCGCCGCTCCGGGATAACGGCGCATCAAGTACTCTACGATGATGCTGGATTCGACGATCGTCGCGTCGCCGTCCCGCAGAAGAGGAAACTTCTTGATTGGCCAAAGCGACTCGAGCTCGGCCCATCCCGCG
>DASQOR010000020.1:0-12513 GCA_035644395.1 Steroidobacteraceae bacterium
CCCTTTCAACAGCCGCTCCGGCGCGATCGAGGGGCGGCCCGTGCTCGCGTACAGTTCCTCGAGCTGCGCGGAAATCCCGCGCAGCGCTTCATCGGCATAGCGCTTGATCGTGCGCAGCGGATGATCGCTCGGCACGCGCTGCTCGGGCGAGACGTAACTAAAGAGTCCGGCTTGCGGTTCGACTTCCCCTCGCATCGCGTTCACTCCGTTCCAGCGATGTCCGCCATTATCTCGCGCGCGACACGACAGCGCCCGCGTTTTGCATCACCCTGTTAGACCACATTGCGGACATTTGTCTATCCTGCAATCACTCCCAGACAACCCCGCACATTCCCGGACGTTCGACGCGACGGTGATGGCCCGCATCCGCGCAACGCATCTGCAAGCGATGATCGCGATGTACGGGAATGTACGGGAGTGTCCGGCGTAGCCTGCGACTCGACACGCGCAACGACGACCGTTAAAAGTCGCCCTCAACGCCGAAGCCCGGCACTGAGTTCACGGTCGCGACAATGAATCCCACCGAACAATCCGAATCGCTCCACGAACAAAGCACGCCGGGCTACAGCGGCCGATCGTTACTCCCCCGCCTCATCCGCCTCCGCGACGCCCCCTACTTCTTCGGCATGGACAAGAACCGGTTCAACCGCGAGGTCCGACCCTTCCTCACGGAGATCCAGATCGGGACCCAGGGCCGCGCCTTCGACCGTCTTGAAATGGAAGCAGCGGCCGAGGACTATAAGACCCGCAACGGGCGTCCCGCGGCTCAATCCAACAGGAGACAGCCATGGGAAACCAAAGAACGTCAGGCCTCACCAAGCGCGGCGGGGTCTGGCACATCGACAAAGTGTTTAGAGGAACTCGCATTCGCGAGAGCACTGAAACGGGCGACGTCGCCAAAGCTCAAGAACAACTTGCCCGGCGGATAGATCAGATCCGCACGGCAACGCTCTACGGGCTTCGGCTGGATCACACGTTTCGGGCGGCGGCAACGAAGTTCCTGGAGGAGAACCAGCACAAGCGGAGCATCGGTGACGACGCCATGCTTTTGAGGCAGCTCGATCCGTTCATTGGGGATCTGCTGCTGAAGCAAGTGCACATCGGAAGCCTTCAGCGTTTCATTGCCAAACGGCGAAGCGACGGGGTGAAGACGCGCTCGATCAACAACGCGCTTGCCCTCGTGCGGCATATCCTGAATCTCGCGGCCTCCGAGTGGCGCGACGACCAGGGAATGACGTGGCTGGAGTACGCGCCGAAGATCAAGCTGCTGCCGGTCAAGGATGGACGTCAACCGTACCCGCTTGCGCGCGAGGAACAGGCGATGCTCTTCCAGGAGCTGCCCGATCATCTCGCGCGCATGGCACTCTTCAAAGTGAATACGGGGTGCCGTGAGCAGGAGGTGTGCGGCCTCAAGTGGGAATATGAGGTTAACGTACCGGAGCTTGAAACATCGGTGTTCATCGTGCCGGGCGAGAAAGTAAAGAACGGCCAGGATCGATTAGTCGTTCTCAATCGCATCGCCCGATCGGTGGTGGACAGTCAGCGAGGTCGGCACTCCGAATTTGTGTTCGTGTATGCGCCAAAGCCGCGAAAGGCAAAGGTGGCAGAATCGGCGAATGTGTCGGAGTTGAGACCGTTGGCAGCGATGAACAGTACGGCGTGGAAAAGTGCGCGAATTCGTGCGGCGGACAAGTGGGAACAGCAAACGGGAGTAACGGCACCGGAGGGCTTTCGGAAAGTGCGCGTGCACGATCTGAAGCACACCTTCGGGCGGAGGCTACGGGCGGCTGGCGTGTCGTTCGAGGATCGTCAGGATCTGCTCGGTCACAAGAGCGGGCGGATCACGACGCACTACTCCGCTGCGGAGCTGGAGAACCTGATTGCGGCTGCGGACCGGGTATGTGACGAAAAGTCCCACAAATCCCCCACAGCCACCGGTTTAAGACGGATCGTGAGCTAACGAATGACCGCTAACTTTCTGAATCCGTTTTTGAATTTGGTGCCGGCTGAGAGATTTGAACTCCCGACCAACGGTTTACAAAACCGCTGCTCTACCACTGAGCTAAGCCGGCGTTGATTGGCGCGCTAGCCGCGCTGCGCATTCGGGTCCGCGGCATCGGCTGTGGGGCAGGCTGTCACGCGAATGATGCGTCCCGATTCGCTCTGCAGGCTCGCGGGATCGATGAACCCGTCGGTCGCCTTGAGCGTGATGTCCATCCAGTAGAGCGTGCCGCGCTGGGTCCGGTCCGACACGACGGGTTTCATACCGAGTTCGCGGACCTGGCCCGCAACCCGGTTCGCCCGCGCCTCATCCGAGAATAGCCCGACCGACAGCACGACGTTTTCCCCGGGCATGATCATCGCTTCCGGCAAGCCGCGCGCGACGAGTTCCCGCTTCGCCTCGAGCGCCTCCTTGCGATTGCGGAACTCGTCGAGATAAACCCAGTAGCCCTTGACCTGGTCGCCCTGCTCGACGCGCTCGCGCGGTTCATAGCCGGCTTCGCGCATCGCTGCGGATACATGAGCGAGCTCCGCGAGTTGCTGGAACGGGCCAAGGCTCACGCAACGCGCCGCATTCGCCGGCGTTGCCGCAGCCACCTGCGGAGCATCCGGCTGGGCAGGGAGCGGTGACGACCCGGACGTATCCGTTGCCGGCGTGGCTTCCTTGCCCGGAGTTTCGGCCTTGGCTTCGGCCGCGAGCACGAGCTGCGGCACGGGGTCAGCAGCCGTCGGGGCCGCATTCGCCACATTCGGCGACAGCCAGTTGGCCCAGGCGTAGAACGCCAGGTTCGCGAGCAGCAGCGAGAAGAAAGCGGTTCGCATCGCCCTATTGTATCAGCGGGCCCAGGCCGCGAGACCCTGGAGCACGAGGTCCGGAACGACCTCGTGCGCGCGCAGCAGGCAGGGTGCGACCCGTGTCGCATTCCCGCCGGTGACGTAGATGACCGGCGTACCGGCGCTGCGGCGCTCGAGTTCCGTTGCGGCGCGCTCCGTCAGGGCCGCGGTTGCGAACGCGGCGCCATTGCGTACAGCCGCTGCGGTGTTGTCCGCGAACAGCGTCGCTTGCGCGCGGGCTGCGACGCCGATCACCCTCGAAATGTCGCTGGTGCGCTTGAGGAGCGCGTCCTCCATCAGATCGAGGCCGGGCAGGATGACGCCGCCCAGATGCAAGCCATCGCCATCGACCGCATCGACGGTGGTCGCCGTTCCGCAATCGAGGACGCACACCGCCCGTTTGGCGCGGGTCCAGGCACCGATGACGGCGAGCCAGCGATCGACTCCAAGTTGTGACGGATCGCGATACGCACAGGTGACGCCGGCCGCGGCGGCGGCCACCGCCGCGAAATCGGGACTCACGCTGAAAGCCTCCCGCGACAACCGCACCAGGGTCTCGGCCATGCGCGCGCCGGCCACATTCGAAACGAGGATTCGCTCGGGCCGCAGGCCGGCGGACGTTGCGAGCTTGAGCCATTCGCCGCCGACCTCGCCGCCGTGCGCGAGCGAGATCTGGTCGGTCGCAACGCGGCCGGCGTCCGACCAGGCCCACTTGATCCGCGAGTTGCCGATGTCGATGAGGAGATTCATGCGTGCGTGAGCCGCAGGGAAACCTCGCCGGACACGATCTTGATCACGCGGCCGCGGTATTCGATGAGCAGCGCGCCCTCCTCGTCGATGCCGCGGGCGATGCCGCCTTGCAGCTCGCTGCCCTTCATCGCCGTCACGGTGCGGCCGGACAGTGCGTCCGCCTCGCGCCACTCCTTGTGGAAGGGCGCAAATCCGTGTCGCTCGAATTCACCGAGCGCCGCCACGATCTCATCGATGACGGTGCCGGCCAGCTCGTTGCGGCCGGGTGCCGCATCCCCGAACAGCTCGCCGATCTCGGCGGACTCGAGCCCGAGCGCGGCAATTTCCTTGCGGCTAGCTGCCGGCAAGCGGTAGTTGAGACCGAGCCCGACCACGACGAAAGCGGGCCCGTCGGCTTCGGCCTGCAGCTCGAGCAATATGCCGCCGAGTTTGCGGCCCTCGTGCCAGATGTCATTCGGCCATTTCAGCGTGACGGCCGCCCCCTTCAGGCGGCGCACGGCGCGCAACACGGCGACGCCGATGGCGAGCCCAAGGGCGCTCAGCTGGCGCGGCGTTTCGGCAAACGTCCAGCCGACCGACAGGCACAAGCCGGCGCCGAACGGCATGACCCATCGCTTGCCGCGCCGGCCGCGGCCGGCCGTCTGATATTCGGCCAGACACACTTGCGCCTTGCCCGCGGCGCTGGTGGACGCTGCGAGCAGCAAGGTGTTCGTCGACTCGATGCTGTGGTGAACCTTCAGATCCCCGACCCGCCGCGCGCTGTCCTTCGCGACATGCGCGCGAATGGCGCGCTCGTCCAGAAGCTCGAGCGGCCGCGGCAAACGATAGCCCTTGCGCGTGACGGCATGCACTTCGAGGCCGAGTTCGCGGACCGTGCGCAGGGACTTCCAGATTGCGCTGCGGCTGACGCCGAGCGACTTCGCCATGTTCTCGCCGGAATGGAATCGTCCGTCGGCGAGCCGCTCGATCACCCGATGCGCGAGCGGCGCCGTCATCGCCCGAACAGCCACAAGCGCCGGGCGCGGCTTTCGGTGCCGGCGAGCATGCGCCGGACGTTATCGCGATGCGCGTAGCCAATGAGGAGAGCTGTTGCGACGTAGAGCGCCGTAAACGGCGTCGACGGGGGATCGAGCAGCCAGGCCGCCGCTACCGCAAGCGCGACCGCCGCGCAGATCGTGCTGAACCCGACGAAGCCCGTCAGCATGGCGACGACCAGCCAGACCGCGAGCGCCGGCAGGAGGAGCTTCGGTTCGACGCCGAGCGTCGCGCCGACGAGCGTCGCGCCCCCCTTGCCGCCCCGAAATTCGTACCACACCGGATAGATGTGTCCGAGCACAACGGCGACCGCGCAGGCGGCGGTCAGCCATGTTCGATCGAGCGCCGGATCGATGGGCACACCGGGAAGCACCGCCTGCGGCAAGAATCGCGTTGCAATCCAGCCCTTGCCGACGTCGATGGCGATGACGCCCAGCGCGAAGAAGATGCCCTGCGTGCGCAGCGCATTGGTGCCCCCCGCATTGCCGCTGCCGAGCTTGCGGATGTCGACGCCGCCGCGCAGCCAGCCGACGATGAGGCTGCCGAGGAACGCCCCGAGGAGATAAGCGAGCAGCGATTTTGCAGCGAGTTCCAGCATGGCCGTGCGAGAATTCTAGCACTCGACCCCACTCGGGGACCTGCACGGGAGCGCCGGCCATGATCGATCACCTGAGCACGTACACCACGGACTTTCCAGCATCACAGCGCGTCTACGATGCGGCCCTGAAGGCGCTCGGATTCGAGCGCGTGGTGAACATGGTGGCGACCTGGGATGCGGCTTTTCCCACGCGGCGCATGTGCGCGTACGGCCCGCCCGGCAAACCGGTGCTGTGGGTCGGCGAGGTGCAGGCCAAGGACAAAGCGACGCCGCGGCACCTGGCATTCGTCGCATCGTCCCGAGCGGCCGTGGATGCGTTTCATCGCGCGGCGCTTGCTGCCGGCGCCATGGATAACGGCGCTCCCGGCCCGCGGCCGGTCTACCACGAGAACTATTACGGCGCGTTCGTGCTCGACCCCGACGGCAACAACATCGAGGCGGTCTGTCACGCTCCCTGAACACATCGGAGTCAGCCATGGGACGGAAGAAGAAAGAGTTCGACGACTATCGCGCGCGCATGAACGAGCGCATCCTCGCGGAGGACCATCGCGTCATCAAGCGCGTCTATTCGGTCGATTCGCTCACCTACGACCAGGAGAGCGCGCTGCCGCGCAAGACCAAGGAACTCCTCGGTCTCGTCGCATCGCTGGTCCTGCGTTGCGACGACTGCGTGAAGTACCACGTCGCCGAAGCGAAGAACGCCGGCAATAGCCGCAAGGAGATCGTCGACGCCATGAGCGTGGGGCTCGTGGTCGGCGGCACGATCGTCGTGCCCCACCTGCGGCGCGCGGTTGAATTCCTGGACGACCTCGAAACCGGCTGACGCCCCGCCCGTCACTCCCCCGGCGAGCGTCGAGCCACGATTGCCGTCGCGCCGAGATCCGCCGTGACGTTGCCGAGCGTGCGGAAGATGTCGGGGATCACTTCGACCGCGATGAGAATCGACAGCATTTCCGTCGGCACGCCCATGGCGAAGGAAATCGGCACGGTCGAGGTGAAGAACGTGATCTGACTCGGCAGGCTCACGAGGCCGAGGCTCGTGACCACCGCCACGATCATTCCGGCAGCGAGTTGCGTGACTCCGAGATGCACGCCATAGACGTGCGCGATGAAAATGACGATCGCGAGATTCACCGGCGGACTCGTCATGCGAAAGAGGGAAACGGCCAGCGGCAGGGCGATGCCCGCAACCCGCCGCGAGATGCCGAGTTCGGACTGGGCGCTCGTCAGCATCGCCGGAAGCGACGCCAGCGACGACTGCGTGCTGATGGCAACCACCTGTGCCGGGGCGGCGGCGCGCGCGAACCTCACGAGCGAGACTCGCCCGAGCAGCATCGTGACGGGATACATGACGATCATCACGCCGGCGCCGACCGCGCTCATCAGCACCAGGTAATAGCCGACGGCACCCGCCGCACCCGCGCCGCTCCGGAACCCGACGCCGAGTGCCAGCGCAAAAACGCCGACCGGCGCAACCCAGAGCACCCAGCCAATGAGCACCAGCATCGTTTCGACGACGGCCTGAAAGAAGCCGAGCAACGGCGCGCGCACCTTCATCTCGATGCGCGTCGCCGCGAAACCGAATAGCAGGGCGAATACGACGAGCGGCAGCATCGCGCCTTCCGCCGCGGCGCCGATCGGATTGGTCGGGATGATGCGCGTCACCCATTCGCCGAGCGGCACGGGCGGCGGAATTGCCGTGGCGGCATGGCTCAATCCAGCGCGCACGGCAGCCGCGGCTTCCGGTCGCACGGGCCATAGGCTGAGCACGGCCGGAACCAGGATGATCGCGGCGAGCGCCGCCAGGACCAGGAAAGCGGCAAAGACGACCAGCGCACGGGCGGCAATCCGGCCCGTCGCCGCCGTTTCCGCCGCCGATGCGATCCCGGTGATGAGGAGCGCGATGACGAGCGGCACGACGGTCATGCGCAGCGCATTGATCCAGAGCGTACCGACCGGGTCCGTGTACGAGATGACTGCGCTCAGCGCCGGCTGGTTGAGGAAGGCGAGGAAGGCGCCGGCACCGAGGCCCACCACGAGCCCGAGAACGATGCGGGTGCTTGATGACATCCCGCTACTTTAGCGCGGCGGCTGACGGAAGGAAGATCTCACCGAGCATGCAGCGAAGGCTCCCGCCGCCGTAGCGCTCGATCGTCGGAATATCGACGACGACGACCTGATCGACGCCGGGCGGTGGGGCTTCGTCGAGCCGCACCGCGCGCGCGGCGGTCGAAGACATGAGCACCGCCCGCTCGTCACCCGCGGTGCTCACTTCGAGCAGATTGCAGGCAAAGAGGCCCATCTGTGCGCGCGAGACTTCGATGATGGAGGCGCGGGTCGCACGCAGACTCGAGAGTACGCGGGCGCGCGACGCATCCTCGATGCATTCGCTGCAAACGATGGCGAACTCCGTGCCGATGCTCAACATCACGTTGGTGTGATAGATGGCGAGGCCGTTGTTGTCGGTAGCGCGGAAAGCGATGACCTCGCAGCCCGTCTGCACGGAAAATTCACCGAGGACGTCGCGATCGGTCCGCGGCGAGAGGCAGGCGTACACGATGCGGTTGACCCGGTCGAGCACGAGGCTGCCCGTCCCTTCGAGAAACTTGCCCTGGGCCTCGAAGCTCGACAGGTCGACAACCCGCGAAATGACGAGCTGCCGTTCCTTCGCGATCGCCTCGAGCAACTCGGGCCGGCGCTCCGGCCGGCGGCTGGGCGCCATCATGGGATAGAGCACGACCGTGCCGTCCGCATGCGTGCTGAACCAGTTGTTCGGAAAGACGGCGTCCGGTTTCACCGGCGTCGGCGTGTCGTCCGCAGCGATGGCGTCGATACCCGCGCCCTGCAGGCGCCGCGTGAGACCGGCGAATTCTTCGAGCGCCGCGCGGTTCACCAGGTGACGCGTCGCCACGGGTTCAGGCGCCTGAAAGCTGTTCGAGGCCGCGGTCTCGGGATTTGCGCCAAACGCGGCTGGGCGGATGACGAGCACCTTGTCGGCGCACTGTGCTTCGGCGGAAGGCATGCCAGCCAGAATAGCGGCTGGTGTGCGATAACTCACGCCGCTTCGCGGCCGGCAACGCGGTCGTCAGTGGCTGCGTGCCGCTGCCGTGCGCTTCATGTCGGGATCGGCCGTGCTCTCGGATGCCGCGAGCGCGGAACATGATGCGCGAGAAAGCAGCGCCGCGAGCGCTTCGCAGGCACTGATCGTGTCGACGGGCCCGGCATCGCTCGGCACCGCCGTCGACGTCTTCGACAGCAACTGATCGAGCGTCGCAGCCGCGATGTGCGGCTGCCGGGCAATCAAGAGCGCAAGAGCGCCGCTCACGTGTGCCGCCGCGAGCGAGCTGCCCGATGCGAAGTCGTAGTGGCCGCCTGGAGTCAACGTGAGCACGTTGTTGCCGGGCGCGTAGAGCACGGATGCGGGCCGTGCTGCCGGCGCCGAGGAATCGGCCGCGATCACTCCCGCGATGCCGACCGGAAAGCCATCGCGGCGTCCCCCTGGCGGAACGCTGCCGACATAGATCATGCCGCGCGCGATGCCGCGCTCGACGAGCTCGCTCAACAGCGGGTCCGATGGACCGGCCAGGCTCAGGTTGACGATGTCCGCGCGGCTATCGACTGCGGCGACGAGCGCCTGGGCCAGCGTAAACGAATTGCAGACCGCGCCGCCGGATACCGGACTGTGCCAGCAGGCCTTGAGCGCGAGGATGTCGGCTCGCGGCGCGATACCGACGATGCCCTCGCCATTGTTCGCCACGGCCGCGATGATGCCGGCGACCTGCGTTCCATGCAGGTCGCCTTCGAACCCCGCCATGTCGCCGTCGACGAAATTGCGGCGCTCGACGACGCGGCCGCGCAGGTCCGGATGACTGGAATTCACGCCGGTGTCGATTACCGCGATGCGCACGCCCGCCCCCATCGACCAGCGGTGCGCCTCCGCTATGCCCAGTGCATCGAGGCTCGTCTGCAACTTCGCGTACGGATCGTTGAATGCGGCGGTGGCTGTCTGGAAGGTATTCAGCGGCTGCGCGAGCGCGACGCGCGGGTCATGAGCCAGCCGTTCCAGGAGTTCAGCGCGGTCGCCCTCCAGCGGCCGGCGAAACACCACGCAGTGCACGTGCAGGGCGTCGATCGGCCAGCCCGCGACTTCGTGCAGGCCGTAGTCGTGCGCAATCGACTCGATGAGGGCGAGCGCGGCGCTCGAAGTGGAATACGAGGCGGCGCCGTCGTAGCCGCGTGGCGTGGAGCCCGCCCGGCTCGCCACCGGCAAGGACTCATTGCGCACGGCGACGACGACGTAGCTGTCCGGATTCGCCTGGACATCGCCCGGCAACGCCGCAGGACGCGTCGCATTCAGCCCGGACGCGCAGCCCGCGAGTCCGAGCACGAGCGCCATGAGGATCGCGGATTTCACGGCGCCGCCGGTGCGCTCGATACGGGTTCGGCGAACACCACGCGGTCGTCGGTGCGCAGCAGCTTGAGAGTCGCGTCGAATCGCGGCGAGTGCTCGAGGTACGGAAGCCTGAGAGTCCAGACGTTGGCGTTCGTCGGTCCCGCGACGACCCGTGCGCCGACCGATTCGAGCAGCGACTGGAACTGCGCGACGGTAACCGAGGGTGCCAGGACGATCCGCAGATTGCCGTGCACGGCCTCGCCAGGCTCGGAAGAAGTGAGCGTCTGGTACCTCGGCGAGAGCAGCCGGTCGAACGCCTGCCAGCCAATGAGCACGGCGAGCGTAATCACCAGGGCCGCCTGCGTGGCAAGTGTCGCCATCAGCCAGCGCGGAAAGCGGATGCCCGGCAGCGGAGCGGCCCGCTCCGTTTCACGAGCGGCGGGCCCGCTCTCCGTGCGCTCGATCTCCTCGATGCGCGACATCAGTTTCTGGTACGACGCCTGCGGCGCGTATTCCACGCGCGCGTCCGCTGCCAGCCCGGACTTTAGCTCCGTCTGAACCTGCAGCTCGCGGGTGCATTCCTCGCATTCCGCGAGATGAAGCGTAAGCCAGTCGTGGTCGTTGCCTTCGAGCCTGCTGTTGACGAGCCACGGCAGCAGTTCCCAGGCGCGGTCGTGCAACTCCGCGGACGGCGTGCGCGCGTTCATCGCTCCGTCCTCGGGACCGGGCCGGCCAGCTTCGGCAGCATGACCCTGAGCTTCTGGCGCGCATGAAACATGCGCGTCTTAACAGTGTTCACGGGACAGTCCATGATCGTGGAGATTTCCTCGCAGGAATGGCCGAGGAGGTACGTCAGCTCGAGAACGACGCGCTGCTCGACCGGCAGGCGCTCGAGGGCCACCGCCAGCCAGTCACTCAACTCGTCACTGCGCAATGGCTCGTCGGTCGTGAGTTCCGGCAACGTGTCGGTCGGGTTCTCGTGTGCTGTGACGGCGCTCACACGCTGAAGAGTTTTCAATGCGCGCCGGTACGCGATGCCCATGATCCACGTTGAAACGCGCGAGGCCCCGCGAAAATCCGCTGCCTTGCGCCACACGACCCACATCGTGTCGTTGATGACCTCTTCGGCAATGTCGTAGCGGCGCACGAGCCGCGTCAGGAAACGCGCAAGCCGGCGGTGATAGAGAAAATAGAGCTCCTGGAACGCGGCGTTGTCCTGATGCGCAACGCGCTCGAGCAAATGCAGCTCGCGCTCCGCCGCGGACTCCGTTCCCGCCCGCCCCCGCTCATTCGATCGCCGCAATACGCTCACCTGCAAACCTCATTCCCTGCCGCCTATTGCCCGTGAGTTCCTTGCAGTGCAGCGGACGTTCAATCGGCAGGCACTTCTTAATGTTCAGAACTTCCAGGTCACGGTCAACGCCCAGTCGGCGGATTCGGCCCCGTTGTAGAGGAAGGCCCAGTCCGGGGCATCGAGCCCGAAATAGGACAGGTCCACCTGGTAGTGCGAGCGGCCAAAGCCAAGGCCGGCATTCCAGAACCAGTAGCCGCCCTCGCCGAAGCTCGAGAGATCGTAATACCCCGCGCCGCCGGACAGGTACCAGCCACGTCCGACTGGCTGACGACCGGTCATCTCGTATGATGTTGCTGCGCGACGTGCTGGGCCGTCCGCCACCGAGTAGCGCCAGGTGTTCGGCGCCCAGGCTACGGAGGCCGTCAGCCGATCCCGGAGAGTGACCGAGCCGACGAGCTCGTCGTAATCCTTCGGGCCCTGCCATGGCGTGTCGAGGTACTCGTAGTGAACGGCGGTCAGCCGGGCGCGCCAGTCGTCGGACAGCAGCCAGGAATGGCCCAGGTAAAGGTCGAATTCGAGCGTGGAATCCGTGCCGTCAGCGGGGTGCACGTTCGACACCCAGGTGCCGAGATACGTGCCGCCGGCGGCTTCGTAATGCAGGTCGCCCTGCAGCGCCGGGTGGCCGTGGGTCTGCGATACGCCGCGGTAGACGTAGTCGGTCGTAGCGGCGATGAATCCGCTCCAGCGGCCGGCGGCCGGCGCGGCGCCCGCGGCCAGCAAAGCCGCGAAACCGATGACCGTTATCCCTGTTGCGCGCACGCGATCCTGGTTCCGTCCGTCCCGGCGTAGTTCATACCACGCCGGGCGGGGAAAAAGAAAAAGCCCCTGGCGCTCATCGCACCAGGGGCTCCTTCAGATCAAAAGCCTGGCAGTGACCTACTCTTGCATGGCTTGCGGCCACACTATCATCGGCGCAGAGCGTTTTCACTTCCGAGTTCGGAAAGGGATCGGGTGGTTCCCGCCCGCTATGTCCGCCAGGCAAACTTTTGAGCGATCGATTAAAGGACTAACCCTGACCTTCGATCCACCGCCCCAATCCGGAAATTTGTTCAGACGTTTGTCGCACTCACGAGTACGCATCAAATCGTCATCAGCACACCCAGTCACCTTGGGTGTTATATGGTCAAGCCTCACGGGCAATTAGTACCGGTTAGCTGAGCGCATTGCTGCGCGTACACACCCGGCCTATCAACGTCGTAGTCTTCGACGGCCCTTCAGGGGAATCAAGTTCCCAGGGAGATCTAGTCTTGGGGGGGGCTTCCCGCTTAGATGCTTTCAGCGGTTATCCCGTCCGTATATAGCTACCCGGCAGTGCCACTGGCGTGACAACCGGAACACCAGAGATACGTTCACTCCGGTCCTCTCGTACTAGGAGCAACTCACCCTCAAATCTCCAACGGCTACGGAAGATAGGGACCGAACTGTCTCACGACGTTCTGAACCCAGCTCGCGTACCACTTTAAATGGCGAACAGCCATACCCTTGGGACCTGCTACAGCCCCAGGATGTGATGAGCCGACATCGAGGTGCCAAACTCCTCCGTCGATG